>MESQ01000024.1 GCA_001771065.1 Burkholderiales bacterium RIFOXYD12_FULL_59_19 | reverse complement strand
AACATGGTAATTATCATCTATTTAGTAACTGTATTGATGGAACGATCTACTAGGAAGGATTTGGGTTTAAATACACCCCATGGAAAACAAATCTCATGCGCTGGCCGCCGGTCTGTTTGTTGTGTTTGTCACCGCCTTGTTGATCGCTTTGGCGGTCTGGTTGACACGCGACACGCGCCAACTGCGCAACTATGAACTTAGCGGGCCGGTCAACCTGAGTGGCTTGCAACCACAAGCCAGTGTGCGCTACCAGGGTGTGCCGGTGGGCAAGGTGACCAGTATCAGTCTGGACCCCCAGACCCGGGGCCATGTGTTGGTGCGCATCGCAGTTGATGACCTGGCTCCGATCAGCGCCAGCACCTTTGCCACGCTTGGTTACCAGGGCGTCACCGGGCTGGCATTTATCCAACTGGATGACAGCGAACCCCGCAATGGGGCAACGACTCCCCTGGCGCAACTCAGTGACAACAGCCGCATTCCCCTCAAACCCGGTTTGGTGAGCAAGCTGACTGACCGGGGCGAGCGGGTGTTGGGGCAGCTTGACGAGGCCAGCCTGCGTCTGAATCAGTTGCTCTCAATCCAAAATCAGCAAACCTTGATCACCACCGTGGACAATTTTGGCAAGGCAGCCCTTGAAATTCAACAGTTGGCAGCGCAAACCCGTACCCTGTTGCCCGAAGCGGCGCAGGGTGTGCGCAACAGCCTGGCTTCGCTGAAAGCGACCTCGTTGCGGCTGGGGGACAGTGCTGATGCCGCCCGCACGTCAGCGCGCGCTTTTCAGCAGTTGACCGAGCGCATGGCGGCGCCCGGTGGCGCGCTCGACCAGCTTGGGCAAGGCTCAGAGGTGTGGGTGGCTACCAATCACATCCTGCAAAGTGTCACTTTGCCGCGTCTGAACCTTGTGGCCCAGGATGTGGCGCGCAGCACCCGCCAGCTTGGCGAGCTGGTGCAAACCCTGCGTGACGCCCCGCAAGCTCTGCTCTTGGGCGCTCCTGCCCCCGTGCCCGGCCCCGGTGAACCCGGGTTTTCTGTACCATGAACCTGTTGCTGCCGATTCAGCGGGCTCCTGTGGGGTCGTCTTCAGTCGACCATGGCGGGTGCAAGTCCGCCCTACAAGGGTTCAATGTTCGCGAGCAAAGCCCCGCAATCCATGCTCCTTGATTGGTATCAAAAACCCATGAAAAAAGTTGCCCCGCAAACTCACTCGGTCAAGTCCATCAGTCTGGTGCTCGTGTTGATGATGGCGCTGGTCGGTTGCAGCACCTCCCGGTCAGAAGGGGCGATCAGGGTTTACGACTTTGGTCCTGCACCGCTCCAGGCTGCGCTAGCAGGGCCCGCCAGCCTGGCCACCCTGGTACTGTTTGAACCTCAGGTCAGTTCGGCACTGGACGGCAATGCGGTGCTGTACCGACTGGCCTATGCTGACGCGCAGCAGCTCAAGCCCTATGCGCAGGCGCGCTGGAGCATGCCACCCGCGCAATTGATCAGCCAGCGTCTGCGCCAGCAGTTGGGCCTGCAGCGTGTTGTGGTGGCGCCAGGTGAAGGGGTCGGGCAGTTCAATTTGCGACTGGTGCTGGAAGAGTTCAGCCAGGTATTTGACACGCCGGCGGCCAGCCATGGTTTGGTGCGCCTGCGCGTCACACTGTCGCAGCGCAACGCCGGTGGTGAAATCCTGCTGGCGCAGCGAAGTTTTGTGGTGCAACAGCCAGCACCTACGCCCGATGCGCCAGGCGCTGTGCGCGCCTTGACGGTGGCCAGCGACCAGCTGGCGGTGCAGATCGAGGCCTGGCTGGCCCGGCCCTAACGTTGCGCCACCGCCACCTTGCCGAAAGCGGCCTGGGCTTCGCGCGGCAGGCAGCGCCAGTACTGCGGGCTGGCTTGCACCGTGCCACCCAGGGCGGCAGCGGCTTGCCAGCCCCAGCGTGGTTGGTATAGAAAGGCGCGCGCCAGCGCAATCAGGTCAGCGTCGCCTGCCTGCAAAATCGCTTCGGCTTGCTGCGCTTCAGTGATCAGGCCAACCGACGTGGTGACCATGCCGGTGGCGGCGCGGATGGCTTGGGCAAACGGCACCTGGTAACCCGCCCCCAGTGCAATTTTTTGCAGTGGCGACACACCGCCGGAAGAGGCGTGAATAAAGTCACAGCCAGCGGCCTGCAGGCGTTGTGAAAACTCAAGGCTTTGTGGCAGATCCCAGCCGCCTTCAACCCAGTCGGTGGTCGACAGTCGCAAGCCCAGCACACCATCAAATGCCTGGCGCACGGCGGTAAACACTTCCAGTGGAAAACGGATGCGGTTGTCAAAAGAACCACCATAGGCGTCGCTGCGCTGGTTTGCCAACGGCGACAAAAACTGGTGCAGCAGATAGCCGTGGGCACAGTGCAGCTCCACGGCCTCAATGCCCATGTGCGCGGCGCGGCGTGCGGCGGCCACAAAGGCGTCACGAACCTCAAGGAGTCCGGTGGCAGAAATGGCTGTGGGCGCGGTCTCGGTGGGTAAGTGCGGCAAGGCCGACGGGCCAAATGTTTCCCAGCCGCCCTGTGCCGGTGCCAGCAGTTGCCCACCCTGCCACGGCACCGCGCTAGAGGCCTTGCGTCCGGCATGGGAAAGCTGGATACACACGGCCGTGTGTGGCGCCAGCGCGCGGGCACGCTGCAGGTGCTCGGTGAGTGCCGCCTCGGTGCGGTCGTCCCACAGGCCCAGGCAGTTGGGTGTGATGCGGCCTTCGGGCAGTACGGCCGTGGCTTCCAGGGTAACCAGGGCCGCACCGCTGTTGAGCAGGTTGCCCCAATGCATCAGGTGCCAGTCGGTGGCGCAACCGTTGTGCGCCGAGTATTGACACATGGGCGCCACCACCAGGCGGTTGGGCAGCGTCAAGCCGCCGCGCGGCGAAGGCAGGGTCAAGGGAGAAAACAACAGGCTCATGGGTAAATGATCCGGATAACGGTGCCAAGAAGGGCGCACAACTTGTCATTTTCCGGAGTAAACCAGGGTATTTGGGGCTTGTCTGAAAATAAATGTATGAAAAATACAAACTTGTCGTATCATGCAGCCCGTATTGTTTTTATAAGCAATATATGGTTTGCGGTGAATGTCAGTCTCGCGTCTGCTTCTTAAGTCTTTACTGGTTTGTTGATTGCGGTTATGGACTCCATCGCGTTTTGAGTTATTTTGAGGAGTCCTTTCATGGGCAACAAACTTTACGTCGGCAATCTGCCTTATTCTTTCCGTGATGATGATCTGCAACAAGCTTTTGCAGCCCACGGTACCGTCACCAGCGCCAAAGTCATGATGGAACGTGACACCGGTCGCTCCAAAGGCTTTGGCTTTGTTGAAATGGCTGATGATGCGCAAGCACAAACTGCTATTGAAGCCATGAATGGCCAACAATTCGGTGGCCGTGGCCTCGTGGTCAATGAAGCCCGTCCGATGGAGCCTCGTCCTCCCCGTTCAGGTGGCGGCGGCTTCGGTGGTGGTGGTGGTGGTGGCGGCGGTTACGGCGGTGGTGCTGGTGGTGGCCGTTCAGGTGGCGGCGGCTACGGCGGCGGCGCTGGCGGCGGCGGCGGTGGCCGTTCAGGCGGCGGCGGTGGCGGCGGTTACGGCGGTGGCCGTAGCAGCTACTAAGCTGATACAAATTTCGCCAGACTCACCTCTGGTGAGCACAAAAAAAGGTCCTTCGGGGCCTTTTTTGTTGCCGGTCATTATTGCCCTCTATAGGGTGGACTTGCACCCGCCAGGTCGACTGAAGTCGACCCTACAAAAACCCAAACGCCGCGGCTATGAAACCATCGCGCGTGGTTTGCGTGGTCGGCCGGCAAACAGGCGGTCAAACAGGGGGTTGGGCAGGATACGCAGCAACTTGGCGACCACACCCATTTGCCATGGAATCACGCGGTAACTGATGCCCGCCCCGATGGCCTGCACGGCTTGGTTGGCAAAGACGTCAGCTTGCATCAAAAATGGCATGGCGTACTGGTTGTTTTGCGTCAGCGGTGTGGCAATGTAACCGGGGCACAGTGTGACCACCTTGACGCCGCTGGGTCGCAGCTCGCCGCGCAGGCTTTCACAATAACTGATTACTGCCGCTTTGCTGGCACAGTAGCCGCCATGGCCGGGCAGGCCGCGAATGCCCGCCACACTGCCAATGCCGACCAGCGTGCCGGAGCCGCGTGCCACCATAGGCGCAATAAAAGGGCCAAAAGTGGCGGCCACTCCCATCACATTGGTCATCAAAATGCGCGCCATGACAGCCAGGTCGTCAGGTACCGAGGTATCTACGCCCATGCTGATGCCTGCGTTGGCAATCACCACATCGGGCAACCCTTGTTGCGTCATACACGCCTGAGCCATGCTGGTCATCTGCTGGTCATCTGCGACGTCGGCACTGTAAATGGCATAGTTGTCGGGGCTGATGGCGTGATCGTCCAGCCAGCTTTGTATGATCTGGCTGCGCCGCGCCACCAGGGCGAGTCGATATCCCAGGCGGCTGTAAGACATGGCCATGGCCTGGCCAATGCCGCTGGAGGCGCCGGTGATCAGGACCAGAGGTGCCATGTGCAGGGCGCTTTCAAGGTGTCTTGCTGGGTACCAACTGACCCCGTACCCGCCCGGTGAGCACCATGACGCGTTCGCGGTTGTCGTAGTCCATGCTGTTGGCGGTAAAACGGTCCGAGCCGCGGGTGAGCTCGACCGGCTGGTGCGATTTGACGCGCTCGGTGTCCATAAAGGCATGCAGAAACTCACCTCTGAAGGTCAGCGTGGCTTGCTCTTTGCCACTTTTGTCACGGGTGGCCTTGCGCTCGACCAGCGCTTGCCCAATGAGTTGAACCTCGGAGGCATTGCTGTTGGCGAGGGCCCGGCGCGCTGTGGCCGTGGTCAGTTGCCCATCTTCGTTAAATGAGCGGATGTGAACCTGGTCAATTTCAAGCGTGTCAGTGTCTGGAAAATGACGTGCATCACGCCCCATGACTTCACTTTTGAGCATGCCGCGGGCATCAAAGGTTTTGACCGAAAACTGGTGCATGAAGTAATCAGGCAGGTGTTGTACGCTGGCTGCGGGTGAGCGTTGTGGCAGCGTGGGGGTGCTGCGCACCAGCCAATAGGTTGCCAGGGCCAGCAGACCCATCAGCAACACTGGTAAGTACAGCGTGATTTGATCCATCCAGTCGCGCAGCTTGTTCATGGCATGGCTTCCTGTAACAAATCAACATAACGGCCGCTTGCCACCAGCAGCAGGTCGCACAGTTCACGCACCGCGCCATCACCACCCGCACGCTGGGTGACGTAGTGGGCGCGGGCCAGCACCTCGGCCTGGGCATTGGCCGGGGCGCAGGCGAATGCGCAGCGGGTCAGTACCGGCAGATCGGGCCAGTCATCTCCCATGGCTGCAGCCTGTTGCCATTCCAGTCCCAGGGCCCTCAGGGTGATTTCGGCTGCCGGGCGCTTGTCTTCGGTGCCAAAGTGGGTGTGCTCGATGCCCAGAGCCGCCAGCCGCAAGCGCAGTGCCTTGGAGTCGCGCCCGGTGATCACGGCCGGCGTGATGCCGACGCGCTGCAGCAGCTTGAGGCCATGGCCGTCGAGTGTGTTGAAGCGTTTGAGTGTTTCGCCGTGTTCCGAAAAATACAGCCCGCCGTCGGTCAGGACACCATCAACATCAAAAAAAACCACGCGTATGCCCTGCGCCTTGAGCAGCAGTTCGGGCGGGAAATTGAGCGCGGGGGGCATCAGATCACCTTGGCCCGCATCAGGTCGTTGCTGTTGAGTGCGCCGCACAGTTTGCCATCGGCACCCTGCACCAGCACGCTGGTAATGCGGCGTTGCTCCATCAGCTCGACGGCATCCACCGCCAGCGCCTCGCGGCTGATGGTGGCGGGCTGCGGGTGCATCACCTGCTCTGCGGTGCAACTGCGCAAATCAATGCCTTTTTCAATCAAGCGACGCAAATCGCCATCGGTAAAGATGCCTTGCACCCGGCCTGTGGTATCAACCACGGCGGCGGCGCCCAGGCCTTTGTCGCTCATTTCGCGCATCAGTTCGCTAAAGCTGGCTTGCAGTCCGACGCTGGGCACCTGGTCGCCGCTGCGCATGACATCGCTGACCAGGGTGAGCAACTTGCGCCCCAGCGCACCGCCCGGGTGCGAGCGGGCAAAGTCTTCGGCCTTGAAGCCGCGCGCATCAAGCAGGGCCACTGCCAGCGCATCACCCAGCGCCAGCTGTGCGGTGGTGCTGGCCGTGGGGGCCAGGTTGAGCGGGCAGGCTTCTTTGGCGACGCCGCTGTTTAAAAAATAGTCGGCATGGCGTGCCAGGGTGGACTCGCCATGGCCTGTCATGGCCACCAGCGGTGCGCCCAGGCGTTTGATCATGGGCAAAATGGCGGTGAGCTCCTCGGATTCACCACTGTTGGAGATAGCCAGCACCACGTCCAGCGGCTTGATCATGCCCAGGTCGCCGTGACTGGCTTCGCCGGGGTGCACAAACATAGCAGGGGTGCCGGTGGAGGCCAGCGTGGCAGCGATCTTGCGCCCAATGTGGCCACTTTTACCCATGCCCATCACCACGACGCGGCCTTGCACCGCCAGCATCAGGTGCAGCACCTGCAAAAAGTCGGCGCCAAGGTGTTGCTTGAGGCCAAGCAGGGCGGCGGCTTCGATGTCAAGTGTTTCGCGCGCCAGTGCCATGGCCCGGTTGGTATCAAATAGGGGTGCGACGGCGGGCAGAATTGTCATGGCAGCATTCTATCGGGCCGACCTCTGAAGTGGTTCGTGTGCTTGGTAGTATCGGGGGGTGAACCCACTTGATTTAACCCTGTTGTATTTGCTGGCGGCCGTGCTTGGCGTGGTGGCCTGTCGCTCGCTCAAACTGCCGCCCATGTTGGGCTATCTGGCGGTGGGTGTGGTGATTGGTCCGAACGCGCTGGCACTGGCCAAAAACGCCGACGGAGTGCGCCATCTGGGTGAATTTGGTGTGGTGTTTTTGATGTTTGTGATCGGGCTGGAATTCAACCTGCCCAAGTTGCGCTCCATGCGCAACCATGTCTTTGGGCTGGGCTTGTTCCAGGTGGCGCTGACCATGCTGGTGACCACGGCGGCCAGCATGGCGTTTGCCGAGCTCGCACCGAAGTATTGGGGTATGGACTGGCGCACGGCGCTGGCCTTGTCCAGTGCCATGGCCATGAGCAGCACCGCGATTGTGGTTAAGCTCATGAGCGAGCGGCTGGAAATGGAGACCGAGCACGGCAAGCGTGTCATGGGTGTGCTGCTGTTCCAGGACTTGGCGGTGGTGCCGTTGCTGGTGTTGATTCCGGCCCTGAGTGCATCGCCCGAGCAGATGGTGGAAACCTTGGTCTGGGCGCTGTTCAAAGCCACTGCACTGATTACCGTGCTGCTGGTGGGCGGGCCGCTCATCATGCGTTGGTGGCTGACCCTGGTGGCACGGCGCAAGAGCGAAGAACTGTTTGTGCTGAACCTGTTGTTGGTCACATTGGGCTTGGCCTGGTTGACCGAGCTGGCGGGCTTGAGCCTGGCGCTGGGCGCGTTTATTGCGGGGATGTTGATTTCCGAGACCCAGTACAAACACCAGGTGGAAACCGACATCCGGCCGTTTCATGATGTGCTGTTGGGGCTGTTTTTCATTAGTATTGGCATGATGCTGGACTGGCGTCTGGTGCTGGAGCGATGGCCGCTGGTGTTGTTGCTGGTCACGGTGCCCGTGCTCTACAAGGCGGTGGTGGTGACCTTTTTGGCGCGTGTTCTGGGCTCGTCCATGGGTGTTGCCCTGCGTACCGGTTTGTATCTGGCGCAAGCCGGTGAGTTCGGTTTTGTGCTGCTGACGCTGGCGCAAGGGAGCGATTTGGTGCCGCCCGAACTGCTCAACCCCATTCTGGCGGCGATGGTGCTGTCGATGCTTGCTACCCCGTTTATTGTGATGCGCAGCAACCAGATTGTGATGAAGCTTGTCAGCAATGAGTGGCTAATGGAGTCGGTGCAGATGACCAGTATTGCGCGCAAGTCGATCAAGGCTAACAAACACGTGATCATTTGTGGCTATGGCCGCTGCGGTCAGAATCTGGCGCGCATGCTCGACAAGGAATCCATTCCCTACATTGCGCTCGACCTCGACCCTGACCGGGTGCGCCAGGCCGCAGCCGCTGGTGATTCAGTGGTGTTTGGCGATGCCGCCCGCCTGCAGGCGCTGATGGCGGCCGGTTTGGCGCGCGCCAGCGCCGTGGTGGTCACTTATCTGGAGACCCCCAGTGCCATGAAGGTGCTGGCCCACATCAAGGAACACGCGCCCCAGGTACCGGTGGTGGTGCGCACGCAGGACGACCATGACCTGGAAGCGCTGCAACACGCGGGTGCCACCGAGGTGGTGCCGGAAGCCATTGAGGGCTCGTTGATGCTGGCCGGCCACGCGCTGGCGCTGGTGGGTGTGCCCATGCGCCGGGTGCTGCGCCTGGTGCAGGAGCAGCGCGAGGCGCGATACAAACTGTTGCGCGGTTTTTTTCGCGGTGCTGATGACGGTTCGATCGACGAATTGCAGCAGGAGCGTTTGAGTTCGGTGTTGTTGCCGCTGACGGCCAGATCGTTGGGCCGCAACGTGGGTGATGTGGAATGGGACGCCATGGGGGTACAGCTGGTCAGCTTGCGTCGAAAAACCGGGCAAGTCACCAAATTGACGGACGATCTGGTGTTGATGGCAGGCGACTCGCTACTGCTCTCGGGCAAGGCCGACACGCTGGAGCAAGCCGAGCGCACGCTGCTCAAGGGCAGTTTTTGACGCCTGGCGTGCCCTTGGCGCGGGGCACAATAAGGTACTTTGATTGATCCGGACCCTTTATGCCAAACATCAGTGTGAACCAATACCTGCGTGAGCACATTCGTACCGTGCCGGACTGGCCTGCGCCGGGTGTGCAGTTTCGCGACATCACGCCGCTGCTGCAGGACGCCAAGGTATTTCGGGTGCTGATCGATGCCTTTGTGCACCGCTACATGGACCCCGAGCGCCGACCGGATGTGGTGGCTGGGCTCGATGCGCGGGGCTTTATTTTGGGCGCGGTAGTGGCCTACGAACTGGGTGTGGGCTTTGTGCCGATCCGCAAGAAAGGCAAACTTCCTTTTACCACGGTGGCAGAAACCTATGAGCTGGAGTATGGCAGCGCCACAGTTGAGCTGCATACCGACGCCGTCAAACCGGGCCAGCGCGTGCTCTTGATTGATGACCTGATTGCCACCGGAGGCACCATGATGGCCGGCAAAAAGCTGCTGGAAAAACTGGGTGCTGCAGTCATGGAAGGCGCTGTCATTGTGGATTTGCCCGAGCTTGGTGGATCTGACAAGCTGCGCGCGGGTGGGTTGACCTTGTTCACCCTGGTTGATTTTGCCGGCCATTGAGGCCCCATTCCCCGAACTGCCAGATGCAAGACCATTACTCCGCCCTGGGCCTGAGCCCGTCAGCCACGCTGGCCGACATCAAAAAGGCCTTTCGCCAGCAGGCAGCCCGCCACCACCCGGACCGCAGCAGCGCCGCCGATGCCGCCGCACGCTTTAGGCTGGTCCAGGTGGCCTACGAGGTGTTGTCGGACCCCGACAAGCGCAAAGCTTATGATGACAATCGCCAGCGCAACCTGCTCGACAGCCCGATCGATACCGCCCGTGCGATTTGGCAAGATTACTTCAGTCGCATCATTTGAAACCAACCCCACATTCGAGAACGCCATGAGTATGTCTGCTTTTTTTCGCGCGCTGCGCACGTCTTACCAAGCCGAGATTGACGACCTCGCGTTTGACTCGGAGGGGCGCAATGTGCTGCGCAAGCGCCTGCTGGAAAAGCGTGGCCAGATCAGCTTTTTGAAGCAGATGATGGAACTGAGCCCCGAGATGGTGGCCGTGGTGTTTCACGACGGCTTTCACTTTGAGTTGCCGACTGTGATGGAGCAGGTGCTCACCCTGGAGTCTGACGAGTTTCCGGACTGGAGCAGTCTGGGTGACGCCGTGCAACTGACCCCCTGGGCGCAGGAACTGGCCGACAGCCTGTTGCTGGAGCCCCAAGGCGACTGGTTCATGGTGGTGGCGGCGGCGCTGGAGTACCTGTACCACCGGCCGTCGCCGCATCACCTTGAGGCTGCTGCGCAGGAAAACCATGACAATGATGCAGGCGCAACGCATGGCGCCGTGCGTCGGCAGGACCACGCCGACGACTTCGACAAAGACGGCGAACAACACCATGACCACGAAGAATCCAGCGCCGATTGGCTGGAAGAGCACGGCTTTGACCGCAAGGACTGAAGCGCCCGCACCCACAAGACTTCATCGACTCCACAGGAACCCTACATGCAGCATTTGGCTTTGATCGAAAAAACGCAGTCCCTGATTGCCGCAGGTGACATTGTGGGCGCAGAGTCGGCCCTGGTTGAATTGGCCGACCGCGAAGGTGATGGCGCGTTGATGGAGGTGCTGGCGCAGCTGCCGCCCAAGGATGTGCTGGCGGTGATTCGCGAGTACGACAACTCGCGTGCTTCCATCATCAACCTGATGCTCACGCCCGAGCAGTTTGCCCGCGCGGTGGTCATTGAAAAACAATACCGCGACCTGACCCGCAGCCATTTGCGCGGCATGATGAACTCGATCATTTTCCGGGACGGCGCCGACCCGCTGGCCTTCATCAACGCCATTGGCGACCTCGAAGGCGGCAGCGAAGCGCTGGCCGACTATTTTGAAGAAAAGTGGAGCCGCATAGAGGCCTTTGCCCGCACCGGCACCTTTGACACCGTCGAAGACGACGGCGACATGCTGCCAGAAGACGAACTGCGCGCCAACGCCTACGCCAGTGCCCGGCTCGACCAGGACGAAGTGGCCGATTCCGACTGGATGCAACTGGCCTGGCTGCTGCGTTACGAAAATCCCGACCTGTTCATTGAAATGCTCCTGGTGTTGCGCGCCAAGGCACGCGCCTTCGAGCTGGGTCTGGACGAAGAAGATATGGCCGAGGACGACGGCAAGTTTGAAACCAGCGACACCGACCGCGGCAAAGCCACGCCCGCGGCCATCGACCCCGACGAAGAATCCGCGATTTGACATGACACTGCCCCAGCCGGAATCCACCCAAGGCGTGTCGCTGTTTGACGCGCGCCCCTTTTTTGAAAAGACCCTGATCCATGGTGTGCAGCACGGCCTCATCGACCCGGCCAGGCTGGCTGCGATGGCTGAGGAAGCGCACAAGGGCATGGTGCAGATTGCACGCTATTTTGGCAGCGAGTATTTGCGTCCCGAGCTTGAAAAGGCACGTGACCGGCTGGTGAATCTGATCAGTCTGCACCTGCAGGACGCAAGCCGAGGCGACCTGCGCGTGGCGGCCGGGCTGCTGCGCGATCACTCCCTGCTGTCGCGTTCCAAAGCCGGCTCCGACCTGCTCAAGGCGCTGATCGTGATGCCGCAAAACACGCATTTCGGCATGAACGAGCGCGGCGGTTTCAGCGACCGCCACATCCCGCAACTGGCGCGCTGGTCGCTGGCCAGTTTTGCCGACTACCAGGCCGAGTTTCTGGCACGCCAGCGCGCCGTGCAGGTGGTCGAGGCCGCGCTTTGGTTTGCCGACCAGTTGGGCCTGTCGGCGGATGACCTGCAAGACGCCGAACCCGATGCCGAGGCCGTGATCCGCACCGCCTTGCTGCTGAACCTGACGCGGCGCAAAGAGCTGCCCGACTGGGTCACGTTCGAGAAAATGATTGTCGGCTTGCGTAAACAGCAGATTGAGGCGACGCAGTTGACCCTGCCCAAAAACCTGCCCGAGGCTTACCGCACGGTGGTGGAATCCGTACGCCAGTCGGTGCTGGCGGACTGGCCCCGTTTGCTGGACGCACGTTTACCGGCGCGCAAGTTGTTTGACCAGACCCCCGCCTTCATGGGCCGCTATTTCTGGCTTGAAGACGCCCTGAGCGAAGTCGGCCAACATGACCGCAATAGATCCTCAGCCTGGGACAAACTCACCCAGGGCCACAGTGACGACGGCACCGTGCTGACACTGTGCCTGTGTGTGGCTGCGGGCAGCGCGCCCAAAACCCTGCTGACCGACAAAACCGCCGCCACGCTGGTGCGTAAAATCCGCAAACACGGCTGGCAGCCAGAACTGGCCACCCAGTACCTGCAGGCCCATGCGCCAGAGCAACACCAGGACGACTTCATCGGGCTCTGGCAGGAATTTGTGCACGAGGCCCAAACCACCCTGCTCAGTGACCGTGATACCAAATTACAGGATGCCCTGGCTTTGTTGCGCCGCGAGAGCAACGTGGCCTGAATTGCCGGGTTAGAATCCAGCCCCTGGAAGCGTGGCAGAGTGGTCGATTGCACCGGTCTTGAAAACCGGCAACCCGCAAGGGTTCGTGAGTTCGAATCTCACCGCTTCCGCCAGAGACCCGTTTAATACGGGTTTTTTTGCGTCAAAAATACTTCTCAACCCCACATAAGGAAGACGTTTCTCTTGAGAATTCCAGACGAAACCTGCCTCCCCGCTGTGCCTGGCCCCACTTCCAACAGGAGAACGCAAACATGACTGCAAAAATGCTCGACCAACACAAGATTGTTGTCACCGGCGGCCTGGGTGCGCTGGGGCGCGAGGTGGGGGCCTTTCTGGCGGCCCTTGGGGCGCAGGTGGTGCTGGTGGACCGTGCGCCCACCGCCGTCGTGCCCGACGTGCGGGCGGTGCTGGGCCAGGTTGATCTGACCGATGCTGCGTCAACCGCCGCCGCCTTCAACCAGGCCGCTCTGGCCATGGGTGGGCTGGATGGCCTGGTCAATGTGGCAGGTGGCTTTGCCTGGGAAAAAGTCGAAGGCGGGCAACTGTCGACCTGGGACCGCTTGTATGCCATGAACCTCAAAACAGCGGTGGTGGCCTCGGAACAGGCGTTGCCCCATTTGCTGCGCCACCCTGCCAGTGGCATTGTGAATGTGGGTGCCCTGGCGGCACAAAAGGCCGCCACCGGCATGGCCGCCTATGCCGCTTCCAAGGCCGGTGTGGCGCGTCTGACAGAAGCCATGGCCGAGGAATTCAAGGACTGCGGGCTGCGCGTGAATGCTGTCCTGCCAAGCATCATCGATACCCCGGCCAATCGCGCCGACATGCCTGCTGCGGATGTCAGCCAATGGGTGCGCCCCGCGGAGCTGGCGGCGGTGATTGCGTTTCTGCTGTCCGACCAGGCCTCTGCCGTGACCGGGGCTTGTATCCCCGTGGCCGGCCGCGTCTAACTCTAAAATCGGCGATCGTTCGCGCCAGGTTTGGGTGCGGAGCACGGACACGGTCGACAACGCAGATGGGGTAAATAGTGACAGCACAGAACACAAAGGCAAGGGCGTGACACGCATCGCACTGGTGACCGGTGGCGCCAAGCGCATTGGTCGCGCCATTTGTCTGCAACTGGCCGCCCGGGGCTACGGGCTGGTCATTCATTACTGGACCAGCCGGCAGGACGCAGAGCAAACGCGTACCGATTGCCTGAGCGCCGGCGCGGCGTTTGCCGAGACCGTGTGTGGTGATTTGTCCGATGCCCATTTTCGCGCCGGCCTGATCCAGCAGGTGACGGCCACCGTGGGGCGGATTGACCTGCTGGTCAACAGCGCCTCGCTGTTTGACTATGACGATGCCAGCAGCTTCACGCCAGAGCGATTCGCCGCCCACCTGCAAAGCAATTACCTGGCCCCGGTGGAGTTGACCTTGGCGCTGCACCGGCAGACGCAGGATGCGGCAGCGCAGGCGCATGTGGTCACGCTGCTCGACCAGAAGATTTTCAACCTGAACACCGATTACATGAGCTACACCCTGGCCAAGCTGGCCAGCCACGCTTCCATTCGTTATTTGGCGCAATGCTGCGCGCCCGCGTTGCGCGTGAACGCCATCGCGCCGGGGGTCACGCTGGTCAGCGGCGACATGAGCGCTACGGACTTTGACAAGGCCCACGGCATGGCGGCGCTGGGGCGCTCAAGCACCCCCGAAGACATTGCCGCCAGCGTGGTGTTTCTCGACACGTCTGATGCCATCACCGGGCAAACCCTGGCCGTCGACGGTGGCCAGCACCTGGTGCCGCGCGGTCGCGATGTCGCGTTTGGGGTCTAGCCATGGAAAAATGGATCCGTTTGCTGGGCTTGCGATTGCAAGTTTCCATTGGCATTCATGACTTCGAGAAAAAGAAGCCGCAGCCTTACAAAATGGACATCGGTTTGTTGCTCGATGCGGGTTACCGTACCTACCACGACGCCATTTCCGAGACCGTGGACTATGACGCGCTCAGGTCGCGGGTGTCAGCGCATTTGGGCTCCCGGCATTTCAATTTGCAGGAAACCGTGATTCAGGAAGTGATTGACATTTGTTTTGAGATCGACCCAAGGATCCGCGCCGTGGATGTGAGCACGGCCAAAACAGCGGTCTACCCGGATTGCGACGCGGTGGGCTTGCACTACCAGGTGACACGCGCCGACTGGCAAGTCGTAAGCGCTTGGGGCTTTATGCGCCCCTAAACCACGCGCCACGCCAGTGCTTCGCCAGCCCCCAGCGGCTTGAGCTCGGCCTCGCCAAAGGCAAAACTTTCCGGTACGGTCCAGGCTTCGCGCCTCAAGGTGAGTGTGCCGGTGTTGCGTGGCAGGCCGTAAAAGTCGGCCCCGTTGAAGCTGGCAAAGGCCTCCAGTCGGTCGAGTGCGCCCGCTGCCTCAAACGCCTGTGCGTACAGTTCCATGGCCGCATGCGCGGTGTAGCAGCCAGCGCAGCCACTGGCGTGTTCCTTTAGGTGCACCGGGTGGGGCGCACTGTCGGTGCCAAGGAAAAATTTGGGGTTGCCGCTGCTGGCAGCCGCCAGCAAAGCCTGGCGATGGCTTTCGCGCTTGAGCACCGGCAGGCAGTAGTAGTGCGGGCGGATGCCGCCGGTGAAGATGGCGTTGCGGTTGTACAGCAGGTGGTGGGCGGTGAGCGTGGCTGCGGTAAAGCGGTCGGTCTCGGTCACGTACTGGACTGCTTCGCGCGTGGTGATGTGCTCGAACACAATTTTCAATTCGGGAAAATCGCGGCGCAGCGGGATCAACTGGGTGTCGATGAACACCGCCTCGCGGTCGAACAGGTCGATCTCTGGTGAGGTCACTTCACCATGCACCAGCAGCGGCATGCCGGCGCGCTGCATGGCTTCGAGCGTGGGGTAGGTTTTGCGCAGGTCGGTCACGCCGGCGTCGCTGTTGGTGGTGGCGCCAGCCGGGTAAAGCTTGGTGGCCACCAGGCCGGCGTCCCGGGCGCGGGCAATTTCATCGGGTGGCAGGATGTCGGTGAGGTACAGCGTCATCAGCGGCTCGAACGCCAGGCCGGCAGGCACCGCCGCCTGGATACGCGCCTTGTAGGCCAGCGCTTGTGCGGTGGTGGTCACCGGCGGGCGTAAATTGGGCATGATGACGGCGCGGCCAAACTGGGCCGCCGTGTGGGGTACCACGGTGGCCAGTGCGGCACCGTCACGCACATGCAGGTGCCAGTCGTCGGGGCGGGTCAGGGTCAGGGTGTTGATCATGGTGCTGGCTGTCATGAAGAAGTTAAAGGGCGCCATGGTGGGTTAGCAGGTAGTCCCACAGGGCTTGCGCGTTGTGCTTATGGGCGTCAAAGCCAGGTCGACCGGCAGAGTGACCAGGTTTGAGGGTTTCCCGGAGTGTGGGGCGTTCGCGGTAGGCGCGTACTTCCATGGTGATGCTTAAGCTTTTGAGTTCGGGTGGCGCGGCGCTGACCAGCTTGTGCGCGCGCAGGTCCTTGCGTACCGCGCTCAAGGGTAAAAAGGCCACGCCGTGGCCTTCCAGCGCCATGGCTTTCAGGCCTTCGGCCATGTCGGTTTCGTACACCCGGTCAAAGTGGATGGGCGCGCTGCAGTGTTTCAGGATCAGCTCCACCATCTGGCCCAGATAGGCGCCTTGTGCGTAGCCCAGGTAAGGCAGCGGGCGACCTGCCTTGCCTGGCAACTCGAACAAGGGGTTGCCGTGCGCGTCAGGTTTGGCATAGGGGGCCACGACTTCTTCGCCCAGGCTCACCATTTCATAGCGGTCCACGTCAAGCTGGTTGGGCTGGGAGGGGTGGTGGTAGGCAATCAACAGGTCGCAACTGCCTTCGACCAGGCGCATCACGGCATCGTGCACATTGAGCGCAATCAGCCGGCTTTTGATGGGGCCAAAGGTCTCACGCAGGGACGACACCCAGGCCGGGAAAAACGTGAACGCCAACGTGTGTGGCACGGCAAACTCAATCACATCCTGCGCCGCCGTGGCGTGACCACGCAGCATGGCGCGTGTGGTCTGCAGCGCCTGCAGCACCTCCAGCGCCTGGTCATGCAGTGTTTCGCCCGCCGGTGTCAGGCGTGTGGGGTAGCTGCTGCGGTCTACCAGGTCGGAGCCGGCCCAGGTTTCCAGTGACTGAATGCGCCGGGAAAAAGCCGGTTGTGTCACGTGGCGCAACTGCGCCGAACGGCTGAAACTACGGGTTTCAGCCAAGCTCACAAAATCTTCAAGCCATTTGGTTTCCATGGGGCGCGATTGTCCACCAGACCAGGCGGTTTGATGTGGGTCGTCAGCGGTTCAATTTTCGATCAGTTGGGCATAGGCCAGCCGGGTTGACGGTGCCACGGCGTCCAGCACCTGGGCATAAGCGGTTTGGTGGCGCGCCAGCAAGCGTGCCGAGGCGACCATTTTGGAACGGCAAAACCAGTGGCAACTGTGTTGCATCAGCATCAGCTCGGCCGATAGGGTGAAGGCCTTGTGTTTGGGGGGCTGGGCCGGGTTGTTTTGCGCGGCCTGGTTGATGCCATGGGCGTGCACACTGAGCAATTTGCGCAGGTCCAGGGTGCTGGCGGGGAAATACTGCGTCACAAAAGGCAGAGCCAGCGGCAAGCGGCTGAGCCGGGCTTGCGCTTCGTCGACTTTGGCAAAGGCAAGGACAAAACGGTTGAACTGCTCAGACAGGGTTTGTTCAGTTGTTTCCAGATGGCGCCACACCTGGGCCTGGCGCTCTGCGTCGGCCTCCCCCAGCGCGCGTTGGTAGCCGCCCAGTACATCCTGCATCAGCTTTTCGATCTGGAATTGCCCCAGGTAGCTCCCGAGCAGGGCAATGCGTTGTGCTTGCTCGCGCGTCTTGAGAACATGCATGCCAATGGCCAGCAAGATGAAGAGAACAAAAGTATCCATGGGGAAAGCGTCGGGAGATAAAAGGCCCCTTGAGTGTAGTGGGCCCGGCCGACGTTTATGCTGCTTGATGCCGACCGGTGGGCGGATAGACCGGGTCGGTGTAGCCGGGGGTGGAGGGGTGGCCAGGTTTGACCAGGCGGTCCACCAGGGCTTCGTCTACCGGGGTTAGTTGATAGCCGAGCGCAGGCAGGTAGTCTTGCCATTGCTGGCGGGTGCGTGGCCCGGCAATGACCGAACTGACCACGGGGTTGGCCAGTACCCAGGCCGTGGAAAACTGGGCCAGGCTGATGCCCCGGCTTTCCGCGTGTACTTTGAGCTGCTGTGCAATCAGCAGGGATTCTTCGCGGAACTCGGTCTGTGCCAGGCGCGGGTCGGCGCGGCCGGCGCGGCTGTCGGGGGCGGGCGCTTGACCCGGCAGGTATTTGCCAGTGAGCACACCGCGCGCCACCGGGCTGTAAGGTGTGACGCCAATGCCGTAATGCGCGCAGGCTGGCAATACCTCCACTTCGGGCATGCGGTTGAGCAGGTTGTAATAAGGCTGGCACACCACCGGCCCCGGCATGCCAAGCTGCGAGGCCAGATGCACCAGTTCGGCAATGCGCCAGCCCCGAAAGTTGGAAACACCCCAGGCGCGAATCTGGCCGGCGCGCAGCATGGCGTCGAGCGCACGCAAAGGCTCTTCCAGGTTCATGCCGTCAAAGTCGCGGTGCAGGTACAAAATGTCCAGGTAATCCGTTTGCAGGCGCGCCAGCGAAGCCGCTACTTCGTGCAGCATCCAACTGCGCGAGTAATGCCCTTCATTGACCCGGCCCGACATGGCATTGCCCATCTTGGTGGCCAGCACCCAGTCATGACGCTGCCCCTTGAGCAACTGGCCCACCATGGTTTCCGAGCCCCCTTTGCTGTAGTTGTCAGCCGTGTCGATGTAGTTCACGCCCTGGGCATGGGCATCTGCGACGATGCTGGCGGCTTCTGCCAGCGCGGTCTGGTCGGCAAACATCATGGTGCCCAGGCACAGGGCCGAGACTTTCAGGTTGCTTTTGCCGAGGTGGCGGTAGTGCATAAAGGCTTTCTTTCAAGGGAATGATGGCCTGTGAGTTTAGGTCAAGGCGCCGCCTGCCAAACGCGGCGCCACCAGCCGTGAACGTCGCTTACCGGAGCGCGTAGTCAGTATGGGCAACGCCCGGATTGGGCTACATGGCTTACTCGGCGTTTTGTTGCAGCGCCCACATTTGCGCATAACGGCCATTCTCAGCCAGCAGTGCCGCGTGGGTGCCGCGCTCCAAAATGCGGCCAGCGTCCATGACCAGGATTTCATGCGCATCGACCACCGTGGACAGCCGGTGCGCGATCACCAGCGTGGTCTTGTTTTGTGCCACACTTTGTAATTCGGCCTGGATGGCGCGTTCGTTGGCCGAGTCGAGCGCCGAGGTGGCCTCGTCAAAAATCAAAATGGGCGGATTTTTGAGCAAGGTGCGGGCAATTGCCACGCGCTGCTTCTCTCCGCCCGACAATTTCAGGCCGCGCTCGCCCACCATGGTGTCGTAGCCCCTGGGCGTGGCGGCAATGAAGCTGTGGATGTGCGCCGACTGCGCGGCCTCGATCACCTGCTCGTGTGTGGCGCCAGGCTGGCCATAGGCAATGTTGTATTCGACCGTGTCGTTGAACAGCACGGTGTCTTGCGGCACGATGCCAATGGCTTGCCGCACGCTGGCCTGCGTGACCTGTTTGATGTCCTGCCCTGCTATCAATATCTGGCCGCTTTGCACGTCATAAAACCTGAACAGCAGCCGCGCCAGCGTCGATTTGCCCGAGCCCGAGGGCCCGACCACCGCCACTGTTTTACCCGCAGGGATGTCAAAGCTGATGTTGTGCAGGATCGGACGTGCCGGGTCATAGGCAAAGTTCACATGCTGAAAGCGCACGCTGGCGCTTTGGGGTGCCAGTGTCAGGGCGGGCGCCCCCGGCACATCGGCAATTTCGCGTTCGCGCTCCATCAAGGTGAACATTTTTTCCAGGTCGGTCAGGCCCTGCTTGATCTCGCGGTACAGCACGCCCAGAAAGCCCAGCGGAATGTAGAGCTGGATCATGAAGGCGTTGACCATCACCAGGTCGCCCAGCGTCATGCGGCCGTCGACCACGCCCTGGGTGGCACGCCACAGCATGGCCACCAGGCCGGCGGCAATGATGAGCTGCTGGCCTGTGTTGAGTAGGCTCAGGGTGGTCTGGCTTTTCAGGGCCGCCTTGCGGTAGCGCTCCAGGTTCTCGTCGTAACGGTGCGCCTCGAACTCTTCGTTGTTGAAATATTTTACCGTCTCGTAGTTCAGCAGCGAGTCAATGGCCCGGCTGTGCGCGGTGCTGTCGAGCTCGTTCATCTGTTTTCTGAACTGGGTGCGCCACTCGGTCACCAGGATGGTGAACACAATGTAGAGAATGAGCGCAATGACAGTGATCCAGGCAAACCACATGTCGAACTTGACCGCCAGAATGCTCAGCACCAGCGCCACCTCGATCAGCGTCGGAAAGATGCTGTAGAGCGAGTAGCTGATGAGTGAGTGCACGGCGCGGGTGCCGCGCTCAATGTCGCGTGTCATGCCGCCGGTCTGGCGTTCTAGGTGAAAGCGCAGACTCATCGCATGCAAATGCCGAAACACTTGCAGGCTGATGGAGCGCGAGGCGCCCTCGGTGGCTTTGGCAAAAATCAGCTCGCGTAATTCGGCAAACAGCGTGGTCGACAGGCGCAGCAGGCCGTAGGCCACCAGCAGGCCCAGCGGCACCACCAGCAGGGCCTCAGGCCCGATGGGCCCCTTGGGGTTCATGGTATCGACCAGCTCCTTCAGCAGCAGCGGCACACTCACGTTGGCCAGCTTGGCGCCGACCATGAAGGTCAGCGCGGCGATCACGCGCCATTTGTATTGCCACAGGTAGGGAAACAGGCGCTGCAGGGTGGCCCAGTCCGAGCGGGCGGGTGCGGTGGCTGCTTCGCTGGCGCTGGTTGGTGTGGTGGTGCCGTGACGGCTGGATGAATGGCTTCGCATAAGGGACAATCCTGAATATTTGCGGGACAGACCGTAGCGACATGAAATGAGCCAGCGCTGTCCTCAACACTTTGTAACCAAGGATTGTGCCCATGTCTGCAAACCCCCACGCCAGCGCTGTGCCGCGCCATGTCTCCTTGCCAGTTGACGAGCAGTTGGTGCTCAAGGTGATCCCGATGCCGCGCGATGTCAATGCCAACGGCGATATTTTTGGTGGCTGGGTTATGGCGCAGGTCGACCTGGCCGGTGCCGTTATCGCCAGCCCTTATGCGCATGGCCGCATGGCCACGGTGGCAGTCAATGAATTCATTTTCAAGCAACCGGTGCGGGTGGGGGACATTCTGTCGTTTTTTGGCAAGCTGGTGCGTATTGGACGCACCTCGATCACCGTCAAGATTGAGGTCTATGCCGAGCACTTTCTTGCCCAGGGAAAGTTCACCAAGGTCACAGAAGCTTCACTGACTTACGTGGCCATTGACGACGACGGTCGGCCACGTGAGGTGCCCAAGGCTGCGGCCTGATAAAAAAGAAGCTCAGGCACTGGCCGGGCATAAAAGTAGCCTTGAATTTCATCACAATGCGCCTGCTGCAAAAAAACCAGTTGCTCGGTGCGCCCGGCGGCCAACTTTGAAAGTTGCCGGGAATTCTGGTTTATTTTTTGGTTTTTTTACACAAAACCCAGCCTTTTGGCGGCTGACAATACCATCACCACATCACTGGTTGCGGTGGTAAAGGGGGTGTTGGGTGCCAGTGCATCGATGGCCTGCTCATACCGTTTGTCGTTGATCAGTTGCCCCACCTGGCCCGCCACCTGGTGAAAACGCGTGTGGTTACTGACCAACGCGGTAAAGCTGGTGCGCTCGCGCAGGCGTTGCCCATCGGCATGAATCCATTTGCCCAGGCTGCAGCAGTCATCACGCGACAAGGTGGCCACGTCCACCTTGTCGCCGTTCTCGATGGCGTCGCGCAACTTGACCTTCCATTGCCGGTGGCCGTCGATGATGGCGTTCACGTCAATGCCTTCCACCAAGGGTGCAGCCCGCGCGTCCGGCAGGCTGAATTCGTCCACCTGGGCTGCCATGCGCACGGCTGCGTCGCTCAGGCCGTTTGACAAGACAGCGGTGGCTTCCGCCATGGCGGCGTTGGCCTGGGTGTTGAGGTCAAGCTGGTGCACTGCCTCGCCAATTTGCGAAATGCCCAGACTTTGCTCGTGGGCGCCGTTGGCGATCTGGTCCAGCAGGTCCTTCACCTCTGCGGCGTTTTCCACAATCTGGTGCATGTGCGCGCTGGCCTGACGAACGATCTCCGCGCCGCGTGATACCTCGTCGGTGCTGGTGGTGATCAAGACCTTGATCTCTTTGGCTGCGGCCGCACTGCGTCCGGCCAGCGCCCGCACCTCGGTGGCCACCACGGCAAACCCCCGGCCTTGTTCACCGGCGCGGGCCGCCTCGATCGCAGCGTTCAAGGCCAGGATGTTGGTTTGGAATGCAATGCCGTCGATCACGCCAATGATGTCGCTGATTTTTTGCGAAGAGGCCTGGATGCGGGCCATGGTGTCTGCCACCTCCGTCATCACCGCGCCACCCTGGCTGGCGATGTCGGCGTTGCCGGTGGCAATTCCGGAGGCCTTGCTGACCGACTCGGCGGTCATGGCCACGGTGGCGTTGGTTTGCTCAAGTGCAGCAGAAGACTCTTCCAGCGCCGCGGCCGCAGCTTCGGTGCGGGAGGCCAGGTCTTTCATGTCCTTTGCAATTTCAAGGCTGGAACTCACCACCGCATCACCAGAGACTTGCACCTGCCGCACCGTGATGGCCAGCGCCTGCTGCATGTTGGCCAGCTCCTTGAGCATGGCTGCCACCTCGTCGCGCCCTTGCACATGGACGGTCGATTTCAGGTCGCCCATGGACATGCTGATCAGGTGGTGCCGCAGGGCGGCAAAACCGGTGCTCATGGCGCGGAAAAATCCCATGCAAAGGTAGCTGCCAAGCAGCAGCGACAGCAGCGTTGCGCCCAGCACCAGCCACAAATTGCGCTGCAGTGAGGCCTGGCGGTCAGCCAGTATGGCATCAAGCACGGCCATGTTCCCGGCAACCTGATTGAACTGGCTTTGCAGGGTTTGGTTGGCGGCCGCCACAAACGCGGCCACATCGCCCTTGACCTCGGTTACCCCCACCGGCACGCCTGCGCGCACCAGGCTGACCAAATGGTCTGTGGCCGCGAGGGCGTTACGGGACAGGCGTGATCCATAGTCGGGTGTGGCCTGTTGCACTTTGTCGAGCGACATCCCGGCTTGTGTGGTGTTGTCTTTCAGCAGCGCCAGCAGTTCGCTCAGGCGCGCCGCGTTTTGGGGTGTGATGTTTCCGGCTTTGAGGGCCGTGCGCACCAGTCCGCGAATTTCAACGGTGGACTGAATCACGTCAGGCGCCCGCAGCAGCACCGCACTCATCAAGTGGTAGCTGGCAGGTTCCGGGTCCAGTGACAGGCCGGAGCCGTCGGTTACCAGCTCAAGCAAGTTGGTCAAGGTGCGCGACACGCCGATCATGCCGTTGTAGACGACCTCCGGATCGGCCTGGCTGCCAGGCTCGGGCTGCACCGCCTGGGCCGCCTGCACCGCGCTGCGCAGCACGGCAAAACCGGCGCCGGTGTTGAACGCCTGGCCGACCTTTGCTTCGATGGTTTGCAGCTCGGCAAAGGCTTTGTCAAAGGCCTGGCGGGTTGGCTGCAACTGGTCGCCGCCTTCGCCAAAAGCGGCGTTGCGCGCCTGTTGGCGCCACTGGCCCGCCAGGTCAATGGCCGGGTAAATGGCACTGGCGTAATGCACGCCGGCGCGCTCTTGTTGGGTGAAAGCGATGTCGTGCAGCTTGGTGCTCACCGTGACCCACAACAACCAGGCAATCGGTACCAGAAAAGCCACCGAAATCAGCACCATCTTGCCGGGAAGCCTGATCTGCCTCATCAGCAGGATGGCGGGTTGCCAGAGAGCGGATGTGGCAAAGGCAGAGGCTAATTTTTTCATTTTTTATCCACGACGTGAGAAGGGCTATTGTAAAGCGCTGTCTAACGTCGTCAGGCGCCTTGGTGCCTCGGCGCGCCCTCAAGACGTGATTCAGGACACGATGTAAGCCGCCGAGCCGGTGGACAGCAGCTTGCCGTCGGCGCCCAAAAACTCCATGCGGGTGGAGGCCACGCGTGAGCCCAGGCGCATCACTTCGGCGCGCAATTCGAACCACTCGCCAATGCCTGGCCGCAGGTAGTCAATGCGCAGGTCAATGGTGCCGAGTTTGGCAAAACGCTGTAGGCGCTGCTGTGGTGTCTCATGCATGTGGCGGGCGCCAATGGCGGCCATCACCGCCAGGCCACCCATGGCGTCAAGCCCGGCGCTGATGACGCCACCGTGGATGCGGTTGTAGGCATAGTGACCGACCAGCTCATGTTTCATGTTGATGCGCGCACGCACCTGGCCCGCTTTGAGTGAAATGATTTTGAGCCCCAGCACCTGGTTGAAAACAATCAAGTCTTCAAAAACCTTGGTCAAGCCGGCCAGAAATTCGGGCTCAAATTCAATCTCAGGGGGCACAGTGGTGGCTGGGGTCATCGGGAATCCTGGGGCAACAAGGCTGCGGGATCAACCGCCAATCAAGGCATTCTTAAGCTTGTCATCCACCGGTTTGTCACCGAGCCAGATGCGCAGCACGGCAGTGAAAAAGTCTTCGCCGGCAATCACGCTGCCACGTGCCTGGCCGTTGACCGTGACCTGCGTGCCCGCGTCTGGCACAAACTCGAAATGGATCACATCGCCCTTTTTGGCCTCGCCCACGGCCTTGAGGTTGGCATTGAGCGCGTCAATTCTCGGCTTCATGGCGGCAAATTGGGCCTCGGTGTGGTTGTCGCGCAAGCCATCGTTGAGGGCGCTGGCAAAGCTTTCGGCATCGACGTTGCGCAACATGGTGATCGTGACGCGGCGCGCGCCTGTTTGCGCCAGCAACTGGGCGGCAGTGGTCGCTTTTTGGGGCGTGTAGAGAGCGGCCACGTAGACCTTGAAGAACACCTTGGTGCGCAGGCCGGCCCCATTGAGTTGCAGCTTGGCTGCCCCCAACTGGCTGGTGGCCTCAAGCTTGATACCTTCGACCTCCAGCGGTTGCGCCCACGCGGCCAGGGCAGCACATGCCAGCAGCAGGGTTGCGAGGGGTCGTTTCACAGAGTTGAATGCACGCATGGACTGTCTCCTTTTGGTTGAAAAATCACTTTTTGTTGGTTACAAGAGAACCACGAAACGTGGTGCGGATCAACTGCTGGGCTTGTGGGCTGTCCCACTCGCGCGCACCAGTGATCTTGCTGAGCACCCGGCCTTTGGCATCGACCAGCAGCGTGAGCGGCAGGCGGTTAGCCCCGAACATGTTTTCCAGTTCCAGTTGGCGGTCGATGTAATGGTTCAGGGTGGCATGGCTCTTGGTCAGGAAGCCTTTTGCGTTTTCCGGGTAGTCATCGGTCGAGATCCCGATCACGGTGAATTGCAGGCCCAGCTCGCTCCAGGCCAGCCGCTCTAGCGAGCCCATCTCTGCAATGCAGGGCGGGCACCAGCTGGCCCAGACGTTGATGATTAGCGGCTTGCCGCGAAACGCCGAGAGTTTCCGGTCCGGGCCGTTGAGCCCGCGCATCGTCGCCTCGCGCAGCACACTTCCCACCGGCACCTCACCGGGGGTTTGGGCTTCAATAGTGGCACTGGTGACCAGGCCAAGCACCAGCGCGAAGGCAGCAAATGTTGCGCGCATCAGAACGCACTGAAATCTGGTTTGCGTTTTTCCATGAACGCGGAAAAGGCTTCTTGCGCGGCGGGCTCGGCCAGCATCTGGCCAAACAGCGTGCCCTCTTCGGCCATGCGCTGCGCCACCAGCTCCGCTTGCCCCTGCTTCATCAGGCGTTTGCTGGCAAGCAATGAACGCATGGGCTTGGCAGCCAGTTTTTGCGCCTGGCGCTGGGCCAGGGCGTTGACCTCGGCCGGGGGTACGATGCGGCTGATCAAGCCCATTTCCAGGGCTGCTTCGGCCATGAACGGCTCGCCCAGCAGCAGCGCCTCGGCGGCGCGGCCATAACCCATGCGCTGCGGCGCCAGCAGACTGCTGGCTGCCTCGGGGCAGACACCCAGGTTCACAAACGGCATGGAAAAGGCGGCGTTGTCACCGGCATAGACCAGGTCGCAATGGAACAGCATGGTGGTACCAATGCCCACCGCCGGGCCGCACACCGCCGCCACAATGGGTTTGGTAAAGCTGCTGATAGCACGCATGAAACGAAAGACCGGCGCGTCCAGGGTGGTGGGCGGCGTTTGCAGAAAGTTGGCAATGTCGTTGCCGGCGCTGAAAATGGTCTCATGGCCCTGAATCACCAGCACCCGCACTCCTGCGTCGGCCTGCGCCTGGTCCAGCACGTCGGCCATGCCAGCGTACATGGCGGTGGTGAACGAATTTTTCTTGGCCACCCGATGGATCGTGAGGGTGGTGACACCACCGGCGGTGTCAATTAAGAGATCAGTGGTCAAATTTTTCATGGGCCGTAGATTATCAGACTCAAGTGCCAGCCTCAGAGGCGCTCAAAAATGCCGGCGGCACCCTGGCCCATGCCGATGCACATGGTGACCATGCCGTATTTGCCGCCGGTGCGCTGCAAGCCATGCACCACCGTGGCGGCGCGAATGGCACCGGTGGCACCCAGCGGGTGACCCAGCGCAATGGCGCCACCCATCGGGTTCACCCGAGCCTGGTCCAGCCCCAGCGTATTGATGACGGCCAGACTCTGCGCGGCAAAGGCTTCGTTGAGCTCGATCCAGTCGATCTGGTCCAGCGTCAGCCCGCCGTTGCGCAGCGCGGCGGGGATGGCCTCGATCGGACCAATACCCATGTACTGCGGTGGCACGCCCCGGGCGGCAAAGCTGACAAAACGCGCCAGCGGCTTGAGGCCGAATTGTTTGACCGCTTTCTCACTGGCCAGAATCAGCGCACCAGCACCGTCCGAGGTTTGTGAGCTGTTGCCCGCCGTGACGCTGCCACGCGCGGCAAACGGGTTTTTCAGCTTGGCCAGGCCTTCGAGCGAGGTGTCGGCGCGCGCGCCTTCGTCCAGGCTGACCACGCGCTTTTTCTCAATCACTTCGCCGGTGGCGAGGTTGGGTGCGCGGTCGGTCACCTCGATCGGGGTGGTCTCAGCTGTGAAATAACCGGCAGCCTGCGCTGCCAGGGCCCGTTGGTGCGACTGCAGCGCAAACGCGTCCTGTGCTTCGCGGCTGACCTTCCACTGGGTGGCTACCTTCTCGGCCGTCAGACCCATGCCGTAGGCGATGCCGATGTCTTCGTCACGTGCAAACATCAGCGGTGAGAACGACGGCGCGTTGCCAGTCATCGGCACCATACTCATGCTTTCCACGCCGGCGGCGATCATCACGTCAGCCTCGCCCACACGAATCCGGTCAGCCGCCATCTGGATCGCCGTCACGCCCGAGGCGCAAAACCGGTTGATGGTGACGCCGCCCACGCTCACCGGCAAGCCGGCCAGCACCGCACCAAGGCGGGCAATGTTCAGACCTTGCGGGCCTTCGGGAATCGCGCAGCCGCAGATGATGTCTTCGATGGCATTGGGATCCAGCCCAGGTGCCTGGGCCAGCGCCGATTGCAGCACCTTGACCAACAGGTCATCGGGGCGCATGTTGCGAAAGTAGCCGCGGTGCGACTTGCCGATGGGGCTGCGTGTGGCAGCGACGATGTAGGCTTCTTGAACTTGTTTCATTTTCGTATCTCAATCAGTTGAGGACAGAGCAAAATTGCTGCGCAATTCTTGGTCTGTCCCGCAAAGTTATTAGTTTCGTACGGGCTTGCCGTTTTGCATCATGCCCATGATGCGTTCCTGCGTTTTAGGGTTGCCCAGCAGGGTGCCAAAGGCCTGGCGTTCCAGCGTCATCAGGTAGTCTTCGTCGACCAGGCTGCCAGCATCGACGTCACCCCCACAGACCACCCAGGCAATCTGGCAACCAATAAAGTAGTCGTAGGCGCTGATGAAGCCGCCGTCGCGCATGTTGACCAGGCTGCCCTGGATGGTGGCCAGGCCGCTGCGCCCCGCCACCGGAAACTGGCGTTTGAGCGGCGCGCGGTAGCCACTGTCGAACATGGCCCGGGCCTCGTTGAGGGCCACAAACAGCAGCTCGTCCTTGTGCGGCACGATCACGTCGCTACTCTGCAAGTAGCCCAGTTTGCGCGACTCCAGCGCGCTGGTGCCGACCTTGGCCATGGCGGCCGCGGTAAAACCGTCGGTCAGAAACGGCAGCAGGTCTTTGCCGGTGGATAGCGCGGCGTTTTCCGCCGCGCGCCGGGCAATGTAGGCCAGGCCACCGCCACCGGGCACCAGGCCCACACCCACTTCGACCAGACCGATATAGCTTTCCATGGCCACCACACGCCGGGCGGTGTAGCTGACCAGCTCGCAGCCGCCACCCAGCGCCAGGCCGCGCACCGCAGACACCACTGGAACACCGGCGTAGCGCAGTCGCAGCATGGCTTGTTGCATCTCCAGTTCGGCCTCCGAGATGGCTTTGACGCCACCCATCATGAAGGCTGGCAACATGGCCTGCAGGTCGGCCCCGGCCGAGAACACCTCGTCGTTGGACCAGATCACCATGCCTTTGTACTTGTCTTCGGCCAGGGCCACAGCTTGCAGCAGGCCTTCGATCACGGCCGGGCCAATGGCGTGCATTTTGGTCTTGATGCTGGCAATCACGACCTCGTCATCCAGCGTCCACAGGCGAATGGCCTCGTCTTCAAACAAGGTGGTGCCCGCCGTCGCGGCAGACGGTGCAGCGGAACCCAGTACGCTTTCAGGGAAGTGCTGACGCGCATACACCGGCAACTGGCGCACCGGCACAAACTGGCCTGTTGACGGGTTCCACGAGCCCTGGGGTGTATGCACACCACCGGCGTCGGCGACCGGGCCGCTAAAGACCCAGGCGGGCAGTGGCGCGTTGCACAGCGCCTTGCCGGCGTCAATGTCTTCCTTGACCATATTGGCCACGGTGAGCCAACCGGCTTCCTGCCAAAGCTCGAACGGGCCCTGTTTCATGCCAAAGCCCCAGCGCATACAAAAGTCGACGTCGCGCGCGTTGTCGGCAATGGTGCCCAGATGCACGGCGGCGTAATGGAAAGCGTTGCGCAAAATCGCCCACAGAAACCGGCCCTGGGCGCCTTCAGCGTTGCGCAGCAGTTGCAGGCGTTCACCAGCGGGTTTTTTCAACATGCGGGTGTAGACCTCGTCGGCCTTGTCGCCACCCGGCACATAGCTTTTGGACACCAGGTCAAAGCGCAAAATATCGCGCCCCGCCTTTTTGAAGAAGCCAGCTTTGGTCTTCTGCCCCAGGTGACCCATATCCAGCAGGGTCTTGAGCACCTCGGGGGTGGCGAAGCTGCTGTAGAACGGATCGGTTTCCAGGTTCAGGGTGTCTTGTAGCGTCTTGATGACATGGGCCATGGTGTCGAGCCCCACCACGTCGGCGGTGCGGAAGGTGCCCGAGCTGGCGCGCCCCAATTTTTTGCCGGTCAGGTCGTCCACCACGTCATAACTCAGTCCGAAGTTCTCCACCTCTTTCATGGTGGCCAGCATGCCGGCCACCCCGACCCGGTTGGCAATGAAATTGGGCGTGTCCTTGGCACGTACCACGCCCTTGCCCAGATTGCTGGTGACAAAGGCTTCGAGCTGGTCGAGGATGTGGGCTTCGGTCGTGGGTGTGTCAATCAGCTCGACCAGCAGCATGTAGCGCGGCGGGTTAAAGAAGTGGATGCCGCAAAAGCGCGGTTTGAGCGCTTCAGGCAGCACCTCGCTGAGTTTGGTGATGGACAGTCCCGAGGTGTTGGACGCCACGATGGCGTGCGGTGCGACAAAGGGCGCAATTTTCTGGTAAAGGTCAAGTTTCCAGTCCATGCGCTCGGCAATGGCCTCAATGATCAGGTCGCAGTCCTTGAGCAGGCCCATATGCTCTTCGTAGTTGGCCTGCTGGATCAGTGCAGCGTCTTCAACCACGCCCAGCGGTGACGGTTTGAGCTTTTTCAGGCCCTCCACGGCACGGGTGACGATGCCGTTTTTAGGGCCCTCTTTGGCCGGCAGATCGAACAGGATCACTGGCACTTTGCAATTGACCAGGTGCGCAGCGATTTGTGCGCCCATCACACCGGCGCCGAGCACGGCGACTTTTCTGACATTAAAACGAGACATGTTTATTTTCCTTGAGTGATTGATCAGGCCAGTGCGGCGTCAGTGTCCATCAGCACTGTGCTGCCAGTGCGTGCCGTGCGCATCAGGGTGGCGGTTTCCGGGAACAGCTTGGCAAAATAGAAGCGCGCTGTTTGCAGTTTGGCCAGATAAAACGGGTCTTGGTTGCCTGCAGCAATTTGGCGCAGCGCAACCTGCGCCATGCGCGCCCAAAAGTAGCCAAACACCAGGTGGCCGGCCACGCGCAGGTAGTCCACCGCAGCGGCGCCCACCTCGTCGGGGTTCTGGAAGCCCTTGAAGCCAAGCTCGGTGGTGAACTTGGTCATTTGCTCGCCCAGAATGGCAATCGGTGTGATGAATTCAGCCATTTTTTCGTTGACGCCTTCTTCAGCCACCAGCGCGCCCACCAGCTTGCCAAATTTCTTCAGTGTGGCGCCGTTGTTGCCCAGCACCTTGCGGCCCAGCAGGTCCAGGCTCTGGATCGTGTTGGTACCTTCGTAGATCATGTTGATGCGGGCGTCGCGCACAAATTGCTCCATGCCCCATTCCTTGATGTAACCGTGGCCGCCAAAGACCTGCAAGCAGGTCGATGTGCAGGTCCAGCCGTTGTCGGTGATGAAGGCTTTGACAATGGGTGTGAGCAGGGCCAGCAGTTCACCCGACTCCTTGCGCACCGCCTCATCGGGATGGTTGTGCTCTTTTTCGAGCAGCATGGAGCTGAAGCACATCAGGGCACGGCCACCTTCGGCATAGGCCTTGGCGGTGAGCAGCATCTTGCGCACATCGGGGTGCACGATGATCGGGTCGGCGGCCTTGTCTGGCGCCTTGGTGCCGGTCAGGGAGCGCATCTGGAGGCGGTCTTTGGCATAGGCCAGCGCGTTCTGAAACGCCACTTCGGTCAGACCCAGCGACTGGTTGCCTACCCCCAGGCGCGCCGCGTTCATCATGACAAACATACCCTGCATGCCCTTGTTCGGTTGCCCCACCAGCGTGCCTACCGCGCCGTCGAGCACGATCTGGGCGGTGGAGTTTGACTTGATGCCCATCTTGTGCTCCAGGCCGCCGCAGTAAATGCCATTGCGCGCGCCCAACGACCCATCGGCATTAACCAGGAATTTGGGCACGATGAACAGGCTCACGCCCTTGATGCCGGGGGGCGCATCGGGCAGGCGGGCCAGCACCAGATGGATGATGTTGCTCGTGAGATCGTGTTCGCCTGCGCTGATGAAAATCTTGTTGCCGGTAATCTTGTAGCTGCCGTCGCCCTGCGGTTCGGCTTTGGTGCGCATCAGCCCCAGGTCGGTGCCGCAATGGGGCTCGGTCAGGCACATGGTGCCGGTCCATTCACCGCTGGTCATCTTGTGCAGGTAGGTTTTTTTCTGCGCGTCGGTGCCATGGGTGTCCAGCGCGGCGTAGGCACCATGGGTCAAACCGGGGTACATGGTCCAGGCCTGGTTGGCCGAGTTCATCATTTCGTAAAAGCATTGGTTGACGATCAGGGGCAGGCCCTGGCCACCAAATGCCGGGTCGCAGGCCAGTGCTGCCCAACCTCCGGCCACGTATTGGGCGTAAGCCTCCTTATAGCCAGTCGGCGTGGTGACCGCGTGGCTGGCTACATCAAAAGTGCAGCCCTCGGTGTCGCCGCTGATGTTGAGTGGCAGCAGCACTTCGCTGGCGAACTTGCCGCCTTCTTCAAGCACCGCGTTGATGGTGTCGGCGTCCATCTCGGCATGCACCGGCATGGCTTGCAGATCCGCCGTGACATTGAGCATTTCATGCATGACAAACTGCATGTCGCGCAGCGGGGGGGTATAGATGGCCATGGTGGTTTCTCCTTGAAATTGGTTTAAATGACGCCGTCCTGCTTTGGCGGGGAGGCAGGACCTTCGGCGGAGGGCTTCGGGTTGACGCTGCGTGCTGCCGATTTGCCATAACGCAACAGGATGTTCTCAAAACCGGTGTTGGCGCGTTCAATGGCGCCCGGATTTTTTAGAAAGCGGGCTTCGTAATGCAGTGCCAGAATCAGGCCATGGATCTCAAACGCCATTTGGGCTTCGTCGGCATCGGATACCAAATGGCCTTCTTGCTTGGCTTGCACCACGGCCCGGTGCATGGCAGTCAGCCAGGTTTTGACTGAGTTGGCGAGGGCATCACGCACCAGGCCGGGCCGGTCGTCAAACTCGACCGCACCGCTGATGAAAATGCAGCCTGACTGGATCTCGATGGCGACTCGCTGCATCCAGTTGGCAAACAGGGCGCGCACCCGGGGCAAGCCGCGCGGTGCGTTCATGGCCGGGGAAAAGACCTCATTGGAAAAGCGCTGATAGTACTCACGAATGACCGAAATCTGCAGCTCTTCGCGTGAGCCAAAGTGGGCAAACACGCCGGACTTGCTCATTCGGGTAACTTCTGCCAGCATGCCAATGCTGAGGCCCTCCAGGCCAATCTGTTCGGCCAGACCCAGGGCGGCATCAATGATGGTTTGTTTGGTGTGCAGGCCTTTTTGCAACGCACGTGCACTGCTGGCGCGTTTGCCGGGGCGTCCGCTGGCGGCGGTGGGGTTGGAGGGGGATGCAGATGGCGTCATGGTGTTAAATAGTACGATCGTTCTATTTTGCAGCATTTAGCCCGTCAGTGCTAGGCTGACCTTTGTTTTAGGTGGTTTGATCTAGGGGGTTTACGGGTAAACACCTAGATTGATTTCGTTGAAGGTCCGGACTTTCTTTACACCACCAGCGGGTCTTCCTGCATGGCCTCAATCTGCTCTTGCAGCATTTGCACCTGACCTTGCCAGTAGTCGCTGGAGCCAAACCAGGGAAAGTGCCTGGGAAAGGTGGGGTCGTGCCAGCGCCGGGCAAGCCAGGCGCTGTAATGCAACAGGCGCAGGGTGCGCAGCGGTTCCATCAGCACGAGTTCGCGCCGGTCAAAAGGGCGGAACTGCTCGTAGCCGTCCACCAAAATGCCCAACTGGCGCGCGCGTTGTGGCCGGTCGCCGCTGAGCAGCATCCACAGGTCTTGCACCGCCGGCCCCATGCGGGCGTCGTCGAGGTCGACAAAATGCGGTCCCGGCCGGGCGCTGGCGGGCAGCTCCAGCGGCGTCCACAAAATATTGCCGGGGTGGCAGTCGCCATGCAGGCGAATCCGCTGGATCGCTTCGCCCTGGCTGGGTGCGCCCGACAGGCAGGCATGGGGGGTAATCAGATCCAGCGCTTGCTGCGAGGTTTTGGCCCAACTTGACTGCACGTCCAGCGGCACCTGGTCGTGGGCCAGCAGCCATTCCCGCGAGACCATGCCAAAGCTGGCCAGATCCAGCGCGGGCCGGTGTTCAAACACCTGGGCCGCACCGACCGTATGGATACGCGCCAGAAAACGGCCCACCCATTCCAGTACATCGGGGTCGTCCAGCTCCGGCAGGCGCCCGCCGCGCCAGGGGCTGATGCTGAAGGTAAAGCCGCCAAAGTGGTGCAGTGTGCTGCCATGCAAGACGAGTGGTCCGACCACCGGGATCTCGGCCGCCATGAGGTCCTGCGCGAACGCGTGCTCTTCCTGTATCTGTTCGTCACGCCAGCGGCCGGGGCGGTAAAACTTGGCCACCACCACGGTGCCGTCTTCCAGGTGCAACTGGTAGACGCGGTTTTCGTACGAGCTCAGCGCCATCTGGCGGCCATCGCCGTAGAAGCCCACGCTGGCCAGCGCGTCCATTACCACGTCGGGGGTGAGCGACTGGTAGGGGTGGCTGCCCCCGTGCCGGTGTTCAGGCATTGCTGTTGGCCCGTACTTCTTCAATGCTGGTCAAGCCTGCCAATACCTTGCCAATGCCGTCCTGGCGCAGGGTGCGGAATTGGCCGGAATGAAAGGCCTCGATCTGGATCAGCTCCGAGCGCGCACCGGTTTGAATCAGCCGCCGAACGCCAGGCGTCACACTCATCAATTCATGCAGTCCAATGCGACCGGCCATGCCGGTGCCCAGACAATGGCCACAGCCCGGCGCGCTGTAATGGCCAATCCAACCCTTGGCGCCAAACTCATGCATCCATTGCGCCAACACGTCTTCACGGGCTGGACGCAGATCTTCGGGGAAGGCATGTAGATAGTCGCGCAGCAGTTCGTCGACATAGTCATCGCTGGCACGTTCAACGGTGCGGCAAGAGGTGCAAAACTTGCGCGCCAAACGTTGCCCCAGCACGGCCAACAGGGAGTCTGCAAAATTAAACGGATCCATGCCCATGTCGGTCAGGCGCGTCACGGTTTCGGCGGCGCTGTTGGTGTGCAGGGTGGACAGCAGCATGTGCCCGGTCAGCGAGGCTTCGATGGCGATCTGCGCGGTCTCGCCGTCCCGGATTTCACCCACCATGATGATGTCGGGGTCGGCGCGCAAAAAGGAGCGCAGGGCTTTGGCAAAGGTCCAGTCAATTTTGGGGTTGATCTGGACTTGGCGCAGGTCGGGTTGGGTGATTTCAATCGGGTCCTCGGCGGTCCAGATTTTGCGTGCGGGGGTATTCAAATGACCCAGCACCGAGTGCAAGGTGGTGGTTTTGCCGGAGCCGGTCGGCCCCACGCACAGCACCATGCCGTAGGGGCGGGTAATGGCATCACGCAGTTGCTTGAAGTTGCTGTCGGTCAGCCCGAGCTTGTCCATGGCAATGGGTTTGCTGGTTGCCAGCAAACGCATCACCACGTCTTCCAGGCCGTTGGCGGTTGGGATGGTGGCAATACGCAGCTCAAGTCGGTGCTTGTTGGAAAATTTGCTGAAATCAATTTTGCCGTCCTGCGGTTTGCGTCGCTCGGAAATGTCCAGGCTGGCCATGATCTTGAGCCGGGCCACCAGGGCCGCGCGGTAGGTGTGCGGCAACTCCAGATAGGGCGACAAAATGCCATCCTTGCGAAAGCGGATGCGCACTTTGGCCCGCCTGGGCTGCGATTCGACATGGATGTCCGACACCCCTCTGGCATGCGCTTCCACGATCATGGTGTTGATCAGCCGCACCAGGGTGTTGTCCGATTGCTCAATCGGGCTCTCAAATTCTTCCGGGTCATCGCCGCCGGCACTGCTGAGTTCCATGGACTCAAGTAATTCGCTGGAGCTTGATTGATCTTCGGGCAGCCCCGTCAGGCCAGGCAGGTCTTCACTCAGTGCGGTGTGGTTAAGTCCAAATTTTTCGTAGGTATCCCGGATCGTTTGCTGAATCTGGAATTCATCGCCCAGCGTGGCAATGACCCGGCCCTGCACCAGAAACTCCAGCTCTTCGAGCATCTTGCGCTGGGTCGGGTCGACTGCGGCCACCACTGTCAGGTTGTCGCGCGAAATCAGGGGCATGACCTTGAGGCGCTGGGCCGTGCCGATGGGGATCTTGCGCAGCGCAGCATCTTCGATCGGAAATGCCGTCACATCCACCACCGGGTAACCCATTTTGCGTGCCAGGGCGGTGTTGAGCTGGCGTCGGGTCAGAAAGCCCATGTTGACGAGTTGTTGCCCCAGTGGCACCGAGCGCTCTGTCTTCTGTTTTTCCAGCGCTTGTTTCAGCTGCTCTTCGTCGATGTAGCCCAGGCGGGTCAAGGCCTCGCCGACCCGGATCATGGGCATTTTGGACTGCTGGTCCAGCGCCAGCATCAATTGCTCAGGGAAAACCACCGAAGTGTCCACCAGGTAGTCACCCAGTTTGCGGTTGCGCAGGTGGCTTTGTTCACTGGCCGCCTGTTCAACCTGCTGCGGGGTCACCACTTGCTGCTCGACCAACAGTTGCCCAATGTGGTCGCCCAGGCTAAAGCTGGTGAATGCCTCGCCCGGAACAAATACCTGCTCCACCGATCCCTGTTCGCTTCTTGGAGGGAACAGAAACACGCCATAGTCGGTCTCGACATAACCTACCGTCTGACCGGAGAGCAGATCGCCGTTTTTCATCGTCAAGTGGAATTCCACCGTGCTGCGGTAGGCCAGAATCTCGGCAAACTGTTCGTTGCTGAGAATCTCCTGGGGGTGAACCAGTTTTTTCAGGGTCAGGCGCCGAAAATCGGAAAAGGGCAAGGGCAGGGGCGTTTTGCTGTGCTCTATTTGTATGACAGCCACATGTGCGCCAGGGTTCAGGCTCACCAATTTACAAGGGCGCGTGGCCCCATTGAGGCCTTCCAGGTCACACGCCTGCGCCTGGCGCCAGGGTTCGCAGCTGCTGTAAATGGCATAGGGTGGCGAAGGCCAACAAAATTCCGTCGGTGAATCAGCCGCTGGCACCGGATGCGCCGTGGACCGCGGGTCAAGTTTGGGCGTCAGGGACAGCGGCGCACCTGGCACAGATGAAACATCGGTCATCAACAGCAACTCCCCAGTGTCAATAGATCAAAAAAAAGAACAAGTACCCCGGTATTCTCGCGAGGGACGTTAAAAGCGTGAGTCCATCATCATGCCTCAATTCAACGCAGGGACCTGAATTTTTGCGGCAAGCCGGACATGGCGGAGGCGTTTGTCTGGGTGCCAACCTCTACAACACGCGGCAGTTTTACGCTAACGTGCATCGATATTTTTTATAAAGACCAAAATCTGGAGAACGCCATGTTTGACTACCTCATCATCGGCGGCGGCTCAGCTGGCTGTGTGTTGGCCGCCCGGCTGTCCGAAGACCCCGATGTCTCGGTGGCGCTGCTGGAAGCGGGTCCGGCAGACAGCAGTGTGCTGATCCATTGCCCGGCGGGGCTGGCGGTCATGGCCAAATTCAGCCTGCTGGGCTGGGGCCTCAACACCGTCGCTCAGCCCGGTTTGAATGGTCGCGCAGGTTACCAGCCGCGCGGCAAGGTGCTGGGCGGCTCCAGTTCCCTTAACGCCATGATTTACACCCGTGGTTTCCCGGCTGACTACGACTTCTGGGCCGATCAGGGCAACCCCGGTTGGTCTTATGCCGAGGTCCTGCCCTATTTCAAAAAAGCCGAACACAACGAACGCGGTGCCGATGACTTTCATGGTTCAAACGGTCCCCTTAATGTGATGGATTTACGCTGCCCCAACCGCTTTGGCGAACTGTTTGTGCAGGCGGGCGAGCAGGCGGGTTACCAACGCAACGCCGATTTCAACGGCGCCAGCCAGGAAGGTGTGGGCCGCTACCAGGTGACGCATAAAAATGGTGAGCGTCACAGCACCGCCAAAGCCTATGTCACGCCAAACCTGTCACGGCCCAATCTGAAAGTGTTCACGGGCGCACTCACCACCCGCATCCTGTTGGACGGCAAGCGTGCCGTTGGTGTGGAGTACCTGCAAGAGGGCCAGATCCGGCGCCTCAAATGCCGCCGCGAGGTGCTGCTGAGCGCAGGAGCCATTCAGTCACCGCAGATTTTGATGCTCTCGGGTATTGGTCCGCGCGAGCACCTGCTGGCGCACCAGATCGCACCGCTCCACCACTTGGCCGGTGTGGGCCAGCATTTACACGACCACATTGACGTGGTCCAGGTGGTCGACGTGCCCCGCGGCAGGGATCTGTTTGGTGTGTCGCCAGGGGGCGCGTGGCGCATGCTCAAAGGTATTCTTGAATGGCGCAAAGCGCGCAGCGGCATGCTGACCACCAATTTTGCCGAAGCCGGCGGCTTCATCAAGAGCGACGCATCTGAGGCGATGCCTGACTTGCAACTGCACTTTGTGATTGGCAAGCTCATCAATCATGGCCGTACCACCACGCTGGGCCATGGCTACTCTTGCCACATGTGTTTGCTGCGACCGCAAAGCCGCGGTAGCGTGCGCCTGGTCAGCAAGGACCCGCAGGCGTTGCCGCTGGTCGACCCGGCTTTCCTGAGCGAGCAAGACGACATGGACCGGATGGTGCGCGGTTTCAGGTTGATGCGCAACATTCTGCAGCAGCCGGCGCTGGCGCAATTTGGCGGGCGCGAGCTGGCGGCCACGGCTACCGCGCGCACCGACGTCGAGATTGCGCAGACCATCCGCAAGCTGGCCGACACCATTTACCATCCGGTGGGCAGTTGCCGCATGGGCCCGGGCGACATGGACGTGGTTGATGCCGAGCTGCGCGTGCACGGCCTGGAGAGCTTGCGCGTGGTGGATGCGTCCATCATGCCGCGCATTGTGAGCGGCAACACCAATGCCCCGGTGATCATGATCGCCGAAAAAGCCGCCGCTATGATCAAGGCCTCGGCGCGATGAGTCACGCCGTTTGTCAAACCACTTCGATTTTCCATGAACTACCAAGCCAAGCCCGCGCGTTACGACACCATGCCCTACCGCTTTTGCGGCAAAAGCGGCCTCAAACTCCCCGCCATTTCACTTGGGTTGTGGCACAACTTTGGTGATGCCACGCCGCTGACGACCCAGCGCGAGATGCTGCGCACCGCGTTCGATGCAGGCATCACACACTTTGACCTGGCCAACAACTACGGCCCGCCCTACGGCAGCGCCGAGATCAATTTTGGCGAGCACCTGCGGCGCGACTTCAGGCCCTACCGTGACCAGCTCATCATCTCCAGCAAAGCCGGATGGGACATGTGGCCCGGCCCTTACGGCTCGGGTGGTGGTTCGCGCAAGTACCTGCTGGCCAGCCTGGACCAGAGCCTGCAGCGCATGGGGCTGGACTATGTGGACATTTTTTATTCGCATCGTTTTGATCCCGACACACCGCTCGAAGAAACCATGGGTGCGCTGGCCAGCGCCGTGCAGCAGGGCAAGGCCTTGTATGTGGGCATCAGCAGCTATTCGGCCAGCAAGACGATTGAGGCCGCCGCGCTGCTGAAGAGCATGGGCGTGCGCCCGCTCATTCACCAGCCGTCGTACAGCCTGCTGAACCGCTGGATCGAAGAAGACCTGCTCGACGCGCTTGATGACACCGGCATGGGCTGTATCGCCTTCAGCGCGCTGGCGCAGGGCCTGTTGACTGACAAATACCTCAACGGCATTCCTCAGGATGCGCGCATCAACCGCCCCGGAGGCGGCTCCTTCAAGCCTGATTTTTTGAGCGATGCCAACCTCAAACATGTGCGCGCCCTGAACGACATGGCGCAAGCGCGCGGCCAGAGTCTGGCGCAAATGGCCATCGCCTGGGTGTTGCGTGACGCCCGCGTCACCAGCGCCCTGATCGGTGCCAGTTCAGCCGCGCAAATTACCGAGCTGGCCGGGGTGCTGCGCTGCTTGAGCTTCAGTGCCGACGAGCTCAAGGCGATTGACCAGCATGCGGTCGAGGGCGGCATCAACCTGTGGCAAAAGCCATCGACCGACCAGCGCCCGTGAGTTTGCCTTCGCGCTCGAACCTGCTGGCGCTGGGCGCCATCGGATTGTGGAGCAGCTTGGCCAGCCTGGGGGTGGCTTTGAGCCATGTGCCGCCGTTTTTGCTCACCGGTCTGTCGCTGCTGATGGGGGGCCTGATTGCGTTGCCGCTCTCGGGCTTCAAGCTGGCGGCGTGGCGGGTGCCGCTGCCCACGCTGGCGCTGGGTGTGTATGGTCTGTTTGGATACCACTTCCTGTTGTTTGTCGGGCTGCAAAATGCACCGCCGGTGCAGGCCAATCTGGTCAATTACCTGTGGCCGCTTCTGATCGTGGTGCTGGCTCCGGTGCTGCTGCCCGGGCTCGCGCTGCGCTGGCAGCATGTGGTGGCCGCGCTCGTCGGTTTTGCCGGTGCGGTGATAGTGATCTTGAGCAGCGCCGATGCCGCTTCAAGCGGGCCGACCGGGTGGTCCTGGGGCTACCTGGCGGCGTTGGCCTCGGCTTTCATGTGGTCGAGCTACTCGTTGTTGACGCGCCGTGTGCCCCATTTTGATACGGCGGCCATTGGCAGTTTTGCCTGGCTCTCGGGGCTGCTGGCCTTGCTGTGCCACGCGCTGATGGAGCCTGCGGTGAGTCTGAGTCAGCGTGACTGGGCGTTGATTGGCCTGATGGGGCTGGGGCCGCTGGGCGGCGCCTTCTTTTTGTGGGACAAGGCGCTCAAGACCGGGGATGCACGCCATATCGGCTTGTTGAGTTACTTGACACCGCTGTTGTCCACGTCGATGCTGCTGTGGGTCAGCGGTCGCGCTTTGACCTGGCCGGTGGCGCTGGCGGGGGTGCTGATTGTGGGGGCGGCGTGGGTCGGCACGCGCGTCAAATAGGCAGGATTTCGAAGCCGTCGATGCGTCGACCCCGCTGTCTGCGACCCTTCGCTCGCGTTCCGGGCAACCTGCGCTGGTTGGGTTTTGCGGGGGAGTTGCACATCCAACCCCCAACGCCTCGTGCTGCTGCGCAGCACATCGTGCGTGTATGCATTAGCCCTGCGTCAATCTTGTAAGTGACTTAGCAGGCTTTCACCGTGCACAATGCGGCCATGATTGAACTTATTCACATTCAACAAGCCGCCCAGCGTCTGCAAGGGCACCTGCTGCGCACGCCCTGCGTGGCATCCAAGACGCTTTCGGACATCACCGGGGCGCAGGTGGTGCTGAAGTTTGAGAACCTGCAGTTCACGGCATCGTTCAAGGAGCGTGGCGCCTGCAACAAGTTGTCGCAACTCAAGCCCGAAGAGCGCGCCCGCGGTGTTATTGCCATGAGCGCGGGCAACCACGCCCAGGGTGTGGCCTACCACGCGCAGCGACTCGGCATCCGCGCGGTGATTGTCATGCCGCGCTTCACGCCGGGTGTTAAGGTCGAGCGCACACGCGGGTTTGGTGCCGACATCGTGTTGCACGGCGACACGCTGGATGAGGCGCGCGCCCACGCCTTGCAGTTGGCCGAGCAGCAGAAGCTGGTTTTTGTGCACCCCTATGATGACCCCGATATCGTGGCCGGCCAGGGCACGGTGGCGTTGGAGATGCTGGAAGACGTGCCCGATCTTGACACCCTGGTGGTGGCGATCGGCGGTGGCGGTCTGATTGCCGGTATGGCCACGGCGGCCAGGGCGATCAAGCCCGGCATCGAGATCATCGGTGTACAAGCCTCGCGCTTTCCGGCCATGTTGAATGCCATTAAGGGCACGCATCTGCCGCAAGGCAACAGCAGCATTGCCGAAGGCATTGCGGTGGGCACACCCGGCGTGTTGCCGCAGGCCATCATCCGCGAGAAAGTGAACGACCTGCTGCTGGTGGATGAAGGCGACATCGAACAAGCCATCGTGATGTTGCTGGAGGTCGAGAAAACCCTGGTCGAAGGCGCCGGGGCCGCCGGGCTGGCGGCGCTGCTGAAATACCCCGACCGTTTCAAGGGCAAAAAGGTGGGGGTGGTGCTGTGTGGCGGCAACATCGACCCACTGCTGCTGGCCGCCATCATCGAGCGCGGCATGGTGCGCGCCGGTCGACTGGCGCGCCTGAAAGTCAGTGCGCGCGATGTGCCGGGCACACTGGCCCTGATCACCGCCACCGTGGCTACCGCCGGGGCCAACATCAACGAGGTGCATCACCAGCGCGCCTTCACCACGCTGGCGGCGCAAAACGTCGAGATCGAGCTGGTGATCCAGACCCGTGGCCCGCAGCATATCACCGAGGTGCTGGACGCACTACAACAGGCCGGCCTGCAGGCGCAACTGGTGCAATGAGACCGCCAGACCGGGCACCGGGTTGATGAGTCGACACACGGCATTTTTTGTTTGGATCAACATCGGTGCAACTATTATTGATGTAACCGTCAGGTAACTGTCGGCCACTTTCCCTAAAATCAAACGCTTTGGGTTGTCGTGCCAAAAAGCCGAACACCCTGCCATTTTTATTACAGCCAGAGGACTTATCCGCCATGCCAAGCTTGAAAACAAACGCTCCCAGCTTTGTCAAAAATGCCAAATTGATCGCCTGGGTGGCCGACATGGCCGCGCTCACCCAGCCTGACCGTATTTATTGGTGTGACGGCTCCGATGACGAATACGCTCGTTTGTGCCAGCAGTTGGTGGATGCCGGTACCTTCAAGAAACTGAACCCCGCCAAGCGCCCCAACAGTTTTCTGGCCTGCTCTGACCCGAGCGACGTGGCACGTGTGGAAGACCGCACCTATATTTGTTGCGAGAAAAAAGAAAACGCTGGCCCCACCAACAACTGGATGGCACCCGTTGACATGCGCACCACCTTGCAGCCTTTGTTTGACGGTTGTATGAAAGGCCGCACCATGTACGTGGTGCCCTTCAGCATGGGGCCGCTGGGGTCACACATTTCGCACATCGGCATCGAACTCACCGACAGCGCCTACGTGGTGGTCAACCAGAAAATCATGACACGCATGGGCAAGGCGGTGTACGACGTGCTGGGCACCGACGGCGCATTCGTGCCCTGTATACACACCGTGGGCGCGCCACTGGCGGCGGGTCAGGCCGATGTGAAATGGCCCTGCAACAGCACCAAATACATCGTGCATTACCCTGAAACCCGCGAAATCTGGTCCTATGGTTCGGGTTACGGCGGCAATGCCTTGCTTGGTAAAAAATGTTTTGCACTGCGTATTGCCTCCAACATGGGCCGAGACCAGGGCTGGCTGGCCGAGCACATGCTGATTTTGGGTGTGACCAATCCGCAGGGCAAAAAATACCATGTCGCCGCCGCTTTCCCCAGTGCCTGCGGCAAAACCAATTTCTCCATGCTGGTGCCCCCGGCAGGCTTTGAAGGCTGGAAAGTGACCACCATTGGTGACGACATCGCCTGGATCAAGCCGCACGCTGACGGCAAGATGTACGCCATCAACCCTGAAGCAGGTTATTTTGGCGTAGCCCCGGGCACCAACTTCCACACCAATCCCAATTGCATGGCCAGCCTTGACAAAAACGTGATTTTTACCAACGTTGCTCTCACCGATGACGGCGACGTGTGGTGGGAAGGCATGGAGCAGGACGGTGGCGGCTTTCCCGCGCATTTGATCGACTGGCAGGGCAAGGACTGGACCCCCGAGCTGGCCAAGGCCAACGGTGTCAAGGCCGCGCACCCGAATTCGCGTTTCACCGTGGCCGCGGGCAACAACCCCGCGCTTGACCCTGAGTGGGACAACCCGGCGGGTGTCGCCATTGACGCCTTCATTTTTGGTGGCCGGCGTTCCACCACGGTGCCGCTGGTGACCGAATCGCGCAACTGGATGGAAGGCGTCTACATGGCCGCCACCATGGGTTCCGAGACCACCGCGGCGGCCGTCGGCCAGATGGGGGTGGTGCGGCGCGACCCGTTTGCCATGCTGCCGTTCTGTGGCTACAACATGAGTGACTATTTCCAGCATTGGCTCGACATGGAGCACAAGCTCGAAGAGCAGGGCCACACCCTGCCCAAAATTTTCTGCGTCAACTGGTTCCGCAAGAACGACGCCGGCAAATTTGTCTGGCCCGGCTACGGTGACAACATGCGTGTGCTCAAGTGGATGATTGACCGCCTGGAGGGTGCGGCCCAAGGTGTTGAGACCATGTTTGGCGTGGCCCCCCTGTTTGACGAACTCACCTGGACCGGCCTGCCCTTCAGCGCTGAGCAGTTCAACACCGTGACCAGCATTGACAAGGCGGCTTGGGCCGAGGAACTTAAATTGCATACGGCCCATTTTGAGCAGTTGTCCTACCATTTACCGCAGGCACTGATTGAGACCAAGGCTGTGCTGGAGCAGCGCCTGAACGCCTGATGTGTTCGTTGGGGCGGCGCCGATGACTGGGGTGGCCGTTGCGACAAGGCAGTTCCGTTTACCCTGGTTTCTTGACAAATGGCAATACGCGGCCCTGCCGCTTGGGTAAACTGGCGACCCGTTTAAGGAGTTCCCTCATGAAGATTCTTCTCGCTGTTGATGGCAGTCCGTTCACCAAAAAAATGTTGGCCTACCTGGCTGCTCACGAGCTGTTTTCGTCTAAAAACGAGTACACCGCGTTTACCGCCCAGATGATGCTGCCGACCCAGGCGCGTGCTGCGCTGGGCAAGGAGCTGGTTGCCAAATATTATGAAGACGAAGGCCAAAGGGTGATGAATCCGGTTGCCAAGTTTCTGGAGCGCCATGGGGTCAAGGCCAAGGTGGTATGGAAGACCGGTAATGCGGGTGAACTCATTGCCAAGCTGGCAGAGGTTGAAAAATTTGACCTGGTGGTGATGGGCTCGCATGGCCATGGTGCCCTGGTCAATCTGGTGGTGGGCTCGGTGGCCACCAAAGTGTTAGCCAATTGCAAGGTGCCGGTCTTGATCGTGCGCTGAGTCGCCGCCTGTTGTGCACGCACGCAGTCGTTCATCAGCGCCTCCCATGACCACCTCTGATTTGACCGCTGCTGTTTTTTCCCCTGTCGCCCGCGAGGCCGGTTTTTTTGATCAGAGCAAGGGGCAACAGGTGTTGCCGACCATGATCGGTTTCTGGGACGCCCAACTGCGCAATCGTTTTGGTAATGCGGCGTATTTGTCCTGGTTTGGCGTGGACCCGGAAAAAATGCCTGGCAAACACCTTCGGGAAGTGATAGGCGAAGAAACATTCCGCCTGAACCTGCCTTATCTGGAGGCCGTGCTCAAGGGCGAAGTACAACGCTTTGAGCGTCAGGTCACTTCGCCCGACCGGCAGCATGTCTGGTTGATGCGGGTGGAATACCACCCCGAGATCGTTCATGGTGAGGTGCAGGGGTTTTATGCGCTGTCCTATGACATCACGGCATCCAGGCAGACCGAGCAGGCTTTGCTGAAAAGCAATTCAGAACTCACGGGCACCTTGAGCCAGCACAAACGTGATCAGGCGCGACTCCAGGAAGCGGAGCTTCAATTGCAATCGGCGATCGAGACGATGGGTGAGGCGTTTGCCATTTTTGATGCCGATGACCGCTTGGTCTATTTCAATGCCCACTACCGGGACTTTTACCGAACCTCTGCGCCCATCATTGAATTGGGGCGCAGCTTCGAAGAAATTATTCGCTATGGGGTGGCGCACGGCCAGTTCAAGGCGGCAGTCGGGCGAGAGGATGCCTGGATCGAAGAACGGATGGCCATTCATCGTCAGGGCCAGCATGAGTTGATGCAATGCCTGGACGATGGTCGCTGGCTCAAAATTCGCGAACGCCGCACCGCCGACGGCCACACCATTGGCATCCGGTTTGATGTCACCGAACTTTTTGTTGCCAAACAGGCGGCGGAAGCGGCCAATGTGGCAAAAAGCCAGTTTCTGGCCACCATGAGCCATGAAATACGTACCCCCATGAATGCCATTTTGGGCATGGCGCAGTTGCTCATGTTGCCCAAATTGACAGAGGCGGACCGGCTTGACTATGCACGTATTCTTGTCGATTCGGGCCAGGCCCTGCTGCTGCTGCTCAACGACATCCTGGACCTTTCCAAAATTGAGTCAGGGGCGCTGCAACTTGATGCGATCACCTTTGATCCCAGCCAGATACTGGTGGCAACACAAAACCTTTTCAGCAAAGTCGTGAACGACAAAGGCCTGCAAATTGCTACCCATTGGTCAGGCCCCAGGCAGGTCTATTTGGGTGATCCGCACCGCATCCAGCAGATGCTGACCAACTACATCAACAACGCCATCAAGTTCAGCACACACGGCCGGATCACGATTGACGCCCGCGAGCTGAGCTCCGATGGCCAGACGGCCCGTCTTGAGTTTGCTGTTTCTGACCAGGGTGTTGGCATTGCCAAAGACCAGCAAGCACGTTTGTTTGAGCGTTTTTCCCAGGTTGACAATTCGATCACACGTCAGTACGGCGGCACCGGTCTTGGCCTGTTTCTGGTGCGCAGTCTGGCCCATTTGATGGGCGGTGAAGTCGGCGTTGAAAGTGAAGCCGGTCAAGGGGCGCGTTTCTGGTTTCGTATTCGGCTCGGCGTTGCGACAGCGCTTATGAAGCCGCTGTCCGGGCAGGACCAGGCGCCGCCGGGACCTGTGTTGCCAGCGCAATTTTCCTGCCATGTCATGGTGGCTGAAGACAACCTGCTGCAGCAAAAACTGATTGATGTTTTGTTGAAGCGACGCGGCATCCGCATCACCCTGGTCGCCACGGGGCAACAGGCGGTGGATGCCATCCGGCAGGGTCATGATGCCGACCTGATCCTGATGGATTTGCGCATGCCGGAGTTGAGCGGCTACGATGCCGTGCCCCAGATCAGGCAGTGGGAGCTTGAAACTGGTCACCCACGGCGCCCCATCATTGCCTTGACCGCCGATGCCTTTGAGGACGACCGCCAGCGCTGTCTGGCGGTGGGCATGGATGATTTTTTGACCAAACCCCTGAATGTGTTTGCCCTGGAGGCCATGCTCAAAAAATGGTTGCCCGACGCCTTGGGCGAAGCGGCTGCGGGCAAAGAGGACGTCCCGGTGGACATTGTTTTGGCCAACCCGCAGGTCCAGGCCTTGATCCACGAGCTGATGCCCTTGTTGTCGCAAAACAAATTTGATGCGCTGCGCCGATTCAAGCAATTGCAGGAAGCTGTGGCCGGTACCGAACTTGCCGCCCCCATGGCGCAGGCGGGGCTGGAGCTTGAAAGTTTTCGTTTTGACCTTGTGCTGGATCGCTTGCAGCGCTTGCTCGCCGCCCGTCAGCCAGAAGCGTCATGATGTCCAGACGCCCGCAGGTCCTGGCGATCGACGACACCCCGGTCAATTTGTTTGCCCTGGGTGCAGTGATGGAAAAAGACGTCGACCTGCAAGTCGCCACGTCGGGTGCGGCGGGCATCAAGCTGGCGCTTCAGGCGACGCCTGACCTAATCCTGCTGGACGTGATGATGCCCGACATGGATGGTTATGAAACCTGCCGCCGCATCAAGGCGGATGCGCAGCTGGCGCATGTACCGGTGATTTTTCTGACGGCATTGGCCCATATCGAGGCTGAAAGCACCGGGCTGGCCCTGGGCGCGGCTGACTACATCACCAAGCCCATCAATGTTGACATTGCCAGACTCAGAATCCTCAACCTGCTGGAGCGCGAAGGATTACGCCGGGAGGTGATGGCCCAGCGTGACGAGTTGCAACAACTCATTACCCGGCTTACGCAGAGCAGCGCCAAGCTCGAAGCAGCACGCCAGCGCGAGCTCGGGATTGGCTTTGACATCCAGCGCTCCCTGCTCAAGGGCGATGTGCCTGAGGCGATTGAAGGGGCCTGTTTTGCCTGTTCAAGTCAGCCCTCGCAAGGCATTGATGGCGACTTTTACGACATTCGTTGCATCGATGCAGACTGCTTTGATGTGTTGGTGGGTGATGTCATGGGCAAAGGGGTGCAGGCTGCCCTGATCGGCGCGGCGATCAAGATGGCTTACCACCAGGCCGTGGCTGATCTGCTGATCGACCACTTGCGCCTGCCAACGCCTGCCGAAATACTTAACCGCGTGAACCAGATGCTGACCCCGCGCCTGATCACGCTTGCCTCATTTGCGACCCTTGCCCTATACCGGTTTCACCCATCCCGGGGTACCCTTACCTTTGTCAACGCGGGTCACACCTCTGGCCTGTTGTTAAGGCAGGGCCGAGTGCAGGCGCAGCCGATTTCCGGCGACAACCTGCCGATTGGCGTTTTGCTCAGCGAGGTCTATACCGAGCGCTGTCTTGCCGTCGCCAGCGGTGACAGCCTGTTGGTGTTCTCGGACGGCATCACCGAGGTTCTGAATGCCGAGGGTGAAGAATTTGGCCAGGAGCGGCTGGCCGCACAATTTGAGGCAGTACTTGATGCGGATGACGGCACCGGTGAGGCCAAGCTTGAGCGCATCCGGTGCGCCGTGCAGCAATTTACCGATGGCGCCCTGGCGCCGGATGACCAGACGGCGCTGATTGTCGCGCTGAGGTAAGGACTGCCAAGCAGCGCATCAGCGTCTGAAGCTTGCCATAAAAACGTATGATTGACATGAATTTAACAAGGCACAAGAAATGGCAAAAGGCATGATTCTGGCAGCCGGGCAGGGTACCCGCGTGCGGCCCTTGACGCGCGATTTACCCAAGCCCATGGTGCCCATTTTGGGCAAACCGGTGATGGCGTACCTGATTGAGCACCTGGCGCGCCACGGCATCACCGAGATCATGGTCAACGTGGCCTGGCACCATCAAAAAATCGAAGAGTATTTCGGTGACGGCAGGCGTTGGGGCGTGCAAATTGGCTACGCTTACGAAGGAGTGCGCGACCATGGCGAAATCTTGCCGCGGCCGATGGGCTCGGCGGGTGGCATGCGGCGTATTCAGGACTTCAGCGGGTTTTTTGATGAAACCACTCTGGTGCTGTGTGGTGATGCGCTGATTGACCTGGACATTACCGCAGCCTTGGTAGAACACCACACCAAAAACGCCATGGCCAGTGTGGTAGCGATGGACGTGCCCCTGGCCGACGTGCAAAGCTACGGCATCGTGGTGGCGTCCGAGGACGGGCGCATTGCCTCGTTCCAGGAAAAACCCAAACCATCGGAAGCTAAGTCGACATTGGCGAGTACGGGCATCTATATCTTTGAGCCCGCCGTGCTGGGCTTTGTGCCGCCGGATCAAGTCTATGACATTGGCTCCCAGTTGTTCCCTGATTTGGTCGCGCATGAACTGCCGTTCTATGTGCAAAACCGACCTTTTAATTGGCTGGACATTGGTCGGGTGGGGGATTATTGGTCGGTCTTGCAGCGGGTGTTGCGGGGGGAAGTGGCCGACATGAGCATGCCGGGTCGGCAGATCAAGCCGGGCATCTGGGTGGGTATCAACACCTCCATTCCATGGCATCAGGTCAACATTGAGGGACCTGTTTTTATTGGTTCAAGTGTGCGTATTGATCCCGGGGTCACGATTGTGGGGCCAGCCTGGATTGGTCACGGCTGCCATCTGCGCACCGGCTGCAAGGTGGTACGCAGCATTTTGTTTGAATACACCCGTATTGCCGCAGACATGGTGTTCAGTGAAGTGATTGTGTCACCTGATTACTGTGTGGATCGCCATGGTGAAACTTTTTACCATGACGACGATGCCACCCGCTTGCGCTGGGGTGATGCCCGGGCCTAGGCCCGAGGCGCATAAATTGTCAGGGCCTGATATTGCGCCCAAGGCGCACGGTATTGGCGCCATGGCCATGTGTATACGTCACCCGGTCGCAGGCCTGGTGAATGATGGAAAGACCAAATCCACCTTCAGGAAAATCAGCAAGTTCAGCGGCGGGTAAGTGCTTGGGTGGGGTAAATGCCTCACCCGGATGCACCACCTCCAGCACAAATTCCTGCGCCGTGCAATACGCCGAAACTTTGACCATGGCATGGTCGGGCAGACCTTTGGTGTGCCGCACAATGTTGGTGAAAACTTCCAGGGCTGCAATGTCGAACAATCCGGCGTCTGGTTCCGGGAGACCCGCTTGCAGTGTTTCTCTGGCGACAAAGTCGTGAAAAGCGCGCAGCGAGTCCAGGCCAATGGGGAGTTCGAGTCGCGCAACTTGCACGCACTTCATCATGAAACCTCTGCAAATGACCCGACGGCGTCATCACGCGACGTGTAGATACTGAACAAGCGATGCATGCGCATCAGTTCAAACAAGGCCCGGATGGTTTTGGACATGGCGCACAGTTTGAAGTCGCCATGCTGACTGTTGAGCAGGCGCAAGCAGGAAATGAGCGCGCCCAGGCCCGAACTGTCGACCACCTTGACCCCCGACATGTCGAGGACAACGCGTGTTTTTCCCTGGATGGCCGCTTGAATTGCGTCCTTGAATTCCAGCACATTGCCGGCATCCAGGTGGTCTTCGCGCAAGGTGATGACCAGCACATCATGATCCGACATGGCGCTTTCAAGCGAGAACTGTTTTTCCATTTGTGATCCGAGGTGAGAGGCAAGGGCAAAAAGACCAGATGCCGAATGGTAACGGGTGTTTTTCTCAGACGCTCCAGCGCAGCCAGCCCCACAGCAGCCCCAGCGTCAAGAGCGTTACCGGCACACCCACGCGGGCATGCATGCGCCAGTCGATCACAACGCCACTTTTTTGTGCCAGGTCCACGACAATCAGGTTGGCAATGGAGCCCACCAGCAGCAAATTGCCCGCCAGTGTGCTCACCAGCGCCAGCGTGACACCCGCGTCCGAGCCTTGCAGGTGCGGCAGCAGCAGCATCACGGCGGGCACGTTGGAAACCAGGTTGGACAGTCCGACACCGGCCACAAACAAGGCGCCGGGGTCGGCCAGCTGCACGCCTTGTGCTGCCAGCCAGGCCACTGCCTGCGCCGCCAGACCGGTGGACTCGAACGCATGGTTGACCACAAACAGACCCATGAACAGCACCAGCAGTTGCCAATCGATGAAACCCATCACGTGGGACGAGTGAAAGCGTCGGCTCAATAACAGCACACCCGCGCCCACCAGTGCCGCGATTTCGCGCGGCCAGTCGGTGAACAAAAACACCAGCAGCAGCGTGGTTGCCACTGCCAGGCCCTTGGCCGTCTGCCAGGCATCAAACGGTGGTGCTTGCAGTGGGCCGTAACCGGTGGGCAGGTCCGGCGGCATGGCACGGCATGCGTCGGCTTGTGTATCGGGCTCTTCATGGCCCGGACCCCACACCAGCCAGCCCCACAGCACCAACAGGCTCAACAGCACCGGCGGCAGGGCCTGACGCACATAGCCGCCAAAGGGCAGCTGCAGCACCGAGCCGATCAGCATGTTTTGCGGGTTGCCGATCAGGGTGGCCGCCGATCCGATGTTGGCGGCACAGGCCAGCCCCAGCAAAAAAGGCACCGGGTTCAGGCGCCGCTGCAGGCACAGTTGCGCCACCACCGGTGTCATGGCCAGGCAAATGATGTCGTTGGAAAACACCGCCGACAAGGCGCCGGCCACACCAATGATGGCGCCCAGCAAGGCGTTGCGTCCCAGCGGCAGGGTCGCCACCTGGCGCGTGACGGCGGTGTAGAAGCCGCCCAGGCGCATTTGCGCCGACACCACCATGAACGCAAACAGCAACAGCACGGTGGGCAAATCCACGGCGCTTGCCGCTTGTGTGGTGCTCATGGCGCCCAGGCCGATCACGCCAATGGCGCCCAGCAGCGCCACCCCGGAGCGGTCGACTTTGAGGCGCGGCAGGCCACCCAGAATCATGCCGACATAGACGGTGACAAAAATCGCCACAATACCCCAGTCGAGCAGGCCATGTTCAGGTGTCATGTGGTGTGTTTGGCGGTCCGTAAAATTGCACCAACTTTAACCTTATTAAATTTTTCCCATGACTTCAAAACACCTGCAACGTGGCGCCTTGAACGGCGGTGTGATCGCCATGCTGATTGGGGCGCTGGCGCTTGGCGCTTTGCTCATCTATTCAGCCGCGTCGGGTTATGAACTGCCCTTTTGGCCGGCGATGGCGGTCATTGCTGTCAACGTGGTGGCAGCTGGGCGATTGTTGTGGACGCTGATCCAGGCAAAAAAAAACCGTTAAGCGGCTGGCTGGTGCGCTTGGCGCAAGGCGGCCTGAAATGCCTGGGTCACACGGGTCGGCTGCGGCGAAGCCCGCACAAT
>MESQ01000023.1 GCA_001771065.1 Burkholderiales bacterium RIFOXYD12_FULL_59_19 | reverse complement strand
CGCTTCTCCTGGATCAATGAATGGAAGGAACTGCCCGGTGCCCATGGCCGGGCCTACGGCATCGAGTTGATCCTGGCGGACTGGTTTTATGCCGGTGTGATGGAGGATGCCTTGGTCCTGACCCTGGACCCGGCGTATTTCAAGCTCACCGGCGGCTTCGAGCGCTGGCTGTACCGACTGGTGCGCAAGCATGGGGGCCGACAAGTGGACGGCTGGCGTTTCGACCTGCGTCACCTGCATCTGAAGTCGGGCAGCTTGCAGCGCTATGCCGACTTCTGCGTTCAGTTGCGGCGCTTGGTGCACCGCCAGTCATTGCCGGGCTACTGGCTGTCTCTGGAGCACGTGGGCAGCACCGACTGGCTTCGGTTTCGCTGCTGGTCCGTGCCTCCCCAGTCCGACTTATCCACAGGCACTGTTGACAAGTCGGTGAACAAGCTGTGTCCGGAGTCGGGAATCACCCGCACGGCATTCGGGGAATCGTCCGCAAACCACACGGGTAATCACACGTGCGCATCGACCGCCAGCCCATGCCCAGCAAGGGTTTCGGACCTCCTTAACCAATCTAACTAAAGACATAACTATGGATAAAAGAGGAAATGTCGTTGTTCAAAAAATGGGCAGTGCCGCATCCGAAGGCGTCGAATACGGTTTGTCAGGGGGAGCCAAGCTCCCCGGCAAGGTGATCGCGCTGCTCAACCAGAAAGGCGGCGCAGGCAAGACCACGCTGGCCACCCATCTCGCGGGTGAGTTCGCCACGCAAGGGATGCGCGTGACACTGCTCGATGCCGATCCACAGGGCTCCGCCCTGGACTGGGCACAACGACGCGCACAAAGCGGCCACGGTCGCCTGTACGGCGTGTTTGGCTTGGCGCGGGACTCCTTGCACCAGGAAGCTCCGCAAATCGCCTTGCAGGCGGATTTCGTCGTGATTGATGGTCCGCCCAGGGTCGCGGCACTCGCACGCTCCGCGCTGCTGGCCGCCGACCTGGTGCTGATCCCGGTGCAGCCCAGTGCCTACGACGTGTGGGCTAGCCACGAAATGGTGCAACTGATCACCGAGGCACGGGTGTTTCGGCCGCAGTTGCGCGCGGCCTTTGTGATCAACCGGCGCGTTGTCGGGACGGTGATCGGGCGCGAGGCGCGTGCCGCGCTGGCCGACCAACCGTTTCCCGCCTTGCTGGTGGAAGTCTCCCAGCGCATCGTGTTTGCCGACAGCGTGGCTGCGGGTCGGCTGGCGTTTGAAGTGGCGCCCCATTGCGCAGCCGCGCGCGAGATCGCGGCGCTGGCACAGGCGGTACGGGAGATGCTGCTATGAGCAAGCCACTTGCATCCACGGTACGGCAACGGGCACCGATTGGGCGCAGGCCCGATGCCGATCCAGCATCGGCCTGGGTGCAGCAGGTCGATGCGGTGATGGCAACCGCCAAGGCCTTGATTTACACCGCGCGGCTCACCATCGATGTCACGCCTGTGATGCGCGGACGCATCAAGGTTGTCGCGTTTCAGCGTGGCATTACTGCCGTCGAGATGTTGCGCGAACTGCTGGAGCGTGAGTTTCCGGAGGGGACACCATGATGCAGCCGAGCATGCAAGTTGCTGGACAGGTGATGCGGCCCGAATTGCAAGCGAGCAGACCCGTACCTATGCAGGTTTCGCTTGCATTCGTGGAACAGCGGGTGAACGTGTGGCTGCGCTTTGGCAAACCCGCGCGCGAGACCGTTCTGAACCGCTGGCGGCGCGTCGCGGTGTTTGAGCCCGGTGCGGTCTGCTGTCGTGTGAAGTGGATTGCCAACGATTACGGCACGGCGCTCTGGCAGTTGACGGTGCTGCAGGCACCCAAGTCGTTTGACGGGGCGCAGCGCATCGCGGGCGTGCTGCCCGGCGCGCGCATCCTGCTGCGTGCCGACGGCGAACAGCAAGTCAAGGCAGTCCTTGCCGTGATTGACGCCATGAAACGCCTGGGCATCGATCCCTGTGCCGTAGCCCTGACGTGCTGGGGGGCTGTCGGCAACTGCCTGGCTGCGCGTCAGCCGCTGCCCGAGTACACAGCCGAGTGGCATGCGGCGCATATTGCGCGAGGAGCGCTGCAATGAAGCGGGCCATCGTGATTCTCTGCATGGATATCGGCCTGGCGGCGTTGCTCATGCCGCTGGCCGTGCCACACCGTGCGCAGATCGTCTACAACGCCAGCGACAGTGTGGCGCGTGGCTGGTACCGCATAGTGTCTGCCGACTCGATGCAGGTCGGCAGCATCGTGCTGACCCGACTTCCGGCACCCGCTGCTGCGCTGGCGGCGCAGCGCGACTACCTGCCAGCCGGTATTCCCTTGCTCAAGCGCATTGGTGCTGTGGCTCCGCAGTGGGTATGTGTTGAGGGAACATCAGTGCGCATTGACGATGTAGCAGCGGCCACCGTGATGGGTGTTGATGGGCATGGTCGCCCACTGTCTGCCTGGTCGCAGTGCCGATGCCTGGTGCGCGGTGAACTGTTTCTCTTGAGCAGTACCAATCTGGCATCGTTCGATAGCCGTTATTTCGGCCCCATCCGTGTGTCGGAAGTGATTGGCAGTGCGCAGCCACTGTGGACCTGGAGTATGCCATGATGGTGTTGCCCATTGTGCGGAGATTCTGTCGCCAGCGTGCAGTGTTCGCTGCACTGGCGCCGCCCTTTAGGCGGCTTGACACACCTTGTGTGCGGCTGGCGCGTTGTCGGAGCTGGGCACCTTGGAGACTGATGAAGACAGAGGGCAAGATAAAAGGGCCGGCACGTGCCCGGCCGCAACGCCAGTCTGCACGTGGGTTGGGCGCGGCACGGCGGCTTGCAGCCTGTGTGCCGCGATGGAGCTCAAACCCGCAGGGCATCAGGGTTGGCCGCGTGCCGTCTTGGATGCGATCCGCGGCATTGCGCTGGAGCTTGTGCCATGGCGTCGCGTGACGACGAGCGCTTCAGGGTCAAGCCAGGAGCACCCAAGGGGCGTGCAGGTCAGGGTAATGGACAGCGTTCGCAGCGCTTTGTATCCCAAGTTCTGAAGCAGGTTTCCAAGACTGGCGCCAATGCTTCTGGCAACCGTAGAGTCCGGCCTGCATCGACTTTTGGAAGGGGGCGCGTTGCAGCAGGCAAGGCGGACCAAACGCTGGCGGTGACGGCCCGGCGTGTAGTCATCAAGTCCCGTTATGTGGTGCTGAAGAAGGCGGGTGTGAATTCCGTGTCCACGCACCTGCGCTACATCGAGCGCGATGGTGTGACGCGCGATGGAGAGAAGGGGCAGCCCTATGGGCCAGAGACCGACGCTGCCGACCTCAAGGCCTTCGAGGCGCGTGGCAAAGGTGACCGGCACCAGTTCCGCTTCATCGTCTCGGTGGAGGATGCCGGGGAGCTGGAAGACCTGCGCGACTATACGCGCGAGTTCATGCAGCGCATGTCCACTGACCTGGAAACCGGGTTGGACTGGGTGGCCGTTGACCATTGGGATACCGACAACCCGCACACGCACATCGTGTTGCGCGGACGTGCCGGGGAGGGGAGAGGAAAGGGTCAGGACTTGGTGATTGCTCCGGATTACATGGCGCATGGCATGCGCATGCGGGCCAGTGAGTTGGCGACCGAATGGCTGGGGCCGCGCACGGAGTTGGAGATTCGGCGGGGGTTGCTGCGGGAGGTGGAGCAGGAGCGGCTGACGAGCCTGGACCGGGCTCTGATGCGGCAGGTAGATATGGGTGTTGTGGACTTGACGCAGGAGCCCAAGGACAGGCAGCGCCAAACCCATCTTCGTGCCAGGCTGCAGCGGCTGGAGGGGATGGAACTGGCCGGGCGTATCGACGCAAATCGCTGGAAGCTGTCGCCAAACATGGAACAGACGTTGGCTGCGATGGGCGAGCGAGGAGACATCCTGCTGGCTATGCACAAGGCCTTGAAGGGGCAGCAGCGGGAGTTGGTGCTGGAAACGGAACTGGCGGGACCTGTTATCGGCCGCATCGCAGCCAAGGGGCTAGCCGACGAGCTGAATGACCGAGGCTATCTGGTGGTGGATGGCATGGATGGCCGTGCGCACTATGTGCGCCTGCCGGTCGACACTGACCTGACCGCATTGCCTGTGGGGGGCATCGTGGATGTGAAAGCCGTTGGAGGGGAACGAACGGTGGACCGGACCATCGTGGGCATTGTGCGTGAAGGTCTGTACCGTACCGTTGACCATCTTGTGCAGCTTCGACAGGAGAACACCCCAGACCCTCAAACTGCAGTCGATGTTCATGTGCGTCGGCTCGAAGCGCTACGTCGCTGGGGGGCTGTGGAGCGCGTGGCAGATGGCGTTTGGAACGTGCCGTCTGATTTCTTGTTGCGAGCTCAAGCGCATGACGCGAAAAAGACTGCAGGCATCACCATCGACCTGCGTTCGCAACTGTCTGTCGAACAGCAGGTGCGCGCTCAGGGTGCCACTTGGTTGGATCGGCAACTGGTGGGGGAAGCCAGCGTATTGGCGCAACGAGGATTTGGTGTCCAAGTGCGTGATGCCTTGCAGGAGCGGATGGGTTTTCTTGTCGAACAGGGTTTGGCGGAGCGACGTGGTTCGCGGGTGGTTTTGGCGCGCAATCTGTTGTCCACTTTGCGTGATCGGGAGCTGACCGAGGTGGGCAAAGTGATTCAGAACGAGACTGGGCTAATTCACCGTTTGTCGCGTGATGGTGTGCGGACAGGTGGCGTTTACCGTCGCTCAGTCCAGCTTGCCAGTGGCCGTTTTGCAATGTTGGATGACGGCGTGGGATTCAGCTTGGTACCGTGGCGGGCAGCCATGGAGCGGTATTTGGGTCGTTCCGTTTTCGCCGTAGTTCGGGGCGCATCTGTTAACTGGGGAGTAGCTAGGGAGCGCGGTCTATCGCCATAGATGTTGTTCTTTGATTGGATGCCAGCGCATTTCATGGGGAATGTATCCGAGAAATGGCAGCTTTTCAGTGCCTCGAAACAGTTGCAAACTAAATTGAGTGGAAGCCTCTTTTGTCAATGCAATTTAAGCAGCACGTGCAAGAACTGGGGAAATCTAGCGGCAAAAAAGTTGCACGACAAGGCATCCGTGTTTGACCGAAGTGCTAGTAGTCAAAGGTGGATTTTGGAATTTCATTCCTTGTATTCGCGACGGCCTTGATTCGAAGGGAAAACAGGCCCATCGTCTTCCGCAAAACGTGCAAACTTTCAGTGGCGGCTCATTGATTTGGGTTAGTCCGGCTCTTGTCGGCTTCCATGCGTCGCATCTGTCCCGGAGGTAAGTTGTACGCGCGCATGAACGCTGTCGTCAGATGGCTTTGGCTGGAGAAGCCGGTTTCCGCAGCGATTGTTGCAATGGGCTGTTCGCTGGCCAGCAGCAGTTGCCTCGCCCGGGAGAGTCGGATTTTCAGAACGTGGTGATAGGGTGCGCAGCCCATCGTGTTCCTAAAAAGCCGCACGAAATTCGCGGGGCTGAACCCAGCTATCTGCGCCAGTTGCGCAAGGGAAATATCCCTCTCCATATGGGCGCCGATCCATTCCTCTAGCCGCTGCACCAAACCGGCGTTGAGTTTGCCGCGCTCAGGTCTTGCACTGCCGCAAGCGGCGGCACGCTGCTGCAGTCGCATTGCCACGCCAAGGGATAGGGATTGGGCATACAACTGCCCGTTGGGCGATCCGTTGGCGGCTTCTGCGGTCATGCTTCGAAGAACCGCTGCCAAACCTTCGTCGCGAAACTCGACCTCTGTTTTTAGCGGTTGTCGACGCAGGCACTCCTGTAGACCCGGATCGGCCAGGTAGGCCAGGTCGACCTCCACGATGATCCGGCGAACGTCCTGGCATTCCCAGCGGATGCGGTTCATGTGGGTGCCTTCAGTGAATAGACCGATGGCACCGGGTGTCAGGTCATAGTTGAAGGATTGTCTTCCGTATGCGAACTCGGCCTGTGCGCAGCCGCTGTCCAGCATTGCGAGCATGGTGGTTTTCACCTCGGCATCGCCCACCGCGACATGGGGGTTTGCCTCCACCCATCCTAGCGCGAACCCGTGCCATTGGGCAACTGCAGCTGCATTGAGCAAGCTGTGTTCCCCGTGTGGGTTGATCTCTGCTCGTCCGCGAGGAGTGTTGTCCATGGGAAGCATCTCTCTTTATTGGGGCCTGGAGGGCTTGATTCTGGCACTTGCACTTCCGTGGCGGCATATCGTTTCGCTATAGCTGTTAGGTGCGTAGTGACCTCCGTATTTACCCTGAATGCGGTGCGTTCCATGCAAATTCGATCGGAATTTGTAAGACGCATGAACTTGTTCGCGGTGCAATCCTCCCATATTTCATAGGAGATAGTTTTGAAAATTAATCGAAGTCCATCTTTGGCGCGTGCCGCAATCATTGGTCTTGTATCTGCTGCGCTGGGAGGGTGCGGTGGGAGTGGTGGCGACAGTACCACGTCGCTTCCAGCAGTGAGCGACAGCATCGCCTTCAATCCCACCACGGCCTGTACCATGCAGGGTATTGGGGCCACGTCGCTCACAGCGGACGCGCCCGTTAGCATTCTGGAGGTAAGCACGGGCACCACCGGCACGGCTGCATCGGACAAGCAGTATTGCTTGGTCAAGGTGAAAGTCGATCCGCAAGTCAACATCTGGGTTTCGTTGCCTGCTACCGCCTGGAATGGCAGGTTTCGCGCCGAGGGAAACGGTGTCTACGCGGGCTCGCTTCAATTGGCTCCGGCCGTTGACTCCATTCGCCAGGGCTTTGCCGGCGTAACAACCGACACGGGCCACACGGGCTTCTTTCTCTCAGGCGCCTTCGGCATGGAGTCGCCCGGCAAGGCGAACACGCAATTGCAGATTGACTTTGCCTACCGGTCAGAACACCTGATGGCCGTTATCGGCAAGCAGTTGGTGAAGGCGTTCTATGGCTCGGACCCCGTACGCTCGTATTGGTACGGCTGCTCGACCGGGGGGCGCCAGGGCCTGATGATGGCCCAGCGTTACCCGGCGGACTACGACGCCATCCTCGCGGGCGCGCCCGCGATCCAGTGGGACCGGTTCCAGGCCTACCAGATCTGGCCGCAGGTGGCGATGAAGGCGGATGCCGGTGGCCCGCTCTCCACGGCCAAGCGCGAACTGGCCACCAGCCGCGCGGTAGCGGCCTGCGACGCAGCGGACGGCGTGACCGATGGCGTGATCGGAGACCCGCGCCTGTGCACCTACGACCCAACCCAGGACGCTCAGATCACACAGGCGGGCTGCTCATCGACTGACGGAACATGCCTTGCTCCTGGCGAAGCTAGTGCATTGCAGAAGATCTGGGGCGGTGCGCGCAACACGGCAGGGCAGTTATTGTGGCCGGGCGTGGAGCGCGGTTCCGACCTGGGCGCGTTGGCCGGGACGGCACCGTTCCCCATACCTATTGAGCAGGCCAGGTACTGGGTGTACTTCGACCCCAACTGGGACTGGACGACGCTCAATTTCACCAACTACGAGGCCTTCTTCAACAAGAACGCCGAGATGGTGGGGCCGATCATGGCAACCGACAACCCTGACATCTCCGCCTTCAAAAAGCGTGGCGGCAAGGTCATCATCTACCACGGCTGGGCTGACAACCTCATCATGCCGCAGGGCACCGTGCGCTACTACGACCGCGTGAAGCAGACCGTGAGCGCGCCTGACGACTTTTCGCGGCTCTACATGGTGCCAGGCATGGCCCACTGTGGTGGCGGAGCCGGTGTCAACGAGTTTGGCCAGGGATCCAGCGGCGCAGTGCCCGCCGAGCCGAAGCGGGATATCTTCCGGGCGCTCATGGCCTGGTCAGAGAAGGGGCAGGCTCCCGCCGACATCACGGCATCACGGATCGTGAACGGTGCCGTGACGCGCACCCGACCACTGTGCCCGTATCCACAGGTAGCCAACTACAAGGGGGCCGGGAGTACGGATGATGCCGCGAACTTTGTCTGCTCTGCTCCCTGAGGGTTTCGTGCCTCAGTCGCTAACGATTCATGTCCTCGCATTTTCCGAGAAGAATCCAACATCATTCCAGCCATGGCTGGAATGATGTTGAAGCGGGTGATTGAGCAAGCTGCGGAAAACTATCACCTCATAGCATGCGATAGAAAGTCTATCAAGGCCGTTACCTTGGGTGACACATACTGCCGCGTGGGATAGACAGCAAAAATACCGAAGTGATGACGGGCACCTTTGCCAAGTCCATGCCGATGGGTGATGGCAAGACGATAGCACCAACCGGCAAGCGCTTTGCCATTGGCATGGCCAGCATTGGTCACTGGAGTGGCACGACGATGGACCATGAGTGGCTGTTCTGGGACAACCAAGACTTCATGAAGCAGCTCGGTCTGGCAAACTGAGCACCATATATAAACGCCACTTGCTGCCTTTCGGTTCGGCAAGTGGCGTATTGGGCGTTCATTGCAGATTGATGTCGAAAATCATTTGTCGGGCAATGACCGCCAGGGAAATTCCGCGCATCTTTGAACAGCGGGGCAAGTGTTGCCACGTCTCACATCCAATCTACGTTCGATTTTGATAGCGCTGGTGATGCACCACGGTCACCACTGCGATGGTCTATACTGAACACTTATACAGCCTTCGCCCGCCTAGGCATGGTCGCCTCAAGGGAGTTGCTTGAATGCGTGGTGCAGCAGCTTGGCTGTCGAACGTTGCAGTGATTGTTGTTTGGTCCACGAACTTGAATGATGCGGTAGCGAAGAGGAAGTTGTGGCTTGCGCGGCGACTATTCGAGTCTGCGGCAATCATGGGCGCTATTCGCGATGGTGTTGCAGCTTACTCACTTACGGCGATGGCATGAAGAAGATAGATTCCGCAGCCTCAGTCCAGCAGACTGAATTCAAGAAGAAGAGGACACGACTGGCCCCCGAGGTTCGCCGCGAGCAAATCCTTGAAGCAGCGCTGGTCGAGTTCAATGCATTGGGTTTTACAGCCGCAAGCCTCTCCAAAATCGCTCGCAGAGCGGGTACCGTGAAGTCAAACATCTACGTTCATTTCGCCGATAAGGACGATGTGTTCGAGACGCTCCTTGAGGGCCTCATGGCGCGCTCCCAAGGAAACTGGAGTCGGATGCAGGATGTGCAGAATGCCGCAGAGTTCATCGAACGTTTCATCGATTCTGCGTATGCTTCCCTTACTGACGATACGATAGCGATTGCCCGGCTTCTCATCACGGAAGGCCATCGTGTGCCGCATCTGCTCGCCAAATGGAGTGCCGCGAACGTGCAGGCGCGCCGAGATCGGCAGGCGCTTGTCGATCGATTTGTCGCGGAAGGAAAGCTTAAGCCGAGCCCGCTGACCGAGCACTTCAGCTTTGTGATGGCACCTGTCGTCTATTCCGCCGTTACGCAGATGGTATTGGGCAAAGAGCAAGCGATGGAGGAAGTGCTAGCCGTGAAGGAGACCCATCGCAAGCTGCTGGCCATGCTTCTGAGGCCAGCCTAGCCCAGAAGTCGGCTTTGTGGGCCATCGGCAATGGGGTCAACTCCAAGTCGGCAAGTCAGTGGCTGTTGGCAAGATTCCCACGATATGGCAGCCATCTGCATGGGATGGATCGAGTGGTCAGGAGTTTGTGTCGATTCACATGACAATGAGTATCCAGATTGATGGGGGATCAGTTTGATCCCGCTTCAAAGTTCTTCTGGCGGGGCACTGACGCGGGTTTGAGCACACATTTGGCACACTCACTCGCTCAGTCCCCGTTTTTTCATGACCACATTTTTCAATTCCTGAGAATTGGAATGGATTGGGCGTGAGACAAACTGTCGGCTGGAGCGGTCGAGGCCATATCGTTTCAGGCCATCTGGCTGATGGTGCTGCGAAAGCGCATCAGCGACAGTGAGAACAGTACGGTGCCAATCAACGCCAAGGCCAGGAGCTGCACCCACACCACTTCGATGCCGGCGCCACGGAACAGCACGGACTGCCCTAGCTCGACGAAGTGCGTGGTAGGCGCGACCAGCATGATGTTCTGCAGCAGCTGGGGCATGCTCTCGCGTGGTGAGTTGCCGCCGGACAGCATTTGCAGCGGAAGCAGCGTCAGCACGACGAGCATGCCGAACTGAGGCATGTTGCGCGCCACGGTCGCCATGAAGATGCCCATCGAGGTGGTGGCGAACAGGTGCAGCGCGACACCTATGAAGAACAGTGTCAGCGAACCCTGCACTGGGACGTTAAGCAGGCCGCGTACGACGAGGTTCAGCGACAGAATCGAGGCCACCAGGACTACCAATCCCATGGACCAGATCTTGGCCAGCATGATCTCGATGGGCGTGACCGGCATCACCAGTAGGTGTTCAATGGTGCCGTGCTCGCGCTCGCGGATGAGCGCTGCGCCAGTCAGGATGATCGAGATCATCGTGATCTGGTTGACGATCTGCGACAGGCTGTCGAACCAGGACTTGTCGAGCGACGGGTTGAACAAAGCGCGCTGCTCCAGATCGATGGCGGGCACGACCTGTCCGCGGTAACGGTTAACGAATTCGCTGATCTCGCTCATCACCATCTGCTGGATGTAGCCACTGCCAAGGAACGCCTGGCTCATGCGCGTGGCATCGGTGTTGAGCTGGATTTCGGCGCCGCGTCCGGCCAGCACGTCGCGCTGGAAATTGACCGGGATGTTCAGCACGAAGGTGTAGGCTCCCTTGTCCATACCCTCGTCCACCTCCGCATGCGTGATCAACGCCGGCGACTTGAACTTAGGGGGGAAGAAGGCCGAGGCGATCCGCCGCGACAACTGCGAGTGGTCCTCGTCCACGATGGCGATCGGTGCGTTGTTCAGCGTCGGTGGACTGGAGGATGCTGAGGAGTACACCGAGAGCGTGAAGGTGAACACGATCAGCACCAGCATCATCGTGTCGCGTCGCAGACTCCAGAGTTCCTTTATGCCTAATCTATAGATGTTTGCCAGCATCTGCATGTCAACGCTCCTGTTTCTTCAGCAGCGCGATCGCAGTGCCGAGGATGACCGGTACCGCCAGCAGCATTGGCCACATCGACGGCAGCAGGTCACCAAAGCCCAGCGCTTTGTTGAAGGCACCCCGGCTGATGGTGAACATGTAGTTGGCCGGGTGGATCTCGCCGATCATCCGGCCCACACCGTCCAGTGAGGACACCGGATCGGTCATGCCGCAGAACTTGGTGGCCGGAATGATGGTGCCGATCATGGCGATCAGCATGGCGGCGATCTGGCTCTTGGTCACGGCCGAGGCAAGCAACCCCATGCCGGTGGCGCAGATGCAGTAGATCAGCATCGCCAGTGTCAGCGCCAGCACGCTGCCGGTGACGGGCACGCCGAAGACGGTCACGGTCAGCAACAGCATCAGCGCGAAGTTGATCATCGCCAGACCCACGTAGGGCAGCTGCTTGCCGAGCAGGAACTCAGTGCGGGTGACTGGCGTGACGTAGAGGTTGATGATCGAGCCGACTTCCTTCTCCCGCACCACCGCCAGCGCCGTGAGCATGGCTGGCAGCATCAGCAGCAACATCGGGATCACGGCGGGCACCATAGCCGGCAAACTCTTGACATCGGGGTTGTAGCGGTAGCGGCTCTGCACCGAGATCTCGCCGGTGCGAGCCGTTGATCTGGCCTGCATGCGTGCCTGGTTGGCCAGCCAGTGCTGGTGCATGCCGCGGACGTAGCCCTGGACGGTCTCCGCCCGTTGCGGCATGGCCCCGTCGAACCAGGCACCGATGGCGACCGACTTGCCGCGCTGCACGTCGCGTGCGAAGCCGGGCGGAATCTCGATGGCCAGGGCCAGCTCGCCGCTGCGCATGCGCCGGTCGATCTCCGCGTAGTCAGTGAGCGGTGCACGCTCTGTGAAATAGCGCGAACCGGACAGCTCCAGCGTGTAGTTGCGGCTGAGTGTGGTCTGGTCGCGGTCAAGCACGGCGTAGCGCAGGTTGTTGACGTCGTTGCTGACGCCGAAGCCGATCACGATCAGCAGGATCAGCGAACCACCCAGCGCCAGCGTGGCGCGCACGCGATCGCGCTGCAACTCCAGCGTCTCGCGCCACAGGTAGCTGAGCAAGCGCTGAAGACTGAAGCGGGTGCGCCTACCCTGCGAGGCGTGGTCGCTTACCGCGGTCTCTGCCTGCACCGGCAGTATCGCCTCCGCATCCTCGTCCCGTTCAGACATGTCTCCACCTGCCTCGATGAGGTAGCCGATGAAGGCATCTTCCAGCGATTTCGCGCCACGCTTTGTTACCAGCGCTGCCGGTGTGTCGCTGTCGAGCACCTTGCCTGCATGCATCATCGACATGCGATCGCACCGCTCAGCCTCGTTCATGAAATGGGTGGAGATGAAGATCGTGACACGGTCACGCCGAGACAATTCGATCAGCAGGCGCCAGAAGTTGTCACGCGCGATCGGGTCCACGCCCGAAGTCGGCTCGTCCAGGATCAGCAGCTCGGGCTTGTGCACCATCGCCACTGCCAGCGACAAGCGCTGGCGCATGCCGAGCGGCAGGCTCTCAGGCAGCGCGTCTTCCGAGGTTTGCAGTTCGAAGCGCTGGATCATCTCGCGCGTGCGCGCAGGGATTTCCGCTTCAGGCACGTGAAACAGGCGCGCGTGCAGTTCCAGATTCTGGTGCACGGTCAATTCACCATAGAGCGAGAACGCCTGCGACATGTAGCCCACGCGTCGTCGGGTATCCAGGTCCTTTGGGTCAACTTCGTGGCCAAACAGCCAAGCCTGGCCCTCGCTGGCCGCCAGCAGGCCGGTCAACATCTTCATCGTGGTCGACTTCCCGCAGCCGTTGGAGCCGAGGAAGCCGAAGATCTCACCGCGGCGGATCCGGAAGGACACGTGTTCCACCGCGACAAAGTCGCCGAAGCGCATGGTCAGGTCGCGCGCCTCGATCGCGACGTCGTCCTCCTGGGCATCGAGCGGTGGAATCACCACCGGCGCGTAGCCGCGCTTCTTTTCCTCGGGCAGCAGTTGGATGAAGGCAGTCTCCAGCGAATCGCTGCCGGTGCGCTGCAGTAACTCCTGCGGCGTGCCGGTGTCGAGCACCTTTCCGCCGTCCATTGCCACCAGCCAGTCGAAGCGCTGCGCTTCGTCCATATACGCGGTGGCGACGATCACGCTCATGTCCGGGCGTTGGCGGCGGATGCGTGCGATCAGGTCCCAGAACTGAGAGCGCGCCAGCGGATCGACACCGGTGGTCGGCTCGTCGAGGATCAGTAAGTCAGGGTCGTGGATCAGCGAGCAGCACAGGCCGAGCTTTTGCTTCATGCCGCCGGACAGCTTGCCGGCCGGCCGGTCGAGGAACGGATGCAGGCCGGTTGAGCGAGTCAGCTCGTTGATGCGCCGACGACGCTCAGCCGCATCGTGGCCGAACAACCGTGCGAAGAACTGCAGGTTCTCCTCCACCGACAGCGTTGGATACAGGTTCTTGCCCAGGCCCTGCGGCATGTAGGAGATGCGCGTGCACACCGACTCGCGGTGGCGGCGATCACGCATATCGCCGCCCAGCGTCTCGACTGTGCCATCCTGTACGGCGCGCGCACCGGAAACCAGGGACAGCAGAGTGGACTTGCCCACTCCGTCCGGGCCGATCAGGCCGATCATGCGCCCGGCTGGCACATCTAAGTCGATGTCGGCCAGGGCTTCGACCTTGCCGTAGCGAAGCCGAACGCCTTGGAGGCGCACGACGGGAGACGCGGGAGATGTGGACACGGCTTACTTGGCCACCTTGGCCGACAGCGACGCGGGCCAGGCCGCATTTGGGTCGAGCTTGATCCACGCCACGCCCGGCACGCCGATCTTGACCTGCTCCAGATTGCGGCGCAGCAGTTCGGGCGCGATCTGCGCGCGCACGCGGAACATCAGCTTTGTCCGCTCGCTGGCGGTCTCCACGGTCTTGGGCGTGAACTGAGCCTGGCTGGCCACGAAGGAGACGCTGGCGGGTACAACGGTGCCGAGACCGGCATCGAGCACGATGCGCACTTCGCTACCCAGCGCGATGCGGCCGGCCACGGTCTCGGGCACGAAGAAGGTCATATAAACATCCGACAGGTCGAGCAGGTTGAGCACGCGCCCACCGGCGCCAAGCACCTCGCCTGCTTGGGCAACACGGAACTGGATGCGGCCGTCACGGGGTGCCGTGAGTTCGCTGTCGCGGATGTCGGCTCCCACACGCGCCTCTGTGGCGGTGGCGGCCTTGACGTTGGACCGGGCACCGACCATTTGCGCCTTCGCGGCTCTCACTGCGGCCTGGGCTGCGGCGGCTTGGGCACGGGCGGCGTTCAGCACGGCCTCGGCACCACGCACCTTGGCACGGTCGTCATCCAACTCCTGCGCCGAGGCTGCACCTTCTTTCGAGAGGGTCTGTGAGCGCGTCAGTCGCCGCTGCGCCGCGTCAAGCTCGGCGGCACGCTGGGCGATCAAGGCCAGCGCTGCCGCGTGATCGGCCTCGCGCAGGGCCACCTGCGCTTCGGCTGCGGCCACACCATGCTCGGCCTGCTGGCGACTAGCCTCGGCTTCGTCGCGTTGGGCGTGTAGCGCGTCCAGCTGCATCCGCGCCAGCGGCTGGCCAACGGTGACGAAATCACCTTCGCGCACGAGGAGCTGCTCGAGCCGGCCGGACAGCTTGGTCGCGATGTCGATCTCTGTGGCCTCGATGCGGCCGTTGCCGCTGACGAAGCCCTCGCCGGGGCCCTTGGGGCGCAGCATCTGCCAGGCCATCAGGCCAGCCACCACGAGGACGGCAACGACCGCGGCTGCGATCAGCCATTTCTTCCACTTCGTCAGGAATGAGAGCGCTGGCGGCACAGCCGGTTGCTTGGCCAGTGGCGTGCTGGTTGGGGTGGGCGTTGGTGAGGCCGCTGTAGCCGCTGGAGTGGTCGGCGGAACCTGCGGCGGCTGGGTCCGTGCGGTGGGGGGTGGGTCGGGCGGTGGAGTCGGTGATGGAGCGGCGGGTGGAGTCGCTGGTGTTGCTGGTGCCGCCGCGAGGTTGATCGTCAACGCGATGTTCGTCGCCGCCGAGCTTGCCTGAGGGTCGGTCGGCGCGGTGTTTGGCGGACTGACTGGCATCGGCGTGATGCTGATCGTGAACGGCAACACCGTGGGTGTGGCGGGCGATGTGGCCGATGGTGCCGATGGCGTGAGCGGTACTGTGTCGTTGGGATTCATTGGGTGTTCGTTCCTCGTGCGGGGTCAATGAGGTGCCGCGGGGGTACCGCGTGCGGATACTGCATCCGAAGCCCCACCGCCCAGGGCGGCGTAAAGATTGATGTGCGCCGAGATCAGCGCGCGGCGGGTCTGGGTGAGCTGTTGTTCACCGGTAAGCAGTTCGCGCTGCGCATCCAGAACCTCCAGGAAGGCTGCTGCGCCGTTGTCGTAGCGCAGTCGTGCCAACCGCGCGCGCTCGGCCTGGGAATCAAGCGCACTCTCCTGGATGCCGACCTGCAGGGCCAACCACCGGCTGGATGCCAGGGCGTCGGAGACCTCTTTGAATGCGGTCTGCACGGTCTTCTCATAGTTGGACACAGACAGGTCGCGGCGTACTTCGGCCAGGTCCAGGCTGGCGCGGCGATGCCCGCCGTCGAAGATGGGCAAAGAAATGCTCGGTGCAAAGCTCCAGGCGTGGCTGCCGGATGCGAACAAGCCGCCAAGCTCCGCGCTGGCGGTGCCAACGCTGCCGGTGAGCGTGATGCGCGGGAAGAACGCAGCGCGAGCCGCGTTGATGTTGGCCTCCGAGGCCTGCAGCCGATGTTCGGCGGCGAGGATGTCTGGACGCCGGAGCAGGAGGTCAGAGGGCAAGCCGGGCGGGAGCATCCGTGTTGGCGCGGAGTGATCGAGAGAATCTTGTGCGGGAGATAGAACAAAGGATGTCCCGACCAGCAGCGTCAGCGCATGAACTTGCGTGTCTCGGGTCTGGTAGAGCTGTGTCCCCAGCGATTGGGCCTGGCTCAGCAGCGTCTGCACCTGCATCAGATCGAGACGGGATGTGGAGCCGACCTCGACGCGGCGGGTGAAGATGCGCAGTGTCTCTTTGTGGCTGGCGATCATGCGGTCGGTCAGCGCGATCCGCTCGTCGAGTTCGCGCAGCCGGTAGTAGCCGTCGGCGACATCGGTGACCAGCATCAGTTGCACGGTGCGGCGTGCCTGGTCGGTGGCGAGGTAGTCCTGCAATACCGCCTGCTGCAGGTTGCGCACACGGCCCCAGAAGTCCAGTTCCCAGGCATTGACACCGAGACCGATTTGGTAACTGCCACCGGTCGAGGGCTCGCCGCTCAGGCTCAGGTCACCGGGTGTCCGGCCTCGGATCCCATCCGCGCCCAGGCTGACACCGGGCAGTCGTTCGGCACGCTGGATGCCATGGAGTGCCCGCGCCTCTTGAACCTGTAGTACGGCCGTGCGCAGGTCGCGGTTGTGCTCCAGCGCCAGCGCGATCAACCCACGCAGTTGTGCGTCGAAAAAGTAGTCATTCCAATCCAACGCGGGTGCCGCGGTGCCTTCGGCGACTGCGTAGGGGTAGCGATCGGCCACGGGCAGCGCGGGGCGCTCGTGGGTTGGTGCCAGCGAGGCACATCCGCTCAGCAGGATGGCGATGGCAATGACAGGCGGGACTCGCCAGTACGGTATGCCCTTCATGCGCGACCGACCGCGCATGAGCGACGGGGTTGCCCCCGGGAGGGCAGCAGGAGAACCACTTTGGTTGCTGTAACCGCCGCGAAGTGTTGGATGTCTTTGGGGTGGAAAGTTGACATATCTACCTGTACATAACACCAATCAATGAAGCAATTGGAACCAGAAACGTCACAAATGAACGATCGGTCACTTGCTAATGTAGCATATAACGAACGATCGGTCATTAGTTGTCAAAGCTATCGCCAAATGTCTTGGGTGGAAAGCAGGTTTTTGTTGCGATAGTGGAGTCGAGACAAAAATAGCTGGAGGGTTCGACTTGTGATCAAACCGCAAGGCTCCAGAACTGGGTGACAGTCAACTTCGAGCAAGTCATAGCGGCGATCTTGTTCGGGAGCCGTCGCAGGTGCCATCTTGCCTTAGGGGCACCCTCTTCACGGAGCCGCCGAACCCATCGCATCGCGGCCCCCACCCGTACCAGTGTCTTCCTCGGATACTTCGGCGGATCCGCCGTGTTTGCGCCGTTGAATATAGACATCCCTTATGAAGAGGTATTTGTCCAGCGCGAGGTCGTCGACAAGCTTACCTGGTTCCAGCATCTTGCCGCGCTGGTTGACCATGTTGAGTACCGTCAGGCTATTGCGCACTGGAACGTCCGCAACATTCGACAGAGGACTTCCAAAGCTGTTGACCGGCAATGCCAGGAGGTTTCGCATATCGGATGGGCCCATCAGCGGAAGCATGAGATAGGCTCCGCTCCCGACTCCCCATGCACCCAACGTGTCGCCGAAGCTTTCACCGTGACGCGGCATGCCCCATCCACTGGCGACGTCCATGACGCCGAGGAGACCGACTGTGCTATTCGTTGCAAACCGTGCGACATCGGAGAGGCCGTCCTTGATCTGACCTTGGAGCATCAAGTTGACGCCTGACCATGGGTCTGCGAGATTGGAAAAGAAGTTGGAAACGCCGTTGCGCGCTGGCTCCGGCACCACCGCCTTGTAGGCCGTCGCCACCGGCTTAAGCACGGCCTTGTCCAGTCCTTCGTTGACGGCAAAAACCTTTCTGTTGACCAACTCCAGTGGGTCGGGGTTCTGGACGGTCGCACAGCCCGTGGTCAGAACGCTGGACAGGATCAGTGCACCCAACAGCGGATCCGTTCGCCATTTTTGCCTGACAACGCCGGAGTTCACCACGTTCGATAGGTCCGTGCTAGCGCGGTCTTGCTGGAACCGCATTGGGGCAGAAGCGATGGAAAAGGCAGATAAAGACATGTAAAACCTCAGGTATATGGCTATATTGAGCAGTGGTGCTTGCAAAGTTTCGAGCCCGCATCGTCATGCCAATCGACTTACCGAATACTTACCGGGCCGAAATGCCGTCTTTTTTTCTAGGCAGCAGCCTGTCGCGGTCACGCTGCTGGCGCTACCGTCGATGTACACGGCATGGTTCCGGGTGACACCAACCAGCAAGTAGCGATCAAACGGTGTGCTGCCATTACTTGCTGAGGTTCTTTAGTAACACTTCGACTTCCTGGCGGCGACCCTTGTCGGCCAGCTCGCGCCTCGGCCGGGGCGCTGCCTTCAGAGCGGTGTCGAGGTGTTTGATGGCTTCGGCGGTTTTGCCTTGATCGGCCAAGAACTCGCCGTAGAAGAAGTTGGCATCAATGCCCTGCGGGTTAAGGGCCAAGGCCTTTTTGAACAGATCTTCGGCCTTGTTCTTGTCGCCGAACCCCAGGGGCCAGCCGGGCACTTTGGCGTACAGGGTGGCCAAACTGGTGTAGGCGGAGCCGTCCAGGGCCTGGTTGTCGAGCTGGATGGCTTGGTCAAATTTCTGCTTGGCTTCTTTGGCCAATGACAGCGCGCCCAGACCGCCTTTGGCACCGGCCTCGCTGGACAGGGCGATGCCTTCCCAGATCAGGGGCTCAGCTTTGGAGGGGTTGCTCTCGACCAGCTTGTGGGCTTGCTCAGCCAGCGCTTGGTAGCTGTCGACGTGTTGTTTGGTATCTTGCTTGTATTTGATGTCGGCCCATTGATCTTGCAGCGGGCGCACCAGGGTGTCGTCGTTGGAGGCAAAACAGGCGCATGCGCTCAAGCACAAGGCCCCGATGTGGAGTTTGAGGATAGGGTTCATGGCTTGTCGTTCGCTTTCAAGTGGGAGGTGCGGGCGTGTTGCTGGATGATGCTCAGTTTGCCGGTGAGGCCGCGGTCAATCAGGCTGGGGGCCACACCGTTGAGCCAAGCAAACAGCCGTTCTGGAAAACCAATATGCAGTTCGCCGCGCTTGTGTGCCAGGGCGCTGACGATGTGTTTGGCCACGGTCTGGGGGCTGTCGCTGGCGTTGCCAAGCGCGCGATTGAGGGCATCGACGGCAGGGCTGCTGAGGGGGGTGCGAATGGCACGGGGTGCGATGTGCAGCACCTGTACCCGGGTGTCGGCAAGTTCGCGGCGCAGGCTCTGGGAGAAGCCGCGCAACCCGGCTTTGGCGCTGGAGTAGGCACTGAAGCCGGCAAAAGGCAGGCTACCAAACATGGAGCCGATGTTGACAATGGCAGCTTCGGGTTGGGCGACCAAGTGTGGCAGCAGGGCGTGGGTCAGGCGCATTGGGGCCAGCAGGTTGGTGTTCAACACTTGCTCAATGTCGTTCCAAGCCTGCATTTGCAGCAGGCCAAAGGCGCTGACACCCGCGTTGTTGACCAATACGTTGGCCTGAAAGGCCTGGGCAGCGGCACTCAAGCTGACCACGCCTTCGGGCTGGTTGAGGTCGGCCAGGACCACGCTGGTGGCGTGGCCCAAACCGGCTTGCAAGGCATTGAGTTTTCGGGCATCACGGCCAGCCAGTAGCACCTGGGCACCGTGTTGCACCAGCTGCCGAGCCAGGGCCTCACCCAGGCCACCGCTGGCACCGGTGAGCAGGACGCGTGCGGTGTTCAGTTGCATGTGCTGGACTGCTTGTCAGTAAGGGCGCGAAAGATGTCGCCGTACAGTTTGAAGAACACCTTGGCGCAGCGCACCACTTCTTGTTGGTCTTCGAGGGGCATTTTGTTGACCAGTTCAGCCAGGTGCTTGGTGTGCTCCTGATCCAGGGTGCCGTGTGAACGCAGGTAAGAAAAAGCTGAGTCAGGCAAATTCAACGCCTGCTGAATGCGGTCAGCCGCCATCAGGGCCAGCGCCACGCTGGTGCCTTCGAGCACATACACCATGCCAAAAAAGCCAGCCGGATTGCCGCGGGCGATCAGGTCGTAGGCGTAGGCAATCATCACTTCAGCGGACAGGTCCGGCTGGCTGGAGCGCACGGCATCGGCGTTGCCACCTGCGGTGGTGATGTCGTCGAGAATCCATTCCTCGTGGCCGATTTCTTCTTCAATATATTCGGCCACGGCGCGGCGCAGCCAAGCCAGTCGCTCAGGCAGACGGCCGCCCAATGACATCAGCAGGGGCGTGGTGTGGCGCACATGGTGGTAGGCCTGGGTCAGAAATGCATGGTAGTCGGCCAGCTGTACACGCCCGTGCAGGCAGTCGGAAATGATGGGTGCGCGCAGCAGTTGTTCGCGTTCAACGGCGGTAGCATGGGCGAGTTGTTCATAAAACGACATGGTTGGGTTCCTCGTGTTGGTAAAGCGATTCCAGTTCGGCTGCAAAGTGGCTGGCGATGCTCGCGCGGATTGGGCGGCCATTGCCGGTGGCTAGCTGGTTGGTCAGGGTGAAAGGGAGGCTGATGAGCCAGCGCTGGATGTGGGCGTAGTCCGGCAGACCGGTGTTGGCTTGTGCGATGGCGTTGGTAACTTGTTCAGGCGTGGCCCCCGGCATGGGCACCACGATGGCGACCAGCCATGGGCGGGCATCGCCCACGACAACGGCCTGCAAGATGGCGTTTTGCGCCAGCAGCGTTGACTCCACCCACTCCGGTGAAATATTGCGACCGAAGGTGGTGATCAGCAGATCTTTTCTGCGGCCCATCAAGTGCAAGTGACCTCGGTTGTCCAAGCAACCGAGGTCACCTGTGGCAAAGTTTTGCGTGGCATCTGCGGTGCTGGCCGCATCGCCGGTGTATCCCAGGAAGGCCTGGTTTTGCAGCCGCACTTCGCCCGTGCTGACATCGAGCTGACGTGCGACAAGACGCGGCCAACACCGTTGCCTTCGTCGCCAGGGCGGTTGAGGCTGACCACTGAGCCGCATTCGGTCAGGCCATAGCCCTCAAAGGCTGGAATACCCACCTGGCGCGCACGGGACAGCAAGGCCAAGTCGACGTGAGCGCCGCCGACTGCCACAAAGCGCAGGCTGCTGGGTGCACGTTGGCCGGTGGCCATCAGATAGATCGCCCATGCTTTGAGTAGTTCAGGCACCAGTATCAAGCTGTGTGCCTGAGCGCGCATGGCCGCCAGTTGCAGCGCGGCCGGGTCAAATCCGGCCATGCCACGCCAGCCCAAGGTTGAAAGGCTGGGCACGTGCACTTGCGCACCGCTGAGCAACGCGGCGTAGATGCCCGCGCTGTTTTCTAGCAGCAGGGTGAGTGGCAGCACGGCCAGATGTTGGCTGAGTTGCAGATCTACCAGTGTGGTTTGAATGGTCTGGGCGGTGGCGAGCAGGCCGGTTGCGCTCAGGCACACGCCTTTCGGGTTACCGGTGCTGCCGGAGGTGAATGAAATTTTGGCCGTGCCCAGCGGCAATGGAATAACTGGGGTCAGGCGACGCAGCAAGGTCAGGGAGCCATCCGTGCGCCCAGCGATAAAGCCCAGTTCAAGTGCGGTGATTCGCTCGGGTTGGTCGGTGAGTACGATGTCTGCGCCGGTTTGTGTCAGCGCATTGATTATTTGATCAGCGGTGAAAAATGTTGGAATCGGCAGATGAACGATGCCCGTGTTCAGCGCGGCCAGGTCGGCGATGATCCAGTCAGTGCTGTTGTCAGCCAGCACTGCCAGCACGCGACAGCCTTGCAAACGTTGGGACATGTCAGCGATGCTGGTGATGACTTGGCTGGCGCTCAGGGTGCGGGTATCGTTAGACAGCGCCGGGCCGTCCGGGTGCTCGGCCAGCACTTTCAGAACGAGGGAGGCTCTCATGCTTGCGCGCCCATGCGTTGCAGACCGAGCTTGATCCGGCCGGCCACCACGATGGGGCGGGTGTCGTAATAAGTACCCCATAGGTTGGCATCCTGCTTGAGTCGGGCAGGGTCAGCGCAGGCCAGTACCAGCAGAGGTAGCCCAAGTTTTGAAAAAATGCCAATGAGTTCCTGTGTGGCGGTAAACACCACCCATTCAAAGCCTTGTGCACTCAGGTGTGCGCCCAAGGCACGGATGATGTGCACACTGCCCCCGGCTTTTTTCGAGGCTAGGTGCCCGACTTCTACGATGTGCTCTCGCCTGACCTGTGGCTGAGTCAGTTGTGCCATGGTCTGTTCTATAGGAGTATCCAGATAACGCTCCAGAAACAAGGGGGTGTGTTGTGCAGCACGCCATCCGGTTGCAGCGATGATGCTTTCGCGCTGTTCCAGCATCATCAAATTTGGGGTGAAAGTGTTGACTTCGGCGTTGTAACGCTGGGCAAAAATGTGTTTGATGAAGTCTTCGACTTCTGGCCTGCGGGGCGAGTCCGCCGTGGTATGGATGGTTGAGACGGGTTGTGTCGGCGGAACAAAAACCTTGCGTTGTGTGTTATTCACGGTTGAAGACTCGAGGAAATCGTCGTTGGCATGTTGGAGCGAAGCCAAAAAACTTTCCTGAGCTTTTCTTAAGTAAAAGCGTGAGTGACAGCTTTGCATAAGAATTCCCTTCATTGGATGTAGAAGGCTAGATGCTAGGAGTGCTGTTCTTACTGAATTGTTACCAGAGGCGGAATCTCTTCATTGCTACCTGATCAAAGCGAACAGGCTCTTTACTCGATGCCATACATCTGAATCAAATAGCATGCCAGACGTGCAGATTCGATGAGAAAGTGCTTCAAGCCCAAGATGAAATCTGCGCAAGAAGCAACAAAAACAATAGTGTTCACTAATGGCGAAACTCCCGTGTGCTGGACAAAACCCATCGGCGCAATGCACTGCCTGGTCGAGGGCAGTTCAAGTGGTAGGCCTGGAAGGACAAGCGGGTGTAGGACCCGACCTATCAGGTGGATGTCTACCTCTGTACATCCCGCCTGAGCAACGCGTCACCAACACCCTGGCCGAAGGCGACGTTCCGCCCATTCGGCCGTCTATTGCCGGGGGCTGAGCTTTGAATGAGAAATCGGCCTATGACCCTATGAGCAAGGCCAAAATCCCAAGCACCGACGGTCCGAACGTCTTGTGAGTCGGGTTCATCTGAACGGTGAAGGATGGTATTTCTATTAAGAACATCAGCATCCCTGAAGATGCCACTGCAAAGAAAGACGCGAACAATGCGACAAAAGCAAATTTGCAAATCATTCCTTATGAAGCAGCGAGGAGCCAAAGTTCAGGGAAAACTCGGCACCGGGTTCTGCGTTTTGCACTTCCAGCTGCCAGCCGTGTGCTTGTGAAATCTCATGACAGATGGCCAGTCCAAGGCCGGCACCATCCTCCTGGCGTTCAGGGCCGCGCCAGAATCGTTCAAACAAATGTGCAAGATGACCAGGCGCAATGCCCACACCTTGGTCACGTACCCGAACCGAGTTGTTGCCAACTGAGAGTGTGACGGCTGTGGCGCGAGGTGCATACGACACCGCGTTTTCAACCAGGTTCTTCAGCAACACGAAAAGAGCGCTGCGGTCGCAGTCCAACACGGGGGAATCTTCGCCCACCTGCATTTCAATCTGCACGCCCTTGCGACCCGCCAAAGGTTCAAGGTAGTCGACGACCTCCATGGCGACTTGCCGGACATTCACAGACTCATTGATGTAGTTTCGTAGCTCGCTGACCTCGGCGAGCACCAGCAACTGCTGAACCTGCCGGGCAATGTGGTCAACATCCCGAATCAGTTGAGTGGCATCTGAGACCCCATCCAATTCAAGTTGTCCGCGCAGTAGAGCCAACGGGGTTTTGAGCTCATGCGCTGTATCGGCCAGAAACCGGCGCTGATCCGCATAACCTTGCTCCAGACGACTCAGCGCTTGATTGAACGATGCAACCAAGGGCCGCAATTCGCTGGGCACACCGTTCAGGCTAAGGCGTCGGTCAAGTTTCGCCAGATCAATCTCTCGGGCTTCCTGAGAGAGACGTTTCACCGGCTTCAAAACTTGCCGCAACACGTAGACCAAAACCCCGCCGAGCAACAGGATCGAGGCCACAGCTGTGAGCAAAGCGACAAAGGCCAGACGGTTACTGCTGCCGATGTGCGCTAGCTCGATGAGGCGGTCACTGACCACTGCTTGCACCCACAGGTGCTCCCGCGCGCCTTCGATTGCGACGGTTCGAAACTGCATGTGGATGCCATTGACAAGCAGGCTGCCATCCGATTCGACGGGCTCGGCTTTCAGACCGGCAGAAATCCATGCCTGTTGCGTCTCTGGCGACGACCACAACAAGACCTCTGCTCGGTCATTAAAGATGCGGTAGCCCACATCTTGTGACAAAGCAGATACGACCCAAGCCCGCTCCTTGGGCAGCGGGACAGACGCGGGATGCCCTTGGTCGTTGAACTTCAGACTTTTGCCGATGTAGGTTGTCAATTCGACAATGCTGTGGTGGATCAGCCGATCTCCATAGAAATGCAACACGCCTGCCACGGCCACCGCAACCAGCCCTGAGGTCAACAGCCAAGCACCCAGGTAGGCTGCCAGCAACCGGGTGCTCAACCGGTTCTGCCATTGGCTAAATTTCGACGGCATAGCCCACCGTCCTGACATTGTTGATCTGTACGGAAGATCCGATGGCATCGAGTTTTTTGCGCAGGCGATGCAAGGCCACATCCAATGCGTTGGGGGTCACGGCCTCCTGCAAGCCCCACGCTGCGGCTTCCAAGGCGGCGCGTCTCACCGGACGGCTGTTGGCCTTGAAAAGAGTCAGGATGATTTGCAGTTCTGTGCTGGCCAGGCTGATGCGCTCCATGCCACAGCACATGAGTGACCGTTCGGGAAAGATTTGTACATCACCAAAAGTCGGACTCAGGCTGACCTGCACCGGTGGTCGGCGCAGCAGTGCCCGCACACGCGCCACCAGTTCCTCCATTGAAAAGGGTTTGCTCAGGTAGTCGTCAGCACCAGACTCCAAACCATCGACCCGGTCATGCAATGCGTCCCGTGCGGTCATGACCAGGCAGGGCACCGGGTTGCCGTCTTCGCGCAAGCGCCTGACCAGATCCAGCCCATCCCCATCGGGCAAACCCCGGTCAATCAACACGGCTGAGTAAGGCTGCTCACGCATGGCCAGCCTTGCCAGATCCAGGCGACCCACGGTGTCGCACTCAATTCCAGCGGCTTGCAGCGCCTGTTTTACCAGGGCGGCTAACCGAGGATGGTCTTCGAGCAAGAGAACGCGTGGCATGCCGTTGTTAGCCGATCAAAATGAATAAAGGTAACCCACACGGACGGCCGACTTGGTGTTGCTGTCCACCAGAGGACTGTTTTTGATGGATGTGGGCAAGGCCGTGGCGCTCATATCCAGAAAGACCGTGTGTGTGGGCGCTAGCAAATAGCTTACACGCAGACCGAGTTCTGTACTGGCACCCGATTCACCCACATAGGCCGCACGACCTGCGTTGGCTTCTGTCGCTTTGACACCGTAATAGTAGTCCACATACTTCTGATCTTGCCAGTTGATCACTAGGCGCGGTACCAAGTTGACAGCACCCAATTGGAAATGTCTGTTGACACCCAGCTTGAACTGTTGACCCTTGCTGTTGCCGGAACCATCGGCAAGCAGCTCGGCGGACAAGTTGGCAACTTCGTTCTTCCAGTTCACACGACCGCCCAACCAAATGCCGCCTTCGCGCGTGTCCATGCCCTGCAAGTAGCTTGAATCACCCGCCTCATAACCCTCACCCGAATACTTGGCGGTCAACTCGAATGAGAACGGACCTGCGCGGCCCATCTTGACATCCACGCTCGGGCCAAACACACGCACCCATTGGTTCTCATAGGTAAGCATAGGAAAAACTTCTGCTTTGTTGTCAAAGCCCTTGTACGGTGTTTTTTCTGAACCTGCAAAAATGCCCACACCCCACTTCGAGGCATTTGAATTTTCATGTGAACTGTCTGCCAGGGCGAGGCTTGCCACCATGGAATTGACCACAAGAAACACGAGGCTACGGACGACCAATTTTGTTTTCACCTGCATAAGAATTTCCTTCATTGACTATGGAGGACGCCATGCTATGGGCACTGTTCTTACTGAATTGTTACTGGAGACCAAATACTCTCATGACTAGCCGACCACGCATGTTGACCAACAAACATCAGCAAACCAACATGCCCGGCGTGTTTGCCGGTGACTGCGCCGAGGCGGTCGACAAGGTCAGCGGCAAGAACATGGTCAACGCCATCCAGCCCAACTCCGCCGGGCAGGCGCGCATTACCGTCACCAACGTGGTCACCTACGCACGCGGCAAACCAGCGCATGCCGACCTCAACGACGTGACACACATCAACGTGCTCGACACTCTGGGCCTGATCTCGGGTAGCTTTGGCGACTGGCAGGGCCCGAGGGGCTGCAACCACTTGGAGCAGACCAACAATACATCGGGTCGTCACCTGAGCCTGTGCTTTCAGGAAGACGTGACGATGGGCCGCAACGTGGTGGGCTGGGCCGACCACATTGGCGCGATGCGCGGCCTGATTGAAAGCTAGATCAAGCTGGGGCCGTGGAAAGACTGGCTGATGTATGACATCCACTCTTCAGGTGGAAGCCTTTTTGTTACCGCGCGCCGCCAAGACGTTCGGCTGACCCAGAGGGCAATGGGACTCACCGGTACCTGTTTCTGGATGATGGTCAGAGGTGTTGGTAGTGCTGGCGAATATTTAATGACCGATCGTTCGTTAGTAATGTACAATAACGAACGAACGGTCATTAGTGTTTTCTATGAGTCCATCGAAAGAGGTGTCAGCCGGGGCTGAAGGGACATGTCTGGCCGTATCGACAACCAACCCATGGCTCTACAGCATGCATACAAAACCAGGACAGTTCTTGTTGCGCGGTTGCACCGCTCGGTCTCGTCCGGGTATGGTGGCAAGCGAAGAGGCAAGGGGCGAGCCAGGTGTCGCTGTTGCGGCACTGAGGCATCTAGCAGAAAGGGGGGTACCGCGCCGCCCTTCGCCGGTGCGATGACTGCTCAAGCGCCGCAGCGCCCGATTCTGGATCGTGGCGGTTATTTCTTCTTCTCTTTTTGGATGATTGACTATGACATCTCTTTCCACTGCTCTTACCCCCAAGCCTGTACGAATGATGCCTGCCGCTTTGGCGCTCCTTGTTGTCGGCACCTTGTCGATGGCATCCGCGTCGGCCCAAACGGCGGGCACCAAGACGACTTCGCCCAATCAAGGCACAGCTGAATCCGAAAGCGGCGACTCCAAGTGGGCCATCGGTGTGGCGGGCGGGATCAACAATAAGGTCTATCGCGATTTCGACAGCAAGGCGAGTGGTCTGCCGTTGCTCACCTATGAGAACAAGTATGTCCACGTGTTCGGTCCTGGCGTGGACGTGAAGCTGCCATCGCTGGGGCCGGTTTCGTTCCGACTGCGTGGGCGATTCATCGGCGAAGGCTACGAGGCGAGCGACTCTCCTTTCCTTCAGGGCATGAGTGACCGTGACAGCAGTTTTTGGGTGGGTGGGGCTGCCACCTGGCGCACCGGATTTGCAGATCTGTCTGCAGAAGTACTCGGCGACGCGATGGGCAACAGCAAGGGCACGCGCGCCAAGCTGCAGATCGACCGTCGCTTTGCATCAGGTTCGTTTGGTTTCACGCCACGGCTGGCGGCCGAATGGGTCGACAAAAAATATGTGAACTACTACTACGGCGTGACGCCGGGTGAGGTGCTTGCGGGGCGCCCTGAATACCAGGGTGACTCCACTGTGAACACCGAGATCGGCTTACGCATCGACTGGCGGGTGGCACCTAGGCATGCGGTGTTTCTTGATATGGGTGCCACGCGCATGGGCAGCGCAATCAAGAACAGCCCCCTGGTCGAGAAGGACACCCAGTCCGGGTTCGGAATCGGCTACTTCTATCGCTTCTGACCTGGGAATGTGAGGCAACATGGTGACCAATCCGGTTCTGCACCGGGCGGCGCTGTGCCTAGGCGCTGCAGTATTGCTATCGTTAAATGGCTGCTCGGTCTTGCGCGAGTTTCGTCCGGCCGTCGAACTGGAGGCGATCAGCACCGAGAGCTACGTTGCGCCAGGGCGCAGCGACATGCTCGTGCAGCAGGATTTGAGTCCAGCGACCCGAGACGCGACGCGGGTTGCAGGACTTGACGGCGGGCCATGTGCCCAGCCAGGGTACGCCTGCATCGAGAGCCTGGCCGACACGCGCGGGATAGATGAATCACGACGCCTGTCGGCGCTGTCGGAGCTGTGGCTGGCGCATGCCCGGACACTGAGAGGCGATGCCCGACTCAAAGCATGGTTCGAGGTTGCCCGGTACGCCTATGCCTATCTCGTCTTCGCCGGCCCCGGCGTAGCGCAAGAAGCCGTCAAGGCGCGCCAGGTCCAGGTACGCGACTGGTACAACCAAGCAGTGCAGCAGGTCGCCACGCAGATGTTCGCGTCGCGCTCTCGGGACGACGCTGATCTTCGTGGTCGCGAACTGCACCGTGTTGGTTGGACACTGCGCGTGAGCGCTCCCAGCGCGCGTGCTTCCGGCCAACCGTCGACGGCGCGTGAGCTGTTGCCCGCCGCGGCCCTGTCGTTTCGCGGCCTGCGCAGCATCTATCGCCGCGAGGGCTTTGGTGCCGAGTTGGTGGCGGTCATGGACAGGGAATCCGCACCCGAGCATGTCCATAATCGGGAGGCTGAGACAGCCATGAATCCGGTGGCTTCGCAGGTGTGGAGCGAGATGTCAGCGCCGCCGATCACGGTGCTGCTGCGGTTCAATGGCGACGACCTGGGAGCCGTGTTAGCCACCCGCGAGGCGACATTCAGTGTCCATGACCCCTATCGCGAGGAGCGCGCGGTGCTGGGGCGCAGGAGCGTGCCGCTGGCGGCCAACTTCACGGCTGGCTATGGCTTGTGGCTCGCGCGTTCCGGTTTTTCGGAGCAGTCGTTGAGTACATTCTTCGGCAATGGCACGCGTGGCATCAAACGCCCGCACGTGTACTTGATGCAGCCCTATGATCCCCAGCGTCGCATCATCGTAATGCTTCACGGCCTGGCCAGCAGCCCCGAGGCGTGGGCCGATCTGGCCAACGAGATCGTCGGCGACGAGGTATTGCGCCAGCAGTATCAAGTGTGGCAGGTCTACTATCCAACCAACATCCCCACCGCGCTGAGTCATGCAGCGATCCGTGACGCGCTGGCCCAGACTCTCGCGCAATTCGACCCGACCAGCCAAGCCCCCGCGTCACGCGATATCGTCGTAATCGGGCACAGTCTAGGCGGCATCATCGCGCGGCTGATGGTGTCCACCGCCGACCAAGAGATCTCGAATCTGATCCCCCTTCAGGACATCTCCTCTGAACGCCGCGACCGGATATTGAAGCGGCTCGACTCCGTCGTGCGTTTCGAGCCGCTGCCAGCGGTGACGCGAGCCATCTTCATTGCCACGCCGCATCGCGGCACGCCATCGGCCGGTCGTCAGCCGGCACGCTGGCTGTCAAGTCTGATCCGGCTGCCGGTCACGCTGACGGAGGACCTCGCAGCTGTAGCGCGCGACGCGGAGCGGGACATCGCAAAGATTCGATTGCCCAACAGCATTGACAACTTGGACGAGAACGATCCTTTTGTGCGCGCGGTCGCCGACCTGCCGATCTCTCCAAAGGTGCACTACAACTCGATCATCGCGCGGACCGACCCAGTGATCCCGCTCGCTGACTCCGACGATGGACTGGTGCCATACCGGAGTGCGCATCTGCCGGGCGCGGAATCGGAACTGATCATCCTGTCCGGGCATCGCGTGCAGAACAGCGCGCCAGCCATGGCCGAGATCCGGCGAATACTGCATGAAGCGGTTTTGTTGCAATAGTGGAGTCGCAACTGACCTTACCCGCCAGTATTCGCTTCGCTACGCCGGGATGAGTATGTTGCGTGACCACTAAGTTGCAGACTAGTGTTCGTGGTCTTCCTATGGATCACACGCAATGAAATACAAATGCAACGGAGTAGATCTTTCATGTCTAGGACGGCGAACGGTATCCTATTTGGTCAGATCATTGCCGTGCTCTGTGTCACCTTGGGCGGAGTATGGGGGGCGACGCAGTGGACCGCAAACGAACTTGACTACCAAGGGCGACTCGGGCCTGCTTGGTTTGAATTGTCCGGTTGGCCGATCTATAAGCCGTGGAATCTGTTCAAGTGGTGGTACTTCTTCGATGCTTATGCTCCCGACATCTTCTTGCGTGGCGGCGTTATTGCCGCATCCAGCGGACTGTTCGCCACTGGTGCGGCTATCGTCATGGCCGTTTGGCGCTCGCGTCTCGCAAAACGTGTCACGACCTACGGCTCTGCCCGCTGGGCCGAACCTGAAGAGGTTCGGGCTGCGGGCCTGACCCAACCGGCTGGCGTGTTTCTCGGGCGACTGCGGACCAAAGAAGGTGACTACCTTCGCCACGAAGGACCAGAACATGTCATGGCCTTCGCGCCCACACGCTCGGGCAAGGGCATCGGTCTTGTTGTACCAACTCTGCTCTCGTGGCCTGGCTCCGCCGTCATCCACGACATCAAGGGTGAGAACTGGACCCTGACCGCCGGTTGGCGCTCACGTTTCTCGCACTGCCTGCTGTTTAACCCCACCGATGCAAAATCGGCCGCCTACAACCCACTGCTCGAAGTGCGGCGCGGCATGCACGAGGTGCGCGACGTGCAGAACATTGCCGACATCCTGGTCGATCCCGAAGGCGCACTAGAGCGACGCAACCACTGGGAGAAGACATCACATGCCCTGCTGGTCGGTGCCATCCTGCACGTGCTCTACGCCGGTGACGATAAAACCCTACGAGGCGTTGCCAACTTCCTGTCCGATCCAGCCAATCCGTTCGAGATCACGCTGCACCGGATGATGACGACGCGGCACCTGGGCGATGTCACCCATCCGGTCGTTGCTTCAGCTGCCCGCGAAGTGCTCAACAAGAGCGATAACGAGCGCTCTGGCGTTCTTTCCACTGCCATGAGCTTCCTCGGTCTGTATCGCGACCCAACGGTGGCCGAGGTCACCTCGCGCTGCGACTGGCGCATCGCGGACTTGATTTCAGCTGAGCATCCCGTGTCACTGTACCTGGTCGTGCCACCCTCGGACATCAGTCGTACCAAGCCATTAATCCGCTTAATCCTGAATCAGATCGGTCGGCGCTTGACCGAATCACTGGATGGTTCGGATGGTATCGCGCGTAAACACAAGCTACTTTTGATGCTTGATGAGTTCCCGGCATTGGGGCGCCTGGACTTCTTCGAATCCGCCCTGGCCTTCATGGCGGGCTATGGCCTGCGTGCTTTCCTGATTGCCCAATCCCTGAATCAGATCGACAAGGCTTACGGCCAGAACCATTCGATCCTCGACAACTGCCATGTGCGCATTGCGTTCGCGACCAATGACGAACGCACAGCCAAGCGCATCTCCGAAGCCCTGGGTACCGCCACCGAACTTCGGGCGCAGCGCAACTACGCCGGGCATCGGCTGGCTCCGTGGCTGGGCCATCTGATGGTCTCGCGGCAGGAAACTGCACGCCCCTTGCTGACGCCGGGCGAGGTGATGCAATTGCCCCCCGATGAGGAGGTGGTGATGGTGTCGGGACATGCGCCGATCAAGGCGGCGAAGTTGCGCTACTACCAGGACCGGAATTTCATGGTTCGGATGTTGGCGCCGCCGGTGCTTGCGCTGGACGGCTATGCAGACAAGCCCAAGGCGCGGCCAGATGACTGGAGTGGATTGGCGATCCCTTCGGTCTCCCGGGCATCGACTACAACTGGCTCAGGCGGCTTTGCCGACGAAGGCGGTCATCAACTCAAGCCTGAGCTGGATGTTGCATTTGATGCGCCAACTCCGATGGACGTCAATGACCTGCTGGTGCTCGATGACGAGGACGACATGCCGCTGCAAGCGCACAGCCTGAAGCGGGATAAGCAGGACATTGGGGATACCGACCGGAGAATGCAGCGCACCGCGCGGCTCGCAGCATTGGATCCGGATGACGGGATTGCACTATGAGCCGGACTCGCCTCAACATCTTCATCGAACCTGACCATGCCAAGCGGCTGGACCAGCTCGCCGCGCACAAAGGCATATCGAAGTCGGCGGTGATCGCTGCAGCGCTGGCATCGTTCCTCTCGCCCGACGCCGCCGACCAGCGCGACGCGGCCATGGGTAAGCGGCTGGACCGCCTCTCGCGCCAGTTCGACCGGCTGGAGCGTGATCAGTCCATCCTGATCGAAACGGTGGCGCTTTACATCCGCTACTTCCTGACGGTCTCGCTGCCCGTGCCTGAGGGCCAGCAGGATGCGGCCCGCGCGCAGGGACGTGCTCGTTATGCCCAGTTTATCGAACAGCTTGCCCGTCACATCCAGCGCGGGCGCAGCCTGGTCCGCGAAGTCCATGAAGAGGTCGCTCCAGATGACCCGACTTCGCAGGCCACCACACCGGAACACAAGGACGGGGAGATAAGCAATGCTTCGCAAGCCTGATAAGGACGGGGAGGGCGGTGGCAGCGCCGCCGTCTCCCTGGAGCGCCGCATACGGATGCTGCGCACGGCCATGGGGCCGGAGATTGCGGCAGCGCTGGAAGACCCGGAAGTCGTGGAAGTGCTGCTGAATCCGGACGGCACCCTGTGGCTGGATCGCTTGGGCTCAGGTCGCGCCCCCACCGGAACGACCCTGCCGCCCGCCGTGGCCGAGCGGATCATCCGCCTGGTGGCGGCGCATGTGCGGGCCGAGGTGAGTGCCGGGGCACCCATTCTGTCGGCCGAACTGCCCGAGACCGGGGAGCGTTTCCTGGGGGTTCTGCCCCCAGTGGTACGTGCACCCTCGTTTGCGATCCGCAAACGGGCGTTGCGCATCATGACGCTGAACCACTACGTGGCAGACGGCATCCTGACCGAGGCGCAAGCCGGGTTTCTGCGTGCTGCCGTGCGCGAGCGGCTCAACATCGTTGTATGTGGTGGCACCAGCACCGGCAAGACCACGTTGGCCAATGCGCTGCTGGATGAGATTGCCGATACCGGCGACCGGGTCATGATCCTCGAAGACACGGTGGAGTTGCAATGCCGCTCCGATGACCACGTCTGTATGCGCACCGAACCGGGCGTCAGCACCATGGCTGATCTGGTGCGCGCCACGCTGAGGCTTCGGCCCGACCGCGTGGTGGTCGGTGAAGTGCGTGGCGGCGAAGCACTGGACCTGATCAAGATCTGGGGAACCGGCCACCCCGGTGGCATTGCCACCGTGCATGCCGGTTCGGCCCATGGAGCCCTGGTCCGGCTGGAGCAACTGATCCAGGAAGTGTCCGTCACGGTTCCTCGCGCCTTGATCGCCGAGGCAGTCAACGTCATCGTCTTCATCGCCGGGCGAGGCCGCCATCGGCGCGTGCAGGAGATTGCACGGGTCGTCGGCTTTGACAGCCACGGCTACCAGCTCAGCACCGATCTGATGCCGTCGTTTCCTTCCATCCCATCCCCCAACTTACCTAGCACAGGAGAATCGTCATGACGACTTCACGCACTTCCGTAAAACCCGTCCTTCAGGCCGCCGCCATTGGCGCGCTATTGCTGGCCGTTACCTTGCCTGCCTTTGCCGCGGGCTCAAACATGCCATGGGAGGCACCGTTGCAATCGATCCTTGAATCAGTTCAGGGACCGGTGGCGCGTATCGTGGCGGTGATCATCATCATTACCACCGGTCTGACGCTGGCGTTTGGCGACAGCAGCGGCGGCTTTCGCAAGCTGATACAGATTGTGTTCGGGCTGTCGATCGCGTTTGCCGCATCGTCATTCTTCTTGACCTTCTTCAGCTTCTCGGGTGGAGCGGTGCTGGCATGAACGCTGCCAGTGCCACCATGGCCAACGCGCCGGGCTTCACCAGTGGTTTCGAGATTCCGTTGCATCGGTCCCTGACCGAACCCATTCTGCTGGGTGGCGCGCCACGCACCGTGGCGATTGCCAATGGCACGCTGGCTGCTGCAGTGGGCCTGGGCTTGCAATTGTGGCTGCCGGGCATCGCGCTGTGGATCATCGGCCACTCGTTGGCGGTCTGGGGTGCCCGCTTGGACCCGCAGTTCATGCAGGTCTTCGCGCGGCACATCAAGCACCGCGTGCTGCTGGATGTGTGAGGTCACCACCATGATGCACCTCGCCGAATACCGCAAGCGCCCGGCCTTGCTGGCCGACTGGCTGCCATGGGCCGGTCTGGTCGCGCCAGGTGTCATGCTGAACAAGGATGGTTCATTCCAGCGCACGGCACGTTTCCGTGGGCCGGACCTGGACAGTGCGACGCAGGGTGAACTAGTCGCGACTTCCGCGCGGCTGAACAACGCGCTGCGTCGGCTGGGTTCAGGTTGGGCGCTATTTGTGGAGGCAGAACGGCTCGAAGCGGCGGACTATCCCGAGTCCTCTTTCCCGGATCCGCTGTCCAGGCTGGTGGATGAAGAGCGCCGTGCGGCTTTCGAGGAGGCTGACAGCCACTTCGAGAGCAGCTACCACCTGTCGCTGTTGTACCTTCCACCCGAGGAGTCCCAGGCCCGAGCCGCCAAACTGCTGTACGAGAACACCAAGGTCGAAGGCGTGGATTGGCGGGAGCGGCTGGAAGGCTTCGTGTCGGAAACGGATCGCTTCTTTGGCCTGCTCGAAGGAGTGATGCCTGAGATCAGCTGGCTGGACGACGGCCAGACCTTGACCTACCTGCATGGTTGTGTCTCTACGCGCCGGCATCCTGTCGCCGTGCCTGAGGTGCCGATGCACCTGGATGCGTTGTTGGCCGATGAGCCTTTGAGCGGCGGGCTCGCCCCCATGCTGGGGAATCAACACCTGCGCGTGCTGTCGGTGCGGGGTTTTCCGACCTCGACCTGGCCGGGTTTGCTGGACGACCTCAACCGCTTGGGCTTTGCCTATCGCTGGAGCACGCGTTTCCTGTGCCTGGACAAGGCCGAAGCCGAGCGCGAGCTGGTACGCCTGCGTCGTCAGTGGTTCTCCAAGCGCCAGAACATCGTTGCGCTGCTGCGCGAAACCATCTTTCAGCACGAAAGTCCGCTGGTTGATTCCGACGCTTCGAACAAGGCGAGCGATGCCGATGCGGCCTTGCAGGAACTGGGCAGCGACCAAGTGTCGTTCGGGTATGTGACCGCGACGGTCACAGTATTGGATGCGGATGCCACGGCTGCCGATGAGAAGCTGCGTGCCGTGGAACGGACCATTCAGGGTCGCGGTTTTGTGACGATCCCCGAGACCTTGAATGCGGTGGATGCCTGGCTGTCTTCGATCCCAGGGCACGCCTACGCCAACGTGCGTCAGCCCATTGTCTCGACCTTGAATCTGGCGCACATGATGCCGGTATCTGCCGTCTGGGCGGGGCAGGAGCGCAACGCGCACCTGGACGGGCCACCCCTGATCGTCACGCGCACCGATGGCGCGACGCCGTTCCGGCTGGTCACGCACATCGGCGACGTGGGCAATACCTTGGTGGTTGGCCCCATCGGTATGGGCAAGTCGGTGCTGCTGGCTACCTTGGCCATGCAGTTCCGTCGCTACGCCGGTTCACGCATTCTGGCTTTCGACATGGGACGCTCCATTCGCGCCACCATTCTCGGGCTGGGCGGCGAGCACTACGACCTGGGATTTGATGGAGAAGCAGACAATACCATCGCCTTTCAGCCACTGGCGCGCATCGACCAGGATGGTTACCGAGCATGGGCAGCGGAATGGATAGCAGGGCGTTTGATTCACGAAGGCGTTGCCGTCGGTCCGGCTGAGAAAGATGCGGTTTGGTCGGCATTGAACAGCCTGGCCAGTGCGCCGGTCAACCAGCGCACCATGACAGGCTTGTCGGTGCTGCTCCAATCCAACGCCTTGCGCCTAGCCCTGCAGCCCTATGTGCTGGGTGGCGCGCACGGCAAGCTGCTGGATGCGGACTCGGACCGATTGGGTTCCGCCGACGTGCAGGGCTTCGAGATGGAAGAGCTGATGCACAGCAAGGCGGCGATGCTGGCCGTGCTGGGCTACCTGTTCGCGCGTTTCGAGGAACGCTTCGATGGGGCGCCGACGCTGTTGATCCTGGACGAAGCCTGGCTGTTCCTGGACGACCCGGTGTTTGCATCCCGCATCCGCCAGTGGTTGAAAACCCTGCGCAAGAAGAATGTCTCCGTGATTTTCGCCACGCAGTCGCTGGCGGATATCAAGGACTCAGTAATAGCCCCGGCCATTATTGAGAGTTGCGCCAGCCGTATCTTCCTGCCGAACCCGCAGGCGAGCGAGCCGCAGATCAGGGTCATCTATGAAGGCTTTGGGCTCAACAGTCGGCAGATCGACATTGTCGCGCAGGCGCAGCCCAAACGGGACTACTACTACCAGTCGCGCCTGGGCAACCGGGTTTTTGACTTGGGACTCGGACCGGTGGCACTGGCGTTTGCTGGTGCCGCCAAGCCCGAGGATCAGCGTGCCATGGATGCGGTGTGCGATGCAATAGCGGCCTCGGGTGCGCCTGCGGACTTTGCCACCGCCTGGCTACGCCATCGTGGCCTCGACTGGGCTGCGGACCTCATTCCATCTTTTACGTCCTTGTCGTCAACCCATCAGGAGAAATGACTATGAAGAAGACTTTGCTGGCCATTGCCACCGCTCTGCTCGTCACCGCAATGCCCACCGCGCAAGCGCAATGGGTTGTGATCGACCCGACCAATCTGATCCAAAACATCATGACGGCCGCCCGTGCCCTGGAGCAGATCAACAACCAAATTCGGCAGTTGCAGAACGAAGCACAAATGCTGATGAACCAGGCGAAGAACCTGACGGACTTGAACTTCAGCGCGCTGGCTGAACTGCGTGCGGCGCTGGCAGCGACGAACCAACTGATCCAGCAGGCGCAGGGCCTGGCCTTCAACGTGTCGCAGATGGAAGCGGAATTTACCCGGCTCTACCCCAACGCGTATTCTGCGTCCACCTCTGGTAATCAGATGGCGCTGGACGCGCGCCAGCGCTGGCGCAACTCGCTGGAAGCACTGCGTACCGCAACCAAGGTGCAGTCGCAGGCGGTGCAGAACTTTGCATCCGATGAGCAAACCTTGACGGACCTGGTGAACCGCAGCCAGTCCGCAGTCGGTGCCTTGCAGGCTATGCAGGCAACTAACCAGCTGCTGGCCTTGCAGTCGCGCCAAACCATCCAGGCGCAGCAGTTACAGATCACGCAGGACCGGGCGACGGCCTTGGAACAGGCACGACAGGTGGCGGTTCAGGAGCGTGCGCGCGAGGTGCGTCGGCGGTTTCAGGGGGAGGGCACGCCTTACACCCCGTACACGGTCAACTTTTACAGCAACTGAAGGAACCGCCATGAAACAGCTTCTGGTCATTGCACTTGCGGTGTCGATATCGTTGATAGCGGGCTGCAGCAAGTCTGTACCGACTGACACGGTTGATTCACTGATGATGAATCCTGATCGCTTGAAGGAGCTTCGCGCCCAGTGCAAGGCTGACCACACCAAGGTGGGGGATGCGGTCTGTGCTGCGGTGTCGGAGGCCACACGGCGTCGCTTCATGGGTGGTGGCAAATCGCCGTATGCGAACGATCCCGTGCCGACGCCGACGCCACCGGCCAGAGCTAAGAGTGAACCGTCATGAACGACCTGTCGGTCATCGACCGTTTTCTGGACGTCTTCTCACGCTACATCGATTCGGGCTTTGGCCTGCTGCATGGCGAGGTGGCCTTCCTGACCGCCACGCTGGTCGGGATCGACATGACGCTCGCCGGTCTGTTCTGGGCCATGGGCCATGCCAGTGGGGGAGGGGACGACGTGATAGCCAAGCTGGTCAAGAAGGTGCTGTACGTCGGGGCCTTCGCCTTCATCATCGGCAACTTCAACAACCTGGCGGGCATTGTGTTCCGTTCGTTTGCGGGACTCGGACTGGTGGCGTCCGGTTCCAGCATGACGCAGGCGCAGTTGTTGCAGCCGGGGCGGCTGGCGCAAGCTGGTGTGGATGCGGGTCGGCCCATCATGGCGCAGATCAGCGACCTGACGGGTTTTCCCGAGGTGTTCGCCAATCTTGATGTTATCAGCGTGCTGTTCCTGGTCTGGCTGGTAGTGATTGTGAGCTTCTTCGTGCTGGCGGTTCAGCTCTTCGTGACGCTGATAGAGTTCAAGCTGACGACTTTGGCGGGCTTTGTGCTGGTGCCCTTTGCCTTGTGGAACAAGACGGCCTTTCTGGCTGAGCGGGTGCTGGGCAACGTGGTGTCCTCGGGCATCAAGGTGTTGGTGCTGGCCGTGATCGTAGGTATTGGCTCGGGTTTGTTTGCTGAATTCCAGACACCGCCGGGGACGGAACCATCGATTGACCATGCGCTGGTCATCATGCTGGCCTCGCTCACGCTGCTGGGTTTGGGCATCTTTGGCCCCGGCATCGCGACCGGGCTGGTGTCGGGTGCGCCGCAGTTGGGCGCGGGTGCGGCGGCAGGAACCGCGCTGGGTGTTGCGGGACTGGCTGTGGCGGGTGGTGCGGCGATTGCATCAGGCGGTGCTGCTGTAGCCGCTGGTGCTCGCATGGTGCCAGGGGCGGCACGCGCGGCCATTGGCGGTGGTGCCAGCGCCGCCCGTTCGGCGAGCGCGATGGCCAGTGGTGCGAAGTCAGCCTACCAGGCGGGTGCCGCCGCATCCGGCGGTGGCGGTGTGCGCGCCGCGGGTGCGGGCCTTGCCAATGTGGCGAAGAGTGGTGCAAGCGCTGTCGGGCAGCGTGTCTCGGCTGGGGCCAAGGCCGTTAAAGATCGCGTTGCATCGGCCGTCGCCGGGGAGGCTGAGCCGGTTTCAGCCGCAGGTGCCAGCACTGCCGCGAATGCAACGACGTCCGACACACCACCCCCTGCACCCGCCTGGGCGAAACGTCTGCAACGCAACCAGCGTCTTTCACACGGGGTTTCAACTGCTGCCCACACGCTGCGCTCCGGTGACCACGGCGGGGGCGGCGCCAGTCCGAGCCTGCGCGACGACTCCAACCATTGAGGAAATCTACATGCTGTTCAAACGACCCCAGGTGCGTTACTCGGACACGCCCGAACCCGTCACCTCGTACCAGGCTGCTGCGCAAGTCTGGGACAGCCGCATCGGCAGCGCCCGCGTGCAGGCGAAGAACTGGCGACTGATGGCCTTTGGCTGTTTGTCGCTGGCTTTGCTGATGGCGGGTGGACTGGTCTGGCGATCCGCACAGTCCATCGTGACGCCCTATGTCGTCGAGGTAGACAGCGCGGGGCAGGTGCGTGCCGTTGGTGAAGCGGCCACGCCGTACAAACCGAATGATGCGCAGATTGCCTACCACCTAGCGCGCTTTCTCACCGACGTGCGTTCGCTGTCAATCGATCCTATCGTCGTGCGGCAGAACTGGCTTGAAGCCTATGAGTACACCACCGACAAGGGTGCGGTCACGCTGAACGACTACGCGCGCGCCAATGATCCTTTTTCTCGGATAGGGCAGAACTCTGTTTCGGTGGAGGTGACGAGCGTGGTTCGGGCCAGCGATGTGTCGTTCCAGATGCGCTGGATCGAGCGCAGTTATGCGAATGGCGCGCCCTCGGGCATCGAACGCTGGACGGCGGTGGTGTCGGTGGTGCTGCAACCGCCGCGCACCGAAGAGCGTTTGCGCCGCAATCCGCTGGGCATTTATGTCAACGGCCTGTCCTGGAGCCGTGAACTCGAAGCGACACAAGGAGTAAAACCATGAAGACACATTTCCGTAGCTACGCTTTTCCGTTGGTGATGATTGCCATCCTGGCCACCATCACCGGCTGCGCCACACACGGTAAACCGCCGCCCACCATCACACTGGATGAGCCGGTGGTCGCGAATCTGCTGCAGGAGGCACCCAAACCTGTTGAGGTAGTGACGTTGTCTGAACCGCTGCCACTGCCGTCGCAGTTGAAGTCGCTATCGACTGAAGCAGAGACAAAGGGCGCGCCGGAATCCATTGACGAAAGGGTTCGCGTCGCACGCGCTAATCTGGAGGCACGTGTGGCACCGAGCCGGGAGGGCTACGTCAATGCCATTCAGGTCTGGCCGTACGCTGATGGCGCGCTGTACCAGGTCTACACGAGTCCGGGACGGGTGACCGTCGTCGCGCTGCAAGAAGGCGAGGAACTGGTGACCGTTTCGGCAGGAGATACGGTGCGCTGGATTGTTGGGGACACAGCCAGCGGGTCGGGTGCCAGCTTGCGCGTGACCGTGCTGGTGAAACCCACCCGAACCGGGTTGAAGACCAACCTGGTCATCACCACGAACCGGCGCATGTACCTGTTGGAGCTGTCTTCCACGCCGCAGGCCTGGATGGCTTCGGTGTCCTGGGATTACCCGAAGGACCGGATGCTGGCGTTGCAGAAGCAGGCACAGCAGGCTCAAGCTGCGGCGCCGGTCGATTCCGGCCTGTCGCTGGAGCAGATCAAGTTTCGCTATGCGATCACGGGCGACAGCCCGCCATGGAAGCCGCTGCGTGCCTTTGATGACGGCCAGCGGGTGTACATCCAGTTTCCCGGTGGCATCGCGCTGGGGGAGTTGCCGCCGCTGTTCGTGATTGGGCCGCAGGGCGATGGCCAGCTCTTGAATTACCGCTTCCGTTCGCCGTACTACGTGGTTGACCGGCTGTTTGGTGCCGCCGAGCTGCGTCTGGGGGCAGACAAGGCCCAGGTGGTGCGCATTGAGCGCACCGATGGGGTTGTCAGCGCGGCGCGGAGGAACTGAACATGACTACGCACGCCGCATCGCAGGCTGACACGCCGGTGCCTCCGAAGGTTGACCCGGACACCATGACCTTGCGTGCTCCGCCGCGTCCAGTGGTGCGGCTGAACCGGCGCATGCTGGCTTTCGGTGCCGGCACGCTGGCCGCTGCCGTGCTCGGAGGTACCTTGTGGTCGCTGCAGTCGAACAAGCGTGAACGTAATCCTGCCATGGAGTTGTACAACGTGGATAGGGTCTCACGGGCCGAGAGTTTGGACCAGTTGCCCAAGGATTACTCGAAGATCCCGGTGCCGGCCAAACCCGCCGTCCCTGTGTTGGGCGAACCACTGCCGGGCGATCTGGGGCCGGCCATCGTCAGTGCAGAACGCCAACGCCAGGCGAACGTGTCGGCGGCGTACAACGATCCAGCGCATGCGGATCGATTGACGCGGCTGCGCGATGCGGAGGAAGCGGCGCGCTCTGCGGTGTTCTTCCGCAGTGGCAATGGTGCCAAGCCGGTCGCCACTGCGACCACGCCTTTGGCTGGCAGCCCATCTGTACCGGTGTCGGGCAACCAGCCGTTCAATCCCATGGGGCCGGTGACTGCCACCGCGCAGCCAGCCGATCCGACCGTTGCGCAGAACCGGCAGGAGCAGAAGACTGCGTTCGTCGCGAATGCGGGTGACACGGCTACGCGCAATCTGGCCAGTCTGCAATTGCCGGTGTCACCCTATCAGGTGATGGCCGGGACCGTTATTCCGGCAGCGTTGGTGACGGGCATCAACTCTGACTTGCCGGGTCAGGTCATCGCCAACGTGACGGAGGCGGTCTTTGACACGGCGACGGGGCGCTATCTGTTGATTCCGCAAGGCTCGCGCTTGATTGGGCGCTATGACAGCCAGGTGGCTTTTGGGCAGCGTCGGGTGCTGTTGGTGTGGACGCGGCTGATCCTGCCGGACACGTCGTCGATTGCATTGGACCGCTTGCCGGGCATCGATCCGGCGGGTTATGCCGGATTGGAAGATGGCGTTGATTGGCACTGGGACCGCATTCTTGCCGGTGCGGCACTGTCCACGTTGCTGGGGGTGGGGGCCGAGCTGGCGGCGCCGGACCCTAACGGCACTGATGGCCAGGTGATCATTGCCGTGCGCCAGGGTGCGCAAGATACGGTGAACCAGGTCGGTCAGGAGATCACTAAGCGGAACATGAGCATCCAGCCGACGCTGACGATTCGGTCTGGGTTTCCGATGCGGGTGATGGTGAGCAAGGATCTGATTCTGCGGCCGTATCAGCCGTTGTTCTTTGTGAGAGGGTCTTCGCAATGACTAAAGACACCAGCACCCTGCGCCTTGGCCCGCTGCCGCGCACCGAGTTCGTGAAGCTGGCCATTGCAGTACCGGTTGATGTCAAGGCCTCACTTGACCGGTATGCGGATCTACACAGTCAACTGCATGGTGAAAAGGTTGATGCCACAGCCTTGATACCGCACATGTTGGCAGCGTTCATTGAACGCGACCGCGGATTCAAGTCCCTGACTTCGAAGAATCTAAAGCCGAATCGCCCAGTGCCTTAAGGTCGAAGGCAGGGATGCAATACGCTGATGGGAGCCGATTGGGCGCTTGCTGAGCAATGTATGCATGGTCAGACGGACCTGGTCCGTGGAGGCCGCCCTGGCAAGAATCTCGGTCACGAACGAAAATGTCGCATGGACTGCCCTCACTCGCTCGTTGAACCTGCCCTAGATAGATGGGCAGAATGCCATTGGCACCTGCACCAGATGGAGGCTAATTATCATCAGCCCGAGGCTTTTCGGTACGCGCTTAATAGCTTCATTCGCACCTTCAAGGAGGTGCCTCAGTTGCTGACGATGAACACCCAGAACCACGCAGAACTGAAGAAGGCGATCGAACCGGCTGTAAATGCTCTACACGACAGTGATCTGTACAAGGTGCTCACCACGACCAGGAATTTTCTGGTGCATCGTGGGATGCTTGAGCTTGAAAGTCAGGGCAGCGCTGGTACGACAGAAGGGCGAAAGGTCAAGATATCCTTCCCATTCAGGGTGCACCCCTGGGAAAGCAGCGATGAAGCCTATATTCGCTACAAAGAGGTTTGTCGCACGGACAAGATGATGCGTGGCTTGATTGGCCCAGACTGTGATTCAGCGCCTGCGATCTGGCGCACGTGGATCATCAAGGACTTTCCGGGCCGCGATCTTCTTGACGTTGCGTTCGAGGCTTGGACAAGGTTGGGCGAAGTGCTCTCCGCAACAGTCGAGGCGCGAGGTGGCGAGCCTTTGGATTTGAGTATGCCGTGCCGACATGACCCCGAACTCGTGAAGGTAAAGCGCTTCAGTCAGCGTGACTTCTTCCTGGAGGTCGAAGGTATTGACTTGGACGAGGAGGAGCGGAAGTGGCGTGAAGAGAAAGCGCATCGAGACGCCGAGAGGGGCACGCAGCCTACCCAGCGAAAGAAACCTTGATTGATTGAGGCATGACTGGCATAGTCGTTCAATGGTTTTAACGCTTCAAATCGACAAGATCGAATCGGGTCTCTACCGTGCCGCAGTGCTATGCGGCGGCGTCGAGGTTACCGAGCCTTCGCAATACGCCTCGATCGAGGAAGCAATCCGCGAGGAGGCTAATGCGGTGCCTGAGGGCTTCGCATACTTTGCCGACGTAATCTATGGGGGTGCGTCCAGTGGCACCATCTCGCTGACCCTTCTTCCAGAGCGTGCCTCACAGGTTGCTGATCAACTCGTCGCCATCGTGGCGGAGATGTACCGCGTCGCCCAGTCATGACATTGGGAACTGTGCGACTACCTCGTGAAAGGCTTTGCTAATTCGTCGCGCTTTCCTTCGAGAATCTGACGACCTGCGAAAGCCTTGATGTTTAACGCGACTCCACCCGAAACAGGTTGTTAGGCGAAACGTAGGAACGCTGCGATCAGACCTAAAACGACAACGCCTTGCACCTGGGGACTTTGAGGCTTTTCACCAATTAGCCATGTGGCGTAGGTTTCGCAGTTGCGGTCCAGCAAGCGATATTGGCCTGGGTTTTGAACCGATAGGGTGACGCGCTGCATGATTTGAGCGTACTGTTCGGGTGGGGCTCGCCGGATTTCTTTGACCGGTCGACCCTGAGCAAAGTCAATGAAGCTCACAATTTTTTCGCCGGTTGGCGTCAGATGCACAACATCGCCATTTGGTAGTTGCACACCCCAATGGTCTCCGATACCCGACAGTTTCGAGCGGGAGATGATCCGAATTGGAGTTTGCCAGATTGTGAACATCATGATTTCATTCCTTTCCACCGAGAAGCCAAACAAGGGCCGCAACAACGCCAGCACCAATAAGTAAGTTTTTCACCTGCTCTTGGGCCACCTCTTTCTGCGCTTCAGCGGTCGTCTGGAACTGACGCATCAGTGCAGCTTGGTACGCAGTTGGTTTGAGTACGCCACGCTCCCACTTGCTCACCGTCATGGAGTGGGCACCGAAAAGCTGACCGAACTCGACTTGAGACAACCCAAGGGAGCGGCGTATAGAGGTAATCTGAACAGTGTGCATATAAGCTGAATACTAACCCAAAAACTAAGCTGTGGCTTAGTTTTTGGGTTTTAGACTTAACTCATTGATCGACTGCACGCCACTGATCATCTGGAGTCAAGCCAAACTTCCGGTTTTTCAACCTCGTTTGAGGTAGAATTACCGGAAGTAACTCATGGAGATAGTCATGCGCCAAGTCATACGTTTCGAAAATTCCGATGTCACAACTCGTTTGACTCAGTTGGGTCTCGATCATATGGACCTGCAGGAGCCGGTCATGCAAGGGATGCTCGCGCGTAGCGAATGCACTCCCAATGATCCGCCCCTGTCTGCAGGTTTCACGACATGGTCTCGAACTGTACGAGTGTTGCGGGAAAAATTGATCCCCAAACACTGGACCCGGTCTGATGAAGGTAATTATTCTTTGGTTGTAAATCCGGCTGGAGATTTAGCCATCGCCGTGGCAACCGGTGATGAAGGTACTGGTATTTCAATGGCCAATCCTATGACCAAGTCCCCCAAAGGGTCTCGGACGCAAAGTGCTATTGAGGTCAATCAATATCAAAGTTCGCTGTTTGAGGCATTTCCGGAGTTTGAGATTCCTGAAACACCCCACAACGATCGGGTGACTTGGATTTTGCTGCAGCACTATGATCAGGCGAAAAAAGAGGTCCGTTTTGAACTTTCACGTCCGTCCAACTATTCTGGCAAAGTCGACGGTTGGAGTGAGCGAATTATTATGAGTGCACTGCCGTTTGATCCGACAACGGCGATTCCGGTGCCAGTCTTGCCGAACTTGCCGGATATCGACATTCCTTTGATTCGTCGCGCTTGACGGCCCGGGGCCATGTTTAATCCAACACGATTGACTTTCGCCAGAAAGCGGCGAGGGTTCACTATGACACGTCTGGCAGATGCCATTGGCGTGGAAATGCGCTCTGTTTCTGGTTTCGAAAAGAAGGAATTCAATCCTTCTGAAGAGACGATTCAGCGCATCGCAACGGCATTGCGATTTCCATTGAGTTTTTTCCATCAAGAGGAAGAGATACAAACCATCGACACCGGGGCTGCAAGCTTCCGTTCGCTTTCCAAGATGTCGGCCGCACAGCGGGATATGGCACTTTTTTCAGGGGCACTCACAGTGACACTCAACCGCGCCATAGAAAAGCGCTTTGAGTTGCCTGCGCCGACACTGCCAGATCTGCGGGATTCAGAGCCGGAGGCCGCGGCGGCTAGCTTGCGTCGGCATTGGGGAGTCGGGGAGCTGCCCATAAAGAACCTGATCCACTTACTTGAAGCCAATGGCGTTCGGGTTTTCTCCCTGGCCATTGATGCGGCGGAGGTCGACGCGTTCTCAATGTGGCGTGAACAAAAGCCATTTGTTTTTTTGAATACATTAAAAAATAGTGAGCGCAGCCGCTTTGACGCGGGACATGAACTTGGTCATCTCGTTTTGCATCGTCATGGTTCTCCCAATGGAGGGCAGGAAATCGAACGGGCGGCCAACGATTTCGCTTCGGCATTTCTGATGCCGCGCAGCAGCGTTCTTGGCTACGCACCGAAATTCACTTCAATCGACGCACTTCTTCAACTGAAAAAGATATGGGGCGTATCGATTTCGGCGCTGACGTACCGGATGCACAGGCTGGGCCTGTTGTCCGAGTGGCAATACCGCGAGCTTTTCATGCAAATCAGTCAGAGGGGCTACAGAAAGGCGGAGCCAGATAGCTTGCCGCGTGAGACCTCACAGGTCCTGGCCAAGGTGTTTGCCGCGCTGAGAAGCGAAGGGGTAGCGAAATCCGACATTGCAGCCGAACTCCACGTGGCCGATGAGGATCTCGACGAAATGGTCTTTGGCTTGGTTCTAAATTCAGTGAAAAATGGTGTGCCACAGGAGACTCGTCCTGAACGTGCCAAACCCACCCTGCATCTTGTCTAGCTAGATTCCCGGGGTGTCCAGCGAATAATGTAAAACATTACGGAGGTTGATATGGCAACAAAGCATTTCCCCAAAGGTCTGGATGACCGCATGCGAGATCAAAATGGCGAAATTCGCCAAAAACGCAGCGACACTAAGGTGGAAACCCTGCGCAAGACCTATGGCGACGATTTCGCCAAGGGTTATCGGTCCGATGCGCAACTGGGCACGGTTCTGAAGCGTGAGGGTGTCGATACGCTGGATCAGTTGCTGAAGAAGAAATGAGTAGTGACCCAGTCGAACAAGCGGTGCTGACTTACTCACAAGCGATAGCACGTTGAGTCATTTATGTCGCAGGATTTGACCGATGCACAACTGAAGGCAATCTGGCGCCAAGGGCAGATTCCTGCGATATTTAAGCGTAGTAGACCGCTTCCTGTGCTGCTGCGAGTTCCGTTTGCCCAAGGGAATCTGGAATGGCTTCGAGATGATCGACGAACCAAGCCGCAGTGGAATGGTCAATTCAAGGCTTGGGAGATTCCGACAACTTGGTTCGACAGTGTTATTCGGCTTTCACTAAAACGCTATCGTGCGGTATACGTGATTCAGTTGTACCGGGAACAGCAGAAGTGCGCGCCGGCGTGTTGGAATGCAGAAGGCTTTCATTGCGAGTGTTCATGCATGGGGGAGAGCCATGGAGGCGGGCATCCGGGAGGAAGCTGGTACGAAGTCTCCGAAACTTTTGCAGTGTCTTGGGGGGTACAACGGTACTCATGTCGTCATTTGCGAGTGAAAAATGACGTATCTCCATCTTGAGCATGCCAGTCACTTGGTAATGAGATTGCATCGCTATCTCCTTGGTTTCATCGGGCGGAGCAATAAAAGAGCAAGCATTGCGTTTCAGTTCCAATTCGGTAAAATTGCATGAAATTTCAATGAAAAAACAGTCATGACTCATGCGGCTGCGGTCTCTGCTGAACCTGATCGAGGCGCAAAGGCGCAACTCGCTGGAACACTGCGCGCCGGGCGTGTTTATAGGCGTGAAGATCTGGTGCCATTCTCAAAAGCCGTAGACCGCCACCTTCGGGAGTTGGTCGATGGGGGGCAATTGACCAAGTTGGCACCGGGGCTGTACTACGCTCCGCGCAATTCGACTTTCGGGGCCCTGCCGCCGGACGATGGTGAGCTTGTCGCGGCATTTCTGCGCGACAAGGACTTCTTGTTGTTCTCGCCTTCGGCATACAACTCGGCGGGCCTCGGTACCACACAGCTATACAACTGCACGTTGGTCTACAACCACAAGCGGCACGGCGTGTTCAAGCTCGGCAATCGGCAATTCGACTTCCGCATGAAGCCACGCTTTCCGAAGAAGCTCACGCCTGAATTCCTGTTCGTCGATGCACTGAACAACGTCCGGGAGCTGGCGGAAGACAAGGCCGAAGTGCTGGCTCGCGGCAGGGGTAGGGCAGCGTCGTTTGATCGCCAGCGACTGCAACGCGCTGTCGAAAGCTACGGCACGGTGGCGACGAAAAAGCGCTTGGCAAGCTGGCTAGATGTCTGACTTCCTGCATGACCGCAGGCACTTCGACCAACTTATCGCCGTGGTCGCAGACCAGCGTGGCATTGACCCTGTGCCACTGGTCAATGAGATTGCATCTCTTTATTTAACTTAATTTTGCACGATAACATTTATTGTGTTATCGTGCGGATATTGAGTTATTTAAGGGCTTCCTGTGCCAACACCAGATATCGCTGTTCAACGTTACATCCACGAAGTCTTGGGCGCACCAGTCCAGGAGTTTCGACCATGGGCGCGCGAATCCGAACTGCCGTATTTCCTGCGGGATGCTTTTCAGTTCCATGAGCTCGATCTGTTGGGGCATCCAGTTTTGCTGGCGATTGACCGGAAGCCCGACAAGCCACTTCTGGGCGAGATTCGAATCCAGTTAAACAAGGTGAGGACGCTTGCTGGGCAGCCGGTCATTTATGTCACGGGCGTCTTGGCCTCCTACGAACGTAGGCGGCTGATTGAGCAGAAAGTCCCGTTCATTGTTCCCGGCAATCAGCTCTATCTCCCTGACCTCGGTATCGATTTGCGCGAATACTTCCGCCGTCGGTCACCGACTGGGGATGCAACGCTCAGTCCCTCGACGCAGGCGATGCTGATCACAGCCTTGTTGCGTCGCCCATGGCATGCGGAATGGCAACCGTCTGTTGTGGCTACCGAACTGGGCTATACGCCGATGACTCTTTCCCGAGTCATCAAGGAGTTGACAGGTGCCGACATTGCTGTGCCTTACGCGGTCGGCCGGTCACGTTGGTTGCGGATGGAGCGCCTGCCGCAGCAGATTTGGGAACAGGCAAGGCCCTTGCTCCGCGGTCCGGTCAAGCGGACCGTCTGGGTGCACCACGCTGAACCGTTCGTTGGCGGTCAGCCGAAGCTGCTGGCCGGGCTGAGCGCGCTTGCAATCCATTCGATGCTGGCTGCGCCACAATGGCCAATTTACGCGTTGAGTCCGGATCAGTGGAAGGCGGCATCGCAGGCTGGCATCGAAGAGTTACCCGAGCCCACGCCCGGTGCGTGCGAATGGCAATTGTGGAGCTACAGCCCGGCGTTGCTGCCGGGTACCAACTCTGTAGATCCGTTGTCGCTGATACTCAGCCTGCAGGACAACCCGGACGAGCGCATTCAACTAGCGCTGGATGAACTGAAGGAGCAGTTGCCATGGTGAAAGGGTTGGACGTTTTTCGTGCCTGGTTCAAGGACCACGCCGATCAATACATCCTGATCGGTGGCACGGCCGCCACTCTGACGATGGAAGAGGCCGGGCTGGCGTTTCGCGCCACAAAGGATCTGGACATTGTTTTGCACGTGGAAGCACTGACACCGGCATTCGGGCAGGCGTTCTGGAAATTCATCGAAGCGGGAGGCTACGTCATCCGCCAGGCCAGCGACACCGCGAAGCCCATTTTTTACCGCTTCCAAAAACCAACTGATGCGGGGTTCCCAGCCATGGTCGAGTTGTTCGCGCGGGCGCCGGACGGCCTTCAGCCCGCCGAAGGAAGCCAGCTCACGCCGATACCGATGGACGAAGCCGTCTCCAGCTTGTCCGCCATCTTGCTTGATGATGCGTACTATGAATTCATCATGACCGGGCGACGCGAAGTCGATGGTTTGCCGTGGGTGGGCGAGGATCGTTTGATTCCGTTGAAAGCGGTCGCGTGGTTGGAACTGACTATGCGCAAGGAACAGGGCGAGCCAGTGGATTCGAGGGACATCCGCAAGCACCTCAACGATGTGCTGAGACTCACCCAATTGCTTGCACCCGCAACCCGCATTCCGCTGGCGGAGAAGATCGCCGATGACATGAGCAGATTTCTGAATGCTTTGGCATCTGATACCTCGGTTGATCCGAAATCGCTGCAGCTTGGCAACGTCACAGTTGCTGAGATTGTGGATCGCATCGCACAGGCGTACGGACTCGATTTGAAGGCGCCGTAAACGCGTGAACTTGATCGATCACGGCAGCGCTGCATTCGTGAATCAGGTGTGGGAGTACTGTCACGGTCGACCTATCGACATCGCTATCTCCTTGGGGCTGCGCCACCGTACGCTACGATAAGTTTTCGGCGTTCGCGTTGTGAGGCAACCTGTGAACTTGGTGTTCTCAGGAGGACTCTTCATGTCTGGTAACGAATCTGAAGGATGCGAGGTATTCGGGATAGGCGCGTCAAGGGCTATGACCGCTGCGCCAGCTTTCTTTCGCATGGCCGACGTTATGCGCATCACGGCATTGAGCCGGGCGACCGTGTACCGTCGCATCGCAGACGGTATTTTTCCGGCACCCGTTCACTTGGGTGGACGGGCATGCGGTTGGACCCCTGCGGAACTTCGAGCCTGGATCGACGACCCAGGTGGCTATCGGGCACCTGGGCGATTAGATGGTGAACGCGCAGGGGCTTCCCTGTCGCCCATCAAAACAAGGGGTGGAGCAGGGCGCTCGCATCTGCCTATCGGCAATCAAACTCCAGCCAAAATCGCATCGAGCCGGGTGCCGAGATTGCCCCAGGCGTCGCGCTTTTCGTCGGCATAGTCGTGGTGCATGTAATGCCGGCGGACCTTGCTGCCGGGCATCACATGGTTCTGGCAGCGGTCGATGACGTCCAGGCTCACGCCCATCGCCTGCATCATCGTGGCTGCAGTGCGACGCAGATCGTGCGGCGTCCATTCGCCGTTTTCACCATTGGAAAGAACCAGCGAGTCGTCATTGCGCCGGTTTTTGAGCGGCTTGCGGTTCTTGAACCGCATTTGTCGGTCACCGACTTGCTTTGACACGGTCTTCACGTTAATGTGCCCCTTTTGGTGGCGGGCGGGGAAGCACCATTCACTTTTGTCGTCGCCTGTGCCGGTAATCTCGTGCAAGGCCTTGAAATGGCGCAGCGCGAAGTCCGACAAGTAGACCTGCCAGTCCACGCGCGTTTTGGTGTTCTCTCGCGGCACGAACCAGGTGCCAGCGTTGAGGTCGACGTGTTCCCAGCGGGCCATCAGCAGTTCGCCGATGCGGCATGCGGTGCCGAGGCATAGCCAGAGAGCCAGTTGAGTTTCGTGCAGCAGCGGGCGCTCAGCGCTGCGCCGGTTGTCGGCTGCATCGTATTGCTCCTGCATTGCGGCAAAGATGTTGCGCAGCTGAGTGTGATCACCCAATTTGATGGACTGATATTCACGAACGGTGATGGTTGGAGCGGCCAAGATTTTCAGGTTGCACAGCAAAACG
>MESQ01000022.1 GCA_001771065.1 Burkholderiales bacterium RIFOXYD12_FULL_59_19 | reverse complement strand
AGGGTGGCCCTGGGTTTCGTACTGGCTGCGGATTGGCGCTTTGAAGGCTTCTTCTTCGGCGGCGCTCCACTGCCCGCCCTTGAGTTCGATGCCGTCGCGGCGCACCGTGGCCAGCACACTGGCGGCCTGCTCGCCGCCCATCACCGAAATACGCGCGTTGGGCCACATCCACAAAAAGCGCGGGCCAAAGGCACGGCCACACATGCCGTAGTTGCCGGCGCCAAAACTGCCACCAATGATGATGGTGAATTTGGGCACGGCCGCAGTGGCCACGGCGGTGACCATCTTGGCGCCGTTGCGGGCAATGCCTTCGTTCTCGTATTTGCGCCCGACCATGAAGCCGGTGATGTTCTGCAAAAACACCAGCGGAATCTTGCGCTGGCAACAGAGTTCGATGAAATGCGTGCCTTTCAGCGCCGATTCGCTGAACAAAATGCCGTTGTTGGCGATGATGCCGACCGCCATACCCTCAATGCGGGCAAAGCCGCAAATCAGCGTGGTACCAAAACGCGACTTGAATTCGTCAAAGTCGGAGTCATCAACAATGCGGGCAATGATCTCGCGCACATCAAAAGGTTTGCGGGTGTCCACCGGAATCACGCCATACAGTTCTTGGGCGGCGTACTTGGGCGCGGCGGGTGCATGGTCGGTGGCAACCACCGGCTTGCCCTTGTTCAGGTTTTTCACGGCAGTGCGGGCCAGCGCCAGCGCGTGCATGTCGTTTTGCGCCAGGTGGTCGGCCACGCCTGACAGGCGTGTGTGCACGTCGCCACCACCCATGTCTTCGGCGGTCACCACCTCGCCGGTGGCCGCCTTCACCAAGGGCGGGCCGCCCAGAAAGATGGTGCCCTGGTTCTTGACGATGATGGCCTCGTCGCTCATGGCCGGTACATAGGCGCCGCCCGCCGTACAGCTGCCCATGACCACGGCAATTTGCGCCAGGCCCAGCGAGCTCATGGTGGCCTGGTTAAAAAAGATGCGGCCAAAATGGTCACGATCCGGGAACACCTCGTCCTGATTGGGCAGGTTGGCCCCGCCCGAGTCCACCAGATAAATGCAGGGCAGCCGGTTTTGCTGCGCCACCTCTTGCGCACGCAGGTGTTTTTTGACGGTCATCGGGTAATAGGTGCCACCTTTGACCGTGGCGTCGTTGCAGACAATCATGCAGTCGACCCCCTCAATGCGGCCAATGCCGGCAATCAGGCCGGCACCGGGGGCGCTGTCGGAGCCATCGCGGTCCGGGTACATACCCAAAGCCGCCAGGGGTGACAGCTCCAGGAACGGCGTGCCGGGGTCAAGCAGCATCTGCACCCGGTCGCGCGGCAGCAGTTTGCCACGCGCCGTGTGTTTGGCACGGGCCGCGTCGCCGCCCCCCATCTCGACCTGGGTCACCTTGGCGTTCAGGTCTGCCACCAAAAGGCGCATGGCGGCAGCGTTGGCGGAAAAGTCGGCAGAGCGGGCGTTAAGTTTTGTCTCCAGAACGGACATGGCATGCTTTCGGTAAGTCAGATGGGTCGTCGCTTTGGCACGTGATTGTGATCGGACAAGCATAGAACGACAAGTCAAACAAGGTCGGTCATCCGGGTTGCAAATCGTGCCAAATCTTTGTCATACTTTGCACCATGCCAGATTCAACCCACACCAACCACCACGCAGCCCTGCCCTCCCCTTTGGTGTCCCCGATCAAAGGGGCGGCAGTGACCCCCATTGCCTTTGTCCAGGCCATTGTTCAGGCTTACGAAAAATATGGACAAAACCCGGCGCAGGCCTTGCAGTCGGCACAAATCAAGCCAGAGTTTTTGCAAGATCCGGCACACCGGATCAGTGCCCTGCAAATGGAGCGCATCTCTGGCGCCGCCATGCAGGAACTCGATGACGAAGCGCTGGGCTGGTTCAGCCGCCGCTTGCCCTGGGGCAGCTATGGCATGCTGGCGCGCGCCTCCATCAGCGCCCCCACCCTGGGCGTGGCTTTGCAACGCTGGTGCCGCCACCATGGCTTGCTCACCGATGACATCACGCTGCAGCTGCAAGCCACCAAAGACATCGCCACCATCAGCATCACCGAAAACAGACCACTCGGTACGTTGCGCGAGTTCTGCCTGGTCTCGATGCTGCGCAATTTTCTTGGCCTCGCCAGTTGGCTGATCGACTCACGCATTGACGTGCAGAACGCACAGTTTCCGTTTGCAGCACCTGCACACAGGGATGTTTATGGGGTGCTGTTTTCCGGCCCCACCAGCTTTGATGCCGCAAGCGTCGCCATCAGTTTTGATGCCCGCTACCTGGCCCTGCCCCTGCGGCGCAGTGAGGCGGCTTTGCAACACATGCTCAAGCGTGCCTTGCCCTTGACCGTGCTGCAGTACCGGCGCGACCGCCTGCTGGTGCAACGGGTACGCCAGATGCTTGCGGCACGGCCCGAACAAAGCCACAGCGCCGAAGACCTGGCCGCGTTGTTGCACATGTCACCGCGCACACTGCACCGGCAACTCAGGGACGAAAGGGCATCACTGCAAGCCTTGAAAGATGAAGTCCGCCAGAGCAAGGCCAGTGAACTGCTGTTGCGAACCCAGCGTCCGGTCAAACAGGTGGCACAGGCCTCGGGCTTTCAGAACGAAAAAAGCTTTATTCGCGCGTTTCGGAGCTGGACCGGCCAATCACCCGCCGAATTCAGACAGACGGGTGGCGTCGCAGCTGAGTCAAACAGCGGTTAACAAGCCGGGCACTTCGGCCATGTCGCGAAACACCTGGCTCGCGCCCGCCAGCAGCAGGGCAGCATCCCCAACCGCTTGCGGGCTGTAGGCCCATACGGTGGCGCCAGCCGCTACACCTGCCGTGACACCCACCGTGGTGTCTTCGATCACCAGGCACTGACGCCCTGACACGTTCAGGTGCCCGGCAGCCGCCAGGTAGACGTCGGGTGCGGGTTTGGAGCGCGGCATTTCATGGCCGCTGAAAACGCGCCCCACAAAAAAACCCAGCAAGTCCACCTTGTGCAACTGCATTTCCACCTTGAAACGGTCAGCACCCGAGGCGCAGGCAATACGCCCCCGGGTGGCATCATGCGCCGCCTGCACCGCGGCCCTGGCGCCCGGGATCACCGTCAGGGCGTCACTGAGGGCCTGATTGCGCCGCTGGTAAAAGTCATTTAACCAGTCCTGCGTCAAGGGCTGGCCGGTGCGTGCCTCGATCTCGGCACGTTCTTCACGCACGGTTTTACCCACAAAGTAGGCCATACATTCGGCCAGCGTCATGGACCAGCCAGACGCTTCGAGCATGTCACGCAGCACCTGGTTGGTCAGGGGCTCACTGTCAACCAGAACACCGTCACAGTCGAACAAAATTGCTTCAAATTTCATGGCACCTCATCTTGATACGGCTTGTTTTTGTCGGCATTTTGGGGCACATCAGGCGGCCTTGTCGTGACGGCGCGCCTTGTGTTGCGCCATGGTTTCCACCGGTGCCCCCTGCTTGACCCACTCGGTAAAACCGCCGTCGATGTGCGCCACGTTGGTCATCCCCATGTTTTGCAAGGCCTGGGTGGCCAGCGCGCTGCGCCAGCCGGCACCACAAAACAAAATGTACTCCTTGGACTCATCACCAAAAACCGGCTTGTAATAGGGCGACGCCGGGTCCACCCAAAATTCCAGCATGCCGCGCGGCGCATTGATGCAACCGGGCACTGTGCCCTCACGCTCAAGCTCGCGCACGTCACGAATGTCAACCACTTGCACGTGGGGATCGTCCAGACGCGCCTTGACGTCTTCAACCGAGTAGGTTTTAACCTGGGCCATGGCCTCGGCCACGAGTTGTTGGTAGCCTTTGGTGATCGGCATGAGGAGTCTCCTGTTAGAAAAATAAGTGCTTACTTTACTTGCGCCAGAACTGAGGGACAAACAACACGATAACTGCCAACAACTCGAGGCGTCCCAGCAACATGGACACAACACAAATCCAAGTCTGAAAATCAGTGAGCACGCCAAAATTGGCAGCCGGCCCCACGTCGCCCAAGCCAATTCCAATATTGTTCATGGTCGCAACGATGGCAAAAAACGCTGTAGTGATGTCCAACCCGGTGAGCAACATCAGCATGGTCAAGCCAATCGTGCTGGCCCCGTAAATGAGCATGTAGGCCATAACAGCAGCAATCATGGTCGCGGGAATGGTGGTGTGCCCCAGCGTCACCGGGTTCACCACCCGCGGGTGGATAGCGCGCACCAGCTCGCGGCGCGACTGCTTGATGAGCAGCACCATACGCACCATCTTGATGCCGCCCCCGGTGGAACCCGCACACGACACAAAAGTGCCCAAAAACATCATCCAGACCGGTGCAAATACGGGCCAGAGACTGAAATCGGTCGCGGCATAACCGGTGGTGGTGGCGATCGACACCACATGGAAAGCAGCGGTGCGCAGGGCCACCAGCGGCTGCTCGACACTGCCATGAAACAACAGCAAGGCCGCCAGGCCCAGGGCTGAACCAAGCAGCACAAACACATAGGCGCGTACCTCGGTGTCGCGCCACATCGACCGGAACGAGCGCGACCGCCAGACAATAAAATAACGCGCAAAGCTGATGCCTGACAGCGCCATGAAAAAGATCGCCACCAGCTCGATGTCACGCGAGTTCCAGAATCCAAAACTGGCATCATGCGACGAAAACCCACCCAGACCCATGGTGCTGCACATGTGCATAAAGGCGTCGGCCCAGCTCATGCCCGCCTGGTGGTAGGCGAGCATACAGACCGTGGAGAACACAAAATACACGCTCCACAAACCCCGTGCGGTTTCAGCAATACGCGGCGTCAGGCGCGCGTCTTTCATGGGGCCTGGCGTTTCCGCCTTATAAAGCTGCACCCCCCCCAAACCCAGCAGCGGCAGCACCGCCACCACCAGCAGGATCACCCCCAGGCCGCCGATCAACTGCAGAAAACAGCGCCACACATTGACCGACACCGGCAAGGCATCCAGCCCCGAAATCACGGTGGAGCCGGTGGCGGTGAGGCCGCTCATGGTTTCAAAATAAGCATCGGTCCAGCTCAGGCCGTCAATGGCCAGCACCAGGGGTATTGCCGAGCAGGCGGGCAGCACCGTCCAGACCAGATTGACCAGCAAAAAACCATCGCGTGGCATCAGCTCCCGGTGAAAACGGCTGGTGAGCAACCACAGTGTCAGGCCCAGAACCAGCGTGATAGCCATGCTGTACAACCAGACATCGACCATCGCCGGCGCGTCAAGCTGCCAAGCCCAGGCCATGGGCACCAAAAGCAGCGCGGCATAACCCACCATGATGCGGGCCAGGATGTTGAAAACAGGCGCCAGACTGGACATGGCCTAAAAAAAGCTGGCGCTCACCTGAAACAATTTTTCCACCGGCTTGAGCAAACGTTTGTTGGGGATGAAGATGATGATGTGGTCTGCCTCCTGGATCACCAGGTCGTGGTGCGGCATCAACACCTCACAATTGTGCCCGTCGCCGCGCACAATCACACCAAAGCGGGCCCCATCAGGCAGCTTGACCTGCTCAATACGCCGCCCCACCAACTGGGACGACTTGGCGTCGCCCCGTGCCACGCCTTCCAGCGCCTCGGCCTCGCCGCGGCGCAAGCTGTGCACCGCTGCCAGCGCACCGCGGCGCACATGCACCAGCAGTTCACCAATCACGGTTTGCGCCGGAGAAATGGCAATGTCAATGGTGCTGCCCTGCATCATCTCGGCATAAATGCGCCGGTTGATCAAGGCAATCACCCGCTTGGCACCGAGCCGCTTGGCCAGCATGGCCGACAGAATGTTGTCTTCATCGTCGTTGGTCAGCGAGATAAACAAATCCATTTGTCCCACGCCCTCGTCAAGCAGCAGGTTTTCGTCGGCCGAGTCGCCTTCGAGCACCAACATGTCAGACGGCAGCTCCCCCGCCAGGTAGGTGCAACGCTTGTGGTCGCGTTCAATGATCTTGACCTGACACTGACCCACCAGACTACGCGCCAGCCGCAGCCCCACCTTGCCGCCGCCCGCAATCATGACGCGACGCACCGGCTGGTCGTGGTTGTGGATGGCGCGCAGCACATCCCGGATTTTTTCCTTGTCGGCCAGCACAAAGACCTCGTCACCCGCCAGCACGCGGGTATCGGGCGCCACCGGCACTTCAGCGTCCTGCCGGTACACCGCCACCACACGCATCTCGGCCCAGGGAAACAGATGGCGGAATTCACCAATGGTGTGGTTGACCAGGGCACTGCCTTGCGCGGCACGCATGGCGATCAGGTGCGCCCGGCTGCGCGAAAATTCGAGCACCTGCAGTGCTTCGGGGTAGTCGATGAGTTTGTGGATGTAATGCATCACCGACTCTTCGGGGCAAATCACATGGGTCACGCCAAAGCCGGTCTTGCCCAGCAAGGCATCACCCTCAATAAACTCGGGTGAGCGCAGGCGCGCCACGGTAATGGGGATGCCAAACACGTCGTGCGCCACCTTGCAGGCGGTCAAATTGGTTTCGTCGAGTGCGGCGCAAGCCACAAAAAGATCGGCGTCCTCGGCACCGGCGCGGCGCAGCACCGACGGCTGGATGCCATTGCCCGGCACACCACGCAAGTCCAGCCGGTCTTCCAGGTCGCGCAGCAGCTCGGGGTCAGGGTCAACCAGGGTAATGTCGTTTTGCTCGGAAACCAGGCTTTCGGCCACACTTTCGCCAACCCGCCCAGCTCCCAGAATGATGATACGCATAAAGGGTGCCTTGTTTTCCAGGCATCATAACGGAGCGCGGTGCGCTACTTACTGGCGCTGCGGCGCCCACCAAAGCGACAGCGGTAGCGCCCACAGATTGTCTCCAAACGGCACCACCTCGCGCCCGGCATACAACACAATGCCACGCTGAAATAGCGCGCTTTCTGTTTCCTGCAAATGGCGCAAGCCCTTGAAGTCTTTGCCATCCACGGTGGCACTGGCCTTCACTTCAATGCCGGTAATCTGGCCCAAACGATTTTCCAGCACAAAGTCGACCTCGATATTGGTTTGCGTTCGGTAATGCCACAGTGACAGGCGCAGCGATGAAAACGCAACATGTTTAAGTCACTCACTCAGAACCCATGTTTCCACTATGCCACCTGGCAAACCCGGCCTAGCCGCCAGACTTTCGGCCGTAGCAGCAAGGAAGTAACACAACATGCCGCTGTCAGGCAGAAACACCGTGGGCGCTTTAACCAGCCGTTTTCCCGGGTTGCGTTCCCAAGACGGCAGCCGCACCACCAAAAACAGCATTTCGAGCAAGGCAAAGTAACACAACATCACATCGGCTGAGCCCGTCAACAGGAAACGTCCCGGCTGGCGGTTTCGATCTACGGCCGCCTTGATGGGCAAAAAAAGCTCGGGGGCGCGCTGCACCTCATCCAATGTGACCTGGCCCTGTAGCCCATTGATGAACCCCGCCGGGTCTGACCTGGCTGCCTTCAGCACCACGGGGTCGTCCAGCGTGAGGTATCTGCGCGGCTCCGGATCGGCTCGCGCCAGCATTTGAACCAAGGTGCTTTTGCCGCTTTGGCGCGCACCGTTGATGACGACAACAGGCGTGTCGGCCAAAGCTGCAACAAGTTGCGAAGTGATGTGTCTGGTGTGCATACGCACATTTCAACCACCTAGCCATCAGCTCATGGCAACTTCGTCCGCCCAGACCGTGAAGCGCCGCAACGTGTTGGGCCCAAAAGTGCTGGTCAGCGCCACGTCGCAGGCATCGCGGCCGCGGGCCATCAACACACGGCCAATACGCGGTGTGTTGTTGCGCGCATCAAAGGTGTACCAGCGGTCTCCCAGAAAAGCTTCAAACCAGCCGGCAAAGTCCATCGGGCCTGGAATCGGCGGGATACGAATGTCACCCAGGTAGCCGGTGCAATAACGCGCCGGGATGTTCATGCAGCGGCACAGGGTAATGGCCAGGTGGGCGTAATCCCGGCACACGCCCTGGCCTTCGTTAAAGGCTTCCCAGGCCGTGCGCGTGCGCCGGGCGTGGTGGTAGCCAAATTCAATGCGTTGGTGCACAAAATCGCAAATCGCCTGCACCCGTGCCCAGCCAGTAGGGCCGGCGCCAAACTGCTGCCAGGCGATGTTGGAAAGCTGATCGGTCTCACAGTAGCGGCTGCCCAGCAAATACACCAGCACCGATTCGGGCAGGTGCTCCACCGGCGTCTGCTCAACCCAGGGCGCCACCACATCGGGCAGGCCGCTGTCATTGACCAGCGCATCGGTGCGCAACACCAGTCTGCCCGCCGGGGCGACGATGCGGCTGCACCAGTTGCCAAACAGGTCGCGGTAGGCGCTGATCGGCACCGCCGGACTGGTCACCAGAATGTCCGGGCACACCAGATCGCTTGCCCGCGAATGGTGGATGTTGAGCGACAAAAGCATCGGTGTCGGTCCGGGGCATTCATATTCCATCTCAAAGCCGACGCGAAGGCGTAGCCTGGTGTCATGGTTCTGATGCGCGGGATCACCGGCTGTGTAGTTCAGGTTGATCAAGAGGTGCTCCAGATGAGAGATGAAGGTGCCGGGCTTTGACCCAAGTCAGGCGAGTTTAGGCGGCAGTGCTGTCAGAGAACTGTGCGGCAACACACTGACGCAATAACTGGGCCAGTGGCTGGGACGTGTCTGGCAAAAACAGGAGACCGGGCATTGGGAAACGGCCTGACCGCACGGCACGGCGACTGGGTCATGTGCGTGCGGTTTTGGGGCGAAATCACGCGCGAAGCTGCTGAAAAGTACGCAAACTGCTTTCTGCGCGCGCCTTTCACCCCAAAGCCCGGTCACATGACCTAATCACCATGCCTGAAGGTACTTCTGATACCTTGCGGGTCAGACCACTCGCGCAGCGACGTGCTCTGCCCCCAACTGATTTGATACTTTGCGGGTCAGACCACTCGCGCAGCGACGTGCTCTGACCCCAACTGATTTGATACTTTGCGGGTCAGACCACTCGCGCAGCGACGTGCTCTGACCCCAACTGATTAGAGATTTCTCTGGATGATGATTTTCTGCACGTCGGAGGTGCCTTCGTAAATCTGGCAGACACGCACGTCGCGGTAAATGCGCTCCAGCGGAAAGTCGCTGACCACACCGTAGCCGCCCAGGGTCTGGATCGCGGCGCTGCACACTTTTTCTGCCATTTCACTGGCAAAAAGTTTGGCCATGGCGGCTTCTTTTAGACAGGGTTTGCCAGCATCCCTGAGTGACGCCGCGTGCCAGATCAGTTGCCGCGCCGCTTCCAGCTGGGTGGCACACTCGGCCAGCCGAAAGCCCACGGCCTGGTGGTTAAAAATGGCGGTGCCGAAACTCTGGCGCTCTTTCGCATAAGCCAACGCCACCTCGAACGCGCTGCGCGCCATACCCACGCTTTGCGCGGCAATGCCAATACGACCACCCTCCAGTCCGCCCAACGCAATGCCGTAACCCTGGCCCTCGGAGCCGATCAGGTTCTCGGCGGGAATACGGCAGTTGTCAAAGTTGATCTGCGCGGTGTCGCTGGAATGCTGGCCCAGCTTGTCTTCAAGCCGCGCCACGGTGTAGCCCGGGGCATTGGTCGGCACCAAAAAGGCACTCATGCCTTTTTTGCCCGCCCCCTTGTCGGTGACCGCAATCACAATGGCCACGTCACCGTTTTTGCCGCTGGTAATGAACTGCTTGACGCCATTGATGGCGTAGCCGTCGCCATCCTTGACCGCCGTGGTGCGCAGGCTGGAGGCGTCCGAGCCCACATGCGGTTCGGTCAGGCAAAAGGCGCCCAGCATCCGGCCCTGCGCCAAGGGCATCAGCCACTGCTTTTTCTGCGCCGGATTGCCGTAACGCATCAAAATGGCATTAACCGGGCAATTGGTCACGCTGATCACGGTGCTGGTGCCGCCGTCACCGGCCGCAATTTCTTCAAGTACCAACGCCAGTGTCAGGTAGTCCAGGCCCGCGCCGCCCAGTTCTTCAGGTACACAAATGCCGTAGGCGCCCAGCGCCGCCAGACCCTGGTGCGCCACCTTGGGAAAATGGTGCTCCTTGTCCCATTTGGCCGCATTCGGCCACAGTTCAGCCTGGGCAAAGTCGCGCACCGCGTCGCGGATCATCTCCTGGTCTTGGGTCAGCAACATGGTTCAGGCTTTCATTCAGAGCATTTCCAGCGCCACGGCGGTCGCCTCGCCGCCGCCGATGCACAGGCTGGCCACGCCTTTTTTCAGGCCACGGGCCTGCAACGCGTACATCAGGGTCACCATGATACGGGCACCGCTGCAACCAATCGGGTGACCCAGGGCACAGGCACCGCCATTCACATTCACGATGTCGTGGCTCAGGTTCAGCTCGTGCATCAACGCCATCGGCACCACGGCAAAGGCCTCGTTGACTTCCCACAGGTCGACGTCTTTCACGCCCCAACCCGCCTTGGCCAGCACCTTGTTGACCGAGCCGATGGGTGCGGTGGCAAACCAGTTGGGTTCCTGCGCGTGTACCGCATGGGCCACCACACGCGCCAGCGGTTTAAGACCCAACTGGCTGGCGGTGGAGGCGCGCATCATGACCAGCGCGGCGGCGCCGTCGTTGATGCTGGAACTGCTGGCCGCCGTGATGGTGCCGTCTTTCTTGAACGCGGGTTTGAGCGCGCTGATCTTGTCGAGCTTGACCTTGCCGGGGCCTTCGTCAATCGCAATCACACTCTCCCCGGTGCGAGTCTTGACGGTGACTGGCGCAATCTCAGAGGCAAAGGCGCCCGACTTGGTCGCAGCCTGGGCGCGCTGCACGCTGGCGGTGGCAAAGGCGTCTTGCTGTTCGCGGGTAAAACCGTATTTGGCGGCGCAGTCTTCGCCAAAAGTGCCCATGGAGCGACCGGGCTCGTAGGCGTCTTCGAGGCCGTCGAGCATCATGTGGTCAAAAATGCGGTCATGACCAATGCGGTAACCGCCACGGCCTTTTAGCAGCAGATAAGGGGCGTTGGTCATGCTTTCCATGCCACCGGCCACCAGCACGTCGGCACTGCCGGCGGCCAGCATGTCGTTGGCAAACATGGCGGCGCGCATGGCCGAACCACACATTTTGGACAGCGTGACCGCGCCAGCACTCATCGGCAAACCGCCTTTGAGCGCAGCCTGGCGCGCCGGGGCCTGCCCCTGACCGGCCATCAGGCAGTTGCCAAAAATCACCTCGTTGACCAGCTCGGGGTTGATACCCGCGCGCAGCACCGCAGCGCGGATGGCGACACCGCCCAGATCATGCGCGGCCAGGGTTGAAAAATCGCCCTGAAACGCCCCCATCGGGGTACGGGCTGCGCCTACGATCACAATTTGCTCTGCCATGGTGGCTCCTGAAAATGAAGGGAAGCCACCATTGTAAGAGTTGACGTTTACGTCAACGTCAACGTCAACTTATTCCTTCTCTGATGTGATGGGGATGTACATCTCGCCCCCCTTTTGTTTGAACGCGTCGGACATGGTCTGCATGCCCTCACTGAGCGCCTGCTCGTCGCTGACACCCAGGCGTTTGGCGTAGTCGCGCACTTCCTGGGTGATCTTCATGGAACAGAACTTGGGGCCACACATGCTGCAGAAATGCGCCACCTTGCTGGCCTCTTTGGGCAAGGTTTCATCATGAAAATCGCGCGCCGTATCGGGGTCCAGCGACAGGTTGAACTGATCCAGCCAGCGGAACTCAAAACGCGCCCTGGACAGCGCATCGTCCCGCGCCCGCACCCCTGGGTGACCTTTGGCTACGTCTGCCACGTGGGCGGCGATTTTGTAGGTGATGATGCCGGTTTTCACGTCGTCACGGTCGGGCAAGCCCAGGTGTTCCTTGGGCGTCACATAACACAGCATGGCGGTGCCGTACCAACCGATCATGGCTGCGCCGATGCCACTGGTGATGTGGTCGTAGCCGGGCGCAATGTCGGTGGTCAATGGGCCCAGGGTGTAGAACGGCGCCTCATCGCAGTGCTTAAGCTGCTCGATCATGTTGGCCTGCACCATGTGCATGGGCACGTGGCCGGGGCCTTCGATCATCACCTGCACATCCTGCGCCCAAGCCTTCTTGGTCAGCTCGCCCAAGGTGCGCAGTTCGGCAAATTGCGCCTCGTCGTTGGCATCCGCACCAGAGCCGGGGCGCAGGCCGTCGCCCAGCGAGTAACTCACGTCATAGGCGCGCATGATCTCGGTCATCTCGTCGAAATGCGTGTACAGAAAGTTTTCCTGGTGGTGGGCAATGCACCACTTGGCCAGGATCGAGCCGCCGCGCGAGACAATACCGGTGACACGCTGGGCGGTCAGGTGAATGTACGCCAGCCGCACCCCGGCGTGTACGGTGAAGTAGTCCACACCCTGCTCGGCCTGCTCGATCAGCGTGTCACGGAAAATTTCCCAAGTGAGGTCTTCGGCCACGCCGCCGACTTTTTCCAGCGCCTGGTAAATCGGCACGGTGCCGATGGGCACGGGCGAGTTGCGCACGATCCAGTCACGTGTGGTATGGATGTTTTTGCCGGTGGACAAATCCATCACCGTATCTGCACCCCAGCGGATGGACCAGACCAGTTTTTCCACCTCTTCTTCAATGCTGGAGCTGACGGCCGAGTTGCCAATGTTGGCGTTGATCTTGACCAGGAAGTTGCGGCCAATGGCCATGGGCTCAATTTCCGGGTGGTTGATGTTGCCGGGGATGATGGCGCGGCCCCGTGCCACTTCGTCACGCACAAACTCGGGTGTGACAAGCTTGGGGATACTGGCCCCAAAGCTGTTGCCCGCCAGACGTTGCTCGCGCTCGGCGTTGGCCAGGTACTGCGCCTGCCATTGCATGTTTTGGTTCTCGCGCAGGGCCACGTATTCCATCTCGGGGGTGATGATGCCTTTGCGGGCATAGTGCATTTGCGTGACATTGGCACCGGCCTTGGCCCGGCGCGGCGGGCGCTGCAAACCAGCAGCCTGGGCACGCAGCGCGGCCAATGCATCTGATTCGCCGTGCTTGAGCCCATCATCCAGGGCAAACGGGGCGCGGCCGGTGTACAGATCGGTGTCGCCACGCGCTTCAATCCACGGACTGCGCACGGCAGGCAGGCCCTGGCGCACGTCAATCTGAGCCTGTGGGTCGGTGTAGGGGCCAGAAGTGTCGTACACGGTGATGGCCTCACCATTGCTTTGCATGATTTCGCGCAGCGGCACCTGAATGTCGGGGCGACTGCCTTGCAGGTAACGCTTGCTGGAGGCAGGCAGCGGTTCACGGGTCAGACGGATGAACTGGGCTAGTTTGTCGGGTGCATTCACGGTGGGATTCTCCTGGGTATGGTTTACCCAGGACAAAAACAGCGCCTCAACTCCACGAACCTGACAAGACCACAGTGCCCAGCCTGTGCTGAGCTGCTCTTCTTACGCCGGTATGAGCCGGATCAAGTTCGCGGGTTTGGTCGTCCATCTCAGCGCAAGCCATGCGCACCCCGGGCAGACTTCAGTGTAACGCGTGTGCTCACTTCAGCCAGACCCTGCACGTAGTTCCCCGCCTGGCGGGTCAAGCGCTGGAACCACTGGCGGTGCCGGTTCACACTGGGTGCGCACAGGGGCACCAGCACATAACGTGCGGCCACGCCACCGGCAGCCCCGGGATGCCGGTCGCTTTGAATCAGCACATGGTTTTCATGTAAATCGATCGTACTGCCAGCCACCAAAAACCGGTCCACGGCATCACCAGGCCGGGTCAGCCACAGGCAGCCGCTGCACACTTCAAGACGAACGCCTTCCGTGGCATTGATCAGGCGGCACTGTTGAGGCAGCAGAGAGAGGGCGTGAGAGATGGGATACATGTGCAACTCCTTAAAAATTAGGGTTCGTTACGTAGCGAGCCCTTGGGCCTTACTGTCCGCGCTTGCCACCTCATTGCCCAGACACAACATGCACTCATGTGAAGGACAGCACAGCCCGATTTGGCGGCATCTGTGCTGCCTTGCCTGGGAAATATCTGTACTGCTGATTCAAACGACGCGGACGGCAAAAAAGCCCTGGTTTGCTTTAGCATGGGAACCATGAACCCCTACCCTGTTGCCACCCCGGACACGCCATCACCAGCGTCAACAACGGTACCGCTGTACCTGCAAATCGCCCTGCGCATGGCACAAATGGTGGCCAGTGGTGCACTCAAGGTGGGTCAGCGGCTGCCTTCGGTACGTGACTCGGCGGTGCAAAACGGGGTGTCGGTATCCACCGTGGTGCAGGCGTTTCACTACCTGGAAGAACACGGTCTGGTGCAGCCACGGCCCAAGGCGGGCTACTTCGTGGCCAGCGCCAGCAAAACCCTGGCCACCAACCTGGTGCGCAAAATCCGGCATCAGCCCGCTGCGGCCCACGCGCAGACCAACACCGCGCCCGCCGTCACAGCAATAAAACCATTGGCCAGCTTTGCCGGTTATTCACCCAAAGACAAAGATTTTTTTGACACTGATCGCATTCGCGTGGCCTTGAGCCGTGCCACGCGCCTGAAGCGCAACACCTTGATCGAGTACTCCAGCTCGGCCGGTACAACTGCCCTGCGTGATGCCGTTGCATTGCGCGCACTGCACCTGGGCTGTGCGCTGCGGGGGGAGGACATCGTCATCACGGCCGGGTGCATCCAGGCCATCACCCTGTGCCTGCAGGCAGTGACCCAGCCCGGTGATCTTGTGGCGATAGAAAGCCCCACCTTCTTCGGGTTTCTGGATGTGCTGGCATCCATGCACCTCAAAGCGCTGGCCATCCCCACCGACCCGCGCACCGGAGTGTCGTTGCCCGCATTGCAGTTGGCCCTGCAAACCCAACCGATCCGCGCCGTTCTGCTGGTGCCCACCCTGTCCAACCCGCAAGGGGCCGTGATGCCGTTGACACAAAAACGCGCCCTGGCCCATCTGGTGGCGCAACATCAGGTACCACTGATCGAAGACGTGGTGTTCAACGACCTGTTGGCCAGCGATGCGCGGCGCAAAGCCGTCAAGGCCTTTGACACCCAAGGCTGGGTCATGACCTGCGGCTCGTTTGCCAAAACGGTTTCGCCGGGCATCCGCCTGGGCTGGGTCGAGGCGGGGCGCTGGAGCCAGGCCGTGGCTACCCTGAAAAGGGTGCAAGGTGCGTCCACCAACGCGGTGCTGGAATACGCCCTGGCCGATTTGCTCACCCAAGGCAACTACGAAGCCCATCTACGGCGGCTGTGCCTGCAAATGAAACAACGCCTGGGGCAGGCACGCCGACTGATCCAAACCAGTTTTCCAAGGGGCACACGGGTTTACGACCCGCCCGCGGGCTACACCCTGTGGGTTGAACTACCGGTTCAGGTGGACACGATGGACCTGTTCGCGCTGTGCAAGGCGCAGGGCATCCTGATCGGCCCCGGCCAGCTGTTTTGTTCCAGCCAGCAGTACCGGCATTTCCTGCGCTTGAGCTTTGCCGGTGCCTGGAGCGCGGTTGAACAGGACGCACTGACTGAAGTGGGCCGATTGGCCTGCACGCTGCAAGCGGATAAACAGGCCAAACCCGCGCCAGACCCAACCCGGATCGGCAGAACCGATTTCATGTATGGGGACCGGGTCTGCGTCCACGATTTGTGGTGACAACGCGCACCCATTGACCGGCATCACCCCTGCGCCCGCTCCGGGTAAAAGCGTTTTTCTTGCTCGTAGGGGAACACGTCGTACACGTAACCCGCCTGGATGCGTGCTTTGTGGCTCTGCCAAAAGCTGGCATCGAGCAGGTCGGCATGGTGCTTCATGAACACCGCTTTCACCGCCGGGTTGCCCAGCAGGAATGGACCAAAGGTCTCGGGGAACACGTCTTTCGGGCCCACGGTGTACCAGACCTCGCCCGACATTTCGTCTTCTTCGTTGCGCGCCTGGGGTACCCGGCGAAAAACACAGTCGGTGATGTATTCGATCTCGTCGTAGTCGTAAAACACCACCTTGCCGGTGCGCGTGATGCCAAAGTTCTTCCACAGCATGTCGCCGGGAAAGATGTTGGCGGCGACCAGGTCCTTGATGGCATTGCCGTACTCGATTACGCCGCGCTCCAGTTGCGCGTGGGCACGTTGTGCTTGTGCACTGGTGTTGGTGGGGTCAGCCCCCCCTGCATCAAAGACTTCCTGCAAATAGATGTTGAGTGGAATCATGCGCCGCTCGATGTAAACGTGCTTCAGGATCACCTCGGTCTGGCCGTCGCCATCGCGGTCGCTGACCTCCAGCTGGCTGGGGGCAAATTTCTCGATTTCGGCAATCAACTCGTCGGTGAAACGCTGGCGCGGGAAAGCCACCTCGCTGTACTCCAGCGTATCAGCCATACGACCCACGCGGTCATGCTGCTTGACCAACAGGTACTTGCCCTTGATCTGCTCGCGGCTGGTTTCCTTGGGCGGCGGATAAAAGTCCTTGATGACCTTGAACACGTAGGGAAAACTGGGCAAATCAAACACCAGCATGACCATGCCCTTGATCCCCGGCGCGATGCGAAACTGGTCAGTGGAGTGGCGCAGGTGGTACAGAAAGTCGCGGTAAAACAGGGTCTTGCCCTGCTTGGCCAGGCCCAAGGCGTTGTAGAGCTCATTGCGCGGCTTGCGCGGCATCATGCTGCGCAAAAACTGCACATAGGCACTGGGGATTTCCATGTCCACCATGAAGTAGGCGCGGGCAAAACTGAACAGCATGTGCAGGTCATCCTCGCCGTACAGCACCGCATCAATGGCAAGCTTTTCTTCATCCTTGACATACAAAATCGGCAAGGCAAAGGCAAACTCGGTAAAGCCGTTGATCAACCGGCCCACGATGTAAGCCCCCTTGTTGCGGAAAAACAGGCCCGTCAGCACCTGGATCTGAAAATTGGCACGCAAAGTCGCATCTCCCAGCAGGCCGGTCATCACCTCGGCCACCCGGCCCACGTCACGTGGCAGGTCTTCAAAGTCACGCCGCAAATCGAAGTCCTGGACCATGTGCAGCAGAACCTCATGGATGTTGCTGGTGGTCGGGTAATAGGCACGGTAGGTGGGGCGGGACTCGGACTCGCTGTTTTCAATGTACTCGGTGCTGACCGCCGGGCGAATGAAGATGAAATCATTCTGGAAGTAGCTGCGGTGCAGGATTTTGGTGGTGACTGAATTGAAAAAAGTCTCGGCCAGTTCAGGCTGATGGTGGTCCACCAGCAAGCCGATGTAGTGCAGCTTGACCTGGTGCCAGATGGCCATGGGCTGCTCACCCGCCTTGAACTCGCGCTCCAGCCGCATCGAACATTCACGCACCCGCAAGTCATAAAACTCGATGCGCTCACGTTGCGCCCGCTGCTGGCCATGCCAGTCCGCCGTCTCGAAGCGGTGCTTGGCACGCGCCGACTCGGTCCGGAACAGCCGGTAATGGCGGTTAAAGCCGTCCATCATGGCTTTGGCAATGTCGTAGGCAAGCGTGGAATCGAGACGGGTGGGGAACATATTTTTATTTTTGTAACACCGGACGTGGATAGCGCTTGAAGGCATTGCGGAAAATATTCACCACTTCGTGAGATCCCTGCATGCTGACCCCCAGGTCATTGACCAGGCCGTCCTTGAGGCCGTAACACCAGCCGTGCACCGCCACCTTTTGGCCGCGCGCCCAGGCATCCTGCAGCACATTGCTCAGGGCCACGTTGCCCACCTGCTCGATCACATTCATCTCGCACAGGGTGTCTTCCTGCTCGGCCACCGTCAAGTGGTCCAGCCGCCGGCGATGGCGCAGCTTGACGTCGTGCACGTGGCGCAGCCAGTTGTCGGCCAGCCCGACCCGGGTGCCGCGCAAGGCGGCCAGCACGCCACCGCAACCATAGTGCCCCACCACCATGATGTGCTCCACCTTGAGATGGTCCACGGCAAACTGGATCACCGACAACGCATTCAGATCCGAATGCACCACCACATTGGCGATGTTGCGGTGCACGAACACCTCACCCGGGTCGAGCCCGGTAATTTCGTTGGCCGGGACGCGGCTGTCAGCACAGCCGATCCAGAGGTATTTGGGCGACTGCTGCAGTGCCAGTCGACTGAAGAAACCAGGCCGCTGCGCTTCCATGCGCGCAGCCCAGTTGCGGTTGTTGTCGAGCAGGTGTTGGAGAGATGAGGTCATGCGCCAATGTTACCGGGGTGTCATGTCGCATCAACAGGTTTCAGAAAACAGTTCACGTCCAATCAACATGCGCCGAATTTCCGAGGTGCCAGCGCCAATCTCGTACAGCTTGGCATCGCGCCACAGGCGACCCAACGGGTACTCGTTGATGTAGCCGTTGCCACCAAAAATCTGTACCCCCTCACCCGCCATCCAGGTGGCTTTTTCGGCTGTCCATAAAATCACCGAGGCGCAGTCCTTGCGCACCTGGCGCACATGGTCCACGCCCAGCAGGTCCAGATTCTTGGCCACGGTGTAAGCGAAGCTACGCGCCGCCTGCAACACGGTGTACATGTCGGCCACCTTGCCCTGGATCAGCTGGAACTCGCCAATGCTTTGGCCAAACTGCTTACGGTCGTGGATGTAGGGGATGACGTTGTCCATCACCGACTGCATTAGCCCCAACGGCCCGCCCGTGAGCACGGCGCGCTCGTAGTCGAGGCCGCTCATGAGCACCTTGGCACCCATGTTGAGGCCACCCAGAATGTTGGCTTCGGGCACTTCCACGTTGTTGAACACCAGCTCGCCGGTGTGGCTGCCGCGCATGCCCAGCTTGTCGAGCTTTTGCGCAATGCTGAAGCCCGGCATGCCTTTTTCGATCAAGAACGCGGTAACGCCGCGCGCGCCAAGTTCAGGCTCGCTTTTGGCATAGACCACCAGCGTGTCGGCATCCGGGCCATTGGTGATCCACATCTTGTTGCCATTAAGCAGGTAATAACCACCCTTGTCTTCGGCCTTCAGCTTCATCGACAACACGTCGCTACCGGCGCCCGGCTCGCTCATGGCGAGTGCACCCACATGCGCACCGCTGATGAGTTTGGGCAGGTACTTGGCACGCTGCTCGGGCGTGCCGTTGCGCTTGATCTGGTTGACACACAGGTTGCTGTGCGCGCCATAACTCAGACCCACGCTGGCACTGGCGCGGCTGATTTCTTCCATTGCGATCATGTGCGCCAGGTAACCCATGTTGGCGCCGCCATACTCTTCGCCCACGGTGATACCGAGCACACCCAAGCTCCCCATCTTTTCCCACAGGTCCATCGGAAACTGGTCGGTGCGGTCAATCTCTGCCGCACGCGGGGCGATCTCGGCTTGGGCAAAGTCGCGCACGGCATCACGCAATGCGTCAATGTCTTCGCCGAGTTGAAAGTTGAGTCCGGGCAGATTGTTCATGGGATTTGTCTCCTGATGTGGTTTTGTTGGGTGAAATTGGAAATCCAGTAGGTTTTAGGCACGGCCATGAGGGTTTGCTGCAAGACCGCACAAGCGGTCTCACGGCCATCATCGGCCACGTGCCCGGTGGCCCGCAAGCTTTCGCCCTGACAGGACGCCAGAAAGTTGATTTTGTACTCCACCGTCACCACGTCCATACCCATCGGGGCCTGGGTGTTGCACCCGCTGCAGCAGCGGCTCGTCGTGGGTCATGGCTTGGCTTTCCTGGATTGGGATTTTGCAAGCAAGGCCCTGGCCTCGCGTTGGTGCACCTTGAGCTCATCGAGGTTGGCTTGCAGGTCTTTCATCTGGGCTTCGAGTTGTTGCTGATGCTGGCTCAGCACCAGCAAGAACTTTTCCAGTTGCACGGCGGTATCGCGCGGGCTGTCATACATATCGATGATTTCTTTCGCCTCTACCAGACTCAAACCCAGGCGCTTGGCACGCAGTGTGAGTTTGAGCCGCGTGCGGTCGCGGCTGCTGTAGACCCGGCTGCGCCCGGCGGGGCCAGTGCGCTCGGGCAACAAAAGCCCCATGTCCTCATAAAAACGGATGGCGCGGGTGGTCAAATCAAATTCTTTGGCCAGATCGCTGATGCTGTAAGTGTTTGCCATAAATGCAAGTAATTGACGTGAACGTAAACGTCAATTATGAAGCAGATTCACTGCAAATTTTCACCTGCGGCACAAGGGCCGCACGGCCAGCCTCAAGACCAGCGCGGCGCGGCCTCGTTCTTGAGTTGCTGACGCATCGCCGCATAGTTGGGCAGCACCGACTGCACCGTTTCCCAGAAGCGCGGGCTGTGGTTCATCTCGCGCAGGTGGCTGAGCTCATGCGCCACGACGTAGTCAAGCACGGACATGCTAAAGTGAACCAGCCGCCAGTTCAAGCGGATCGAGCCGTCAGACTTGGCACTGCCCCAGCGGGTGCCAGCGTTGCTGAGGGCCAGTTTTTTCCACTGCACACCCAACAGCGGACCAAAGTGGTCAAGCCGCTCCTGAAACACGCGCCTGGCCTGGCGCATCAGCCAGGCTTGCACCACGTCACGAATCTGGTCGGGGCTGGCGTGGTGCGGCAAACTCAGGCACAGCGTCAGAGTCGGCTGATGGCCCGGCAAGTGGACAACGGTACCGGGCGCCGCAGCGGGCAACAGCGCAGCGCCAGCAGCGGCAAAACCATGTGCCGGGTCCAGCTTGAGCACCAGAGTCTGCCCCAGAAACGGCAAACTGGCGCCGTCGCGCCAGTCGATGGTGTGCTCTGCCAGCCGCGCATGGCGCTCGTGCGTTTCCTGCAATTTGCGCAAAATCCAGGCCGATTTTTCCTGCAGGGCAGCATCCACCTCAACCAGCGGTACCCATTTGGGCGCACGCACGGCCAACCCGTGTGGCCCGACACTGAAGCCAATACTGCGGCGTTGGCCGCGCTTGAATTCATAGGCCACCAGTGCGTGGCCCAGCCGCACCTCACGGCTGGCGTGGGGATGGCGAAATTGCACGGCCTGCCCCGCCATGGAAGCAGATGGGATGACCGGGCTGGTGGGTTTGGATTTGGACCTCGGCTTGGGTTTGGGTTTGGGAACACTCGCCTGGGGCACGGCTGTGCCAGGCACCGCCTGATGGGTGTCAAATAAATCCAGCGTAAAGCGCAGCAGCGGGTGCATGGGTAACGTGGCGCCTAGACCGAGGGGTAAGCCTCGGGGTCAATGCGGCGCATCTCGGCCTCGATCCAGGCTTCGGCCTCACGCATCAAGCCCTTGGGGTCACGCCCGGCACTGGGCAGGGGCGGGCCAATCGACACCGTGACCACACCAGCATGCTTGACAAAACCCTCACGTGGCCAGCAGCGTGCCGTGGCCACCGCAATCGGGACCACCGGCGCCCCCGACTGCACGGCAAGGCGGGTGCCCGCCGTCTGAAAGGTGCCCTTTTGACCGCGCGGCATGCGCGTGCCTTCAGGGAACATGATGACCCAGGTGCCGTGTGACAGCAGGCGACAGCCTTGCTCAATGACGTGTTTCATGGCCTCGGTGCGCGACTCACGGTCAATATGGATCATGTCCAGGCGTGCCATCGACCAGCCGAAAAATGGAATCTTGAGCAACTCGCGCTTGAACACGAACGCCAGTGGATGCGGCATCAGGGTGGGCAACAGCAGGGTTTCCAGCGTCGACTGGTGTTTTGACAGCAGCACCGCCGCACTGCTTTTGCCAAGCGGCAGATGCGCATACCCCAGCACCTTGAACTGCACCCCCAGAATCACCCGCGTGCCCCACATCACCACGCTGAACCAGTTGACGGCGGTCCACCACGCGGCGCGGCGCGAGAACAGCGACACCAGCAACACGGCAAAAGTCCAGGGAATCACGGTGACCACCATCCAGGCCATGTGCACGACGGATCGAATCAGTGCCAGCATGGTCTCAGGCCAACGCTTCTTCGCGGCTGAGCAAGAAATCAACAAAGGCAGACAAGTCTTCATGCACCTGGGTGTGCAGGGGAAAAGCCTCGGGCAGGGCCCGTCCCTTGTAGACGGCGCCTTTGCCCGTCAGCACCAGATGCGGCTCACACCCCACCGCCACACCGGCGATCACGTCGCGGGCGGAGTCGCCAACCACCGGCACGTTCTTGAGGTCCAGGCCATAACGGTCGGCAATTTGCTCAAACAGCGCAGTGGCAGGCTTGCGGCAATGGCATGCGTCAGCCGGCGCATGCGGGCAGTAAAAGACCGCATCCATACGCCCACCCACAGCCGCCAGCATCTGGTGCATCTTGGTGTGAATGGCGTTCAAGTCAGATACCTCAAACAAGCCGCGCCCCAAGCCCGATTGGTTGCTGACCACCACCGTGTGCCAGCCGGCATGGTTAAGACGGGCAATGGCCTCCAGCGCGCCGGGCAGCGGCTTCCATTCGTCGGCCGACTTGATGAAGTCGTCACTGTCCTCGTTGATGGTGCCGTCGCGGTCCAGAATCACCAGTTTGATCGGGCTCATGGTAGATACTGCGGGTTACGCGGCCAGGCGCGACAAATCGGCCACCTGGTTCATCGCCTGGTGCAGGGTTTTGAGCAGACCCAGACGGTTCAGCCGCAAATCAAGGGCTTCTGCGTTGACCATCACGCCGTCAAAAAATGCATCGACCGGCGCGCGCAAGGCCGCCAGGGTTTGCAGCGCGGCGGTGTAATCACCCACCGCAAACAGCGCCTGGGCGCGTGGTGCGATGCCCTGCATGGCCGCGTACAGCGCTTGTTCGGCCGGTTCCTGAAGCAGCAATTCGCTCACATGGGCATCAACTGCGCCCGTGACGTCGGCTTTTTTCAGAATGTTGCTGATGCGTTTGTTAGCCGCCGCCAGTGCTGGCGCTTCTGCCAGCACGGTAAAGGCGCGCACCGCCGCCAAACGGCGTGGCACGTCACCCAGACGCTGCGGTCGCAGCGCCAGCACGGCATCGACTTCGAGCGCGCTGTAGCCCTGCTCACGCAGGGAGCCCGCCAGACGGTCATAAACGAAGTCGCTGAGCGCCAAACGGGCGTCGGTAATCTTGTCGCCAAAAGCCGGCACGGCAGACCCCACCAGCGTCTGCAAATCCAGCGCCAGGTCTTTTTCAACCAACATCCGGATCACGCCCAGCGCATGGCGGCGCAGGGCAAACGGATCTTTGTCGCCGGTGGGCAGGTTGCCAATGCCAAACATGCCGACCAGAGTTTCCAGTTTGTCGGCCAACGCCACCGCCACACCGACCGGGTTGCGCGGCAGGGCATCACCGGCAAAACGCGGTTTGTAGTGGTCTTCAATGGCCTCGGCAATGTCGGCGTCCAGACCGTCGTGGCGTGCGTAGTAGCCGCCCATGATGCCTTGTAATTCAGGGAACTCACCGACCATGTCGGTCAGCAGGTCAGTCTTGGCCAGGCGCGCGGCCTGGTCGGCTTTTTCTGCCAACGCCTCGCCGCCAAGTTGCAGCGCGAGCGCTCGGGCAATGGCGCACACACGTGCCATACGCTCGCCCTGCGTGCCCAGTTTGTTGTGGTAAACCACCTTGTCAAGACCCGCCACGCGGGATTCGAGCGTTTTCTTGCGGTCCTGGTCATAGAAGAACTTGGCGTCGCTCAGGCGCGGGCGCACCACCCGTTCATTGCCGCCAATCACGGCGCTGGCGTCCAACGGGCTGATGTTGCTCACCACCAGAAACTGGTTCGTCAGCTTGCCCTGGGTATCCACCAGCGGAAAGTACTTCTGATTGGCCTTCATGGTGAGGATCAGGCACTCTTGCGGCACTGCCAAAAACTGTTCTTCGAACTGGCAGGTCAGCACATTGGGGCGCTCCACCAGGGCCGTGACCTCGTCGAGCAGGGCGTCGTCCATCAGCACCTCAAAACCCGGGCCCAGGCGCTCGGCGGCCTGCGCCAGTTGCTGCACGATGGCAAAGCGCCGATCCTCAAAGCTGGCAATGACTGACCCGTCTCGCAGCAGCGTGGCAGCGTAGTCGTCGGCATGGTCCACATGCACCGGCGACTTGTGCGCCTCAAAACGGTGGCCCTGCGTCAGCTTGCCCGAAGTCAGACCGAGCACCTTGACCGGCACCACGGTGCTGCCGTGCAAAGCCAGCAGGCCATGCGCCGGGCGCACAAAATGCACGCTGCTCCAGCCCGGCAGTTCGCAATCGGTCTCCAACTGGTAACTCATCATTTTGGGAATCGGCAGCTGCGCCAGCGCTGCCAGCAAGGCTTGCTGCAAGCCCACATCCAGTGTGGCACCGGTGACCAGGCTGTCATAAAACAGCGCTTCGGTCTTGCCATCTGGCGCCTTGCGCAACGCCGCCACGGCAAACACCGGGTCGGACACGTCGGCACCCAGCGCCTGCAGTTTTTTCAGCAAGGCGGGGGTGGCCAGGCCGTTGGCATCGAGCCCGACGCTCACCGGCATCAGTTTTTGCTGCACCGCAGTGTCAACAGCCTTGGCCGCCACATGCGTGATGTGCGCGGCCAGTCGGCGCGGTGACGCAAACGGCGTGCTCACCGAGTCGCTGGAGGCCAGACCCAGCTGACGCAATTGCGCGCACAGTTGGCTGGCAAACACGTCGCCAAGCTTTTTCAGCGCCTTGGGCGGCAACTCTTCAACAAACAGTTCAACGAGAAGATTTTGGTGGGTCATTTCAGGCGGCTTTCTTAGACATTTCAGCAACCCAGGCACGCGGTGCCATCGGGAAACCCAGTCGCTCCCGGCTGTCAAAGTAGCTTTGTGCCACGCCACGCGCCAGCGTGCGGATGCGGCCAATGTAAGCGGCACGTTCGGTCACAGAAATGGCACCACGGGCATCCAGCAGGTTGAAACTGTGGGCGCATTTGAGCACCTGCTCGTAGGCGGGCAGCGCCAATTGCGCTTCCATCAGGTGCTTGGCCTGCTTTTCATGGGACGTGAAGGCGGTGAACAGAAAGTCGGCATCGCTGTGCTCGAAGTTGTAGGTGGACTGCTCGACCTCGTTTTGCTTGTAAACGTCGCCGTAGGTGAGCTGGGTGCCATCGGCCGCAGTGGTCCAGATCAGGTTGTAGACGTTGTCCACCCCTTGCAGATACATGGCCAGACGTTCCAGGCCGTAAGTGATCTCGCCGGTAATCGGGCGGCAGTCAATGCCCCCGACTTGCTGGAAGTAGGTGAACTGGGTCACTTCCATGCCGTTGAGCCAGACTTCCCAACCCAACCCCCAGGCGCCCAGCGTGGGGTTTTCCCAGTCGTCTTCGACAAAACGAATGTCGTTCTTTTTCAGATCGAAGCCCAGCGCTTCCAGGCTGCCAAGGTAGAGCTCCAGAATATTGCTGGGCGCAGGTTTGAGCACCACCTGGTACTGGTAGTAATGTTGCAAACGGTTCGGGTTTTCGCCGTAACGGCCGTCCTTGGGGCGCCGACTCGGCTGCACGTAGGCTGCTTTCCAGGGCTCCGGCCCGAGCGCCCGCAAAAAGGTCGCCGTGTGCGAGGTGCCCGCACCGACTTCCATGTCGTAAGGCTGTAACAACGCGCAGCCCTGGGCGTCCCAATACGACTGCAGTTTCAAAATAATTTGCTGGAAGGTCAACATAAGCGGTAAGGACAGCGCGCAACGCTGCCCGGAAGTAAATAGGTTTGACACAAGCACCTGCGTCTGAACTGCCAATTTTACGGGCTTATGCGCACCTCAAAAGGCGACGGGGGCGATTCAAAGTGTGGGGATGGCGGTCGATTCCGGGGGGGTGAACAGCGACGTGTGCGCCCGGCACGGCAACTGGGTCATGCGCATGCGGTTTTGGCGCGAAATCACGCGCGACCTTTCTAAAAAGTACGCGGCATTCTTTCTGCGCGCGCCTTTCGCTCCAAAGCCCGGTCACATGCCCCAATCACCATGCCTTGAGGTCGTTCGACTCGTCATTTTGAACTACCCAAAGGCACCCGGACTACACGATGCTCCATTGGGCTACAGACTGCGTACCTGCGCGCACGATGTGCTGCGCAGCAGCACGAGGCGTTGGATGCCCTGCGCCCCACCCCCTTCTGTCTGCGCCTGCGCTGGGTGGGTTTTGCGGGATCAGGAGGCGCGATTGTCTGAGCGTAGCGAGTTCGAGCGACTCCCCCGCAAAACTCTCCCAGCGCAGGTTGCCTGGAGCGAAGCGGAAGGTCGCAGACAGCGGGGTCGCCTTTCTTTTGCTTACTTTTCTTTGGCGAAGCAAAGAAAAGTGAGTCGCCCGCCGGGGCGAGACCCGGCTTGTCACGAAACACCTGCATGGGAGACCCACCAGATTACGCTGCGCGCCATCCAGCCTACAAACTGCGGTCAAAAATGAGAATCACTGCCCGGGCGCTGCTTCAACCAAGCAAAAAGCAGCAAGCCCAGCGCCAGCAGCAGCAAGGGCCACAATCCCCAGCGCGCCAGCCACCAGGCATAGGGCGTGACGCCGGTGCGCCCCTCCACCGTGCCGTGCAGCGCCGTGGCGGTGTGCGGCGTGGCCGCATGGGTCACCCGGGCGTGATGGTCGACGATGGCGGTCTGCCCGGTGTTGGTGGCCAACAAAAAGGGCCGGTCAAACTCCAGCGCGCGCAGCCGGGCAATTTGCAGATGCTGGTTCATGGCCAGGCTGTCACCAAACCAACCCAGGTTGCTGACATTGACCAATACCGTAGGGGCCTTTTCGGCCGTCAGAAACTGCGTTGCCAGCTCTTCGCTGAACAAGTTTTCATAACAAATGGTGGCGGCCAGCCGCTGCCCCTGCCAGTCAAAGGTGGGCTGTGGCAGGGCGCCACGGTTGAAGTCACCCAGTGGAATGTTCATGAGGTTGGTAAACCAGCGAAAAAACGGCGGGATGAACTCACCAAAGGGCACCAGATGGTGCTTGTCGTAACGCCATGGCGTCGCCTGCCCGGGCTTAAGCCCAACCACCGAATTGGTATAACCCGCGCTGAAACTGCCCAGCGGAACCCCCACCAGCGCTGCCTGCTCACCCAAGGCAAAACGTTGCTGCAAGGCCTGCCAATAGCCTTCGGGCAGTTGATCCGGCAGCAGCGGCAGCGCCGTCTCGGGTGTGATGATGAGCGGGCTCTGGTTCTGCTGAAGCTGCTCGCCGTACCACGTCAGGGCTTTGAGCACGCCGGTCTCCGAATCAAATTTTTCGTTTTGGGCAATGTTGCCTTGTAACAGGGTCACCTCCAGCGTACCGGCCGAGCCGCCCAGCGGCTGGGGCAGCCACTGTGGCAACAGCAAACCGACCAGCACAGCGGCACCACACGCCAGGGCATCGCGCCAGTGCCCCAACAACGCAGCGCGCCCGCCCAGCGTCAGGCAGCCAGCCAGTAAGGCGGCAACAAAACCGGCGCCATACAGCCCCCCCCAGGGAAGCAGGCCCGCCAGTGGCCCCGTCAGATGCGCGTAGCCGATGGCACCCCAGCCAAAACCGGTCAACAGCAAGCCCCGAGCCAGCTCGGCCAGCAGCCACAAGGCGGCAAAAACCAGTCCAGCCCAAAATGGATGAACACCCGCCAACAGCCTGAACACACCTGCCGCAGCTGCGTAATACAGCGCCAACAAACCTGCCAGCGCCAACACAGCCAGAATGGCCAGCGGCGCAGCCAGCCCGCCATAGGTATGCATGGAAGTAAAAAGCCAGCCAAAGGTGCAGGCCAGCCAGGCCGTGGCGAAGACCCAGCCTTGCAGCAGTGCCAGCCGCCAGCTGCCACTGCTGCGCAGCAAAAACACCAAGGCAGACAGCGCCAGACCTTGCCCCCACCACAGCGGCTGCCCGTGGGCCAGACCCAGCCACGCCAGGCTCTGCGGCATGGCCACGGGCCAGGCCAGGCTGGCCGCCTGCAAGCCACCGGCAAGCAGCAGCACCAGCCAGCGCATCACCGCAGTGGTCCGGGATTGACGCACAAACAGGCCAAAGCCCGGGTTATCAGGCAGACTCATCCGGCACCGGGGACACCTTGAACCACTTCACCGCGCCGCCTTTGGTGTGCATCACCACAAAATCAAGGCCCGAACGCACATGGTGCTCGCCGCGCCGGGGCACATGGCCCATCTCATGGGCGATCAGACCACCAATGGTGTCAAAGTCTTCGTCGGAATCGGTGCTGTCAAGCTTGACCCCAAAAGCCAACTCGACCCGCTCGATGGTGGTGTCACCACTCACGCGGTAACTCCGGTCGGCCAGGCCAAAGATATCGCCTTCATCCTCGGCAATGTCAAATTCGTCCTCGATCTCGCCCACAATTTCTTCCAGCACGTCCTCAATGGTGACCAGTCCGGCGACGCGACCAAATTCGTCGATCACGATGGCCAGGTGGTTGTGGTTGCTCTGAAAGTCACGCAGCAAATCGTTCAAGCCCTTGCTCTCGGGCACAAACACGGCAGGGCGCAACAGGGCGCGAATATTGAGTTCTGGCGCACGCTGCAACTTGAGCAGGTCCTTGGCCATCAGGATGCCGATGATGTTTTCGCGCTCCCCCTCAAACACCGGGAAACGCGAGTGCGCCGTGTCGATCACCCCATGCATCGTGGTGTCGTAGGGATCATCAATATTGACCAGCTCCATGCGGGTGGTGGGCACCATCACGTCGCCGGCACTCATGTCGGCCATGCGGATCACGCCTTCGAGCATCTTGCGCGAATCAGCACCAATGAGCTGGTTGTGCTCGGCTTCTGCCAGGGTCTCTATCAACTCGTCGGTCGAATCAGGACCGGGGTGAATGAACTCGGCAATTTTCTGCAAAAAAGTTCGTTTGTCTTCCCGGTCGGGACGCGTAGGGTAAGGGTCGGACACAGCCAATCAAGCAGGACATGCGGTTGTTAAACAAGCCATAAGGATAGCGGATAACGGATTTGCCCTGCAAAAAATTCAGCGCAGAACCAACATCACTCGCTTTTTTCAGCTCTGTCGCTGCCACGCCAGGCACTTTGCAGGCTGGAGATCGTGTGGCGCATTTGCCGGGCTTGCACCTTGAACTGGTAGTTGACCTGCGCCAACTGCTCGTTAACCAATTCAGTCAGGTGGCTGTTGAGGGTGGCAGGCGCCAAGGTCAGGTAACCCTCTGTTTCAGCCCCATCCCGCACAAACATGGCCCCGGCATGGCTGGCAATTTTCAGCATGGCGGTGTTTTCACTCAGCACATGAACATACAGTTTGCTCACCCCCACATTGCGAGCGTGCATTACGGCGCGCTCAAACAGACGCGCGCCATAGTGCCGGCCACGTGCCTGCGGCAGCACGGAAACCCCAAACTCGGCACTGGGGTTGGCACCGGTGTCTGGGGCATAAGCCAGATGCGCCACCGCAATCAGCACCAGATTGCGGTTGTAAATGCCAAAAATTTCATCACGCTCAAAATCCAGGCCATTCACATACCGGTCAATCTGTGCATCGTTGGCGGCAAAACCAAAACGGTAGTAGCGGTCATGGGCATCCAGCGCCTTGAGGTGTCTGGCGATGCGCCCGCGGTGGTTTTCGCCCAGCGAGCGAATCGGCACCACGACATCTGCTTTTCTGGCTACGCTGGCATGCACCAATACTTGCGGCGCGGCAGCAGGCGCCACAGCAGCAGGATCAGCAGAAACCAAAGAATCGAGAAAAATTTCAGTCATAGGACTTAAATATAAGGGTTTTCCCTAGGTATTAATCTCTAGAGAGCATAACGCCTTTGCGGACGTTGGTTTTAAAACAAGTTGTCTGGCTAAACTTGGTGCACCATGCAAGCTTCAAACCAGATACGGGAGTCTATCGCCCGGGTGGTCGCACTTCGCCAAACGGTTGCCGACCAACCTGATCTGGCGCTGGCACTCCACACCGTCAAACACATGCAGGCGCAGCGTTTTGCCGGCACCTACCAAGACCTGTTGCACTCAGCCAGCTATGCCGCCTGCGCCAATTTCTTTTTGGAAGAACTTTACGGCGCCAAAAACTTTGCCGAGCGCGACGCGCAATTTGCCCGCATTGCCGGCGCCCTGCAGCGCACGTTTCCCGAGCCAGTGGTTGCCACAGCCGTGGCCTTGGCCGAGTTACATCAGCTCACGGAAGAACTTGACCTGGCCATGGCACTGAACTGGCAGCTGCAACCCGGCTTGCCGGATGCGCAAGCCTATGTAATGGCCTGGCGCAATGTGGGTCGCCGTGACGACCGCCTTTGGCAGCTCAACACGGTGCTTCGCATTGGCGAGGATCTTGGGCAACTGACGCGCAAGCCAGGCCTGCACTTCATGCTCAAAATGATGCGCAAACCGGCACAACTGGCCGGCTTGGGCTCGCTGCAAACCTTTCTTGAGTCCGGCTTTAACCACTTTGCCGGCCTGGCGCGCAAACAAGGCACAGTCAGCAGTTTTCTCGACACGGTCAAGGCACGGGAATCCTCCTGGATTACCTGCCTGTTTGACACCTCAGCCCCCGCGTGCGTGACAGAACTCAGCCAAACCCTGGCTTTGGTTGGCACCAACAAGGGTTAAAGTCAGCAGCGGGCCTGCGCCCTTCCCCGCCGCCCTTCCTCCGTCTATTTGTCAAAGGTACTTTGTGCAACTTCCCCAAGGCATTACCCTGTTCGAGCGCGGCTGGTTGTCCTCCAACAACATCCTGATCCGTGGCAAAAACCAGTGCGCGCTGATTGACAGCGGTTATGCCAGCCACGCCACCCAGACCCTGGGACTGCTGCAGGCGGCCCTGCAAGGCCAGCCCCTTGACCTGCTGCTCAACACCCACTTGCACAGCGACCACTGTGGTGGCAACGCCCTGCTGCAAGTCGCTTACCCGCAGCTGTACACCCTGATCCCGCCCGGGCATGCCCGCTTTGTGACACCTTGGGATCCGGCGGCCTTGTCCTACCAGCCCACCGGTCAAACCTGCCCGCCATTTGGTTACAGCACCACGCTGCAGCCCGATACCGCCATCCTGCTGGGGGACCAGCCCTGGCAAATTCACGCCGCACCCGGGCACGATCCCCATTCGGTGATCCTGTTTCAGCCCGAACACCGCCTGCTGATCTCGGCGGATGCCTTGTGGGAAAACGGCTTTGGTGTGGTGTTCCCGGAGCTCGACGGCACCGACGCCTTTACTGAGGTGGCGCAAACCCTCGATGTGATCGAGGCGCTGGCCCCACGCCTCATCATCCCCGGCCATGGTACGGTGTTTTCAGATGTGGCCGAGGCGCTGGCACGGGCGCGCAGGCGGCTGGACAGCTTTGCGCAAGCGCCCGAAAAACACATTCGTTATGCGGCCAAAGTGCTGCTGAAGTTCAAATTGCTTGAAGTTCAGAACGTGCCACTGGCGGGCTTGCTGCAATGGGCGCAGAGCACCCCACTGCTGCATCAGATCTACCAGTCCAGCGGCCCGGCCGGCCAGCCATTTCAGGACTGGGTGCTGGCCTTGCTGGATGATCTGGTGCGCAGCGGTGCTGCCAGCCGCGACCAGCAGAGCGTCAGCAACACTTAAACATTGCGGGTCAGACCACTCGCGAACCGGCGCACCTCTGACCCCAACTTTTTGAGACTTTGCGGGTCAGACCACTCGCAAAGCGACGTGCTCTGACCCCAACTGATCAGATGAAGTTGTTACGCACCCCACTGGCCACATGTCCCGAGGGCACATGCCGGGCGGCAGACTCGATGTGGCCGGTCTGGTCGTCAAAGAAAAAGTCGGGCTCGAATTCGCGTAAAAATTCGCCTTTGGGCAGCCCCCCCAGAAACATGGCTTCATCAACCTCAATGTTCCAGTTCATCAGGGTGCGAATGGCGCGTTCATGCGCGGGTGCGCTGCGCGCGGTCACCAGCGCGGTGCGGATGCGCATGGCGGGCGTGCCGGCGTTCTGTAGCCGCTGCAAGGCGAACAACAGGGGCTTGAACGGGCCATCGGGCAGGGGTAGCGCGGCCTTCAGGGTCTCATGCTGTTGAAACGCCTGCAAACCCTGGCTTTGGTACACCTGCTCGGCCTCGTCGCTGAACAGCACCGCGTCGCCGTCAAAAGCAATACGTACTTCAAAAGGATGGGCATCGCTGGCGTGAACCGAGCGCGGGTAGACCTGTGCGGCAGGCACACCCGCATCGAGTGCGGCGCGCACGTCACTCAGATGGGTGCTTAAAAACAAATTGGCATGCAGCGGTTTGAGGTATCGCCAGGGCGCCTGGCCACGCGTGAAGCTGCCGCGCTCAATGGCCAGCCCGTAATGCTGCGCCGAGCGAAATACCCGCATGCCTGAGACCGGGTCGTTGCGCGAAAGGATGACCACCTCGACGGGTTGGTTGTTGTTGGTTGGCGGCGACTGATTGAACGCCAGCAGCTTTTGCACCAAGGAAAACGCCACCCCGGGCTTGGCGGGAATGTCCAGGCGCTGCAGTTGAAGCGCCATGTAGGCTCGGTCATCACCCTGCTCAAAAAGCTCGTTTTCTTCCTCAAAGTCAAACAGGGCACGGCTGGAAATGGCCACCACCAGCTTGCCGTCGAGGGAGGCGCTCATGATTGCAGGAACATCCGGAACACCGGATTGCCCGTTTCTTCTACATAAGGGTAGCCCAACGTGGCCAGAAATTCGCTAAAGGCGTCCGAATCGCCCGTTGGCACCTGGATGCCGACCAAAATACGGCCATAGTCAGCGCCCTGGTTGCGGTAATGGAACAGGCTGATGTTCCAGTTGGGGCGCAACAGGTTTAAAAATTTCAGCAGTGCACCTGGGCGCTCGGGGAACACAAAGCGCAGCAGGCGCTCGTCATCGGCCAGGCTTGAGTGCCCGCCCACCATGTGGCGAATATGCTCCTTGGCCAATTCGTCATGGGTCAAATCCAGCGCATCAAAGCGGTGCCGGCCCAGGTGCGCGGCAATTTTGCCGGATTCGCCTTTGGCGGCAGTGGTCAGGCCAACAAATACATGGGCTTTTTTCGAGTCGCTGATGCGGTAGTTGAATTCGGTCACGTTGCGCAGCGTTTTGGCCCCGCCGAAACTCGGCAAATCGCCAATCAGTTCACAAAAGCGCCGGAAGCTGCCTCGCTCTTCCGGAATGGTCACGGCAAACAAGGCCTCACGTTCCTCACCCACTTCGGCGCGCTCGGCGACAAAGCGCAGGCGGTCAAAATTCATGTTGGCACCGCACAAAATGGCGGCGTAGGTTTCGCCCTTGGATCGGTGCGTGGCCACATACTGCTTGATCGCCGCCACCGCCAGGGCACCGGCGGGTTCCACAATGCTGCGGGTATCGACAAACACGTCCTTGATGGCCGCGCACACCGCGTCGGTGTCGACCAGCATGTAATCGTCCACCAGTTCGCTGGCCACACGAAAGGTCTCCTCACCCACCAGCTTCACCGCCGTGCCGTCCGAGAACAGACCCACGTCGGCCAGGGTGACGCGCTTTTTAGCAGTGACCGATTGGGTCATGGCGTCGGAGTCGTTCATTTGCACGCCAATCACCTTGATCTCGGGGCGCAGCGCCTTGATGTAATTGGCCACCCCAGAAATCAGACCGCCACCACCAATCGCCACAAACACGGCATCCAGGCGCCCCTGGTGCTGACGCAACAGTTCCATGGCAATGGTGCCCTGGCCGGCAATCACATCGGGGTCGTCAAACGGATGCACAAAGGTCAGGCCCTCCTTTTTTTCCAGCGCCACCGCGTGGCCATGGGCGTCTGAATAGCTGTCGCCAAACAGCACCACCTCGCCGCCAAAGCCGCGCACCGCGTCAACCTTGACCTGCGGTGTGGTGGTCGGCATGACAATGACGGCGCGGCAGCCGAGCCGCTGGGCACTTAAGGCGACACCCTGGGCGTGGTTGCCGGCCGAGGCGCAAATCACACCCTTTTTCAGGTGTGCCGGACTTAAGTGCGCCATCTTGTTGTAAGCGCCTCGCAGCTTGAAGCTGTGCACCGGTTGCTGGTCTTCACGCTTGAGCAGCACGGTGTTGTTGAGGCGCGCACTGAGGTCTTGCGCAATTTCCAGATTGGTTTCCACCGCCACGTCATACACACGGGCGGTCAAGATCTTTTTGAGGTAGTCGGCGGGGGTCAAAGCGGGTGTTTTCATAGGGTGACAATGATAAGCGCCCCGCGCAATGAGACAAAAAGCGACAATCGCGGCTCTTGAATCTTGAAAGAAACCTGAAAATGGAATGCATAGTCAATTGGACCGGCGCCTTGGGGACCCGCTCGGGCATGGGTTTTGTGGCCGAAACCGGCAGCGGCCACACGCTGGTGATGGACGGTGCGCCCGATACCGCCAAACCCGAGAACGGCGGCCAGAACCTGGCACCGCGCCCAATGGAAACTTTACTGGCCGGTGCTGGCGGCTGCACCGCCTATGACGTGGTGCTGATCCTGAAACGCGGCCGCCACGACGTGCGCGGCTGCAGCGTCAAGCTTGAGGCCGAGCGCGCCGACCTTGACCCCAAGGTGTTCACCAAAATCAACATGCACTTCACCGTGACCGGCAAAGGCATTCCACCGGCCGCAGTCGAGCGCGCCATTGCCATGAGCCACGACAAATACTGCTCGGCCAGTGTCATGCTGGGAAAAACCGCAGACATCACGACCAGCTTTGAGGTCGTTGAGATTTAGGGTAAATTAGCGACATGAGCACCATCACGTTCGACTCTCTCAAACTTTCAGACAAGCTGAAGTCGGCTGGCTTTACGGCAGACCAGGCTGAAACGGTGGTACGTGTCATTGCCGAGGCGCAGGATGAACTCGTCACCAACCGGGGGCTTGATTCGGCTTTGGCGCCTCTAAAAACCGACATGGCCGTCCTCAAGACCGAGGTGTCTCAAATTAAATGGATGCTGGGTTTTGTGATCGGTGGCGTCATCGCCATTTTGGCCAGACTTCTCAGCACCTGATGCCTTAAACCCGGTGCGCCACGGTGGTCATCAGCTTGGCCGCCAAGGTCATCAGGCCTTTGACCGGCGGGGGCAAGTCAATGGCGCCAAGCTCCCTGGCGTCCAGCGCATGGCGCGCCTCGTCGTCCTTCATTTGCGCCACGATGGCGCGTGAGGCATGGTCACCACTTGGCAAGCGACTCAGGTGGCTGTCCAGATGTGCTTCCACCTGGTTTTCAGTCTCCACCACAAAACCCAGACTCACCTTGTCGCCCAGCCTGCCTGCCAGCAGCCCAATGCCAAAGGCGCCGGCGTACCACAGCGGGTTGAGCAGCGAGGGACGGTCACCCAGCTCTTTCAGGCGCTGTTCGGTCCAGGCCAGATGGTTGGTTTCCTCGGCGCTGGCTTTTTGAAAATGGGCCCGCAGCGCTTCGTTTTTGGTCGCAAATGCCTGCGCGGTGTAAAGCGCCTGGGCGCAGACCTCGCCCACATGGTTGACACGCATCAGCGCGCCCGCTTCTTTTTTGTCGAGTTCCGAGAGCTCGGTGGCATCACCCGGCACGGTCGGACAGGCCTGGGTGCCACGGTGCTGGGCGAAGACGGTGCGCAAGGCGTCATCCACGGTGCTTAAAAATCGGTCCATCATGTTGATTCCAGTCTGGTTGGTTTGGGGGATTGGCTCGACACAGGCAATCCGCATGACGCATTGTAATTTTGTGCGCTATATTGCGCGCCATGAATGCAATTTCACCCCTGTCCGCGCGCTCGGCGGCTGAACTTCAGTCCTTGCTGCAGCGCCATGGCAGCGATCCTCACGCCCTGGTTCAAATTCTGCGCGAATTTCAGGCCTTTGCAGGCTGGTTGCCGCGCTCGGCATTGCAACATGCGGCCAAGGCCTTGAACCTGACGCTGGCCCATGTGCAGGGGGTTGCCGACTTTTACCGTTTTTTTCACACCGAGCCGGTGGGTGCTTACCGCGTCCTGTTCAGCAACAACATCACCGACCGCATGCTCGGCAACGAAGCCCTGTTACGGCAATTGTGCGGCCTGTTGAAAGTAGCCCGGAACCAGATGCGTGCCGATGGTCTGGTCAGTGTGACCACCAGCTCTTGCACCGGGCTGTGCGACCAGGGACCGGCGGCGCTCATCAACCACCATCAGGTGATCACCCGGCTGACCCCTGACCGTATTGCGCAGATGGCCGACCTGATCGAACAGCAGGTACCCGCCGCGCAATGGCCAGCGGAATGGTCGCAGGTCGACGACCAGATTCGCCTGGCAGATGTCAAACTGGGCGTGCAACCGCAGCCCGGAGCGGGCCTTGCCGCCGCACTGGCGCGTGAGCCCCAGGCCATGCTGGACGATCTAAAACGTTCCAAATTACGCGGCCGGGGCGGCGCCGGTTATGCCACTGGCACCAAATGGCAACTGTGCCGCAATGCCGTGGGGCAGGCACATTATGTGGTTTGCAACGCCGACGAAGGCGAGCCCGGCACTTTCAAGGATCGGGTGCTGTTGACCAGCTACGCCGACACCCTGTTCGAGGGCATGACCATCGCGGCGTGGACGGTGGGCGCCAGCCAAGGGCTGATGTACTTGCGCGGCGAATACCGTTACCTGCTGGACCACCTGCAAGCGGTCTTGCAGCGGCGGCGCGAACACGGCCTGCTGGGCAAGTCCATCCAGGGCAAGGCCGGTTTTGACTTTGACATTACCATCCATGTGGGCGCCGGGGCTTATGTGTGTGGTGAAGAGTCAGCATTGATCGAGTCGCTGGAAGGCAAGCGCGGCGTGCCCCGCATCCGCCCCCCTTTCCCGGTGGAGCACGGCTACCTGGGCCAGCCCACCACCGTCAACAATGTAGAAACCTTCTGCGCCGTCACCCACATTGCCGTGCATGGCGGCGCCTGGTGGGCGCGCATCGGTACAGCACAATCGACCGGCACCAAGATCCACTCGGTCTCGGGCGACTGCGAGCGCCCCGGCATTTACGAGTACCCTTTTGGCACGCGCGTCGGGCGCATCCTGGAAGACTGCGGCGCACGCAACACCCAGGCAGTACAGGTTGGCGGGCCATCAGGCGTATGCCTGTCAGCGCTGGAATTTGACCGCCACATTGGCTTTGAGGATGTGCCCACGGCGGGCGCCTTCATGGTGTTTGACCGTAGCCGCGACATGTTTGAGGTGGCCCGCAACTTTGCCCACTTTTTTGCCCATGAGAGCTGCGGCTTTTGTACACCTTGTCGCGTCGGGACCGAGCTGGTGGTGCGCCAGATGGACAAACTCAAGCGCGGTTATGGCTCCAGCGCCGACATCCAGGTGCTGTATGAGCTGGACAAACTGATGCACGGCGCCACCCACTGCGGCCTGGGCGCTGGGGCCTGCAACCCGTTGCGCGACACCATCACCAAGTTTCGCCCGGCCTACGAGCAGCATTTGAAATCCCTGCACTTTGTCGCAGGGTTTGACATGGACGCCGAACTCTCGCAGGCGCGGCGCGCCACCGGACGCAACGACAGCGGCGCGCACCTGGAGAATTTTGAATGATGACAGACCACCGCATTGACGCCCTGAGCCCCGGCACCTTTGCCCTGGACGGGCAAGAGGTCGAATTTGGCCCGGGTGACTCCATTTTGCAGGCCGCCCGCCGCGCCGGGCATTACATTCCACACCTGTGCTGGCATCCCGACTTTGCTGCCCATGGCTCTTGCCGACTGTGCACGGTCAAGGTCAACGGACGCACCGGGGCGGCCTGCACCATTGCGGCCAGCAGTGGACAAGACGTGGAAAGCGACACCCCCGAACTCAACACCCAGCGCAAAACGCTGCTGCAAATGCTGTTTGTCGAAGGCAACCACTTTTGCCCGTCATGCGAAAAGAGCGGCAACTGCCTGCTTCAGGCCACCGCCTACCAAATGGGCATGGACGGGCCGCACTTTGAAGAGTTTTACCCGAACCGTCGGGTCGATGCCAGCCACCCCGACCTGCTGCTGGACCTGAACCGCTGTATTTTGTGCGGCCTGTGTGTGCGCGCCAGTGCGCAAGAGGGCAAACATGTGTTTGCCATGGGCGGGCGCGGTGTGGCCAGCCATTTGCTGGTCAATAGCGACAGTGGCCAGCTGTTGAACAGCGCCATCAGCGCCACAGACCGTGCCGCCAACATCTGCCCGGTGGGCGCCATCCTGCCCAAACGGCGCGGCTTTGTCATCCCCATTGGCCAGCGGCGATTTGACAGCCACCCGGTGTCGCAGGAGGACGAGACATGACAACCGCTTTGACTGGTGCAACTCCCTTACACGCGCCACGCAAGCTCAAGGTGGCCACGGTGTCACTGGCGGGCTGTTTTGGCTGCCACATGTCCTTGCTCGACATTGACGAGCGCCTGCTGGAACTGCTGGAACACGTCGAGTTTGACCGCTCACCGCTGACCGACATCAAAACCATTGGCCGCTGCGACATTGGCCTGATCGAAGGCGGGCTATGCAATGCCGAAAACGTGCAGGTGCTGCGCGAATTTCGGGCGCACTGCAAGACGCTGGTGGCGATGGGCGCCTGCGCCATCAACGGCGGCCTGCCGGCACAGCGCAACCAGCGCGATGTGGGCCAGATGCTGTGTGATGTGTATTGCAGCCACAACGGCACGGTGGCCGGTAGCCAGGTACCCAACGACCCCGAGCTGCCACTGCCGCTAAACCATGTGCACCCGATCCACGAGGTGGTGCATGTGGACTATTTTTTGCCCGGTTGCCCACCCAGCGCCGACGCCATCTGGTCGTTTTTGACGGACCTGCTGGCTGGACGCACGCCGCAATTGGGGCATGGACTCATTCGCTATGACTGAAGGATTTGACCTTGTTGTTGGGCTTGTTGTAGGGTCGACTTCAGTCGACCATGGCGGACTGAAGTCCGCCCCACATTCAACCCTACAGAGTTCCCATCAAAACCGGGTGATACCCCATTGCATAAGGGATATTCCATGACTTTTCCACTTGAAACCGCCGCCCACCCCGAGCACCTGCGCCGGGTGGCGATTGACCCGGTGTCGCGCGTCGAGGGGCATGGCAAGGTGACGCTGCTGCTGGACGCCGACAACCACATCGAGCAGGTGCGCCTGCATATTGTCGAGTTCCGGGGGTTTGAGAAATTCATCGAAGGCCGCCCCTACTGGGAAGTGCCGGTGATGGTGCAGCGCCTGTGCGGCATCTGCCCGGTGTCGCACCACCTGGCGGCGGCCAAGGCGTTTGACCGCGTGCTGGGCGCTACACCGGTAAGCGCCAGCGCCAACGTCGTGCGGCGCCTGATGCACTACGGGCAAATCCTGCAATCCCATGCGCTGCACTTCTTTCACCTGTCGTCGCCCGATCTGTTGTTTGGGTTTGATTCAGAAGTGGCCAAGCGCAACATCGTGGGTGTGGCGCAAGCCCACCCCGAGATCGCGAAAAAGGGCATTTCGCTGCGCAAGTTCGGCCAGGAAATCATTCGGATCACCTCAGGCAAACGCGTGCATGGCACCGGCGCCGTGCCGGGCGGCATCAACAAGCTGGTCACTGCAGATGAACGCAATAGCCTGCAACGCGACTTGCCCCAGATGCTGCAATGGGCACAAGATGCGGTGGCCATTGCCAAACAGTTACATGCGCAAAACCCGGCGCTGTACAACAACTTTGGCAGCTTCAAGTCCAATGTGATGTCGCTGGTGCGCGCCGATGGTGCCATGGATTTGTACGACGGTGTGCTGCGGGTACGTGATGAAAATGGCCGCATTTTGTTTGACCAGATCGACGACCAGCGGTACCTGGAGCTCATTGAAGAAGAAGTGCGCCCCTGGAGCTACATGAAGTTTCCCTACCTGCGCAGCTTGGGTGCGCAGCTGGGTTGGTACCGCGTGGGTCCGCTGGCCCGGGTGCAAAACTGCGACTTTATTCCCAGCGCCCGTGCTGAAGCTGAGCGCCGGGCCTTTGTCGCCTGGGGCCGGGGTGAGCCGGTGCATGCCACGCTGGCTTACCACTGGGCACGCATGATCGAGATGCTGCACGCGGTCGAGGTGATTACTGAATTGCTGACTGAGCCGGCGCTGTTGTCGGGCGACCTTGTCACCACCGGCGTGCGCCAGCGCCATGGGGTCGGCATGATCGAAGCGCCGCGCGGTACCTTGATCCACGACTACGAGGTGGGTGACGATGACCTGGTCACACGCTGCAACCTGATTGTGTCCACCACCCACAACAACCAGGCTATGAACGAAGCGGTGCGCTCGGTGGCGCGGGACTACCTGGACGGTCAGGAACTGACCGAGGGCCTGCTCAACCACATCGAAGTCGCCATTCGCGCCTATGACCCCTGCCTGTCCTGCGCCACCCACGCGCTAGGCCAGATGCCGCTGGACGTGACGCTGCTGGCGGCTGACGGCTCGCTGCTGGACCATGTGCAGAAATCGCCACAAAGCGGGCTGACACGCACCACATGACACCCCGGATACTGGTGCTGGGCTGGGGCAATCTGAGCCGGGGCGATGACGCGCTGGGGCCGCTGTGCCTGGCCGCCTTGCGCGAACAACTGCCAGCCACATTACAAGATCGGGTGGAGTTCCTGGAAGATTACCAGTTGCAAATTGAGCACGCGCTCGACCTGATCGGCCGACAACGCGTGCTCTTTATTGATGCCAGCCTGAGCTGCCCCGCGCCGTTTGAGGTAACCAAGTTGCAGGCAACACAGGATGCCAGCTTTACCACCCATGCCCTATCGCCGCAGGCCTTGCTGCAGGTCTACCAGGATGTACAGGGCGAACCAGCACCACCCTGCACTTTGCTGGCGATTCGTGGAGAAAAATTTGAATTGGGCGAGCCTCCCAGCGCGGCGGCGCTGGCACATCTGAAACGTGCCATCTCATGGGCCGCCCCGTGGTTGTTGATGGCTTGTTAAGCCCCTACAAAATCAACCCAGCGCGTCATTCACCTGTTCGTGAAATTCTGCCAGGCTTTGCGCCGTTTGCACTTCGCGCGGCAAGGCGTCGCGAACCGAAAACACGCCCAGAATCTTGTTGTTGTCGGTCACGATGGGCAGATGCCTGAAGCCGCGCTCGATCATGATCAGCACCGCGTCGGCCACCTTGGTCTCGGGTACCACGCAAAACGGACTACGCGTCATGATGTCGGCCACCGTGGTGGTAGCGGGGTCGAGTGACTTGGCCACCAAACGGGTCATCAGGTCGCGCTCGGTCACGATGCCCAGCAGCGTGCTGCTGCTGTCAATGACCAAAACACTGCCGCAATTGGCCCGTGTCATGACACAGGCGGCAGCATAAACCGTGGCGGTTGGCACCACGCTGACCACATGGCGCTGCGCCATCGATTGAAAAACAGTGCGTTCGGTCATGGCAGGCTCCTTGTATGTCATTTAAGTAACGGGTTCAACGCAGTGTGGCGTTGATTTTTTCCAGCGCCTGGGAGCCTGGGTTGAGCTGCGAGGCCTTCAGGGTATTGAGCGGCACGGCACAGGTGTTCATCGCCGTGTGCAAATCTGTGGCCAGCGGGTCGACATACAGCAAACCGGTCACCACCTCACCACGCTCCTGGTGCTGCTGCATATACCCCATGGCAGCATAACGGTCCGTGGGATCGTAGTCGGCATGCAACTTGCGCAGGCGCAATACCGAGCCGTCATGCTGCTCCACATCAACCACCTCGCCGGGGGCGTAGTGGGTGGTGATTTCGCACCCTGGTGTGATGAAGTCGATACGGCTCACGGCCTCGTTGTGCTGGCGCACATAATCGTAGCTCTTGGTGCTGCCACCGTGGTTGTTGAAGGTCACGCAGGGACTGATGACATCAATAAACGCCGCCCCGCCATGCGCCATGGCGCCCTTGATGAGCGGCACCAACTGGGCCTTGTCACCCGAGAAACTGCGCGCCACGTAGGTGGCTCCCAATTGCAGCGCAATGCCCACCAGGTCAACCGGACTGTCGCTGTTGATCACGCCCTTTTTGCTCTTGGAGCCGCGGTCCGCGGTGGCCGAAAACTGGCCCTTGGTCAGGCCATAGACACCATTGTTTTCCACAATGTACGCCATGCGCACGCCACGCCGCATGGCGTTGGCAAACTGGCCCAGACCGATGGAGGCCGAGTCGCCATCGCCGGAAATGCCCAGGTACAGCAACTCGCGGTTGGCCATGTTGGCACCGGTCAACACCGAGGGCATGCGCCCGTGCACGGTATTGAAACCGTGGGACGCGCCCAGAAAGTAGTCAGGTGTTTTGGAACTGCAACCAATACCCGAGAGCTTGGCCACGCGGTGTGGCTCAATGTCAAGCTCCCAGCAGGCCTGGATGATGGCCGCCGAGATGGAGTCGTGACCACAGCCCGCGCACAGGGTGGAAATGCGGCCTTCGTAGTCGCGCCGGGTGTAGCCCACCTTGTTGGTGTGCAGGGTGGGGTGATGCAGCCTGGGTTTGGCAATAAAAGTCATACCAGCTCCTTTTGCACGCTGTCGTGAATGTTGCGAATGATGAAGCGCGCGGTGATGGGCGTGCCGTCGTAATGCAGCACACGCACCAGTTTGGCAGGGTTCACCTCGAGTTCGTTGATGAGCATGGAACGCATTTGTGCGTCGCGGTTTTGCTCGACCACAAACACCTTGTCGTGCGCGGCAATAAAGTCGGACACCGATTGCGGGAACGGGAAGGCACACAGGCGCATGGCATCCACATGGTCGCCATTGCGGTCGAGCACATCCAGCGCTTCACGCATGGCCGGGGTGGTGGAGCCGTAATAAATGATGCCCAACTTGGTCGGTTCGGCTGCCTTGCGGAACACGGGCTGGGGTACCAGGTTGGCCGCCGTCTTGAACTTGCGCAGCAGGCGCTCCATGTTGTAGATGTAGTCCGGCCCGGCCTCGGAGTACATGGCCTGTGGGTTGCGGGTGGTGCCGCGGGTAAAGAAAGCGCCCTTGCTGGGGTGGGTACCGGGCAGGGTGCGCCACGGAATACCATCGCCGTCCACGTCGCGGTAGCGACCAAAGGGCTTGCCGGCCTCCAGCTCTTCGGCCGTCATGACCTTGCCACGGTCGTACTCCTTGGCATCGTCCCAGACAAAAGGTTTGCACAGGCGCTGGTTCATGCCAATGTCGAGGTCGGTCATGACAAAAATGGGCGTTTGCAGCCGTTCTGCCAGGTCCAGCGCCGCCGCCGAATGGGTAAAACACTCGTGCGGGTCTTGCGGGAACAGCAGCACATGCTTGGTGTCGCCGTGGGAGGCGTAAGCGCATGACAGCAGGTCAGACTGCTGGGTGCGTGTGGGCATGCCGGTCGACGGCCCACCGCGCTGCACGTTGATGATGGTCACCGGAATCTCGGCAAAATAAGCCAGGCCAATGAACTCGGTCATCAGTGACACACCGGGGCCTGAGGTGGCGGTAAAGGCCCGCGCACCGTTCCAACCGGCCCCCACCACCATGCCGATCGAGGCCAGCTCGTCTTCGGCCTGCACGATGGCAAAGCGGTGCTGCCCGGTGGCCGGGTCAATACGGAATTTCTCGCAGTATTTCTGGAACGCTTCGGGAATCGAGGTGGACGGCGTGATCGGGTACCAGGCGGCCACCGTGGCGCCGCCATACACCAGGCCCAGGCCCGCCGCACTGTTACCGTCGGTAAAGATCTGATCCCCCACGTTGTCAGCACGCTGCACACGAATGCCCAGTGGCGCTTGCATGTGCTGCTTGACATAGTCGCGCCCCATGTGCAGAGCCTTGATATTGGATTCGAGCAAGCGCTCCTTGCCCTTGAACTGCTCGGCAAAAAGTTTCTCAAACACTTCAGCGTCCACATCGAGCAGCACTGACAGGGCCCCCACGTAAATGATGTTCTTGAACAACTGACGCTGGCGCGGGTCGGTATAGGCGTTGTTGGCAATCTCGGTCAGCGGCACACCCATGGTGTGCACGTCGTCACGAAACTTGTTGGCCGGCATGGGTCGGGTGCTGTCGTAAAACAGGTAGCCGCCGGATTCGATTTCGGCAATGTCGGCGTCCCAGGTTTGCGGGTTCATGGCGACCATCATGTCAACGCCGCCGCGCCGACCGTGGTAGCCTTTTTCGCAGACCCGTGCCTCGTACCAGGTCGGCATGCCCTGAATGTTGCTTGGAAAAATATTGCGCGGGCTAACCGGCACACCCATGCGCATCACCGCCTTGGCAAACAACTCATTGGCCGAGGCCGAGCCCGAGCCGTTGACATTGGCAAACTTGATGACGAAATCGTTAATGGCTTCTATGCGCTTCATGCGGCCTCCGGTTGGGCAATGTGGGCTGCAGGGGTGGCTTTGGCGTCGCGGCACCTGGCACCCGCCTGCGTGGTGTTGAGCAAAAATTTCTGCATGTCCCAGGCGCCGGTGGGACAGCGCTCGGCGCACAGGCCGCAGTGCAGGCAGACGTCTTCGTCCTTCACCATGACACGGTTGGTTTTGAGCTCGGCGGACACATACAAATCCTGTCCGGTGTGGGTCGCAGGCGCCTTCAGACGGGTGCGCAGGTCGGCTTCATCGCCATTGGTGGTGAAGGTGATGCAGTCCATTGGGCAAATGTCAACGCAGGCATCACACTCGATGCAGGTGTTGCGATTGAACACCGTCTGCACATCGCAGTTCAGGCAGCGGCTGGCTTCCTTGAACGCGGTGGCCGCGTCAAAACCGAGTTCGACCTCGATCTTGATGCTGGCCAGCGCGGTCTCGGCCGCTGCCCATGGCACTTTGTAACGCAAGTCATTCGACACGTCGTTGTGGTAGCTCCATTCATGGATGCCCATTTTTTGCGACATCAGGTTGGTCATGGGCGGCGGGCGACGGGCCACGTCTTCACCGTTGAGCATCCGGTCGATCGACACCGCCGCCTCGTGCCCATGAGCCACAGCCGTGATGATGTTCTTGGGACCATAAGCGGCGTCGCCACCAAAAAATACCTTGGATACGGTGGACTGGAAAGTGCCCTCACCCAGTACCGGCAAGCCCCATTTGTCGAACTCGATGCCGCAGTCACGCTCGATCCAGGGGAAAGAATTTTCCTGGCCGATGGCCACCAGCACCGTGTCGCATTCCAGCAGCACGTCGGGTTCACCGGTAGGCACCAGGCTGCGTCGGCCCTTGGCATCGTATTCGGCACGCACGATCTCGAACGTCATGCCAGTGAGCTTGCCGTTCACATGCTCGACCGACTTGGGCACGTGGTAGTTGAGTATCGGAATGCCTTCGTGCTGGGCGTCTTCCTTTTCCCAGGGCGAGGCTTTCATTTCCTCAAAACCGCTGCGAACCACCACCTTCACATCCTTGCCGCCCATACGGCGCGCCGAACGGCAGCAGTCCATGGCGGTGTTGCCGCCGCCGAGCACAATCACGCGCTCGGCCACGCTGGTGGTATGGCCGAAGGACACGTTGGCCAACCAGTCAATGCCAATGTGGATGTGGGCTGCCGCCTCGGCACGGCCCGGCACATCGAGTTCACGCCCGCGTGGTGCGCCGCAACCGACAAACACCGCATCAAAATTCTGAGCCAGCAGCGCCTGCATGGAGTCAACCCGCTGGTTGTTGACAAACTTCACGCCCATGTTGAGGATGTAACCCGTTTCCTCGTCAATCACCTCTTCGGGCAACCGAAAACGCGGAATCTGCGAGCGGATAAAGCCGCCGGCCTTGGCATCGCCTTCAAACACCGTGATCTCATAACCGAGCGGGGCCAGATCGCGTGCCACCGTCAGGGACGCCGGACCGGCCCCAACGCAAACAATGCGTTTGCCGTTGCTGGGTGCAATGGCGGGCATGCGGGCGGTCACATCATCCTTGAAATCAGCGGCCACGCGCTTGAGACGGCAAATCGCCACTGGCTCGGGCTTTTTGCTGTTGTTCTCCTCCACCCTGCCACGCCTGCAGGCGGGCTCGCAGGGGCGGTCGCAGACACGACCCAAAATGCCCGGAAACACGTTACTCACCCAATTGATCATGTAGGCGTCGCTGTAGCGCCCCTGACCAATCAGGCGAATGTATTCGGGTACGGGGGTATGGGCCGGGCAGGCCCATTGGCAATCAACGACCTTGTGGAAATAGGCCGGGTTGGCGACGTTGGTAGCTTGCAAAGTTGTCTCCTTGCCCTGCAAACGCTTGCGACATGAAGCTGCAGGTGAGGGGGGCATCCTACGCCCTTCCATCGCGCCAGCGCGCCATGAAAACCCGCAATTTGTCCATTTGCTGATCTAGATCAAAAATATTTCTTCCTCACAAATCGGTAGAAAACTTGATGTGGCTCAAACATCCGTGCTGATCGACCGCCAAAATGGATTCATCACAGCCCAGGAGAACCCATGAAAGCCCCACAACAAGTTCAACAATTCAAGGCCCTTGATGTCTGCCACCAACAAATTCACCAGCAGTTAGCTGAACTGGCGGATGTGCTGGCGCGGCTGGATACAGAAAGCGACAGTCCACACTGCCGCCAGAAAGCCAAAACCATCGAATCATTTTTTTCAGAAGTTGCACGTTCGCACCATGCCGAAGAAGAAAGAAATGTCTTCCCGGCGCTGTTGGGCAGTGACAACGCCGAACTGGTGCAGGCGGTGCGCACCTTGCAGCAAGACCATGGCTGGATTGAGCAAAACTGGCTGGAACTTGCCCCCATGCTGCGCGCCGTTGCCCAGGGTGAAGACTGGGTCGACATGGCCGAACTCAAACACAATGCCGAAGTGTTTGTGAGCCTGTGCCACGACCACATCGTGCTAGAAGAATCGCTGATCTACCCCGAGGCCAAGGCGCGCCTGGCCGAGGAGCTGGTCAGCCGGGCCGCGCGGCTGGCGCAGCAGGCGGCGTAATCAAACTGCGGTTCACCCAAGACTGGCCGCCACGCCAGCCTGGCGACCAAGTTTTAAAACGCGTTGAAAAATGTCGGCTTTGGGCACGCTCAAGGCCATGGCATCATTACCGGACCGAATCAACCATTCAATACATCGCGTGGCTCTGGCGGTGCGTCCGGGCTGGCGGCCAGCCAGGCGTCAAAACCAGCCAAATCACCACGCGCCTGTCGCTCTTTGAAATAAGTCTCAGTTCTTAAAGCCGAAACTTTTTCCGCAATGGCCGTTACAAAAAACTGGTTCATGGAGACATGTTCAGACTCCGCCACCTCACGCGCGTAAGCAAACAGGGATTCGGGAACTCGCAAAGCGTAATTGACCATGATCAGGACTTCTTCAGACTTAAATGGGCAAGCAAAACAGCTGGCGTCCAAACAGGCAACTTAAAGCGCTTGGCCGCGACAAAATCATTCAGGTTAAACGTGATCATCGTTGGCAGCGGCGACTTCAGCCTCCAACGACAGAATTGCCAAGCACGGTTTTAATGACGATACTTTCCACACCAGCACGCCAGAGGCTAGTCAGTATTTGCATGTGCTCAGTGGCTGTGCAGCTTTTCCTGCAACCAAACCTTGATCAGGGACTGGTAGGGAACATCTCTGGAATTTGCAGCAATTTTGATCGAATCCAGCAAGTGCTGCGGCAAACGCAGCGAAATGGTCTTGGTGGTGGGCTTCAAGTTTGGCAACGAGACCCGCTTGGCCTTAGACCAATCCAGATGTTCTGTGGAGTCATGTGACTCCCAGTAGGCACGTTCTTGCGATTCACTGGCGAACTTCGGAATGGCCTTAAGTTGCTTGTTCATAAATGGCTCGCTCCTTTCTATGCATGTCCCTGGCTGAAATTACTCGAATCAACACACCCAACTGGCGAAGCGTGAACGTGATGTGCAGCGCGCGATCCGCGTCGGTTTTGCCCAAAACATGAAAACGCTGCTCATCCTGGCTGTGCGTGGCATCTTCCAAAAGCAGCATGGGGACGTAAAAGAAGACTTGCTCTGCCTCGGCCATGGAAACACCGTGTTTGTCGTTCTTGCAAGCGTTGCCGTCATCCCAATCGAATCCGGTAATCTTGTTCAGGTCAATCATTTTTGTATATTACCATGATGTACATAAATAGGTAGGACTGAGTGCTCTCAACGTCAACTGCACGCCTGCCACTCTTTGTAATGCGCTTCAGTTCATAGAGCAAAAAACCTGAGGCCGTGGTTTTGTTGGGTACAGGCTGCATGAAAACAGCTAACCAACCCCGACACAAAAAAGTCGTGTGCCGATCATCTGACAACAAACGATGTGCGAGCCTTGAGGCCATGGGTTTGCTTTGTTTCGGCCTGTTTCAATATGTTGCACGTCCGCAACGAATGCACCAATATTGCGCAATTTCATGCCGGTTTTTGGCGCGAAAGTGGTTTGCTTCTGTTTCAATACAACCAACTTCCTGAAACAGGAGGTTGGCCCGGGGTTCTGAGACCCCTCAGTCCGGAGCCCTTCGTTTAACCTTGGAGAAATCTGAAATGAAAAAATCCCTCATCGCTTTGGCCGTTCTGGCTACCGCTGGTACCGCTTTTGCTCAATCTACCGTGACGTTGTCTGGTAAATTGCGTTTTGCTTACGAAAACACGACCGTAACAACGGCTGGTGTGGCAGCAGATACGAATGGTCTGCGCGTGACCGACGGCAACTTCACCCTGACCGCCGTGGAAGACCTGGGCGCTGGCATGAAGATGGTGGCCTCCATGGACGTACAAAGCCGTGGCCGTACCACCGCCATTGCTGGCCGCGATGCCAGCCTGACATTGTCGGGCGGCTTCGGTGCTGTGTTGATTGGCGCGATCGAAGCTGGTAACGGCATCATTGGCTTGGGCGGTGCTGGTGCACCTGTGTACGGCCTGGACAACGGCGTTGTTCTGGCTGGTGCTGGCAACGTTGACATCTTGCGTTACTACACTCCCAACATGTCTGGCTTTAAAGGCTATGTTTCAGTGCTTGACACCACCGTGGGCGCTGGCGGTATGCAATCGACTGCTGCTGCACAAGATGCCACTCAAATTGGCGTAACCTACGCTGGCGGTCCTGTTGCTGCTGCAGCCGACATCACAAACTACGGCTTGAATGCCGTGGTTGTTGGTGCTGACAACCGTCTGCGTATGTCTGGTTCTTACAATCTGGGCATGGTCAACCTCGGCCTGGGCTACGAAAAACGCAAAACCACGGCCGCTTTGAACAATGGTTCACACGACTGGTTGGTGGGTGTCGCCGTGCCAATGGGCCAAACGACTGTTGGTCTGAACTACGCTCGTCGCTCTGTTGACGGTGTTGCTCAAGACGCTAACGGTGTCGATTTTGGCGTCAAGTATGACTTGAGCAAGCGTACCTACGTTGCAGTTCACTACCAGAAAGAAACCGCTGGTGCTGCTGCTGGCGTGGTTCAAAACGATACCAAGAAATATCGCATCCAGTTGGCTCACGCCTTCTGATAGAACGTCGACTTAAGTCGACTTAGGATATTTTTAAAAACCTCACTGGTGAAAGCCAGTGGGGTTTTTTGTTGCAATTTAGTGACATCGCTAAAAATAGCGGCCTTAAGCAAAGCATCAGGATTCGAATTGGGTCGAGCCTCTGGTGTAATCTAGGGGTCAACCCTTATAGGGCACTGACCAAAGACGGTTGGTAAATATTTTTTTAACTTTGGAGTGATACAAATGAAGAAATCTCTCGTAGCTTTAGCTGCTCTCGCTTTTGTTGGTGCCGTGTCTGCGCAAACGGCAACTGTGTCAGGTAAATTGGCGTTTGGGTATGTCACCGCCGAAGGTGCTGGCGTAGCGCCTGCAAAATCCGATGGTCTTCAAGTCACTGATGGAGATTTTGTGATCGCCGCCTCAGAAAATTTGGGTGGCGGCCTAAAGGCTACAGCATCCATGGCCGTACAAAGCCGTGGCCGTACCACCCCGATTGCTGGCCGTGATGCCAGCCTGACTCTCGCTGGTGGTTTTGGTTCGGTGATGATTGGTGCCATCGAAATCGGCAACGGCATCATTGGCCTGGGCGGTGCAGATGCACCAACCATGGGTCTTGATGGCGCTACGGGTATCGGCGGCATTTCCCGCCCGGTGCTTTCAGATGTAATGAACTTGGATGTATTGATGTACACATCGCCTGACCTGAGCGGTTTTACCGTTTCAGCAGCAGTGCTGGATGCCAATGGTGCCGGCGGTACACAATCGACAGCCCTGACACAAGACGCAACCCTGGTTGGCGCGAGCTATGCCGCCGGTCCTTTTGCCGCCGCTGCTGATTACACCAGCTTTGGTTTGAATGGCGTGCTGGCTACTGCGCCAGGCCTGGACAACCGTACCCGTTTGTCTGCTTCCTACGACCTCGGCGTTGTGAAATTGGGTGCTGGTTACGAAAAACTCAAGACCACTGCTGTAGTCAACAACAGCGAAACACAATACCTGATTGGTGTTTCCGCTCCAGTTGGCCAGGCCATGACGGTTGGTTTGAACTATGCCCGCAACACCGCTGACGCGCTGAACACCATTACAGCTTACGAGCTCGGTGCCAACTATGCCTTGAGCAAACGCACTGGCGTGCAAGCCGCATACCAACACATCAGCGAAGACACCGTAGCGGGCAACGCAACCGCATTCCGTGTGCGCCTGCTGCACTCGTTCTAATCTGACGCTGACGCAAGTCAGCTGACGGTTAAGACCTAAAAACCCCGCCCGGGCAATCTGGCGGGGTTTTTATTTGTGCCGATTGACTCCAATGTTTAACTTGATGCCAAACATCCAAAATGTGTCTTCCGTTACTTTTGACATTTACAAATTCGTCCGCAAGTTACAAGAGGCTGGCTTTGGTTGAAGATGTGACGTAGGCCATGCGGGCTGCAATTGACGATGCAGAATTGGTCACGCGTCATGACCTATGGGAATTTAAACTCGGCTGACCCCTCGGTTTGACGCAATCAAAGTCAGTCGCGTGCTGCCTGCCTGATGGGAACCACCATGGCGGAGTTTGTTCGGGCGGCGGCCAAAGAAAAGGCGCACGCATTGGCTGGACCAGGAGTCTCGGGTCACGTTATCGCAGCGTGATTTTGCGACCTTTCACGCGGCTGTCACGGATGCTCTCGCTCCCAACCCAGCGCTGCAAGGCGCCATGACTGCCGCTGCCAAGGTCAAACGCGCTTGAAGAGCAGGCGCTCAATACCCGCCTGCATGACCGCACAAGCTATCACTGCGGCGTCCCGGAGTTGGATGACTATCTGCACCGATTTGGCGACCGGACCAGCAATCCGCACGAGGTGTCAGCGCCGTCTACGTGTTGGTCGATACAGAACAACCCAGCCGGATTCTGGGTTTTTACACCTTGAGTGCAGCGCAGGTGGATGTGTTGCACATCAGCGATGTCGGATCGGAAAAAGCTGTCGCGCTATCCGGTGCCGTACTTTCGGATGGGACGACTGGCCTGCAGCGCTACGCACCGTGATCAGGGTTTGGAGAAATTGCTTTTGGGCTGCGCGGTTGAGCGCTGCCTGCAAGCGCGCAAGCAGGTGGCTGCATTCGCAATGTTGGTGGATGCCAAAAAGGACAGCGCCAAAGCCCTTTATCAGCATTACGGGTTCACGCCATGTGCTGATTCGCAACTAACGCTCTATCTTCCGCTGGGAAGCCCGGCGCCCTGACCCCTCAAGTCAGCCCAACGGGTGCTCAATCACCCTGCCAATTTCGGGCCAGCGCCTATGCAGCCCCAGCCAGGCAAACAATCCCACCAACAGCATGGCCAGCGACGTGGCCGCCAGTGCCACGGTGGAATGCATCACCAGCGGCGCAATCACACCGGCCACCAGGCCGTTGGCGCTAGCGCCAATGAAGGCCTGCAAACTTGAGGCCATGCCACGCCGGTCGGGGTGCAGGTCTAGCACCAGCAACGTGATTACTGGCACCATCATGGCCCAGCCAAAGGCAAACATGGCCACCGGCAACATGGCCCACGACACGTGTGCGGTGAACAGCACATTGGCCAGCAGATTGACAAGCGACATGCCAAGCATGATCAGGAACCCGTATTTGATTTGCTGCTTGGGGGCGCGGCGGCCCGCCAGGCGGCCACTCACCCATGCCCCACCCATGATGCCGCTGATGGTGAGCACAAAGAACCAGAAGAACTGCGTCGGCGGCAAGGCCAGGTGCTCACCCAAAAACACTGGTGCCGACAGCACATACAGAAACATGCCGTTAAACGGCACACCGCTGGCAAACGCCAACAGCACAAAGCGCGGGTCCAGCCCCAGCTTCCAGTAACCCTGCAGCAGATTGCTGAGCTTGAGCGGCTGACGCTGCGTGATGTGCAGGGTTTCGGGCAGCAGTTTGTAATTGGCGGTCCACAGTACCACACCCACCACGGCCAAAAACCAGAACACACTGTGCCAACCCAGATGCGCAAATAACACGCCGCCGACCATGGGCGCAATGGCCGGGGCGACACCAAAATAAATGGTGATCTGGCTCATGACCCGCTGCGCCTGCGCCGGGGGAAACATGTCGCGCACCACGGCACGCGACACCACAATACCGGCCCCGGTGGTAAGACCCTGCACCGCCCGGAAAAATACCAATTGACCAATACTTTGCGACAACGCACAGCCCACCGAAGCCAGCGTGAACGCGGCCAGCCCCCACAGCACCACCGGCCTGCGCCCGATGCTGTCAGACAGAGCACCATGAAACAGGCTCATGAAAGCAAAGCCAAACAGGTAGGCTGACAGCGTTTGCTGCATCTGCAGTGGCGTGGCGTCCAGGGAACTGGCGATGCCGGCAAACGCAGGAATGTAGGTATCAATGGAGAACGGCCCGAGCATGCCGAGCGTGGCCAGCAGCACCGCCAGCGCCCAGCGCGGCGCCGACCACAATTGCTTTGCGTCAGGGTTCACCGGCAGCCTTAGCGCGGTACGCCCAACAGAGTCACCAGCACAATCAGCACGCCTAAGCCCAGGTTGACCAGCACCGAAATACGGATTTTTGCCAGCGCCGCCGCACCGGTCGGCCAGTCAGCGGCTTGTGTCGCACGGCTCAGGCGCTTGTAGAGGGCAAAACGAATGTGGCCAAAGATCAGCATCATCAAGATGCCCAGCGTGGCCATAATGGTCCATTCCAGCGGCATACTGAAATGCCCCCCCGCCTGCACCACCTGTTTGGCCACGTTGCCAATCATCCACAGCCCGGTGACCAAGGTGACGACAATGGCCGCCAGCACCGCGCCAAAAAACCGCCCCAGCACCGCGTGCATCAGGCGTACCCGCACCGCTGACTCAAAGGCCGGCAGGGCCGGGCGCAAAAAGAAATGCGCAAACACCATACCACCAATCCAAACGATGATGGCCAACAGGTGCAGGGTTTTAAGGCTGAGATAGAGCATGTTCCAGAGCTTTTCATTGTTGTCAGGTGGCAGAGTGTGCCTGATTTGCCAAATTATTTCCTGATCACAAACTGATCATGCACCCGGCTGGCCAACGGCCGGTCGGCTGGCGCCCAGACCGGTTGCGGTTTGTCGTTCATGCCCCAGACCCTGGGCACCTGATCAATGGCCACAAAATAGCCATGCAGCGCACCCTCTGCGCTGATCTGAAAACGCAAAAAACCCTTGAAGTCCTGCAGCGCCAGCGCAGAAAAGCCGTTGGTGGTCAGGAACCCGAGGCGTGACATCAGCGCCAGATAACAACCAAAAATCAGCGTGCCCAGCACCGCCCCGCCGGCCAGCAGGCCTACCAGCCAAACCAGTACACGGCCCAATTCCCCCACCGGCGCGGCCCAGACCAGCAGCGCTTGCACACCCCAGCCCATGCCAGCGAGGGCCGCAACATGGCACAGCACGTGCGCCAGGCCGGTCCCCATGGCCAACGCCGTGCCGTGCCAAGCCTGCCACTGGGGTGAGACTTCCAGCCTTGACTCCCAGCCCAGTGGCAGGCACAGGGCGGCAAACAGCAAGGCACTCCAAAGCAAGCCGAACGGCAACTGATGCAAGCCGGCGCTGACCAGATACAGCCCGGCCAGCACCCCGGCAAACCAGCGATTGCCTTGCCAAAAGCCACCGCCGCCGCCAAACAGGGCCGTAACATTACCGAGTGCCAGCTTGCGGCTTTGGCTGACAGACGGGTATTCGGAGCCGTTCACCTTGTTGAACGGCCGACTTTGCTCCGGCGCGCGGCCATCGTTCAGGCCCACTTGCACAATGCGGGCAGAACTGGCCGGAATGGCCGAGGCATTGGTGACGTTGCGCGCCACAATGGGCGGGGTAGTCAGGCGCGTGTGGGTGGGGTGACTGAAGGCACCGCCGGTGCCGCAGGTGACCAACTGCCCGTCGTGCTCAGAGGTCCAGCGCATGTAATGGTGCAGGTCACCCGCCAGGCGTAGCGCAATACGCGACTGCAACAGACCTTCAAGCAACTGGTAGCGTTTGGCGCCACCAGGGTAGACCCCGGCCGCCACCGGTGTGGTCCAGATCGGCGCGGGGTAGAGCAAGATGACGCGGTCGTCAGGCAAGATACGCTGCGTGACGGGCTGGCCATTCACCTCGGTTTGCAGCCCTTGGGCCGAAGCCAGATTTTTGAATTGTTCAAACTGGTCGCGGTCTATGTCGTCGGTCATGGCAAAGTCCAGGCCCAGCAACCACCAACCGTGGGGTAAGCGCGCGCATACATACGACTGGCGCTGAGGAATCTCGGCCGCCAGCAAAGACCTTGACTGCTTGCTGCGCAAAAAGTAGCGCCCAAAGGTGGAGGCCGAGTCCATCCAGTCGTGGTTTTGCGGCAGCGCGGCCAGGGTAAACGGCTGGCCTCGCACCAGCGCGGTGCCGGCCTCGTTATAACTGGGCTCGTCTGGCAAAGCGGCTTCAAAGAGCTCGGTAAAACGGTAGCGGTATTCCAGCGCGCTGGCACTTGGGTAAGCCAGGTCACCACCCAACACCAGCAATTCACCGCGTGGCAGAACTTGCCCGTCATCACCCACCCATTGATCCGCCAGGGCGGTGCGCGCCACCGCATAAGTGGCGTTGCCGCCATCACCGGTGTCAGCGATGAAGTCAAACCAGAAGTCACCAGCGGCAGCACCCTGCCCTGCATCAACGACGGCAACAGGCTGGCGCTGACTGCGGTCGATGATCGTCAGTGGCAGGGGAAAACTCTCACGTTCATCGCGGTTTCTGAACTGGTTGAGCGACGACAACACATCGCGCGCAGCCAGCAACAAGACCCACGGGTGGTACCAACAAACCGCAGCGCGGTCGTTGGGCTTGACGTTACGACCAAACCGGAAATCAGTCATGACCATCCCTCGTGGTTGTTCGTTACATGGTAGAACAATTCAAGTCTGCAGGTCAGCATGGCCTGGAAAACACAAAATTATGCCCCTGGCTCTTGAAAGAGTTTCAAACGGCCTTATCATTAGCACTCCTTAGATATGAGTGCTAACAAATTTTTTAGCACCCAGTCTGACAGTTACAAGTCACCAGCATGTTCATTCTGGTGATTTTTTGTTAAACCCCTGTTTCAAACTTTATAGGAGTCCCCATGAAACTTCGTCCCCTGCACGACCGCGTGATTGTCAAACGCGTAGAAAACGAAACCCGCACCGCTTCCGGCATCGTCATTCCTGACAGCGCCGCAGAAAAGCCTGATCAAGGCGAAGTGCTGGCCGTTGGCCCAGGCAAAAAGAACGACAAGGGTGAAGTCAGCCCGATGGCTGTCAAGGTCGGCGACCGCGTGTTGTTTGGCAAGTACAGCGGCCAGACCGTCAAGGTCGATGGTGACGAACTGTTGGTCATGAAAGAAGACGACCTGTTCGCAGTCGTTGAAAAGTAATTAATTAACTGAATTCGGAGAATACACATGGCAGCAAAAGACGTAGTTTTCGGCGGCGAAGCCCGCGCTCGTATGGTTGAAGGCGTGAACATTTTGGCCAATGCGGTCAAAGTGACGCTGGGCCCCAAAGGTCGTAACGTGGTGTTGGAGCGCTCGTTCGGCGCCCCCACCGTGACCAAGGACGGTGTGTCCGTGGCCAAGGAAATCGAACTCAAGGACAAACTGCAAAACATGGGTGCGCAGATGGTCAAGGAAGTCGCTTCCAAGACCTCTGACAACGCGGGCGACGGTACCACCACCGCCACCGTGCTGGCACAAGCCATCGTGCGCGAAGGCATGAAATATGTGGCCGCCGGCATGAACCCGATGGATCTGAAGCGCGGCATCGACAAGGCAGTGACGGCGTTGATCGAAGAGCTCAAGAAGGCTTCCAAGCCCACCACCACCTCCAAGGAAATCGCCCAGGTCGGCTCCATTTCTGCCAACTCTGACGTGTCGATTGGTGACATCATCGCCAATGCCATGGACAAGGTCGGCAAAGAAGGCGTGATCACCGTGGAAGACGGCAAATCACTGCAAAACGAACTCGACGTGGTTGAAGGCATGCAGTTTGACCGTGGCTACCTGTCACCCTACTTTATCAACAGCCCAGAGAAGCAATCCGCGCTGCTGGAAAACCCCTTCGTGTTGTTGTACGACAAGAAAATCAGCAACATCCGTGACCTGCTGCCCACCCTGGAGCAAGTGGCCAAGTCGGGCCGTCCGCTGCTGATCATTGCTGAAGATGTCGAAGGCGAAGCCCTGGCAACCTTGGTGGTCAACACCATCCGTGGCATCCTGAAGGTTGTGGCTGTCAAGGCCCCAGGTTTTGGTGACCGTCGCAAGGCCATGCTGGAAGACATCGCCATCCTGACCGGCGGCAAGGTGATTGCTGAAGAAGTCGGTCTGACCCTGGAAAAAGTCACTTTGGCTGACCTGGGTTCTGCCAAGCGCATCGAAGTGGGCAAGGAAAACACCATCATCATCGACGGTGCCGGCCCGGCTGCTGACATCGAAGCTCGCGTCAAACAAGTGCGCGTGCAAATCGAAGAAGCCACCTCTGACTACGACCGTGAAAAACTGCAAGAGCGCGTGGCCAAATTGGCTGGCGGTGTTGCCGTGATCAAGGTAGGCGCTGCCACTGAAGTCGAAATGAAAGAGAAAAAGGCCCGTGTTGAAGACGCCCTGCACGCCACCCGCGCTGCTGTGGAAGAAGGCATTGTGGCTGGCGGCGGCGTAGCTTTGCTGCGCGCCAAGCAAGCGGCTGGCGTCATCAAGGGTGACAACGCTGACCAGGACCACGGCATTGCCCTGGTGCTGAAAGCCATCGAAGCGCCGCTGCGCGAGATCGTGTACAACGCCGGTGGCGAAGCCTCGGTGGTGGTGAATGCGGTCATGGCCGGTACCGGCAACTACGGCTTCAACGCTGCCAACGACACCTATGGCGACATGATCGAAATGGGTATCCTGGACCCCACCAAAGTGACCCGCACCGCACTGCAAAACGCAGCGTCTGTGGCCTCTTTGATGTTGACCACCGAGTGTATGGTGGCTGAGTCGCCAAAAGACGACGCAGCTGGCGGCGGCATGGGTGGCGGCGACATGGGCGGCATGGGTGGCATGGGCGGCATGGGCATGTAATTGCGCTCTGCTGCGCGAGGGGGTTTCGACTCCCTCCCCGCATCAAAAGAAGGCCTCGCATAGCATTTGCTCTGCGAGGCCTTCTTATTTAATTGAATAGCATCTGGCATTTACTCCGTGAGGGCAAAATGCCAATTTTCATGTGAATCTCAATTGAACCTGGTGCTAAAGGAAAACATCAAACCTGCCGTACCCAAAAAATTCACCTGGGCTTGCCAATCTGGCTTGAACTCATAGGCGACAGCAGGAATCAGTGCCAATGAAAAGCCCCTGAAATTCAGCGGAACCTTGTTTTCAAACGGGTCACGGTAGCCATAAAGCAGCCCGGCCGTCCATTTCATGGACAAGTTGTCTATGCCCGCAACAGATTTGTAGGTACGCCCCCACGGGTAGAGGTACACCGTAGGCTGACCAAATGAATTGGTAAAAAGCGCTGCACCGTCCAGGCTACGGTCGGCATTCTCACGCTCCAGCCCAACCATGACCACCCGTTTGTGCTCGGAATCTTCCGAGTAGTGGTAGGTCATGGGGCTGAACTGCCAGCGCACCTGCTTTCCCTGGATCCAATCGGTCATAAAGCCTGGGGCGGCAAGTGCGGGCACGGCAAGCTGCGCCACAATCAGCCCGGTGAGTAATCGAATCTTATTTTTCATGAGTCAAACATGGCGCTGGTTGGGGTTAAGAGGAATCTGCGTTGGGCTCATGCTGGCCCTGAGCGGCTGCGCCTGGTTGGGTGAACAACAACGGCAGATTATTTACCGGCCCACCCTGTCAGCGTCTCAGGGTACTACACATTTGCCACCAGGTTTGCTGCATTATCGGCTGGCGCTGCCCCACCCCGGACCATCAGGCCACCTGGCATTTTGGTGGCTGCCCCAACCAGACGCTGACGCGCCTACGCTGCTGTACCTGCACGGCACCTTTCGCAACCTGGAAGGTAACTTGCACAAAATCAACGCACTGCACCAGGCGGGTTTTCAAGTGCTGGCGGTGGACTACCGGGGCTGGGGGCAAAGCAGTCGCCTCACCCCGTCAGAACAAACCATTCTGTCTGATGCCAGGCAGGCCTGGGCCGAATTGGTGCGCCGTGAACCACACGCAGCACATCGGGTGATCTACGGCCACTCGATGGGCAGCGCAGTGGCCGTGGACCTGGCCAGCACTTTAACCTCCCCAACTGACTACGGCGGGCTGATCCTGGAGTCAGCCTTTACCAGCTTCACCGATGTCGCACAGTCTGCCGGCTTTTGGACCAGCGTGGCTGCCCTGTTCACCACCGAGCGTTTTACTTCCATTGATAAGATTGGCCGGGTTCAGGCCCCGTTGCTGATGCTGCACGGCAGTCAGGACAACACCATTCCGATCCAGCTGGGCGAGCGCCTGTTCGCAGCGGCCAACCCACCCAAACAATGGGTCCGTGTAGAGGGTGCCGCGCACAGCGATCTGGATCAGGTCGACCCCGGGCTCTACCAGGCCAGCCTGCACGGCTTTGCCGCCAGCTACCTGTCAGGCCAATAGCGGCATCAGTTGAGCCTGAAGTAGCGCGGCCGACACAAAGTGAATGCCTTGCCAGCCACGCGCCCGGGCACTCGCCACGTTGTCTGCCAAGTCGTCAATAAAGATGGTGTTGCCCGGCACCAGCGCATAACGGGACTCCAGCAGCTCATAAATCTCGGGCTCGGGTTTGACCAGCTGCACATCGCCTGAAAAAACACCGCCGTCAAACCAGCTCAAGAAGGCGTGTTTCTGTTCCAGCAACCGCGCATACGGAATGGGCATATTGGACAAAAAATGCAGCCGTAACCTGTCTGGCTGCTGATCACGCAGGGCGCGCAGTTGCGCAAGCACAGCCAAGGTGTCGGGCATCGGCTGTAAATGCTCGGCAATACCGTCAATCAGGGCGCGCAGCGCTGGCTCTGGCAAGCCAAGGCGTGCCGCCGTGCGCACACTGACGGCGTGTGCCGGCAACACCCCGCGGTCAAAATTGTGCCAATCGGCATGGGCAAATACCGCGTGGGCCAGCACTGCTGCCTGTTCAGGTGTGGCTGCTTGCTCAGGGAAATGGGTTGCTATCAACACCCTGGGTTGCCAGGTGAACAACACGGCACCAAAGTCAAAAACGATATTTTTAGCCGTCATCACCATGGTTGAGCCTTGTTTGTCAATTGAAAGTAAACCCATAGCTCCAAACCCTTGCGCCCGTTACATCTGCATACAATCATCAGCAAACTCAAAATCGCCCGCAGTCAGGACGCATCGGACAACACCTTTATGCAAAAGAGACTGGTTATATGGATCGCGCTGCTGCTGATTGTCACCCAGACGGCTCTGGCTGCCCCAGCCACAAAGCAGGTAACGCTGCAACTCAATTGGCTGCATCAATTTGAGTTTGCCGGCTATTACGCTGCACTGCACAAAGGTTTTTATAAAGATGCCGGGCTGGCAGTCACCCTGAAAGCGGGCTCCCCCAGTATTTCACCCATCGACGAGGTCACCCAGGGGCGTGCCGACTTTGGCGTCTCATCATCGGGCTTGGTCAAATCGTTTCTGGAGGGCAAACCCGTGGTGGTCTTGGCTCCCATCTTTCAGCACTCGCCTGAAGTGTTGCTTAGCCTGGGTACAAAAAACACAACGCTCCCTGAGGTGGCCAAAGCCGGAGCCATTGGCCTGCAGCCGGGTGATGAAAGCCTGGACCTCAAGGCCATGTTCGTCAACGAAGGTATTGCACTGGACAAGCTCAACATCAATACCCAGGCCAAGGGACTCGATGATTTGCTGACGGGCAAGATTGTGGCCATGAACGCTTTTTTGTCCAATGAACCCTTTTATCTGCAAAAGCGCGGCATTCCCTACCGTGTGATCGACCCAAACCAATATGGCATGGATTTTTACAACGGTGTTTTATTCACCAGCCGGTCTGTAGAAATGGCCCAGCCCGACGTGGTTGCTGCCTTTCGTACCGCCTCGCTCAAGGGCTGGGAGTATGCTTTGGCACATCAGGATGAGGTGGTCGGGCTCATTCTGGCGCAGTACAACAGCCAAGAAAAAAGCCGTGAATACCTTGTATTTGAGGCAAAAACGCTGGCTGATCTGATTGGCTCTGACGTGATCCAGATGGGACACAGCAACCCGAGGCGCTGGCATCACATCGTCGAAACCTATGCCAAATTTGGCATCATCAAATTTGGCTACAGCCTGGACGGCTTTTTCTACGACCCCAATCCGCCGCCACCAGACATGACATGGCTCTATCGCCTGTTGGCAGCGGTGCTGCTGGGGCTGAGCGCAATCGCAGCTTTTGCCTTCTATATTCACCGTCTCAATCGCAAGCTCCACCGCGCCCAAAATGCCATTGAGCGCACTTTGAACGAGCAGCACCAATTTATGGACATGCTGACCCACGGGCTGAAAACACCGATTTCAGTGGTCTCTTTGACGCTCAAACAGATGTCAGTTCACAACCCGCAAAGCGCCATCAAACAGCGCGCCGAGCAAGCCATGGACGACATGAGCAACATGGTTGAGCGCTGCCAACAGCTCGATCAGCTCGAACACGAAAAACCCACGTTGCAACTGCAACGCTGTCATTTGCCAGACCTGCTGGCGCAATTGCGCGCGCGCAGCCCGGCCCCTGATCGCCTTAGTTTTGCAGCAGAGTCCTGTCCCGATATTGAGAGTGATCCACAACTTCTCAGTATTGTGCTGGGCAATCTGATCAATAACGCGCTGAAATATTCCCCACCCCACACGCCCGTCACCCTCCAGGCCGAGCCAGTTACCGACGCGGGCCGGGCCGGCGTCCAGGTCAGCGTGCAAAACCAGCCGGGCGCGGCGGGCTTGCCAGACCCGGCCAAATTATTCGAAAAATACTACCGCAGCCTGGGCGCGCAAAAACAAACCGGCTCGGGCCTGGGGCTGTACCTGGTACGCAGCTTTGCCACGCTCTTGGGTGGCCAGGTCAGGTACGAAGTGGTACAACAACAGATAAGGTTTACCCTATGGTTACCCTGCTAAACATCATCGTCGTGGAGGACCACGATGACCTGCGCGACATCACCGTCGAAACCCTGCGCGCCATCGGCCACCAGGTAGTTGGGGTCGATTGCGCCGAAGCCCTGGTAGAAATTGCCGACAGCATGCACGTCGACCTGATGCTGATTGACCTGAATCTGCCCGGTGAAGATGGCATCAGTCTGGCACAGCGCATCCGCCAGGGGCAGCCTGGTATCGGCATCATCATGCTGACAGCGCGTGGCAAAGTGTCAGAAAAACTGCAGGGCTACGCAAGTGGTGCCGACCTCTACCTGACCAAACCCACCACCATGGACGAGCTCGGTGCCGCTGTGCAGGCCTTGTCGCGCCGCCTGCGGCCGGCCGCACAAACCAGCGCTGCGCTCAAACTTGACCTGCACAAACTCACCCTGTCGGGGCAGCACAGTCAGAATACCCAAATCAATCTCAGCGCCCACGAAGGCAGCTTGCTGGCGGCATTTGCCCGTGCGCCGGGACAACGCCTGGAACACTGGCAGTTAATTGCCCTGCTCGGAAAAGTGGACTGCAGCAAAGCCGGTCTGGAAATGCAAATTGCCCGTCTGCGCAAGAAGCTGGTTCAGGTTAGCGCAGATGAGCAACCCATCAAGGTCATTCGTCAGGTGGGCTACCAGTTGAGCATTGAAGTGCAGGTGGTTTAACCCATGCCGAACGTCTTGATTGCCCGGCACAAAACCCGAAATCTGTTGCTTTTGCTTGGGCTGTTACTGGGGCTGTGCCGGTCTGCACTGGCTGACCCTGGCACCAGCATGGTGACCCTGCAGCTCAATTGGCTGCACCAATTTGAGTTTGCCGGCTACTACGCGGCGCTGCACCAAGGTTATTACAAAGAGGCCGGGCTGGTCGTCACCCTGAAAGAGGGGTCTCCCAGTATTTCACCCATCGACGAGGTGACCCAGGGACGTGCCGACTTTGGCGTGTCGTCATCGGGCTTGGTCAAGTCCTTTCTGGAGGGCAAGCCTTTGTTGGTGTTGGCCCCGATCTTTCAGCATTCACCCGAAGTATTGCTGACCCTGGATGAAAAAATCAAAACGCCTTCGGACGTGGCCAGAGCCGGAGCCATTGGCCTGCAACCGGGCGATGAAAGTCTGGACCTCAAAGCCATGTTCATCAACGAAGGTATTGCGCTGGAGAAACTCAACATCAATACCCAGGCCAACGGACTCGATGACTTGCTGGCAGGCAAGATTGTGGCCATGAACGCGTTTCTGTCCAACGAACCGTTTTATCTGCAACAGCGCGGCATTGCCTACCGTGTGATCGACCCGAACCAATACGGCATGGATTTCTATAACGGCGTTTTATTCACCAGCCGTACGGTCGAGCAAACCCGGCCCGAGGTGGTGGCAGCTTTTCGTAGCGCCACGCTCAAGGGCTGGGAATATGCCTTGGCGCATCAAGACGAAGTCATCACACTGATTCTGGCGCAGTACAACACACAAACCAAAAGCCGCGACTACCTGGCGTTTGAGGCAAAAACGCTCTCGCAACGAATTGGCGCCGACATCATCCATATGGGTCACAACAATGCGTTGCGCTGGAAGCACATCGTTGAAACCTATGCCAAATTTGGCATCATCAAGTTTGACTACAGTTTGGACGGATTTCTTTACGACCCCAACCCACCGCCGCCCGATATGACCTGGTTGTTCCGGTTGTTGGCACTGATTGTGCTGGCCATCAGCTTGCTTGCGGGCGTTGCGCTGTACATCCACCGCCTCAATCGCAAGCTGCAACAAGCCAACCAGGGCGTGAAGCGCGCCTTGCTTGCACAGCATCAGTTCATGGACATGCTCACCCATGAGCTCAAAACGCCAATCTCGGTGGTCACATTAAGCCTGGACCACCTGACTGCACAAGAGCCGCAAATGCGCCGCGCCACACAAGCCCTGGACGACATGAGCAGCATGGTTGAACGCTGCCAGCAGCTTGATCTGCTTGAACACCAGCAGCCGACGCTGCAACGGCAAGCCTGCCAGCTCACCGAAATTTTGGCGCAAGTGCGCACGCGCTGCCCGGACCCCGAGCGCCTGGCCATCACGACAGCGTCCAGCCCAGATTTTGAGACTGACCCGCAATTGTTGCGCATTGTTCTGGACAACCTGATCAACAACGCCGTCAAATATTCGCCCCCCCTGTCGGTCATCACTGTCCGTGCCGAAGCAGCGCCTGACGCGGGCCGCCCCGGCATCCAGATCAGCGTACAAAACCTGCCCGGCGCAGCCGGCTTGCCCGACCCGGCCAGGCTATTCAACAGGTACTACCGCAGCCCTGGCGCGCAAAAGCAATCGGGCTCGGGCCTGGGGCTGTACCTGGTGCGCAGCTTTTCCGCATTATTGGGGGGGCAGGTCAGGTATGAAGCGGTGCACGGGCAGGTCAGATTGACGCTGTGGTTGCCCAACTGATGACAGGCGTCCGTTTTTAAATCACTTGATCAGTGGCTGGGTAGTCGCTCATGCTGCCCCGTCTCGGGCATGTTGGTTTTCGTTGGTTTTCGCTCTTTTGGTTTGGTACCTTCGTTCAGACGAAATTCAGATCCCAAACCCAGGCTGAAAAACCATCCAGCCAACAGCCGAAAAAGGTACGCCATGCATAACTCATCACTTAATCACACCTACCGCCTGGTCTGGAGTGCTTGCACCAACACCTATGTCGCAGTAGCCGAAACCACCCGGGGGCGTGGCAAAAAAAGCCGTTCAGGCAAAACCCTGAATGCTCTTGTCTCAGTAGCTGCTGGCGCTTTTCTGGCTTGCTCTGGAGCTGGTTTAGGTGCACAAACTATTGATGATGGCCATGGCGGCAGTGGCCGCTTTGTCGAAAGCGGGACCCTATCGCTCTCCAACACAACGATCACCAATTACGCAACGATCGGCGGAGCCGGTAGCGGTGGCGGAGCCGGTTTGGGCGGTGCCATTTTTATCAACCAAGGTGCCACAGTCAACCTTAACAATGTGAATTTTTTCGGCAATACGGTGATTGGCGGTACGGCCGTCGGTGGAACGAACGTTGGCGGCTCGCTGAATAACCTGGGCAATGGCACGCTAGGCACCACAGGTGCTGCTGGCACGACACCTACGCGCATAAATTCTGTCGATGTTGGCGGCACCAACGGCTCCAAGGGCGGTGTTGGCGGCACAGGTGGCGCTGGCGGAACGGGCGGGGCTGGCGGTGTCGGCGGCGGTGGCGGCGATAGAAATGAATACGCCATTGCGGGAGTAGCATCAGGCGCTGCTGCAACTGTTCTTGCGGGGGCTTCTGTCGTATCGGCTGTGGCGGGAGTGGGATTGGCAGTTGCCGACCTGGCTGTCGCAGCAGTCAGCATTGAGTATGCTGCAGCAGTCATTGCGGCGGGAACCCTGGTGCTTACGTCGGCTGATTTGGTCATTGCTACCGGAGGCTTGGTTTTATCCATTGCTGACTTGGCAACCGCTTCAGCTGCCCTTGCAGAGTGGGATCAGGCACTTGCCAATGGCCAGATTGGCGGTGGTGGCTCCGGTGGTCAGGGTGGCACCGGTGGCGTTGGCGCTTTTAGCAATGGTGGTGGCATAGGGGGCGCAGGTGGGCCCGGTGGAAAAGGCGGAGCCAACTGGAGCGGCTCTGCTTTTAATGGTGGCGCTGCAGGCGGCGATGCCGGTTCTGGTGGCAACGGTGGCATGGGCGGATTCGGCGCCGGCGGTGGATCAGGTGGTGCGGGTGGCACTGGCGGTGCAGGTGCTGATGCAAAAACCACACCGGCTAAAGCTGCTGTTGCCGCTGTGACGCAAGACATTTCAACCACCAAGGTCACTTATGACGAAATCTATACCGACCCCGTTGATCCAACCTTAACGGTTGTGGTCAAGACAGGTCAACCCACCATACTGGCCAATACTTACACCCTTGATGTACCCCGTGTTATTCCGACATTGGATCCATTGACTAATCTGATGGTTGACATCCCGGTTTTGGATCCAATCACAAATCTACAAATTATTGATACGGTGACTGTCAAGAGCAAGCCCGTCACGGTAACGACCATCGAAACCAAAGTGATTACGCCAGCCCAAGCTGCCACTCCTGAAAATCAATTTGCCGGTAAACCCAACGGCTTGGATGGTGCCGGCGGCGCCGGTGGTGCCGGTGGTTTTGGTGCCGGTGCGGGTGCCAATGGCGCCGGTTTTGGCACCCTGGCGGGTGGCGGCAGCGGCGGCAGTGGTTTTGGTGGTGCCATTTTTGTCAGAAGTGGCGGCAATCTCACCATCACCGGCACAGCAAAATTTGAACAAAATGCTGCTTTAGGCGGCGATGGTCAACTCGAAACCGCCACCGCGCTGGCTGGCGCACCTGGAAGCGCAGCCGGCACCGACTTGTTCATGATGAAGGGCTCAAACGTGATGCTCGCCCCCGGTGGCAACAATGTGATTACCTTCAACGGCTCGATCGCTGACGACAGTGGCATCGCCGGTGTGGCTGACGGCAATGGTGCCAGCCTGACCGTGCAAGACGGATTGGTGATATTTAACGGCTCAAACACCTATTCCGGCAGGACCAACATTGCTGCGGGGGGGGTGCTACAGGCTCAGGACGGCACCGGCATTGCCACCAACAGCAACATCAACTTGGGCGGCGGGGTGCTGCAAACCAATGGCTTGTTTAACCGCTTTGTTGGCACGGCAAGCCCACGCGTTCAATGGACTGCCGACGGCGGTTTTGCTGCCCAAGGTGGTGCACTGGAAGTGAGTCTGGCTAACAACCAGACGCAAACCTGGGGTGCCAACAGCTTTGTTCCGAGCGGCAGCAAACTACTTTTCGGATCAAGTACCGCCACCGATGCAGTCACGTTTGACAACGCCATCAACCTCAATGGTGCCACTCGCACCATTTTGGTCACGGCCAATGATGCCGCCCTGTCGGGCGTAGAAGCCAATACCGACACGGCCACTCTGAAGGGCGTGCTCTCCAATGGGGGTCTGCTAGTGGGCGATGCCACCCACAACGGCATTTTGATCCTCGACAACACCAATACGTACACCGCTGGCACCACCGTCAATGGCGGCACACTGCGTGAAAGTGCCACCGGTTTCCTGGCTGACAGCGGCTTTTTGACCGTTGACGGCGCCACAGCCGTCTTTGATTTGGGTGCTGACCACAACGACACAGTGGGCACGGTGACGTTGCAAAATGGCGGCACACTGGCTGGCATGGGCACCAGCACCATGATCGGCACGGGCAGCTTTGAGATGCAGGACGGCACGGTCAATGTCATTTTGGCGGGTGACAACATCGCGCTGAACAAAACCACGGCTGGCACAGTCACGCTCAATCAACAGAACACCTTCACCGGCCTGACCACCGTGAGCGCCGGCAAGCTGGCTTACGGTACCAATGACGCGCTGGCCACTGGCGATGTACTGGTGAGCGGTGCCGGGGCTGAACTGGCGATGAACACCTTCAACGACAGCGTGGGTACGGTCACACTGGACAACGCTGGCCTGATCAGCGGCACAGGCAGCGACAGCACCAACGGCATACTGACCAGCACCGGCAGTTTTGAGATGAAAGACGGCACCGTCAGCGCCAAGCTGGGCGGCGACGGCATTGCGCTGAATAAAACGACCGCAGGTACGGTCAACCTGAACAACCAAAACCTCTACACGGGTCTGACTACGGTGAGCGCCGGCACGCTCAATTACGGTGTCGATAACGCCATTGCCACGGGCGCAGTCACCGTTAACGGTGCTACCGCCGTATTGGAATTGAACACTTTCAACGACTCGGTAGGCACGGTGACACTGGACGGTGGAGGCATCATCAACGCCACGGGCAGCGA
>MESQ01000021.1:1039-1551 GCA_001771065.1 Burkholderiales bacterium RIFOXYD12_FULL_59_19 | reverse complement strand
ACACGTTCCAGGGATTGAACAAGGTTGAAGTGGACGAAGTCAAAGCGGGCGACATCGTCTCGCTTGCCGGGCTGGAAGGCATCGGCATCGGCGAGACGCTGGCCGATCCGCTCGACCCGGTCGCGTTGCCCACCATCAAAGTGGAGGAGCCCACTGTCCGCATGACGTTTGGCGTCAACACCTCGCCGTTCACGGGACGCGAGGGCAAGTGGAGCACCTCCCGAAAGTTGCGCGAACGCCTGATGGACGAACTCCGCACCAACGTCGCCTTGCGCGTCGAAGAGACCGAATCCGCCGAGAATTTCCTCGTCAGCGGACGCGGCGAATTGCACCTCGGCATCCTCATCGAAACCATGCGCCGCGAAGGTTACGAGTTCCAGGTCTCACGCCCCGAAGTCATTTTCCACAAGGCCGAGGACGGCTCTGTGCTTGAACCATACGAGGAAGTCCACGTGGAGACCAGCAACGAAACCGTCGGCGTGGTCGTGGAAATGCTCGGGAGCCGACGCGGC
>MESQ01000021.1:611-1004 GCA_001771065.1 Burkholderiales bacterium RIFOXYD12_FULL_59_19 | reverse complement strand
GACGCGCATGGTCTTCATCGCCCCCACGCGCGGCCTGCTCGGATTCCGCTACCAGTTCCTCACCTCCACGCGCGGCGAGGGCGCCATGCACACCATCTTCCACGGCTACGATGAGATGGCTGGCTCGATGTCCGCGCGCACCACAGGCTCCATCGTCGCCATGGAAGCCGGCTCGACCACCGCTTTCGCGCTTCAGAATGCCGAGGTGCGCGGCGCGCTCTTCGTCGGCCCCGGCGTGGACGTGTACGAAGGCATGGTCATTGGCGAGAACGCGCGCGGTTCCGACCTGCCGATCAACGTCTGCAAAAAGAAGCATCTCACCAACATGCGCTCTTCGCGCGGCGACATGGAAATCCGCCTCACGCCCCCGCGTTCGATGTCGCTGGACGAGGC
>MESQ01000021.1:0-553 GCA_001771065.1 Burkholderiales bacterium RIFOXYD12_FULL_59_19 | reverse complement strand
CGCAAGCGCATCCTCAACACCGATGAGCGCGGCAAGCAGACCAAGAAGGCGAAAGAGTTGTTGGAGGAGTAAACGCAAAACCCAGGTTTCTCAAAGAAACCTGGGTTTTGATTTAGTGCGTGTTGCGTAGTGCGTAACAAAAACACGCTGTCATTTTGACAGCCATGTTTCTGTTATTCTTCTTCGATTCCGTCATTGCGAGCCACTGTCCTGCCTGCACTGTGCCGCAGGCACACGTGAGCGGAGCGCAGCGCAGTCGAAGGACAGTGGCGAAGCAATCTCCAGTCTGATAGCGATTGCTTCTCTCGCTTGAGAATTTACTGGCACGAGAACGAAATCGTTCCGCCCATTGCCTCGCCCGCGGCATTCCATGCGGAGATGCGGTAACTATAAGTCACCGCCGCGCCCCCGGCGAACAGGTCCGTGTAGGTGGTCGTGTTGGCGGGCAATTCCACCACCAGCGCGCCGTCGCGATAGACACGGAAGCCTGTCTCGTTGTTCGAGCGGTCACTCCATCTCAGGATGGCGGTGATGTCGCTATTGATCCCATTGA
>MESQ01000020.1 GCA_001771065.1 Burkholderiales bacterium RIFOXYD12_FULL_59_19 | reverse complement strand
GGACACACCGGTCATCACAAGTGTGCTGGCTAACGACAACTTCAGTGGCACAACGACCATAAGCGCCGTCACCCAAGGCGCACATGGCACGGTCACGGTCAATGGCGACAAAACCATCACCTACACGCCGGTGGCAGACTTCAACGGTCTTGACAGCTACACCTACAGCGTGACCAGCGCTGGCATCACCGAGACCGCGACCGTGAGTATCACGGTCACGGCCGTTGTCGATCCGGTTGTGGAGCCGCCAGTTGTTGTTGATCCGGTTGTTGTGCCGCCGGTGATCATTGACCCCGTCGTTGTCCCGCCCTTGCCGGTCGAGCCGGTCGTTGAAGATCAACCCTTTGTCGAGCTGTCGGATTTCGTACCACCCGAAATCGTGACCACAGATACCGTACCCAGGGACAGGCCCCTACAACCGTCCAATTTCTCCACGCCACTCGGGGGAGACCAGGCACCTGACCCGAATGTCTTCTTCAGCGGAGTCGCTGTTGATCGTATTGTCCGGTTACCTGTACCCTTGAACCTGGCGGTCTTCATCAACAGCGTGGTAGAAAATTTACAGCAAGCTCGTGCCGCCACCGACTCGGCTGGTTTCAGCGCGCCAAATGTGGTGCGCTATGGCGAAATTCAAAGCCAATCTATTGGCGCTGGACTGGGTAACGATGTCTCTTTGTACGTACAACATGCCATTCGTTCCTCTCGGGCCCAGGCAGAAGTCCTGGACCATGAAGTTAATGGCCGTTTAAGTCGCATCAATTTAAGCAGCGACAGACTCCTTCCAACACCAGAGCTGTTTCAGGCGGACACGCCTGAAAACACACCACAACCTCCGGTAGATCAAGTGGCGCAAGAACATCAAGACTCCGAAGTCCCCGCACAGACAAACCATAACAAGAACAAATGGCTTGCCAGCAGCGACAAGCTGCCCCCAACCCGACGCGCGGCACCATCGTTCACCGAGCAATTGCGGGTGTCCGCCCGCAACCCACACCGCAGCCATGCCAGCACTTTATAAAGACATGACCATGATTTCTACACAACAACCCTCTGCTTTCTCTGTATGCAAAATGGTTTTTTGCAGTACTGCGGTGCTACTGGCTGGTTGCGGCACCGTCACAACGCAACCTTTCTCTAACGCGGAAATTCACGATCGTGTGACGCAAGACCTGCAAACCATGTACGCCGACCAGGAGCCTTTTACGCATCCGATTACGTTTCACGAAGCGTCAGCCCGGGCCCTCAAGTACAACCTGGACTATCGCCTCAAGCTGATGGAAGACGCACTTAGCAGAAGCCTCAGCGACGTAGCCAGTTACGAAATGTTGCCCCGACTGGTGGCGGGCGCTGGTTATGTGAGCCGAAACAACGACTCCGGGGGGCGTTCCATTGGCATTGAAGACCGCATCGAATCGCTGCGCCCGTCAACGTCCCAGGACCGGGATCGGACACTGGCCAACCTGACCTTCTCCTGGAACGCGCTTGATTTTGGGGTGTCGTACTACCGCGCGCAGCAGAAAGCAGACCAAGTGCTGATGAGCGAAGAGCGTCGGCGCAAGGTGGTTCAAAATGTTCTGCAGGACGTCCGCAACAGTTACTGGCGAGCCTTGGGGTCCCAGCGCCTCATTGGCCGGGTCGATGTCTTGCTCATGCGGGTGAATCGGGCCCTGGAGCGCGCCAAACTGGTGCAAAGAGATGGACTGATGCCTCAGCCTCAGGTCTTGGCGTACCAGCGCGCTTTGCTTGACGCCGTCAATCTGCTCACCTTGCGCCGTCAAGACCTGGAATTGGCCCGTGCCGAACTAAGTGCACTCATGTCGGTGCAGCCGGGTACACCCTACACGCTGGCAGATGAAAAGGAGCAAGCCCTGCCAACGGTTCCAACCCATCTTGAAGACCTTGAACGCATGGCGCTTGAAAAGCGGCCGGAAATCATGGAAGAGTGGTACCGCAAGCGCGTGACAGAAAATGACATCAAGGCAGCCAAGATTTTGTTGTGGCCCAACGTCAGCGTCGATTTGGGTGCCCAATACGATTCAAACCGCTTCAACTACAACAGCAACTGGATCGATACCGGCATCCGTCTGTCCTGGAACATGCTCAAACTAACGCAGTTGCCCGCGCTGGAAAAGGCACAGGCAAACCAGAACAAGACCGACGACATGCGCCGCATGGCACTGTCCATGGCGGTCCTGACACAAGTTCGTGTTGGTGTTCAGCGATACGCTCTGGCGCTGTCAGAACTGCAATTCTCCGAGGAAAGCCTGCGGGTGGATCAGAGTCTTTTAAGTTTTGCCAAAGCGGCAGCCAAAACCCACTTTGATTCGGAGCTGGAGGTCATCCGCAGTGAAGCCAGGGCCCTGTTGGCCGAGTATCAGCGCTACGCGTCCTACTCCAATGCCCAAGCCGCCTGGGGCCGTCTGTACAACTCGGTCGGTCTGGACGTGCTGCCCGAAACCATTGACGGTCACGACATCAAAACTTTGGGCAGCACCATGGAGAAAACCATGGCAGAGTGGCAATCCACCGCGTTCAAAAAATGAAGCTCACCTTCAGCTTAAAACGACTTGCAAGCACCACACTTCTGAGCTCTATTGTTGCTGCTGCCCAGACCTCGCCCCCCTCAGCACACACCGATGCAGCAAACGCCCCCAACGCCATCAGGGTGTTGCTGAGCGCCGAACTGGAGACAACGCTGGCCTCACAAATGGTGGGCCGTATCACCACCCTGAACGCCTCGCTCGGGTCTGCCGTCAGCAAGGGGCGCGTGATTGTTGCTTTTGATTGCAGTGAAGCCAATGCCAAACTGCAAATGGCCGAAGCAGACTACGCCATGGCCAGGGAAACCCTGGAAACCAAAAACAATCTGCGCAAGCTCGAAGCGGCAGGAGACATGGAAGTCACACTGGCCGCCGCTGCCGCTGACCGGGCCAAGGCCACCATCGCGGTATCACGCACGCTGATCGCGCAATGCACAGTGCTTGCCCCGTTTTCAGGTCGGATCGTGAAGTTACACGCCAAACCGTTCCAAGGGGTCACCATGGGAACGCCGCTGGTCGAAATGGTCAGCGATGGGCCGCTGAAACTGCGTCTCAATGTCCCGTCAAAATTGCTGCGCAGTCTGCGCATTGGCACCCCGTTTGAGGTGGATATCGATGAGACGGGCAAAACCTATTTGGCCAAAATCACGGCCATGAATGCCCGCGTTGACGCAGTGTCTCAAACCCTGGAACTGGAAGCACGCATTGATGGCCGACCGGTCGGGCTCCTGGCCGGCATGACCGGTATTGCCCGGGTCAACGGGCCCTGAATCTGCCGGCATGAATTCCCCGACTGACGTTTCGCCAGCAAACTTGAGCGCTGCGCTGGAGGCCCGCGCCCGCGCATGCAACACCCTGTCAGAACTTGGCTTCAGCATGGCCAACGATGCCTACAGCCTACTCACCTTTCGCCAGGCGCTGGTTTTTGCAGGCGGTGACAAGGACAGCCACTTGCTCACCGTTTCAGGCCTGGCCCGTCCCACCGAAGACAGTCCGTATCTGGTCTGGTTGCACCGCACCTGGCCATGGTTAAGGCAACAACTGGAAGCCCATCCCGGCTGGTTTGTGCCTCCGTCCGACAGCGCCAACATTCCTCCCGGCGTGCTGGACGGCTGGAACGAATGGTGGCCGAACGGCGTTTTCGCGCTGGCGCTGCGTCGGCGAACCGGAGAAATTGAGGCTTGGGTATGTTTTTTGCTGGAGCAAGCGCCACACGAACATCAGATTCAGGCATTGACTCAGGTGGCCCAAACCTGGAGCTACTGTTGGGAAATGCTGTCTGGTCCGCCCAAATCATCCTGGAGCCGCCGTTGGCACCAGTCAAGCACACCACAACGTAGCCTGATCGCATTGCTCCTGGGTTTACTCTTCTTTTTGCCGATACACCAAACGGCACTTGCACCAGCCGAGGTGATCGCCCTGGATTCAGCCGCCATTGCATCACCGCTTGATGGTGTGATCAAAACCATCCATGTGCGCCCAAATCAAGCAGTCCGACAGGGCCAGTTGCTTTTTTCTCTGGATGACACCACTTTGCGCAACCGTCTGCAAATCGCACAGAAGTCCATCGCTGTGGCCGATGCCGAACTGCTGGCAACCAGTCAAAAGGCCTTTGACAGCGCACAAAGTAAAGGTGATTTAGCTTTACTGGGCGGACGTGCCTATGAAAAGCGCGCTGAACTGGCCGCCGTGCAAGCCCAGTTGGCGCGCATCGACATCGTTGCCAGCCATGATGGCATTGCGGTGTTTGGCGATCCGGATGACTGGCTAGGTCGCCCGGTCAGTACTGGGGAGCGGATCATGCAGTTGGCCAATCCAGCCAGGCCCGGGGTGCTTATTCATCTGCCGGTGTCCGATGCCATTGCGCTGGAACCAGGGGCAACGGTCAAACTTTTTCTCACGATCAAACCTCTTTCCCCACTGGATGCCAGAATCATCGAAACCAGTTACCAGGCAGTCCTGTCGTCAGAAGGCATTGCCAGCTATCGGCTGCGCGCCGTCTTTGACGACCCGAACAGTCTGGCACGTATTGGCATCAGGGGCACTGCCAAGGTCTATGGCGACCAGGTCTTTCTTGGCTATTACCTGCTGCGTCGGCCCCTGGCGACGCTGCGGGAATGGAGCGGCTGGTGAGCTTGTCATCAGCCACCCTGGCGCCACTGCGGGAGGATCTTCGCCTGCACGAAGCAGCACCAGACAAAGATGGCGCCCCGGCGTGGTCGATTCAAGACCCGGTCACCAACCGGTTTTTTCGCATTGGATGGCTCGAATTTGAGTGTTTACTGCGTTGGCCAGGCCAGCCATCCCAGATGGCCGAAGACATTGGCAGCACCACGCCACTGGCACCGGATCCGGAACAAATAGAAGCCTTTGCCCATTTTTTGGAGCGTCATCGGCTGCTACGCCCTACCCTGCAAGGGGTGGATCGTCTGGCGACACAAGGCGCAGAAACTGGCTGGCAACATTGGCGCTGGTGGCTGCACCATTACCTGTTTATCCGTATCCCACTGGTACGACCCGAGCGCTGGTTGACTTCGGTTCTGCCGTTGGTTCGACCCTTGTTGTCACCTACCGGTTTAGCCTTGATTTTGAGTGGCTGCGTGATGGGCATGGTACTTGTGGCAAGGCAATGGGATAGCTTTACCCACAGCGTGGTCGAAAGCTTCACGCTGGCCGGACTCAGCGGTTTTTTGTTGGCCCTGGTGATTTCCAAAATAGGCCATGAACTTGGCCACGCGCTGGTCGCCACCCATTTCGGCGTGCGGGTTTCGCACATGGGCATGGCTTTTGTGGTGCTTTGGCCCATGCTCTACACCGACACCAGCGAGGCCTGGAAGCTGCGCTCGCACCGCCAACGCCTGGCCGTTTCAGCAGCTGGCATGACCGTGGAAATGGCGCTGGCCGGTCTGGCCACCCTGGCATGGGCACTGCTCACCGATGGGCCACTGCGCCAGGCGATGCTGTATTTGGCAACGACCGGTTGGGTGCTGTCCCTGGCGCTGAACGCCAGTCCTTTCATGCGTTTTGACGGTTATTTCATCCTCTCGGATATCCTTGATTTTCCTAATCTCCATGACCGATCTGCCGCCCTTGCCCGCACCTGGTTGCGGCGCACCCTGCTGGGCTGGTCTGAACCTGACCCGGAACCCTTAAGCCCAACCTGGCGACGCGCACTGATTGCCTTTGCGCTGGCCACCTGGATTTACCGCGCCGTGATTTTTCTTGCCATCGCCATCGCGGTGTACCTCCTATTTTTTAAAGTGTTGGGTATTTTCCTGTTTGGGGTTGAGGTGGTCTGGTTCATCTTGCGACCCTTGTGGTCAGAATTCTCAGTTTGGCGTGCCCGTGCCAGCGAAACCGGGAAGCGCAGGCGTTACTGGAGCAGATTCCTGGCGCTATTGCTGCTCATCCTCTTCATCATTCCCTGGCCATTTGATATCGATGGCCCCGGCGTCGCCCGCACGCAAAGGCAACAAAACATATTCGCCCCGTTTCCCGCCCGCGTTGCGGCACTTCATCCACCGGGTCAGGTGAAAACTGGCTCAGTACTGGTTTTTTTTGAAGCCCCGGACCTTGAGGCCAGAGGATTACGCACCTTCGCAACCATTGAGGCATTGAACCAGCGTCTGACAGGTCTTGCGGTTGAAGACAGCGGCAGGGACCTGCGGCGCGCCACCAGTGAACGGCTTAATGAACAACTTGCCGAAACCCAGGCACTGCGCGATGAGGGCGGCCGATTGCAGGTCAGCGCAGAATTTGAGGGTGTCTGGCTCGATGTTGACCCAAGCCTGGCGCCCGGCAGCTGGGTCGACAACAAAACCCAAATCGGCATTTTGGTTGATCCAAGGCAATGGATTGTGGACGCCTATATCGAGCAGCGACAAATTGATCGCCTTCAGGTCGGGGCCAGCGCCCGCTTTAGGGCAGATCGGCATTGGCGGTCCGTCGCGGCCAAGGTGATTGACATTGATACCACCCGCAACATTCAACTCGCTGATGCCATGCTCGACGCCCGCCACGGTGGATCCATTGCAACGCAAAGCGGAGAACGCCCGGAGCAACCGGTTGAAACGCTCTACCGTGTGCGCCTGGCGTTGGAAGAGCCGCTGACAGAGCGCCATGAAACACGTGGCCGCGTGCGCATCGAAGGTCAAAACCAAAGTATGGCCTGGGAACTGCTGAAGCGAGTCGCCGCCGTTGTCATTCGGGAAAGCGGCTTTTAAAACGCCACCAGACGCGCGCCGGGTTGTTGCGATGCCAGTGACTACTTGCCCACCAGCTGGTTGAGCTTGTCGGCCTCGAAGTGTTCATGCAGTGCGGCATCGCCTGGCACCACGGTACTGGCATTGCGCTGGCAGGTCAGTTTTTCCAGGGCTTGCCATAACATGGCAATCTGGTGCTCCTGGGTGGCGGCATTGTCGATCAGGCCGCGCATGGCTTGGCTTAACGGGTCGTCGCTTTGCGTCACGCCATAGGCAGAAAAACCCATTTTGGAGGCCACTTCTTCACGCTTGACGTCAAGCTCGGCCTGGATGATGCGCGCCGGGTTGCCCACTGCCGTGGCACCCGCAGGCACCGGCTTGGTGACCACCGCGTTGGACCCCACCTTGGCGCCGTCACCCACCGTAAAGCCGCCCAGCACCTGCGCGCCCGCCCCCACCACCACGCCCCGGCCCAAGGTAGGGTGGCGTTTGGTGCCCTTGTAGAGCGAGGTACCGCCCAACGTCACGCCCTGGTAAATGGTGCAGCCATCGCCAATTTCAGCGGTCTCGCCCACCACCACACCCATGGCGTGGTCAAAAAATACGCGCTCACCTATTCTTGCGCCGGGGTGGATTTCGATACCGGTCAAAAAGCGGGCCAGGTGCGAGATAAAGCGTCCCAACCATTTGAAGTTGTACACCCAACAGGCATGCGCCAGCCGGTGCAACAACACGGCATGCACGCCGGGGTAGCAGGTCAGCACTTCCCAGAAACTGCGCGCCGCCGGGTCGCGCTCCAAAATGCATTGAACGTCGGATTTGAGTCTTGAAAACATGCGCTTAGTTTATTCGCTGACGTTAAACCGAGTGATGGCCAGCCACGGGTTTACCAGCGTCAGGCCATCAATGTTGTCAAAGTCCTTGGTATTGCGGGTCGCCACGGTCAACCCGGCGGTCAGGGCGATCACGGCAATTTGAGCATCTTCGGTCGAGATGGGTTGCCCAAGCCGGGTGCGGGCAGCCACCACAACGGCATAGTGCTTGGCAGCGGCAACATCAAACGCAAGGCATTGGTCAGCAAAGTCCTGGTCAACCATTTGTTCGGCCGCTGTGGCCAGTGCAGTGCGGCGTTTGCCAGAGGGCAACAAGGCGATACCGGTCAGAATTTCGGCCTGCGTGATGGCACTGGTGTGCATGGCGTTGTGCGTATTCTGGGCAAACCAGTCAAGCACGACGGCCGTCGGCTGGCCTCGCATTAGCGCTGACAACACATTGGTATCGAGCATAAAGCCATTGCTCATGGTGCGTCGAAGGCAGGTGGCGTACGTACCGCATGGCACGCTGGTATGGGCAGTGATTCAACTTGCAGCTGGGTAAACCGGCTGTTGACCCGCTCAGCAAAGCTAAGCTGCCCGGCTTGCTCTGGTGCAACAATTTTTTGCAAAATTTGTCGCACCTCTTCTTCCATGGACAAGCCGTGGCGCGCCGCGCGCACACGCAAACTGTTTTTGACGGATTCGTCGAGGTTTCGAACGGTCAAGCTACTCATGCGTCTGCTCCTGGTGATTGCATTGAAATCAATGTAAGCATTTTGATCACAATCAACGCATTGGTAAGTCCCATCACTGCGGCTTCATCATCATCTTGGCGATGCCGCGCAGGATGTGAATTTCTTCCTGCGTGACGGCGGCGCGGTTAAACAGCTGGTTCAGACGCGGCATGAGTTTTTTGGGCGACTGCGGGTCAAGGAAACCAATGCTTGTAAGCCCCTGCTCCAAGTGCGCCAACATGCCGGCCACCTGCGCGGCGTCGGCCAGCACCGGCTCGGTGGTGGCGGCCTGCACTGGGTAGCCCGCCAGCGCTTCACGCCAGTCATAAGCAATCACCTGCAGCGCCGCCGCCAAATTAAGCGAGCCAAACTTGGGGTTGCTGGGAATGCTCAGACAGGCATGGCAGCGGTAAACGTCCTCGTTGGCCATGCCAAAACGCTCGGAGCCAAACAAAAAGGCCACACCGGTCTGGCTGACATCGGGTGCTTTCAGCAGGGCATCAAAGTGCGCACGCGGTGCCACTGTGGGTGGGCCAAAGTCGCGCGGCGTCATGGCGGTGGCGCACAGATGCGTCATCCCAATCAGCGCTTCGTCGAGCGTGGCCACAATACGGGCATTTTTAAGCACATCCAGGGCGCCACTGGCGCGCTGGATGGTTTCTTCGCGATTGAGCACATTGGCCCAGCGCGGTGCCACCAGCACCAGGTCGTCAAAACCCATGGTTTTCATGGCGCGTGCAGCTGCACCAACATTGCCGGCGTGGCTGGTATGGATCAGGATAAATCGCGTCTGCATTGGGGAGCCTAAACAGGAGCCGTTAAAATAGCCCTATTGTCGCTGCCCGCATCGCCGGGCAGACCAGCCGCTCATCACTCACACAGACTCAGTCCGTCTTACACAACTTATATGTCAATTTCAAACCTGCACCCCATGGTCAATGTGGCTGTCAAAGCCGCACGCGCAGCCGGCGCCATCATCAACCGCGCCGCCCTCGACGTCGAGTCGGTCCGCGTTTCCCAAAAGCAGGTCAATGACTTTGTCACCGAGGTAGACCAGGCGTCTGAAGAAATCATCATCGAAACCCTGTTGGGCGCTTACCCCGGCCACGCCATCTGGGCCGAAGAATCAGGCCGTGTGCACGGTGCACAAGACTCCGAATTTGTCTGGATCATCGACCCTTTGGACGGCACCACCAACTTCATCCACGGCTTACCGGTTTACTGCGTCAGCATTGCGCTGGCCGTCAAGGGCAAGGTTGAACAGGCGGTCATTTACGACCCCAGCCGCAATGACCTGTTTACCGCCACCAAGGGCCGCGGCGCCTACCTCAACAACCGCCGCCTTCGTGTCGCCAAGCGCACCCGGCTGCAGGAATGCCTGCTCTCCACCGGTTTCCCTTACCGCCAGGAGGACGACATCAACACCTACCTTCGCCTGATGGGCGACATGATGCAGCGCACCGCTGGCCTGCGCCGTCCGGGCGCTGCTGCGCTTGACCTGGCCTATGTGGCTGCTGGTTTCACCGATGGCTTTTTTGAACTGGGCCTGCAACCGTGGGATGTGGCCGCGGGCTCGCTGCTGATCACTGAAGCCGGTGGTTTGGTCGGCAATTTCTCGGGCGATGCCAACTTTTTGGAGCAAAAGGAATGTATGGCCGCCAACCCACGCATTTACGGCCAGATGGTTGCCATTCTTGGCAAATACAGCAAATTTGCCGGTGCCGGTGACAAAGCCGCCGTGCGCGAAGCGGTGGCCGAGCTGGCGAAAGTTCAATCGTGAGCTCAACCGTGTGATTCCCGGATTACGCTTTTCTTCATCCTTAGCCCACATGGCCCACCACAAACACAAGGCCTCCGAGAATTAATTGGGTTCTGACCCCAATTAATTTACCGGCGCCTGGCCGAGCGCACGCCGGACAGTTCGGCAACCAGACCCAGCACCTTGTGCAGGCGCCCGGAGTCGGCCACTTCAACGGTAAAGGTCATCCAGGCGACCCCTTTGATGGACTGGGTCTGGACGCCGATCACGTTCATTTTTTCCTTGGTAAAGACCTCGGAGATATCGCGCAACAAGCCCTGGCGGTCTTGCGCCTGCACCGCCACGTCAACCGGGAACACCGAACCACCGGCAGCCTGATTCAAACCCCATTCGACGTCAATCAGGCGCTCGCCATTTTTTGCGACCATTTCCTTCAGATTGGGGCAGTCCGTGCGGTGCACACTCACGCCTTTGCCCCGGGTGACAAAGCCGCAGATGGCGTCGGGTGGCGCCGGTTTGCAGCATTTGGCCATTTGGGTCATGAGCGAGTCCACACCCACCACCAACAAACCGCCTTTGCTCGGGTTTTTGTCACTCCGAGGCTTGCGGATGAGCGGCGCCTCCAGGTCATGCTGGCTGGGCTCATCGGGGCGCAGCAACTGCTCGATGGCGCGCAGCGAAAATTCTTCCTTGCCCACCACCTCAAACAAGGCGTCAGCCGAAGTGAAGCCGAGCTGGAAAGCCAGCTCATCAAGTTTGAGGGCGGTCTTGCCCTCGCGCTGCAGCAGTTTTTCCACCGCTTCACGGCCTTTGGAGATGGTTTCAGCCATGGCCAGCGCGTTAAACCAGGCCCGCACTTTGGTGCGCGCGCGGTGGCTGACCAGGTAGCCCTGCTCGGGGTTGAGCCAGTCGCGCGAGGGGCCGCCCTCTTTGGCCGTGATGACCTCCACGGTTTGGCCGTTTTTAAGTGGCGTGTTGAGCGGCACCATGACACCATCAACACGCGCACCCCGGCAGCGGTGGCCCAGGCTGGTATGCACGCTGTAGGCAAAGTCGACCGCCGTGGCGCCCTGCGGCAACTCGACAATGGCGGCCTCGGGCGTCAGCACGTAGATGAGATCGTCGAACACGCCCTGGGCCTGGGTGCCCGAGAGGTCGCGCTCCCATTCCAGCAATTGGCGCAGCACGGCAATTTTGGCATCGTAGGCGCCGCTGGCCGAGACGCCGGCGTAGCCTTTGGCGCCGGCTTCCTTGTAGGCCCAGTGGGCGGCAACGCCGTTTTCGGCATGGTCGTGCATGGCCTGGGTGCGGATCTGGATCTCGCAGACCTGGCCGCCGCCGTCGCGCACCACCGTGTGCAGCGACTGGTAGCCGTTGACCTTGGGTTTGGCAATGTAGTCGTCGAATTCTTCCGCAATGGGTGTGAAATGGCTGTGCACCCAGCTCAGGGCGGCGTAGCACTCGGGCACGCTGGCCACCAGAATGCGCAGCGCACGCACGTCGTAGATGTGCTCAAAGTCAAGCGCCTTGCCACGCATTTTCTTGACGATGCTGTAAATATGTTTGGGCCGACCAGAGACCTTGGCGCTGATGCCGTTGGCGTTCAGGTCGGACTGCAGCGTGGCGCGCAGGCGCTCGACATTGGCCTCGCGCTCCGCCCGTTTTTCGTCGAGCCAGCAGGCCACCTGGCGGTAGGTGTCGGGTTCCTGGAAACGAAACGCCAGGTCTTCCATTTCCCACTTGATTTCCCAAATGCCCAGGCGGTTCGCCAGCGGCGCAAAAACCTGCAGGGCCTCAGCCGCGATGCCTTCGGGCACCGGCAATTTGATGGCGGCAAAAAAGCGCAGAGTTTGCAAGCGCGAGGCCAGGCGCAGCATGACCACACGCAGGTCGCGCGAAAAAGCCAGCAGCATCTTGCGCACGTTTTCGGTCTGCATGGCAGCAGGCTGCAAACCGATGGCGTGGCCACGTGCGCGCACCAGCCGGGCTTGGCGCTGCACCCGCACCAGCTTGGTGGTTTCCATGGCGAGCGCAGCAAAATTGTCGCCAAAGGCCTTGGCAATTACCTCTTGCGGCCGGTTCAGGTGGTCACAGGCATAGACCAGGTAGCTGGCGGCCTGCATGGCTTCGGAGCCGCCAATGCTGCGCAAGATAGCGGCCACAGCGTCGGCGTGGGCCAGAATGTTTTCACCGGTGTCGAGCAATTCGGTGGCCAGCAAGGGCTCGGCAAAAGCGCGCGCGCGCGCCAGTGCATGGGCCTGTTCCGGCAAGCTGTCGGCGGTGGCGGCTACCACCGGTAACACCAGCTTGGTGACCGAGAGCGGGTCAGTGTTGGTTGACACTTGGCTTTTCATCGGACTGCCCGGTGTCAATCCAACAAAAACGACACCACGGCCTGGACCTGGTCGTCGGCAATGAAGGTGGGCGCATGGCCGACATTGGCAAATTCGAGCAAGCGGGCCTTCGGACCGCGCTGGGTCATGGCTCTTGCGGTCTGGCGCGACAACAAATCAGAGTCAGCACCGCGAATCAGCAAGGTCTGGGCGGAGATGTGGTCGTAGGCCTGCCACAGCAGGGCCTCACCCTGGGCGGTGGATTCGGGGGTAGCGGCGGCAAAGGGGCCGGCCAGCGCCGGGTCATAGTGCAGCGTGAGGCGGCCACTGCCGTCGCCCAGGGCTTTCAGCATGGGACGGCACAGCGCCAGCCACTCGGCCGGGGTGTGCGGGCCGAAGCTACGGGAGACGGTCCACAGCGCGTCTGCCGCCTGCTGTTCTGTGGCAAAGGCACCTGTGTTACCCAGGTACAGGCCGATGCGCTGCAGAGCCTGCCACTCAAGGGTCGGGCCGACGTCGTTGAGCACCAGACGGCGCACCTTGACAAAGGTGGGGGCGTCAGTCAGGCCCGCGACCACCATGCCGATCAGGCCACCCATGCTGGTGCCGAGCCAGTCGAGCGTGCTGGGCTGCAGCTGTTGCAACAGCGCCAGCATGTCGGCGGCGTAGTAAGGAATCTGGTAGCCCTGGGGGTCTTTGAGCCAGTCGCTCTTGCCACGCCCGACCACGTCCGGGCAGACGACTCGCAAACTGTGGCCAGTGCTGGCGGCATGTGCGCACAGGGCTTGTGCCAGCACGTCGAAGTCGCGCCCCTGGCGCGTCAGGCCGTGCACACACACCACCACATGGCCGCTGTCAGGCTGACCCCATTGCCAGTAAGCCATACGGTGGCTGCCCTGGGCATCGGGGCAAGTGACAAATTCAAGGGTGGGTTCTGACATGGCGAAATGGGTAATCAAAAGGGAAGCTGGATAATGAACGTGTGGCATATGCCCTTGGTATCCGTCAGGCACATGGCAGCATCCTAATTCAAACTGGGTCCCATCTTATTCGGGCCCGACCTAATCATTTATTTTTTTGAAAGAATTCACCATGCTCAAAGGTAAAACAGCGCTTGTCACCGGCTCCACCAGCGGCATTGGCCTGGGCGTTGCCAAGGCCCTGGCCGCCCAGGGCGCCAACATTGTCATGAACGGTTTCGGCGATGTGGCGGGCGCCCAGGCCGAAGTGGCAGCACTGGGCGTGCAGGTGATCTACCACGGCGCCGACATGAGCCAACCCATTGAGATAGCCGCCATGATGGCTTACGCTGCCGAGCAATTTGGCCGGGTCGACATTTTGGTGAACAACGCCGGTATCCAGCATGTGGCGCGGGTCGAGAACTTCCCACCCGAGCGCTGGGACGCCATCATTGCCATCAACATGAGCAGCGCTTTTCATGCCACCCGGCTGGCACTGCCGGCCATGCAGGCGGCGGGCTGGGGCCGCATCATCAACGTGGCGTCGGTGCACGGACTGGTCGCCTCTGCTGAAAAATCGGCCTATGTCGCGGCCAAACATGGGGTGGTCGGCCTGACCAAGGTCACCGCACTGGAAAACGCCACCAGCGGCGTGACCTGCAACGCCATCTGCCCGGGATGGGTACTGACGCCACTGGTGCAAAAACAGGTGGATGCCAAGGCCGCAGCGCTGGGTTTATCCAATGACGACGCCAAAAAATTGCTACTGGGTGAAAAAGAGCCCTCCATGCAATTCACCACCCCCGAAGAGCTGGGCGCGCTGGCGGTGTTTTTCTGCTCACCCGCCGGCAACAACGTGCGTGGCGTGGCTTGGAACATGGACGGCGGCTGGGCCGCGCAATAAATCAGGGCCGAACGTAAGCCCAGCCCTCGTTCTGCCGGTTCATGATCTGGATGACACCGGCAGGCACATAGCCAATGGCCTGGTTCATGTCGGCCTTGACGAGTTTTTGGGCGCTCATGGTGTTTTCGCAAGCCACCACCTTGACGCCTGATTTGATCGCGTCATTGACCCGATTGGCCGTGACGGCATCAAACTTGAGCATGCCAATACCTGGGCCAAAAGCCACCAATTCAACCTGCACCTTGTCGGCACCCAGCTCTTTTTGGGCGTTGCCGGCAACGTTCAGGGCCAGGTTCCACTTGGCGGCGTCGCCATCACTGACCTGCATCACGATCCGGGGCTTGGGCGCTGGCGGCGTACTGGCACAGCCAGTAGCCAACAAGGATCCGCCAGTGATGGCGAGGGCGACAAACAGGGTTCTGCGATTCATGGGTTGGTCTCCAGTCAATTAAGTAAGAGCCAATATATTAGTCAAGCCTTATGGCAAAGACTACGCGTGTAAACCCCAACACCGACCAACAAAATAAGCGTGGCTTCTGGCTCGCCATTCGGGTTGCTCCCAGTGGGGCTCGCCAGCCTCAAAGGATCGGCTAAACTCATTGCAGTTGAAATAGTTCAAATCACAATTGGAGTTTCTACCCTTGTAAGCCTCTTTTCCCGCTGCGAGCCAACTTCAAGTGGAAATCACGCTCGCGCAAGGCTGTACGTCAGGTTCGCCTCGACTTGTTGATCCTGAATCACACCGGGATCCTTCTTGATTCCGCTGGCAAGTTAGACAAACTTGCATCCGCCCCAAAGCCACCACTGGTCGGCACCTTAACGAATTAAACGAATGATGAAATCCTTACGCCAGGACTGGCTTTCCAATGTCCGAAACGACTTATTGGCGGGTATGGTCGTCGCGCTGGCACTGATCCCCGAGGCCATTGCCTTCTCGATCATCGCTGGCGTTGATCCGAAGGTCGGTCTCTACGCTTCTTTCTGTATCGCTGCCGTGATTGCATTGACGGGTGGCCGCCCCGGCATGGTGTCTGCGGCCACCGGTGCAATGGCCTTGGTGATGGTCATGCTGGTCAAAGAGCATGGCTTGCAATACCTGTTGGCCGCCACGGTGCTGACCGGTGTGCTCCAGATCAGCGCGGGTGTGCTCAAACTCGGCGCACTGATGCGCTTTGTCTCGCGCTCGGTCATTACCGGCTTCGTCAATGCCCTGTCCATCCTGATCTTCGTCGCGCAGTTGCCCGAGCTGACCCATGTGACGTGGCATGTGTATGCCATGACCGCAGCGGGACTTGGCATCATCTACCTTTTTCCTTATGTGACCAAATCGATACCATCACCGTTGGTGGCGATCGTCGTCTTGACGGCGGTTGCTATTCTTTTTGGCATCGATATCCGTACTGTTGGCGACATGGGGCAATTGCCCGACAGCCTGCCGGTGTTTTTGCTGCCCGAGGTGCCACTGAACCTTGAGACACTCAAGATCATTTTCCCGGTATCGGCCACCTTGGCGGTTGTTGGCCTGTTGGAATCGATGATGACAGCGTCCATCGTGGATGACCTCACGGACTCCAACAGCAACAAGAACCGGGAGTGCGTTGGTCAAGGAGTGGCCAACATTGCCTCCGGCTTTCTGGGTGGCATGGCCGGTTGCGCCATGATCGGCCAGTCGGTCATCAATGTGAAATCCGGTGGCCGGGGTCGCCTGTCCACGCTGGCTGCTGGCGTGTTTTTGCTGCTGATGGTGGTGTTCATTGGCGACTGGGTGTCGCGCATTCCGATGGCTGCGCTGGTTGCCGTGATGATCATGGTGTCGATCGGAACCTTTAACTGGGCCTCGATCCGTAATCTGCGCGCGCATCCCATGAGCTCCAGCGTGGTCATGATCGCCACGGTAGCGGTGACGGTTGGCACCCACGACCTGGCCAAAGGGGTGCTGGTCGGCGTCTTGTTGTCGGGCTTCTTCTTTGCGCACAAGGTGGGGCAGATTTTGCGCGTCGTCTCGCGCACCGAAGCCGAGGGTCGCTTGCGCACCTACACCGTCACGGGTCAGGTGTTTTTTGCCTCGGCGGAGCGTTTCACCAACGCCTTCGACTACAAGGAGGTCATCGAGCGGGTGCGCATTGACGTGAGCCGTGCCCATTTTTGGGACATCACCGCCGTCAGCGCGCTGGACAAGGTCGTCATCAAGTTCCGGCGTGAGGCTACCGAGGTCGAAGTCATCGGACTCAACGAAGCCAGCACCACCATGGTGGACAAATTCGCCGTCCATGACAAAGACGGCGCCGAAGACATGCTGATGGGCCACTGACAGGAGCCATGACCATGATTTACGAAAACAAAGTGCTAGCGTGTGTGGATCAATCCCACTTTGCCGATTACGTGGCCGACTATGCAGCATGGGCCGCACGCCTCATGGACGCACCGCTGGAGTTCCTGCACGTCATCGACCGCCATCCAGAGCAAGGTTCAGGTGCAGACCACAGTGGTGCCATCGGCTTTGACGCTCAGGAAAACCTGCTGACCAAGCTCTCGGCCGAGGACGAAGCACGCACCAAAAGCGCGCGGGAACAGGGGCGCATTTTCCTCAACCGACTGCGTGAACGGGCCATTGCCGCCGGTGCTGCGCTGGTTGATGTACGCCAGCGTCACGGCGAGCTGGAAGCCACCCTGGCCGAACAGGAACAAGGCGTACGCCTGCTGGTGCTCGGACGCCGGGGCGAAGCGGCAGAAAGCACGCAGCGTGACCTGGGCCGAAATGTGGAACGGGTCGTGCGCACCCTGCACAAACCGATCCTGACTGTGACCGCAGGATTCAAAACGCCGCAGCGCGTGATGATTGCCTTCGACGGCAGCATCGTCACCCGGCGCGGCGTCGCGATGGTGGCTGCCAGCCCTTTGTTCCGGGGTCTGCCCATCACGCTGCTGATGTCAGGAAATGAAAGCCAGGATGCACCCAAGCAGCTTGAATGGGCCCGGACCACGCTAGAAACCGCCGGCTTCGAAGTCACGGCCTTGCTGACCCCCGGTGACGCAGAACGCGTCATCGCCAGAACGGTAAAAGAGCAATCCATCGACATGCTCGTCATGGGCGCTTTCAGCCACTCCCCGCTGCGCAGTCTGTTGTTCGGCAGCAAGACCACCGATCTGCTGCGCTCGTCGACCATTCCTACCTTGTTGTTACGTTGACCGAGAGCCATGCTGATAGCCATTGATCTGGAACCGCTGCGTGAACGGCTACAGGTGGAGCTCAGCAAAACCATCGAGGCCATCCAGCAGGCCAGACAATCTGCCGCGCCGGTCGAGCTGGACCAGTCGAGTATGGGCAGGGTGTCGCGCAACGCAGCCCTTCAGCAGCAAGCCCTTGCCCAAGGCGTGCTGGATCGGCTCGCGCTGCGCCAGCGCAAATTAACAGCCGCACTTGACCGATGTGAGGCGGGCAGTTATGGCCTGTGCTGCGCTTGCCGGGGCGGTATGGAACCAGAACGGTTAAATGCCGATCCGGCAGCCGTTTTTTGTCAGGAATGTGTTACCGAGCGTCAGTGACGACAGCGCTTGGGACCCCAGTTTATTTCAACAGCACCGAACCCGACACATTGACACTGACATGGCTTAAACCAGCTTCTAGCGGCACTGGCGCCTCTTCTGCCACCGACCGGACACTGGCCGCCATCATGTAGGGCCGCACCGGGCCCGCCTGATTGGCGTCGACCTGAATGTCGCCCAGCGTGTAGCCAGCAAAGCCGAAACTTTTGGCAATCTCGGAGGCACTTTTTTGAAACTGTTCGATCGCCTGGCTTTGGGCTTTCGACTGCGCGCCCTGACGCTGCGACGCACTCAGGCCAAAGACAACACTGGCCACGCTCAGGGTTTGCAGTTGCGCGGCGGTCTGGCTGATGCGAACAAAATCATTGCCCTGCAACACCAGCTCGGCCGAGCCCTGCCAGCCCACCAGTTTGCCGTTGCGGTCGTGCCGAGGCGACAGCCCAAAACGCCCGGTGCTGACGCTCATCAAGGGGCTTTGCGCCTGGCGCCTGGCCAGGGTCAGAGCGGCATCCAGCGCTAACTTGAGCTGGTTTTGTACGTCCTGCGCATCGCCACCCTCACGCTGGGTACTCAGGGTCAGGGTCAGCTCGTCTTGCGGCACCTGGACCGTGGCACTGGACGACAGGCTCACGCGTTGTGTTGGCAGGCTTGGTGCAAGGTTTTGCGAAAAGGCAGTCGGGCTTGCCATCAGCAAAACGCCAAGGGCAAGCCCATTGATACTGTTTTTCATCTTTAAATCCTGGTGGGTAAGTGACCATCATGGGTGAATAAATTTGTAACAGCATGTCAATACAAATCAAAAAACTGTAAAAAACCAAATCTAAACACGCAAAATCACGCTTGTTACAAATTGTCCTGGAGCGAAGTATGTCCGCAAATGCTGACCATGTTGACAAAATTTTGGTGGTTGACGACGACGCGCGTATCCGCGACCTGTTGCGCCGCTACCTGACGCAAGAAGGTTTTGAGGTCTTGCAGGCCGAAGATGGCAAAGCACTCACCCGCGTGCTGTTGCGCGAACCGGTTGATCTGATCGTGCTTGACCTCATGATGCCGGGCGAAGACGGTTTGTCGATTTGCCGGCGACTGCGGGGCAACAACGACCGCACGCCCATCATCATGCTCACGGCCAAAGGGGAGGACATTGATCGCATTGTGGGGCTTGAGGTGGGCGCCGACGACTACCTGAGCAAACCCTTTAATCCGCGCGAATTGCTGGCCCGCATTCATGCCGTGCTGCGCCGCAGGCCACCCGTGGAAGCGCCGGGATCACCTTCGGCCGACAATGAAACCATTCACTTTGGAACTTTCAGGTTTGACCTGGGGGCCCGCATGCTGCACAAAGACCAGGAAGAAATTCCCCTGACCACCGGTGAATTTGCCATGCTCAAGGCATTGGTTCGACACCCGCGCCAACCCCTGTCGCGTGAAAAATTGGCGCAATTGGCGCGTGGGCGCGACTTTGAGCCCTTTGATCGCAGCCTGGACGTCCAGGTGTCGCGCCTGCGCAAACTCATTGAGGTGGATGCCACCTTACCGCGTTACATCCAGACGGTATGGGGCATTGGCTACGTTTTTGTACCTGATGGCGACTAAACCCGGGCTGAGTCTGTTCTGGCGCACATTTGTTCTGCTGGCGCTGCTGCTACTGGGCAGTGTGATAGCCTGGACCCAAACCCTGCGCGAGCTTGAATCCGAACCACGCGCCATTCAAACCGCGCGACAAATTGCTTCGCTGGTCAATCTGAGCCGTGCGGCGGTGATGCACACCGACAGCATCACCCAGGTCTCGTTGTTCAAAACCATGAAAGACCAGGAGCATGTGGTGATCATGCCGCGCGAACCCAATGACGTGGTTCAAACCCTGAAAAATGATGAGATCAACCGCTACATGACCGACGAACTGAAAGCGCGCCTGGGACCCACCACGCTGATCGCCGAACAAGTCAATGGGGTGCCGGGCTTGTGGATCGGTTTTGACATCAACCGGGACCATTTCTGGCTGCAAACGGACCGTTCCCGTTTTGACCAACCCGCGGCCAAGACCTGGCTGATCTGGCTCAGCACGGCAGCGACCTTGTCTTTGTTCGGTGCTGCGTTGATGGCGCGGCTGATCAACCGCCCCCTGAAAGACCTTTCTTTTGCGGCCAGGCAGGTGCGCGAGGGCGACTTTGAGGCCAGCCGGCTCGACGAAACCGTGACAACCAGCGAGATTCGAGCAGTCAACATCGGCTTTAACCGCATGACACAAAAACTGGCCAAAATTGAAGAAGACCGGGCGGTGATGCTGGCCGGCATCTCGCACGACTTGCGCACGCCCCTGGCCCGGCTGAGGCTGGAAACCGAGCTCAGCGTCAATGATGTGGAAGCCCGTGAAAACATGGCCAATGACATTGCGCAACTCGATGCCATCATCAACAAATTTCTCGATTACGCCCGGCCTGGTCAGATCAATCTGAGCCCGCTGGCACTGGCACCCATCATTGAGCTTTGTCTGAGCACACTGCGCAAACGTCCCGAACTCGAACTCAAAGTAGCCATTGAGCCCAAACTGATGGTGCTCGTCGATCCGGTGGAGTTGCAGCGCGTGATCACCAACCTGATCGAGAACGCGGCCCGTTACGGCCAGTCGGCCAATACCGGCATCGCACGGGTGGAGATTTCGGCGCGCCGGATGGACAACACCCTACTGCTGCGCGTGCGCGACCATGGCCCGGGGGTGCCCGAAGACCAACTCAAGCAGTTGACCACCCCTTTTTTTCGGGGCGAAGCGGCACGCACGGCAGCCAACGGCACCGGACTGGGGCTGGCGATTGTGCAAAAAATTGTCTCGCGCATGGGTGGCACGCTGGAGCTCGGCAATGCCAGCAGTGGCGGCCTGTGTGCCAACATCCGCTTGCAGCTTGCCGAAGCGAGTTGACAGGCAACCATCGGCCCGGGGCGGGCCTCCTACAAGGTTCAGCGATTGCCTGTGACGCGCGGCGGCAGGCCGGTGTGTTGGGTCAGCAACTGGCCGGGTTTGGGCGACTTGACGGTTGCAGTGCTTGAGTTTTTACGCCTTGCGCTGGTGTAGCTGCCGTCCGTCATGGGCTGAAACGTCGGAATCAAATGGTGCTTGCCGTTGCCAATCAGGTCGGCCCGGCCCATGGCCTTGAGCGCGTCGCGCAACAGTGGCCAGTTGTTGGGGTCGTGGTAACGCAAGAAGGCCTTGTGCAGACGGCGGCGTCTTTCGCCGCGCACCACGTCAACACGCTCGGCCCGATCATCGCGGTGGATACCCTTGAGCGGATTCAGGTCGGTGTGGTACATGGCGGTGGCGGTGGCCATGGGGCTGGGGTAGAAGGTTTGCACCTGGTCGGCGCGGAAGCCGTTTTTCTTGAGCCAGATCGCCAGGTTCATCATGTCTTCGTCGCTGGTGCCGGGGTGGGCGGCGATAAAGTACGGGATCAAAAACTGTTTTTTACCGGCCTCTGCGGTGTACTTGTCAAACAGGGTTTTGAACTTTTCATAGGTACCCATGCCGGGCTTCATCATCTTGGACAAGGGACCTTGTTCGGTGTGTTCGGGCGCAATCTTGAGGTAGCCGCCGACGTGATGCTGCACCAGTTCCTTGACGTATTCGGGGCTTTGCACCGCCAGGTCGTAACGCACGCCCGAGCCAATCAAAATCTTCTTGACGCCCTTCAGGGCGCGGCCACGACGGTAGATATTGATGAGCGGCTGGTGGTCGGTGCCCAGGTTTTGACAAATGCCCGGAAAGACGCAACTGGGCTTGCGGCAGGCGGCTTCGATCTCGGGGCTATTGCAGCCCAGTCGGTACATATTGGCGGTGGGGCCGCCGAGGTCTGAAATGGTGCCGGTGAAACCCTTGACTTTGTCGCGGATGTCCTCGATTTCCTTGATGACCGACTCTTCTGATCGGCTTTGGATGATGCGGCCCTCGTGCTCGGTGATCGAGCAAAAGGTGCAACCGCCAAAACAGCCGCGCATGATATTGATGGAAAAGCGGATCATTTCCCAGGCCGGTATCTTGGTGGCGTGGTCATGGCTGCCGTTTTCATCGGCATAACTCGGGTGCGGGCTGCGCGCATAGGGCAGGCCAAAGACCTGGTCCATCTCGGCGGTGGTGAGCGGAATCGGTGGCGGCGTGATCCAGACGTCGCGCGCAGTAGCGCCCTCCCCGTGCGCCTGTACCAGCGCGCGGGCGTTGCCTGGATTGGTCTCCAGGTGCAGCACGCGGTTGGCGTGCGCGTAGAGCACCGGGTCCGACCTGACCTGCTCGTAGCTGGGCAGCCGGATGACCGTGCGGTCGCGTGGGGGTAAAGTCAGCTTGCCGGTACGCTGGGCCAGTGCCGGGTTGGGCATGAAGGTGAGCGGCCGGATATTGACCCCAGTAGGGTCGTTTGTAGGGTCGACTTCAGTCGACCATGGCGGACTAAAGTCCGCCCTACAAGATTCACCCTGCCCGGCCGCCTGTTCGCTGGTGGTCTGGTAAGGATTGATATGCGACGCCACCAAACCCGGCACGTCGACGTCGGTGGAATCGATCTCGAACCAGCCCAGGCGGGTATCGTCGTCGGTGCGGCGCACAAAGGCGGTGCCGCGTACATCGGTGATGTGTTCCACCGGCTCACGCCGACTCAGGCGGTGGGCAATCTCAACGATGGCGCGTTCGGCGTTGCCGTACAGCAGCAGGTCGCACTTGGCATCGACCACAATGCTACGGCGCACCTTGTCACTCCAGTAGTCGTAGTGGGCGATGCGGCGCAGGCTGCCTTCAATGCCGCCCAGAATGATCGGCACGTCCTTGAAGGCTTCGCGGCAGCGCTGGCTGTAGACAATGGCCGCGCGGTCGGGCCGCTTGCCGCCGATGTCGCCGGGGGTATAGGCGTCGTCGGTGCGGATCTTGCGGTCAGCGGTGTAGCGGTTGATCATGCTGTCCATGTTGCCCGCCGTCACGCCCCAGAACAAATTGGGTTTGCCCAGTGCCTTGAAGGGCTCGGCGCTCTGCCAGTCGGGCTGCGCGATGATGCCGACGCGAAAGCCCTGCGCCTCCAACATGCGGCCAATCACGGCCATGCCAAAGCTGGGGTGATCCACATAGGCGTCGCCGGTGACCAGCACCACGTCGCAGCTGTCCCAGCCCAGTTGCTCCATCTCGGCGCGGCTCATCGGCAAAAACGGCGCCGTGCCAAAACGGGCCGCCCAGAACTTGCGGTAGCTGGACAACGGCTTGGCGGCACGCGGAAAAAAGGAGACGTCGACAGGGGCGTTCATGGGCACTCAGGGGTCAGGGAGAAGGCGCTGAGTGTAAGGTTTTGAGGCTTGAAACGTTGCCATCAAGGTCATTGCTGCCGTGACTTACCCACGCGTCGCTATAGAATCCGCGCTGCGTTAAAAAAAGCGCATTCGCTAGGGGTGTTGTGCTGCCGGGTTTGCTGGCAGGACGACTGAGAAAGTCCCTTTGAACCTGATTGAGGTAATCCTCGCGCAGGGAAGCAGGTTAAAAACCGGTGCTCGCCGTCTTCTCTGGCGAGGTTGTCCACCCCTTTCGACCGCCGACCTGCCAACTTTTTGCATGGAGCAAACAGATGGCAAACACACATTTTTCTGATTCAACCCAAGCCCCTCTGACGAACACGGCATTGTCACCCGTGCCCGCGCCAGAGCGGGTCTTCAACTGGCACAACCACGCCTCGCTGTGGTTCAGCCTGGGTGTGGGTCTGCTGGTGATGCAGGTCGGCGCCTACCTGGTGCCGGCCGTGGGCAGCCGCGATGCAGCCATCGCCATTGTGCTGGGTTCCTTGATTGGCGCCGGCCTGCTGGCCTGGACCGCGCGGCTGGGCTGCCAGACCGGCTTGTCGAGCGCGGCGCTGATGCACGCCACCTATGGCAGCGCCTTTGCGCGCCTGCCGGTACTGCTGAACATGGCGCAACTGATTGGCTGGACCACCTTTGAGCTGGTCATCATGCGCGACGGCACCGCCGCCATTGGTCAGCAATCGTTTGGACTGGGGCTTGACAGCGCCTGGGGCCGGGTATTGACCACGCTGTTGTGGGGTGGTGTGCTGGTGTTGTTGTTATCGCGCCCCATGACACAACTGGTGCGCAAAATTGTCAGCCGGGTGGCACTGCCGCTGGTGATTGCCTCGCTGCTGTGGCTGACCTGGCAATTTGGCGGCCAGGTGCAGGCGCTGGGGCTGGATACATTTTGGGCACGCCCGGGCGACGGCAGCATGGGCATGCTGTCGGCCATGGACCTGGTCATCGCCATGCCGGTGTCGTGGCTGCCCTTGGTGGCCGACTATGCGCGTTATGGCACATCCGACAAAAGCGCACTGCGCGGCACCTGGCTTGGTTATGCGCTGGCCAATATCTGGTGTTATGGACTGGGCGTGATGGTGGTCACGGTGGCGGCACCGGGCACCGACCTCGTCAGCGCCCTGCTGCTGGCTCAGGGCGGCCTGCTGGCCCTGACGCTGATTCTGGTCGACGAGGTGGACAACGCTTTTGGTGACGTGTACTCGGGCGCGGTGTCGGGCCACAGCATCAAGCCAACCTGGAGCGTGCGCCAATGGGGAGTGGCCCTGGCAGTGCTGTGTACCGGCCTGGCGCTGGTGCTGCCGATGCACAGCCTGGAGCCGTTTTTGCTGATGCTGAGCTCGGTATTTGTTCCGCTCTATGGGGTGATTCTGGGACGCCTGGCCCTGTCTGGCGGGGCCATGGTCAGCCACGGCAAACCCGTTGACCGGTCAGCGGCGCTGCTGTGGCTTGGCGGCATTGGCTGCTACCACGCGTTGGCGCAATGGGCGCCGCAATGGGGCGCGGCATTACCCACACTGGCGGCCACCTTTGTGCTGGCCTGGCTGACCCGCCCGGCCAGCCCCCTGACACTGGCCGGGAGCAAAGCATGAATATCGTCATTTTGGGCGCCGGCCTGATGGGCCGCCTGCTGGCTTGCGCGTTGGCGCGCGCTGGCCACACGTTGAACGTTTATGACGCAGCCGCGGCCGATTCACGCCGCGCCGCTGCGTTTGCGGCTGCTGCCATGCTGGCGCCGCTGGCCGAGTCGGCGGTCGCCGAAGACACGGTGGTGCGCATGGGGCAATATGGCCTGACACGCTGGCCAGCGCTGATCGCTGAACTCGATGCCCCCGTGTTTTTCCAGCAGCAAGGCACACTGGTGGTCTGGCACCGTCAGGACGCAGCTGAGGCACAGCGCTTTGGTCAGTTGCTGGCCGCCACCGCAAAGCGATTGCCCAGCCTGCCACCTCAAAAAACACTGGATGCTGCAGGGCTGAACCAGTTGGAACCCGGCATGGGCGCACATTTTGCACAAGGCCTGTACCTGCCGGGCGAAGGCCAGTTGGACAACCACCAGCTCATGGACGCGCTGCTGGCGCAATTGCAGCGCTTGCAGGTTACCCTGCACTGGAACACATCGCGCAGCCCGGGCGACTTTGCCCCAGGCCAGAGCGGCCAGCCTGACTGGGTGCTTGACTGCCGCGGCCTGGGTGCGCAGCCGCAGTGGCCCGGCTTGCGCGGTGTGCGTGGCGAGATCATTACCTTGCATGCCCCCAACGTGACGCTGTCGCGCCCCACCCGGCTGATTCACCCGCGTTACCCCATCTACATTGCCCCCAAGCAGGATGGCTATTTTTTGGTGGGCGCCACAGAAATCGAATCGGACGACACATCGCCCATGAGCGTGCGCTCGGCGCTGGAATTGCTCAGTGCCGCCTACACCGTGGACAGCGGCTTTGGCGAGGCACGCATCGTGGAACTGGTGGCGCAGTGCCGCCCCACCCTGCCCGACAACCTGCCCGCAGTACGCCGCCTGGGCGCGCGCTGCCTGCAGGTCAACGGCTTGTACCGGCACGGCTATCTGATCGCCCCGGCCATGCTGGACGTGGTGCTGCAGCTGATGCAGGGGGAGCGTTCAGCGCTGGCCGATGAATTTGAGCTGTCTTGCCCGCCTGACGTTGTAGGGTCGACTTCAGTCGACCATGGCGGGTGCAAGTCCGCCCTACAAGAGAGCGAAGCACGGCAATCCGTGCTCCCGGATGTTCGGGAGCCTGCTTGATGACAACGCCCATCAAAGTGCTGATCAACGGCAGCACGTTTGAGCTGGCTACCGCCGCGACGCTGGCCGATGCCGTGGCCCTGTTGCAGTTGAAGCCGCCTTTTGCCGCAGCCATCAACCTGCAGTTCATCCCCAATACCGCCTACCACCACACCCTGTTGCACGACGCAGACCAGATCGACCTGATTGCGCCGGTAACCGGGGGCTAAGGATTGCCCTCATGAACATGTATTCAGAAAAAACTCCCGGCGACGCCCTGGTGCTCTACGGCCGAACCTTTGCCAGACGCCTGCTGCTGGGCACCTCGCGCTACCCGTCACCCGGCGTGTTACAAGCTGCGGTCAAGCTGGCACAGCCGGCCATGCTGACGGCCTCGCTGCGCCGGCAAAACCTGCAAGCAGGCGATGCAATGCCCAACACTTTCTGGGCCATGCTCGCCGAGATGAACGTGCCAGTGCTGCCCAACACCGCCGGCTGCCACAGCGTGCAGGAAGTTATCACCACGGCACACATGGCGCGCGAGGTTTTTGGCACGCCCTGGCTCAAGCTGGAGCTGATCGGCGACGACTACACGCTGCAGCCCGACACCCTGAACCTGGTCGAGGCCGCCAGCCGGTTGATCAAGGACGGCTTCCAGGTGCTGCCCTACTGCACCGAAGACCTGGTGCTGTGCCAACGCCTGGTTGACGTCGGTTGCCAGGCCATCATGCCCTGGGCGGCGCCGATTGGCACCGGCAAGGGCCCGCTCAACCCCTATGCGCTACGCACCCTGCGCGAACGCCTGGACGTGCCGATGCTGGTAGATGCCGGGCTGGGTTTGCCGTCACATGCCTGCCAGGTGATGGAATGGGGCTTTGACGGCGTGCTGCTTAACACCGCCGTGGCACTGGCGCAGGACCCGGTGCGTATGGCGGGCGCCTTTGCCAATGCAGTGCAGGCCGGTCGCGCCGCCTTTTTGTCTGGCGTCATGCCCGAACACAACAGCGCGCAACCCAGCACCCCGGTGCTGGGAACGCCGTTCTGGCACCAGGCTTGACGGCACGACGAACAGCCCCAACCCAGCCTGGACGACAACAATGTCACACAACAGCGAACTTGACACCCTGGCCCGCGAAATCGTGCGCCAGCACAGCCATCTGGCCCTGCAGGCCAATCCGCTGCAACGGTTGCCGATGGACCTGACCGCCCTGCCCACGTTGCTCACCGCCACCATGACACAGGCGGTTTATGCCGCGTGCTGTGCCCTTGATTTCATTGACGCCGATGCCCAATGTGTGGCCAGCGCCTGGCAACGGCAAAGTGAACGCAGCGGCCACTTTGACGCCAACGCCTGGCCCACCGATCCGCAAGACTTTGGACAACTGAAGTCGACCCTACAACGAGCCACCAATGACAGTGGCTTTGACAGCTTTGCCCCCTGCCCACATCAATTGGGCCTGTACGCGGTGCTGCCCGATGCCACCTGGGTGGGGCGCATGGCGCGTGCCGGGGTACCGACGGTGCAATTACGTTTCAAGTCCGACGACCCGGGCGCCATCAAACGCGAGGTGCAGGCTGCGGTCCAGGCGGTGCAAGGCACCGGCGCCCTGCTGTTCATCAACGACCACTGGCAAGCGGCCATCGAGGCCGGCGCCTATGGCGTGCACCTGGGGCAAGAAGACCTGCAGAGCGCAGAGCTGGAGCCGATTCGCGCCGCCGACCTGCGTTTGGGCGTCAGCAGCCACGGCTATGCCGAGATGCTGCGCGCCGCAGCCGTCCAGCCCAGCTACATTGCCTTGGGTGCCGTCTATGCGACCACGCTCAAGCGCATGGCCACGCCGCCACAAGGCCCGGCACGACTCAAGATGTACGCCACGCTGCTGCGCAACACCCCCACCGTTGCCATTGGCGGCATTGACGCCGCACGACTGCCTGAGGTGCTGGCCAGTGGTGTTGGCTCGGTGGCCGTGGTGCGGGCGCTGGTGGCCGCTGACGCGCCCGAGGCACAGGTGACAAGCTTGCAGGCCATGTTTACATGCCGAACGCCGCACCGACTGGCCGAATGAATTTGGCCCTACAGAACACCCCTCGGCCGAATGAATTCGGCCCTACAGATCACGCAATTGCATGGGCAGTGGTGCAAAACCGTGGTTCAACGGGCCTTCGCCCTGACCCGTCTTGACCGAGGCCCCGGCCAGCAGGGCCTGGCGCACAAAGTCGCGCGCTTGTTGCACGGCTTGAGTCAGCGTGGCGCCCAGCGCCAAATGCGCGGCAATGGCGCTGGACAGCGTGCAGCCGGTGCCGTGGGTGTTGGCGGTGTTGATGCGCGGGGCCTGCAGCCACAGCGGTTCTGCTGATGCTTGCAACAACAGGTCCATCACCACATCACCGGCCAGGTGCCCACCCTTGAGCAGCACGGCACGGGCGCCGCGCGCTAGCAGTTCGGCCGCTGCTTGTGCCATGTCTTGCGCGCTGGTGAGCGGGCGCCCAACCAGCAAGGCCGCTTCGTCCAAATTAGGCGTGATCAGCGCCGCACGCGGAAACAGCTCGGCCACCAACACGGCAATGGCCGGGTCGTCGATGAGCTTGGCGCCGCTGGTGGCAACCATCACCGGGTCAAACACCACGCGGGTGAGTCGATGCCGGTCTATGGCCTGCGCCACGGCGCGCACAATCTCAGGCGAGTGCAGCATGCCCACCTTGACCGCATCAGCCCCAATGTCTTCCAGCACCGCATCGATCTGCGCGCGCAGCATGTCGGGCGGCACCGGGTGAATGGCGCGCACGCCGCAGGTGTTTTGCGCGGTCAGCGCGGTGATGGCTGTCATGCCAAAGCAGCCTAAAGCGGCAAAGGTTTTGAGGTCGGCCTGGATGCCGGCGCCGCCACCGCTGTCCGAGCCAGCAATCGACAGGACGCGGGGGTACTGGTGAATGCGTTCAATTGTCATAGTGACCTCTGTGCTCTGAAAATATCCTGAAATGACTGGGCGGCTGCTTGCGGGTTGGGGGCCGAACAAATGGCGCTGACCACGGCCAGGCCATCGGCACCAGCGTGCAACACCTCTGCCGCATTAGCCTGGTGAATGCCGCCAATGGCCACCAGCGGCAGCCCGGTCAAGGCCCGCACCTGGCGCACACCCGCCAGCCCCCAGGGAGTGGCGGTGTCTGTTTTGGTGACGGTGGCATACACCGGGCTGATGCCCAGGTAGTCCACCGCCTGCCCGGCCGCACGCGCTACGTCACCCAGGTTTTCTACCGACAGACCAATAAAAACGTGAGGTGGCAGGAGTTGCCGCGCCAGCGCCACCGGCATGTCGGACTGCCCCAGGTGCAGACCCTGCGCACCACAGGCCAGCGCCACATCGATGCGGTCATTGATGACCAGGGGCACGTCAAACGGTGCCAGCAGGTTCTTGACGGCCAGCGCCAGCGCCACGAAGTCGGGCGTGGCCAGCGCTTTCTCCCGCAACTGCACACAGCTCACGCCGCCCTGCACCGCCGCCAGCAGCACGTCGGCCAGCGTGCGCCCGCGCAGACTGGCCTGGTCGGTGACCAGATAGAGGCACAACGCCTCGGTCAATGCCTTGCGCATCGATTATTGGCTGACGACCAGCTTGAGGCGTTGTGTAAAGGTATCCTCGTCGAGCAACTGCAGTTGGTCCAGCAGCGCCACTTGCAGACTGCCCACGCCCTGGCCGTTTGCCTGCACCGCCTGGGCGGCCACTTCACCCACCACGCCCAGGTAGGCCATGGCCGCCACGGTGGCGCGCCAGGCATCCGGCTGCGCCGCACAAAACGCCCCCACCAGCGCCGTGGCCGAGCAGCCCACGCCGGTGATGCGCGTCATCCATTCATGGCCATTGGCCAGGCTGGCATGGCGACCGCTGGCATCGAGCACCTGGTCCACCGGGCCGCTCACACACACCACACCGCCACTGCGGGCGGCCAGATTGCGCGCGGCCTGCAGCGCATCGGCCACCGCGGCGCTGCTGTCCACACCGCGGGTTTGGGTGGCCAAACCCGCCACACTCATGATTTCCGAGGCGTTGCCGCGAATGACCGTCGGCATGGCCTGGCGCATGAGGGCCTGAATGCTTTCGTTTCTGTAGCGGGTGGCACCCGCCCCCACGGGGTCAAGTACCGTGGGAATGCCGCGCGCCGTGGCCACGTCCAGCGCCTGGCACATGCTCTTGATCCAGTAGGGCTCCAGCGTGCCAATGTTGAGCACCAGGGCCTGGGCAATGGCGGCCATGTCGGTCACCTCTTCATGGGCGTGCGCCATCACCGGCGACGCGCCCATGGCCAGCAGCACATTGGCATTGAAGTTCATCACCACCAGGTTGGTGATGCTGTGCACCAGCGGGCGTTGGACGCGCACCGCGAGCACGTCAGCCCAAAGATCGGAAGGTAGAAGCGGATTAGCCATGACAGATTCCATCAAGTGATCCGGGGCCGCTCAGCACAACGTGTGTTGTGAACGCTTTCCTACGCTGGTACGACCCAGATCAGGTTCAAAGAGTGTTTTCTCAGCCACCCGACCGGGCGGCACCTCTAGCGCTGTGGATTATGACGGATGCAGTATGGCAAGCTTGCCGCAGCACCGCCAGGCGCCGCAGCGCCCTAAACTGCGACCATGAATTCCAACGCCAGCCCCAGCTACCCCGACACCTTGCTCCCTGCCCAATTTCCGCGCCGCGTGCTGCTGGCGGTGAGCGGGCTCACACCGCAAATCGTCACCGAAACCCTCTACGCCCTGGCCGCCGACGAATTTGCCCCCTTTGTGCCCACTGAGGTCCACCTCATCACCAGCGCCGAGGGCGCACGCCGCGCTGAGCTGTCCCTGCTCAGCGACGACCTGGGCTGGTTTCACAAACTCTGCACCGACTACCACCTGCCCGGCGTCACCTTTGACCGCAGCCACATCCACGTCATGCGCGACGCCCACGGCCAACCCATGAACGACATCCGCAGCCCGGCCGACAACCGCGCCGCAGCCGACTTTATTACCGCGCAAGTGCGCGCCATCACCGCCGACTCGGGCTGCGCGTTGCACGCCTCCATTGCCGGTGGCCGCAAAACCATGGGCTTTTACCTGGGCTATGCGCTGTCGCTGTTTGGCCGCCCGCAAGACCGCCTGAGCCATGTGCTGGTGAGCGAACCCTTTGAGTCGAGCTACGACTTTTTCTACCCCACGCCCTACAGCCGCGTGCTGCAAACCCGAGACGGCCAACTGGCCGACACGGCCATGGCGCAGGTCACGTTGGCCGAAATCCCGTTTGTCAGCCTGCGCCACGGCTTGCCCACCAATCTGCTCGCAGGCGTGGCCAGCTTTAACGACACCGTGGCCGCCGCCCGCGCAGCGCTGGCGCCGGCCCAGCTGGTGCTGGACCTGACGCGCCAGTGCATTTTGGCCGGTGGTCGCGAGCTGACCCTGCCACCCGCCGAGCTGGCCTTGCTGGCAGTTTTTGCCCGTCAAACCCTGGACGGCCTGGAGCCCTTAAGCGCCCCCACCAAAGGCGTGCCCGACCCGCTCTGGGCCAAGCGTTATTTGCGTGAATACCGGCGCATCACTGGCAACCTGGCCGACATTGAAGGCACCGAGCGGGCCTTGAAAAACGGCATGGATGGCGAGTATTTCTCCACCCGCAAGTCCAAGCTGGAAACCCGCCTGCGCAACAAGCTCGGTCCCGCCGCAGCGGCCTACCGCATTCATGACGGCGGCACCCGGCCACGCCGTTACGCGTTAACCCTGAGACCTGATGCGGTACGATTCGCCACAGATGTGGCATTCCAGGAGGAATTTGATGACCATGCAAAACCCTGATTTACTGGCGGCATCATGCCGCGTGGCCTTGGCGGCTTACCTGCACGACCTGGGCAAATTTGCCGAACGTGCCCGCATTGATGTCAATAAAGAGGCGCTGGATGCCCATAAAACCCAGTATTGCCCGTTTCACACATTCGAACCCAATGGCAAAAACGGCTACCACACCCACGTTCACGCTGCGTACACCGGGCTGGCTTTTGACATCGTAGAGCAAACCACGCCGGATTTGATCAAGGGTGACATGCACCCTTTCATCAACCGGGCGCAATTGCAGGCCGACCACACCCAAGCCACCGATTCACTCATCAACGCAGCGGCCGCGCACCACCGCCCCGACACGTTTTTGCAGTGGATCATTGCCACTGCCGACCGCGTGGCCAGCGGCTTTGAGCGCGACGAATTTGAAAAATACAACGCGGCCAAAGACGAAGGCAACAACACCAAAACTGGCAAAAATCATTACCAAGCCCGCCAACTGTCACTGTTTGAACAAATCCGGTTAGACGGAAAACAACAGAAATTTGCCGCCAAAGACCTGCAATGGCGGTACCCGTTGCAAGCCTTATCACCCAGCGCGATCTTCCCGCAGCTGCGCGAGGCCTGCGAACCCGGTGACGATGCCCCGGCCCAAGCCCAATACAACGCGCTGTGGCAAGATTTTTTGACCGCGCTGCAAAGCATTCCCGCCTCGCACCGCAACAACTGGTCCTTGTGGCTGGACCACTTTGACACCGCCTGGCTCACTTTCACGCACGCCATCCCCGCCGCCACCGCCTTTGGCACCAAACCCGAAGTCTCGCTCTACGATCACAGCAAAACCACCGCAGCGCTGGCCACGGCCCTCTGGCGCTGGCACGAGGCGCAAGGCCAAACCGATGCCAGCGCCGCCGCCGCCCTGAAAGACCGTAGCGACTGGCACAGCGACAAACTGCTGCTGATCCAGGGCGATTTTTTTGGCATCCAGGACTTTATCTTTGCCGAAGGCAGCCAGACCAACAAGGCCGCCGCCAAACTGCTGCGTGGGCGATCTTTTCAGGTGTCGCTGTTCACAGAACTGGCCGCGCTCAAGGTGCTGGATGCCCTGAGCCTGCCGCCCACCAGCCAGATCACCAATGCTGCGGGCAAATTTTTGATCGTCGCACCCAACACGGCCGAGGTGCGCGCCCAGCTCGCACAAGTGCGTGCGGGCATCAACCAATGGTTCTTAAAACACAGCTTTGGCCTGGCCGGGCTGGGCCTGATTGGCAAACCCGCCAGTTGCAATGACTTGCTCAAGGGCCACTTCAAAACCTTGATGCAAGACCTGTTTGCCGCCCTGGAAAAAGCCAAACTGCAACGCTTTGACCTGACTGGCGCAGGCAACGCCGTGTTTGACGTGGCCTACCCCCATGGCGTTTGTCAATACAACGACAAGCTGCCCGCCGACCAGTCCGAAGGCCATAACAAGGCATCGGCAGCCCTGTCGCGCGACCAAATCACACTGGGCAGCGCCCTCACCCGAGAAGACCGCCTGCTGGTCGTGCGTGACCCCGCCGCACTCTCAGGCGGCAACCTGACCCGGCTTGAAGTACCTGTATTTGGTTACGGCGTGGCTTTCACAAAGAACGAAGAAGTCACCGGCAAATTCGGTGCGCTAGCCAAAGACGGCAACCTGCAGCGCTGCTGGGATTTCAGCCTGCCTGACAACCTGACCGACACCCTGTGGAACGGTTACGCCCGGCGCTTTATCAATGCCTATGTGCCGCACTTTTCCGAGCTTGACCTGCAAACCAGCAGCAAATACCTTGGACTTGAAGGCGAAGTCGACTGGGATGACCTGCGTTTTGGCATTGGCAAAACCCTCAACCACATCGCCTGCGACGACCGCACCTGCCCCAAAGAGCCCGACAAATGGCAGGGCCAAGTGGCACTGATGACCCTCAAGGGCGACGTAGACAACCTGGGCACCATCTTTCAGCAAGGCTTGGGCGAGACCACTTTTGCAAAAATGGCCGCACTGTCGCGCCAGATGAACGCCTTTTTTGCCATCTGGCTGCCTGCCATCTGCTCAGAAGAATTCCCCAACACCTACACCGTGTTTGCCGGGGGTGACGACTTCTTTTTGATTGGTCCCTGGCACAGCACACAAACGCTGGCGGCGCGCATGGCCGCAGAATTCAAAACCTATGTGGCGCACAACGACAACATCACGTTTTCTGCCGGCATGGTGATGACCAAACCCGGCCACCCCATCAACGCCTTGGCAAGCCAGGCCGAAGAGGCGTTAAGCGCAGCCAAGGGCACGGACAAAAACGCGCTGGTGCTATATGGCGAGCGGGTGCGATGGGGCGATTGGGGCAAGGTGCAGGCGGTGCAAGTTCAACTGGAGCGGGTACGTAATAGCTATGACCTGTCTACCGGCTACGTCTATGGCCTGATGCAACTCATCGATCTGGCCAGCGACAAGACCAACCCCGAACACGCCATGTGGCGCAGCCGCTTTGCCTACCGCACGCGGCGCTATGTAGTAGACAAGCTGCCGCACGACGTACGATCAATCGCGCAAAACGACTTGGCCAATCAGCTTGGTGAACAAGGCATCGAGCAGCTTGGCAGTCAATTTCGTATCCCACTTTTTAATCATTTCTATCGTCAACGGTAAGGAGCATCACCCATGGCAAGCAATTTCAACGACCGGGGCCCGCGCCAAACCGGCTGGGGTAACGACCGACAAGCCCCCCCACAAATCACCATCAACGTCAACGACATCAAATTGCAGTCGCCAATGCCGGTTGAGCTGTTTAACGGTATCGCGCAAGACAAAGCGATTACCGTGGCCCAAGCTGGGGGCGGGCGCAAAAACAAGTCCACCCAGTTGCGAAAGTTCTACGACGAATTGGTGCTTTGGTTTGACAAAGTACAGCTGGAGCGCACCAAAGAAGCCAAGGCCAGCAAATACACCGAAGTTGCGCCCTTCATCAAAATGATGAACGCCAAGGTGGCCTACGCCAAAGGACGCGACCATGTGGATGAGTGCTTTGAGCAAATGTTTTCGCACCTGATCCGCCAGATCGACAGCCCCGACAGCCTCAAACACGCCAAATTATTCATGGAAGCCTTCATGGGCTTCTACAAAGCCCAGGAGAAATAAGCCATGACGCAGCAGCAACTCACCGCCATCACCACCATCACTGCCACACTGGAGCTGGTCACCGGTCTGCGCATTGGCGCGGGCGACAGCGAAATGCACATTGGCGGAGTGGACAACACCGTCATCAAACACCCGCATACCCAGTCGCCCTATATTCCGGGCTCCAGCCTCAAGGGCAAGATGCGCAGCTTGCTGGAATGGCGCAGCGGCGCAGTCAAAGAAGAAGCCCTGGGCTGGAAAGACTATGAAAAAGCCAGTGGCAGCGTACAAGCCGAGGTCAAGCGCATCTTGCAGCTGTTCGGCATCAGTGGCGACGCCAAGCTGAGCCTTGACGACATCGCCACCATCGGCCCCACCCGCATCTCGTTTTGGGACTGCAACCTGAATCCGGCCTGGGAGGCGCAAATTCGCGAAGACAACTTTTCACTCACCGAAGTCAAGAGCGAAAACCGCATCAACCGCATCTCGGGCGTGGCCGAGCACCCGCGCCAGACCGAGCGCGTGCCCGCCGGTGCGCAGTTCGACTTTCGCCTGTCGGTCAAAAAACTCAGCGGTGATGGCGACGACTTGATCACCACCGTGCTGCAAGGTCTAAAGCTGCTGGAGCTGGACAGCGTCGGTGGCTCGGGATCACGGGGTTATGGCAAGGTCAAGTTTGTCGGCCTGAAAATTGATGGTGTGGATGCCCAAACTCGCCTGGACACCGTCAGACCGTTTGGAGGCTAAATCATGAGCAATGCCGTACTGGCTCAAACCATCTACCAGGCAGCCCAAGCGTTGCCGGACGTGCAGGCCGCAGAGGTGCTGGACTTCATCTATTTCTTGCGCACCCGGCAAGATCTGGCCGAGCATCGCGACCTGCAAGCTGCCCAGCAAGACTCCATGAACCATGTGTGGGTCAACAATGCTGATGAGGCCTTGAACCATGTTTAAAACAGGTACCGTAGTTTTGATGCCGTTTCCGTTCAGTGACGCTTCGGCTTCCAAGCGCCGGCCTGTCCTGATGCTGACGCAACCTGACCATCAAGGTGACTTTGTCGGCATGCCCTTGACCAGCCAACCTCAACCTGCGCCCGCATTGCAGCTTTTGCCAGGCCCAATGGCACTGGGCGGAACACTGCCCTTGGCCAGTTGGGTCAAAACCGATACCGTGTATTCGCTCAGCGAGACGCGGATCATCAAAATCATCAGGCGCCTGGGCGATGACAGCCGCACCTACTGCATGCAGCAGTTGTGCCTGTACCTGAATCGGGGGCAATAACGATGCGAACCTACCGCTTCACCCTGCGCCCCTTGAGCGCCTTTGGCACACCGCTGGCCGGTGACACCCTGTTTGGCCAACTGTGCTGGACGCTTCGGCACCAGCTTGGCAATGCCCGCCTGAACGACCTGCTGCACGGCTACACCAGCGGCCAGCCGTTTGCAGTGCTGTCTGATGCCCTGCCCACAGGCCATGTGCCGCTGCCATGCGTGCCCTCTGAACTATGGCAAAGATCCAATGCCGCTGATGCGCCTGACCGCAAAGCCCTCAAGAAAAAGAAATGGCTGCCCACCGCTGCACTGGCCACCCCTTTTGCCACCTGGCAAGCCAGCGCGCACAGCGACACCGAAGTGGCCGCGCCCTTGATCAGCGCCTGGGCTACGCAAGACCACCATCGCAACCCGGCGGGCAGCAGCCACACCGAGCGAGCCCAGCCACACAACACCATCAACCGCCAGACCGGCACCACCGGCGAGGGACAGTTTTCGCCCTACGCCATGCCGCAGCTCTGGTTTCACCCGGCCATGCAATTTGACTTGGTTGTGGTGCTTGACGAGGTGCGCTTGGGCATCACCGAGCTGAGCGCTGCTCTGGGCTATATGGGGCAAGTGGGCTTTGGGCGGGATGCCAGCATTGGGCTGGGCAAGTTTGAGCTGGTGGGTGAAGCGGTCACCAACAGCCTTCACGGCGGGGGCTCCGCGCCAACAGGGAGCACGGCCAACAGCTACCTGACGCTGGGACCTTGTGCACCGCAGGGCCTGGGCTTTTGCCCAGTGCGCAGCACCTACCAGGTGGCCACTCGCTTTGGTCGCCATGGCGACTCCGCCGTGCAGTCGGGCCAGCCCTTCAAACGCCCGGTGCTGCTGGCCAAGGCCGGCGGCGTGTTTTGGCCTGAAACGCTGGATGCATCACGCCAGTTCATTGGCCAAGGCTTGGGCGGCAGCGCCAATCCGGTGTCGCTGGCCATGCCCGAAACCGTACAGCAAGGCTACGCCCCGGTGATTGCCATCGCGCAGCTTGTGGAGACAACCGCATGAATCAGTTTTTAAAAACCTACCGTCTGGCGCTCACCCCGTTGTCGCCCATTCACATCGGCTGCGGCGAAGACTTTGAGCCAACCAACTATGTGATTGATGACAAGGTGCTGTATGGGTTTGAACCGAGTCGGGCAGTGCTCAGCGACGCACAAAGAGCCAAGTTAACCGATGCAGGTAACCGTGCCTCGTTGTTGGGGATACAGCGCTTTTTTAAGGACAACGCCACAACTTTCAAAGCACAGGCTGATGTCTTGATACCGGTCAGCCACGGCGTGGCTGAAAAATACGACCGAGATGTGGGCCGAGCGGTCAACTTCGAAGCCAATGGCAACCGGGTGTTCAACCAGTTCTTTATAGAACGCTGCAGCTACACAGGCCAGCAAAACTTGCCCTACATCCCCGGCAGCAGCTTCAAGGGCGCCATTCGCACTGCATGGCTCGATGAACTCAACTGCCAACGCCAGCCCAGCGATGTGCAGTTCAGCTTCAAGGGCGAAGCCAAATCCACCACAGCAATGGAAAAGCGACTGTTCAAGGGCGATTTCCAAACCAGCCCGTTGCGCTTGCTCAAAATTTCCGACCTGATGCCAGCGGCGCAACTTGACCCGGCCCGGCGGGTGCTCTACGCCGTGAACCTGAAGAAAAAGCAAGTTCTCAAAGATGGCAACGAATTGCAGCCCAAAGGCATTGCCGCCCGCAAGGAATGTATCCTGCACGGCCAGTACCGCGCTTTTATGGCGGATGCCGTGCTGCCATCACTGGACCCGCACACCGACGCCAAAAATACACCTGCGCCCGAATTGCGCCCCGCTGACCTGCGTCAGATAGCACGCCAGTCCAACGCCTACAACCAAACCCGACTGCAACGCGAATTAAGCGTGCTCGATGGTCGGGGCATGCTGAACCCCGCCTGGAAACAAAGTCTGGCGGTGCTGCTGTCTGGTGAACTTGGTAAAAAGCTGACCCAAGGCGATGCCTTCCTGATCCGCCTGGGCCGGTATGGCGGCGCGGACAGCAAAACCCTCTCTGGTGACAGAGTGGCGCATATTAAAATCATGGGGGCCAAAGGCCAGCCGCCTTCATTTGAGAGCACCACCAAAACCGTCTGGCTGGCCGCAGAAAACGAGCATGATCAAAAGCACCTGCTCCCCTTCGGCTGGGCGGTGGTTGAAATCGACCCCAAAGAAGGCGACCTGCCCCAACTCAAAGCCTGGTGCGAAGCGCAGTCAAAAGACCGCCCCGACATGGCAAAACTGCGCCAGCAGTTTGCGGCTGAAAAACAAGCCGCCCTGATGCAAAAAGCAGAGCAGGAAGCGCTTGCTGCGCAGAAACTTGCGGAAAAAAATGCAGCGGAACTTGCTGCCCAGCAACGTGCCCAAGCTTTGGCCAGCATGACGGCCCAAGGCCAGTTGATAGAGACGCTGCGGCAAAAGTGTGACAACCATGCCAGCAGAATGCCACCCCATGGCAACTTCAAGCACCAAGCGGCCAACATCGCCAAAGCTGGCCTGTTTCAGGAGGCCGACCAACTCATCAAACAAGCTTTGAGCCATGCAGACTGGTCAGTTGCCGACAAACAGTCGCTGGCCGACATGATTGATGCCTGTTTGCCAAAAGTGGTTGCGCCGTTTGGCAAGGACGAACGAAAAAAACTCAAACTGGCTGCCTTGCGCGGTCAATCCTGATGGCGATTGACTACCATGACCGCGCCTGAACGACGACGCCTGGAGCCGCACCCGCATCTCACCGATGCCCAACTCGACTTGTACGACCGCATGGGTGAGATCAGCGAGGATGGTTTTTGCGCTGGCTGGATTGATGGCAACGAGTACAGCATCTGGCATGCCCTGAACCATGGTGATTCCAGTCCATCCCATCGACGGATGAGTCCACGGCTGTTGCGCCGCTGCCAACTACTTTGCAGGGACATCGGTGGCTGGATTTATTGGGCTGACGGCCCACAATTCGCACCAATGGCGCAGTGGCTGGCGATGTTTGAAGCATGGCAAAAGAGCCAGAGCAAGCCAAAATAGATGAACTATCCCACGCCAACGCCCTGAAAATCGCCCTTCCCCTTGATATCACCCCTACCTTCCTTGTCAACATGTCCCACGCCAACCCAACTCTCGACCTGACTTCGTTTTGCGCTGCCTTGGCTTCCCTACAACGGGCTTTGGCCCGATGGGAGACTACAGATAAGCAGGATGAAGAACTGCGCGATGCCTGCATCCAGCGCTTTGAATACACCTTCGAGCTGAGTTGGAAAATGCTTAAACGTCGGCTGGAACTCGACCTGCCCGATGCGCAAAGCGTGGATGCGATGAGTTTTCGGGAACTGATGCGCAGTGGTGGTGAACGTGGTTTGCTGCGCGATGTGGATGCCTGGATGGTGTTTCGGGACAAGCGCAACATCACGTCGCACACCTACAACGCCGCCACGGCTGCCGACGTTGCGGCCGCTATCCCCAGCTTTGTGCAGCACGCCCAAGACTTGTTAGACCAATTGCAAGCCAAAGGTGCCGACCATGCTTGAACTTGCCGCACGCCAGCAGCAGCAGATTCAACACCTTCTGTCTCAGCGCCTGCCCCATGTCACAGCGGTGGCTTTTGGCTCGCGCGTGACCGGCTGGCAACACGGCATCCATCCCAAGCCCTACTCTGACCTCGACATCGCCCTGTGGGGTATGCACCCCACAGACGACATCGCCCTGGCCAATTTGCGCGCAGATCTGGAAGAAAGCCCACTGCCGTGGCGTGTTGACATCAGCAATGCCGACAGCCTGCCCCCGACTTTGCGGGACCAAATTGAACACTTCGGCGTGTGCATACAAGGGCAATGCGCACCACCGCCTGTCTCTAACTAATCATTGCTTGGGGCTTTTCTCTGCACTTGCCTACCCATGCCTCATATCCTCACCCTGCCCCGCACCCAAGCACCAGCACTGCCCGAATCCGGCTGCTGGTCTGCAGACAAGCTTGATTTTTTAAGCCCCCCTTATTGGCAGAGCCGCCAAGTAGCCGAACACGACGAGCGCTACCTGCAGCCCATCCCCTACCTGGTGCTGCACAATGCCCAAGGTCAGATCTGGTGCTACCAGCGCACCGGCGGCGACGCCCGGCTAAACGGGCGCTGCAGTTGCGGTGTGGGTGGTCATGTGGACCATGGTGACGAAAACCCAACTCCCCCCTTCAACCCCGAATTGACCTTGCACCGCGCCCTGCTGCGCGAACTGGCCGAAGAGCTGGGGGCCAGCCCCGCCGATTTGCACCAGCTGCAGTTCCAAGGCTTGATTTATGAAGGCTTGTCTGCCGTTGGCCGGGTGCATTTGGGCATGCTGTTCACGGCGCAATGGCTGCCACACCAGGCACCGCAGCCGGTGGCAGGTGAGGCTTTGGCAAGTTTGGGGTTTCATGATGCAAGCAAGATCGCCAACAACCCGCAGTTTGAGCTTTGGAGCAGACTCGCGGCACAGCATCTGTTATGAACAAAAACATCCTGCTTTGCACACTCGGGTCCAGTTGGGCCGTGATTCCTGAAATCCTGGGTTGGCTGGCCCCTGACGTGCTGGATTTGTATGCACATCACCCGCAGTGCGCGGCACTGGATGCGGTACGCCGGCAGCACGGGCTGAAGGCACCCGATGAGCTCTGGGTTTGTACCACCGAAGGCGCGCAAACCCAGGCCAGCCTGGCCTATCTGACGACCTGGTGGCGGCAACTGGGGCAAGTTTTGCCGCTTCGCGTCTGGACTGCCGCCGGTACCGACCAACTGGCCAGCCAGCCTGAATGTGACCATATCCGCGAGCTCACCATGCGCGTAACGCTGCTGGCCAGTGAACAAGTGCGGGGTGGGCAACTGGTGCTGTCGCTGGCCGGTGGGCGTAAAACCATGAGCGCCGACCTGCAAACCGCCGGTAGCCTGTTTGGCGCCCGCGCCTGGCTGCATGTGGTCAGCCCCGAGCCCGCGCCTGCGGCCCTTTTTGCCAGAACTGATGAGGCCAAAGCCGCCCAACCCGCCCTGTTCAGCCAGCCACTGCCGGCTGAACTGGCCGCCATCACGCCACTGGTGGCAGGCGTAGGCACACGCAACGAGCTGCTTGACATCGCCATCAACGGCCAGCGGGTGGACAGCCACAGCTTTGCGCTACCGTTGGCAGCGTCAGGTACTGTGCTGTCCTGGCCACTGCCACCAGCAGGTGATGCACTCCAACGCGAACTGGTGCGCCGTCAGGCCCAAAGCAGCCAACTCATGGGCAATTTCATGGCCCAACTGGCGCAAACCGAGCACCACGACAACTGGCGCAGCCTGTACCGACTGCCGCCCGCACAAATCCAGGCTTTGCGCGCCACACGCTTGGGGCCCGAACACACCGACTGGCTCTCCACCTTGCCCAAGGCCGATTTGCACCGCCATCTGGGCGGCTGCCTGGACCTGGCGGCACAGCGCGATGTGGCCCAGGCCATCTGGGACAGCATGCGCCCTGCCGACCGGCTGCAACGCCAGGGCGACGTCGCCTGGCTGTTGATGCAAGACGACTGGCCGTGGGACTGGCCACAATGCCTGCGTGCGCAACCCGCGCCGCACCCGGGCCAAAGTGGCACCCACACCTTGCGTGCAGAACGCTGCGCCATGGTTTTGCTCAACGCCGAAGATGAAACCCTGCAACGCCACCTGTTTGATGTGACCGAGCCGCGTGTGGCCCTCAAAGCCAGACACCCGCATGGATTTAGCGCCTATGAACGCCCCGGTGAGCTCAGTGGCTCGGCCCTGTTGTCACACCCGGCTGCGCTCAAGCCCTATGCACAGGCCTTGGTGGCACAGGCCCGCGCCGAAGGACTGGCCTACCTGGAGCTGCGCGGCAGCCCGCACAAATACTGTCCACACGACCCAGCCGGTTTTTTGCGCGATTTGTACACGGCCCTGTTGCAAGCGGGCGCCCAAGTGGCAGCAACGCCAAGCCCAGCCGGCGAGTCTGGCGTGCGCATCGGTTTTATCTGGATTTTGGACCGCCGCCAAAGCGACACCATGGCGCAGGTGGTGCTACAGGCCGCTAATGCCCACTCCAAACTGAACGGCTTTCTACTGGGGCTTGATCTGGCCGGTGACGAAGGCACCCACGCCCCGCAAACGCTGGCCAGCGCCTTCATGCCAGCGTTTGCCAACTGCCTGCCGCTCACCATCCACGCCGGCGAAGGCGAAAGTGCCCAGCACATTTGGCAGGCCGCCTACCACCTGCACGCCGACCGCATTGGCCACGGCCTGACGCTGGCCGACCACCCGCAACTGATGGCGCGTTTTCGCGACCGCGGCATCTGCCTGGAACTGTGCCCCAACTCCAACCGCGAGGTAGTGGGCTTTGCTGACCCAGCTTTCCCCGCATCGGCTGGCCTGCCCAAATACCCCTTGCGCCAATTCATGCAGGCTGGCCTGCCGCTGGCCTTGAGCACCGACAACCCAGCCATCAGCCGCACCACCCTGGCGGGTGAATTTATGGCCGCAGCCCGCATGAGTGACGGCGGCCTGACGCTGTGGGAATGCCTGGCCCTGATACGCCAGAGCTTTGTGCATGCCTTTTTACCCAGCGCCGAGCGCGAGGCGCTGCTCAAGCGGGTAGACGGGCAAATATTTGCCATACTGACCCATCAATAAATTAACCATGCCCACCCACCACACCCACCTCTGCCTGGTCTCTGCCCAGGCCACCCCTAACCTGCTGCCCGCGCTGGACGAATCCTGGCGGCCGCGCAAGGTGGTGCTGGCCTGCAGCGCCCAAATGAAGCAGGCCGCCGTAGCCTTGCGCGCAGTCATCCAGACCAAATGCCCCGGCCTCACGGTGGATACCCTGGAGCTGCCCAACGCCTATGACTATGCGGCGCTCAGTGACACCTTTATGGACTACCTGGCCAACCACCCCACCGAAGACATTGCCCTGAACGTCACCGGCGGCACCAAGCTGATGGCGGTGGCGGCACAAGAGGTTTTCCGAGCAGAAAACAAACCCGTTTTTTACGTCAATGTGGAAAGTGACGAGGTGCTGGTACTGGGCCAAAAGACCGCCAGCCAGCCCCTGCGTGCCAAGCTCAAAGTGCATGAAATGCTGCGCGCCCACGGCCACACCGTCACCACCCAGGAACAGCCCCAGCTAAGCCGCGAACTGCGCGACCTGACCGCCCGGCTGATCGACCATGTCGCCAGCGCCGGGCGCGCCCTGGGCACCGTCAACGCACTGGCCCGCGCCGCCCGTGATAACCCCACCCTGCGCGTAGAACTGACTCCGGCGCAATATGACTCCCGCTCGCTGGGCGACATCATTGCGCTCTTTGCCGACGCCGGGCTACTGCGCCAAACCGGCCAAGTGCTGGTTTTCAAAAACGAAGAAGCGCGCGCCTTTGTCAATGGCGGCTGGCTTGAATCGCATGTGTTTGAAGCCTTACAGTCGCTGCGTGCCCAGCACGAAGGCCTGACCGACGTGGCCATGGGCGTGCGCGTGGGCTTTGGTGGGTCGGATGCGCGCAACGGCAAAAGCCGCGACAAAAATGAGATCGATGTGGCGTTTTTGTACCGCAACACCCTGCACCTGATCGAATGCAAAACCGCCAACCTGGCCCAAAGCGGCAAGGGCGACGACAACAAAGCCACCGAAGCACTTTACAAAATGGAATCCTTGCTCAAGCTCGGCGGCATTCGCACGCGCGGCATGGTGGTGGACTACCGCGGCCAGCTCTCCAGCAGCGAAGCCGACCGCCAGCGCGCCCAAGAGGCAGGCATTGCCATCGTCTCGGGCGCCGCACTGAAAGACCTCAAGGGTGCCATCAGCCGCCTTTGGCTGACCAAAGGACAGTGAGCCATGTTCACCGCCCCTCTCCCCATCGCCCGCTACCGCTTTACCGTCCGCGTACAGCAGCCCCTGGCCCTGCCCGACTACGCCGGTTCCTTGCTGCGCGGCCAGTTTGGCGCCGCCCTGCGCAACGTGGCCTGCATGACGCGCCAGCCCACCTGCCCCGGCTGTCCGCTTATTCAGACCTGCCCTTACACTCGCATTTTTGAGGCACCGCCGCCGCCAAAAGGCAGCCACGCGTTGCAAGACTTTAGCCAGATCCCCAACGCCTATGTGCTGGAGCCGCCCACACCGGGAGCACGGGTGCTGGATGCAGATGACGACTTTGAATTTCATCTGGTGCTGGTGGGCCACGCCATCGACCAGCTGGCCCTGATCATTTTTGCCCTACAGCGGGCGCTGGCGCAGGGTTTGACGCGTGCCCGAGTGCCAACCGACCTGCTGCAGGTGGACTGGGTCGATGCAGCTGGCACTGCGCACCCTATGTGGTCGACTGAATCACCCACACTGCGCAACCATGCCGCAGTGCTGGCCCTGCCTCAGGCACACCCCAATCCCAGTCTTCACCCAACGGGTGAAGGAGCCAATACAGCTGCCAGCGCCCCCGCTTCGATGCGCCTGCACATTCACACCCCGCTGCGCCTGCAAAGCCAGGGCAAACCACTGGGCATTGGCCAGCTCACACCCCGCACACTGATTGCCACACTGGCCCGGCGCACCGCCTTGCTCATGGATTTTCATGCGGGTCAAAGCGGCTGGGGCGAGGCCGCCAAACGCATCACCCACCTGAGCGAAAGCCTTACTGACACCCAGGACCTGCACTGGTTTGACTGGACGCGCTACTCCAGCCGCCAGCAGCAAGAGATGACGCTGGGCGGCGTGCTGGGCAGTTGGACGCTGCACGGCAATCCCGCTACGCTGGCTGAAATCTGGCCCTGGCTGTGGCTGGGCCAATGGCTTCACGCCGGAAAAAACGCCAGCATGGGCCTGGGCGGCTACACCCTCCACGGCAAGCTTGCCGCAGCAGACAAATAACGCCCGGCGCCAAACAATGGCGCCATGACCCAACGCTTGCTCCACCTGGCCTGCTACGACGTCGCTGAACCGCGCCGCCTGATTGCCGCCCTGAAACTGGCGCGCGTGTATGCCACTGGCGGGCAAAAGTCGGTGCACGAGCTGTTTTTAACGCCTGCCGAGCGCATCGACCTGGTAGTAGACATGAGCGCCCTGCTTGACCTGTCTACCGACCGCTTTTTGCTGCTGCGGCTAGACCCGCGCAGCCACGTTCACACGCTGGGCAAAGCCGTCAAGCCCGCTGACCCGGACTACTTTTATGTGGGGTAAACCATGACACTGCTGCTACTTGACCGCGCCCAGCTCGAAATCAAATCCGAGGGAGAAACCCTGGCGCTGTACGAAGCCGGCACACGCCGGGGCACCGTGCCCATCAAGCTGCTCGACCGCTGCGTCATCCACGGCGCACAAACGCGGCTTGACACCGGCGTGCTGATGAAGCTGGCTGAGGCCGGCGTGACCACCACCCTGATGAGCCCACGCAGTCCGCGCCGCGTAGCCCTGGTGCTGGGCAGCCAGCACAACGACGCCGCCGTGCGCCTGGCCCAGGCCCAACGCGTCATGGACGATACCGCCTGCCGCCAATGGGCACTGGCCTTGGTGCGCAGCAAAATCACACGCCAGCGCCGCACCCTGCTCACCCTGCAAGCCGCCCGCCCCGATGCCCGCAAACCCCTGTTTGACGCGCTGCAAACGCTCGACCCCATCCGCGCCCAACTGCGGGATTTCACCCAAACCACCACAGAACTCCCAACACTGCCCACCCTGCTGGGCCTGGAAGGTGCGGCGGCGCGGGCCTACTTTGGCGGCTTGGCAGGTGTGTTTGCCCCGGCTCTCAACTTTACCGGGCGCAACCGCCGCCCCCCGCGTGATCCGGTCAACGTCTGCCTTTCCTTGAGCTACACCATGGTCCACATGCAGGCCGTGCAACATTGTGTGCAAGCCGGGCTTGACCCCATGCTAGGCTTTTACCACCGCCCCAGCTTTGGCCGCGAAAGCCTGGCCAGCGATTTGATCGAGGCGCTTCGCCCTGCCATCGACCTGTGGGTTTGGAACCTGTTGCGCAGCCGCACCCTGCGCGAAGACCACTTTAGCCTGGACAAAGGCGCTTGCCTGCTGGGCAAAGCAGGCCGCGCCATCTATTACGCAGAATGGGAAAAGCACAGCGCTACCTGGCGTCGCTATTTACGCCTGCAATGCCAAAGCCTGGCCCGCAACCTGCGCCAACAAGGCACCGTTTGGCTGGCACACCCTGACGAGGACGACGAGGCATGCTGAAAAATAAAACCACTTGCGCCCCCCAACCCGGCCCGGGCGCCAGGGCCTTGTACCTGGGCGGGCGCGAACACAAACGCGTAAGCTGCACCGCCGAAGCCCTGGTGGTTACCAACGCCCGGGCGCAGGTAATGCGTTTTCCGCTGGTGCGGGTGGCACGGGTGGTCAGCAGCACCGACGTGGTGGACTGGAGCGGCACGGCACTGGCGCTATGCATGCGCGCGGGCATTGGTATCACTTGGCTCGACATGCGCGGCCAGGCGGTGGGTAGCATATATGCCCAGCCCCGCAACACAGCCAGTCTGGCCACGGTGCTGGAGTTGTGGGCCGAGCGCGCCGACGGCGTGCAGCTTTACCAGCATTGGTTGCGCGCCCGGCGCATGGACACCCTGGTGCGTTGGCGCAAAGAACACGCAGACGTGGTTACCCCGCAACAATGGGAAGCCACCAAGCGTGAATATGTGTATGCCAGCCAATACACCGTGCACCTGCCAGAACCATTGCGCCACCTGTGCCTGGCCTACGTGGCGGCCCAGCTCAACAGCCATGGCCTATGCCCACAACTGTGGGGGCCGAGTTTGGAAAGTATGGACCTGGACGAGGACCTGTGCGATTTGCTATGGGCAGAGATGAACCTGGGCGCTGGCACCCTGGCCGATACGGTGCAAGACAGCGCCACCGCCACCCAACTGTTCGAGCGCTGGAGCGCGCGCAACGCCAGCGCACTCACCCTGCATCTGGTTCACCTTCACCGCACCGCCCTCAAAGCCATGCACACCTGAAAAAATTAACCCGACCCACACCATGGCCCAAAACGACACCGCCCGCTACCTGGTCACCTACGACATAGCCGACCCCAAGCGCCTGAGCCGCCTGTTCAGATTTCTGAAAAAACAAGGCGTGCCGATTCAATACTCGGTGTTTCTGGTGGAAAACACCGCCGCAAAAATGGGCAGCCTGATGGTGAAAATAGCAAAACTCATTCACAAGGACGCAGATGATGTGCGCGCCTACCGAATACCGGAAAACGGCTGGCAAGTCACCTTAGGTGCCAGCATCCTGCCAGAGGACGTGTTGCCCGGTGCTGGTACCAGATGATCGCTTCATTGCATTCTGTAGTGCCAAATTCATTCGGCCAGTCCAACGCAGTTGGTCCAGGCACTGTCGCCGCCCGGCACCCAAGCCAACAACTTGCCCTATCATGCACACCGTCCAACACGAGCAAAGCATTAGCCCTGAAAAGACGATCCATCAACGCCAACCGTGCTCGCAAGCCCATGAAAGCGTTGAGGATTCCGACCAGTGCCAAGTAAATACCAGCCCTGAATTCAAAGGGATTAAGACCATTCAGAGATTCTAGGTATATCGCTGGCGGCAAGTAAATACCAGCCCTGAATTCAAAGGGATTAAGACTCTCAGAGGATATAAACCAGCACCCACCCCCATAAGTAAATACCAGCCCTGAATTCAAAGGGATTAAGACCCCGTTGTCTGGATTAATGAATCCAGCTTAGCCCAAGTAAATACCAGCCCTGAATTCAAAGGGATTAAGACTTGGCTGCACCAATATAATACACTACCGCTGACAAGTAAATACCAGCCCTGAATTCAAAGGGATTAAGACACACTAACCTAATGTGGCTCACGCTGTTATTTTAAGTAAATACCAGCCCTGAATTCAAAGGGATTAAGACCTCGCCAACAGACGGCACATACACAGCCTTGCAAGTAAATACCAGCCCTGAATTCAAAGGGATTAAGACCCTAGAGATTACTCTGCTGCAGCATCTTCGGCCTAAGTAAATACCAGCCCTGAATTCAAAGGGATTAAGACGCGAAGCACATTGACCAAGCGATTCATAGGCAAGTAAATACCAGCCCTGAATTCAAAGGGATTAAGACGGCCGAGTTGACTTGATGCACGCCACACGGCTGAAGTAAATACCAGCCCTGAATTCAAAGGGATTAAGACGGCGTCTTTTACATCGGCAGCCACGTCTTGCATTAAGTAAATACCAGCCCTGAATTCAAAGGGATTAAGACTTGGTGCCCGCAATGGGGTTTTCAACTTGCAGCAAGTAAATACCAGCCCTGAATTCAAAGGGATTAAGACCCAAATGCAGGGTCTGCAGCATGGTCTGGAGTTGTAAGTAAATACCAGCCCTGAATTCAAAGGGATTAAGACCATTGCCCCCGTTGGTGCCGCTGTGGCGCTTGAAGTAAATACCAGCCCTGAATTCAAAGGGATTAAGACGCCGCTGTGGCGCTTGACTAGTTGGTACAGGCGCAAGTAAATACCAGCCCTGAATTCAAAGGGATTAAGACAAAAAAGCCTAGAGGAGATTAGAGGAGAGGAGATAAGTAAATACCAGCCCTGAATTCAAAGGGATTAAGACGCCACTGTGATCGACATCACACCTCACCCATTGAAGTAAATACCAGCCCTGAATTCAAAGGGATTAAGACGCGCTGCGATAGCGCATCAATACCATTTTGACAAGTAAATACCAGCCCTGAATTCAAAGGGATTAAGACCTTAAAAAGTCGTCAAGTGTGTTTTGGTCGTAAAGTAAATACCAGCCCTGAATTCAAAGGGATTAAGACGATTACCACGAGTCATAAGCCTGTCAACAAGTGCAAGTAAATACCAGCCCTGAATTCAAAGGGATTAAGACAGGCATTGCCAGCCGCAATCGTCGTGGCCGTGCGAAGTAAATACCAGCCCTGAATTCAAATGGATTAAGACCATTGTATACAGTGCTTTATCTTTGGCAGTATAAAGTAAATACCAGCCCTGAATTCAAAGGGATTAAGACATATCCCCAAAATGGTAACATGCCGGGGATTGAAAGTAAATACCAGCCCTGAATTCAAAGGGATTAAGACTGTTCCGCATTGTAGTTCACGACGACGAGTTAAGTAAATACCAGCCCTGAATTCAAAGGGATTAAGACGTATTGTGTAATATGTGCAGTCGCAGACTCTAAGTAAATACCAGCCCTGAATTCAAAGGGATTAAGACTTGAATGTACATAATAATAATTATTGGCAATGAAGTAAATACCAACCCTGAATTCAAAGGGATTAAGACTGGATATTATTACCTAATGCGATTTGACCCTCAAGTAAATACCAGCCCTGAATTCAAAGGGATTAAGACTTTGCAACTAAAATTGTGGCGTTATTAATTGCTGAAGTAAATACCAGCCCTGAATTCAAAGGGATTAAGACAGCTGCGGGGCCCAAGCTCAACACCGGCGATGAAGTAAATACCAGCCCTGAATTCAAAGGGATTAAGACCGCCAGACTGAAACTGCACGTCTTCACCAGCTAAAGTAAATACCAGCCCTGAATTCAAAGGGATTAAGACGTTCACCCGGACGCTTATCGCTTGTACCCTAAGTAAATACCAGCCCTGAATTCAAAGGGATTAAGACTGCGCCGGGGATGTCGTTAGCGCCGGTCACCGCGAAGTAAATACCAGCCCTGAATTCAAAGGGATTAAGACTGATTTGCCGCGAGAAACAAACGTATCTCTTCAAGAAGTAAATACCAGCCCTGAATTCAAAGGGATTAAGACCGCCATCGATAGGTTAGTTGTCGCAGCCTTACCAAGTAAATACCAGCCCTGAATTCAAAGGGATTAAGACATCGAACGTGCAACTTTCTGTAGTGCGTTTTATTAAGTAAATACCAGCCCTGAATTCAAAGGGATTAAGACATTAGCCAGGTCAAGCTGCACCAATGCGGCATGAAGTAAATACCAGCCCTGAATTCAAAGGGATTAAGACGCGCCCCCGCGCACTCTTGGCAGTAGAGTTGCAAGTAAATACCAGCCCTGAATTCAAAGGGATTAAGACCCTGCATCCTCGATTGTCGCCGCGTAACCGTCAGAAGTAAATACCAGCCCTGAATTCAAAGGGATTAAGACGGCAGGCGGAGCGATACCTTCGACGATCCTGAAGCAAGTAAATACCAGCCCTGAATTCAAAGGGATTAAGACAATGTTCATAAATGAAACTCCGTTTTGTTGTGACAAGTAAATACCAGCCCTGAATTCAAAGGGATTAAGACCGTTTTCTTCAATCATGTCAGCCCATGCACTGGCAAGTAAATACCAGCCCTGAATTCAAAGGGATTAAGACCTAGACGCTGCGCAAATCAAAAGTCGCTAGGGTAAGTAAATACCAGCCCTGAATTCAAAGGGATTAAGACTCCCATAATGCAGCAAGTTTCGCTTGGTCACATAAGTAAATACCAGCCCTGAATTCAAAGGGATTAAGACCTTTTTTCTTTGCGGGTCATCTGTTTTTCGTTAAGTAAATACCAGCCCTGAATTCAAAGGGATTAAGACACCCCATCGGCTGCGATGCTGGCCACCAGCTCGGAAGTAAATACCAGCCCTGAATTCAAAGGGATTAAGACTTTGGAGCTTCTCAATGACATGGAATTGGCGAAAGTAAATACCAGCCCTGAATTCAAAGGGATTAAGACCGCGGTGTTGCCCTGGGTTTGTTGCTTGCCACTAAGTAAATACCAGCCCTGAATTCAAAGGGATTAAGACGTCAACGGTGGCATACCCGTCGACCAGGCCGTGGAAGTAAATACCAGCCCTGAATTCAAAGGGATTAAGACGCTTTCCTCAGCCTTGACCAGCGCGGTGTAGTCGAAGTAAATACCAGCCCTGAATTCAAAGGGATTAAGACACATCACCCACGGTATACGTATGGCTCACCTTGATAAGTAAATACCAGCCCTGAATTCAAAGGGATTAAGACTTTACCGCCAAACAGGCATTGCCAACCGCAATAAGTAAATACCAGCCCTGAATTCAAAGGGATTAAGACCCCACTCACGTCCACCCGTTTGACCTGGTGGAAAGTAAATACCAGCCCTGAATTCAAAGGGATTAAGACATATCGTGAATTTTGTCCAGCTCGTTCTTGAGTAAGTAAATACCAGCCCTGAATTCAAAGGGATTAAGACTGTTGTCGGTTGCAAAATCACAATTAACCACCAAGTAAATACCAGCCCTGAATTCAAAGGGATTAAGACATGGTACGATACCTGCTTGTAGAATCACACAGAAGTAAATACCAGCCCTGAATTCAAAGGGATTAAGACGGCCCTGTATTCATTATCGCGCCAATACTGTAAGTAAATACCAGCCCTGAATTCAAAGGGATTAAGACAATTTAGGGAATATAGAGCAGTATTCTGCCCAATAAGTAAATACCAGCCCTGAATTCAAAGGGATTAAGACTTGCTCGACTGCGCAGCGCTTGCCGTCACGAAAGTAAATACCAGCCCTGAATTCAAAGGGATTAAGACTTTCCATCGAAACGGTCTTTCGTGTACAAGACAAAGTAAATACCAGCCCTGAATTCAAAGGGATTAAGACAGGCGTCCACAACTCGGCGTGCTTGTCGATCAACAAGTAAATACCAGCCCTGAATTCAAAGGGATTAAGACCCCTTTGGCAATTGGTTTGCCGCGAGGTTTGGAAGTAAATACCAGCCCTGAATTCAAAGGGATTAAGACGTGCCGACGAGAACGTATTTTTTATTCTCTGTTTAAGTAAATACCAGCCCTGAATTCAAAGGGATTAAGACTTGTCATGTAAAACGCTGTTGCCGCGGTCTCAGAAGTAAATACCAGCCCTGAATTCAAAGGGATTAAGACCGACCCCGGACAATGGAATAGATACGGACTGTCTAAGTAAATACCAGCCCTGAATTCAAAGGGATTAAGACCCCTTGGCTAGCGTGCTACTCCGTGTCGGCTACGCAAGTAAATACCAGCCCTGAATTCAAAGGGATTAAGACAGTAGCGGCAGCGCTTGTCGCACGGCTTGAGAGCAAGTAAATACCAGCCCTGAATTCAAAGGGATTAAGACGCGCCCGGCACGTCGGTATAGCTGTCAAGCCAGGAAGTAAATACCAGCCTGAATTCAAAGGGATTAAGACCTTGCGGCATCGGCGGCATTCTGCGGCATCGTTAAGTAAATACCAGCCCTGAATTCAAAGGGATTAAGACAGAATAAAAGATATCGAAATTGACTTAGCGCCAGAAGTAAATACCAGCCCTGAATTCAAAGGGATTAAGACGATACACGCCATGGGCATCGACCCAGCTTACCCAAAGTAAATACCAGCCCTGAATTCAAAGGGATTAAGACTAAGTCGGCCCCTGAGTTGAAGTATTCCATCTTGAAGTAAATACCAGCCCTGAATTCAAAGGGATTAAGACATCATTGTTGTCGATGCTGTCTGATCAATGATCCAAGTAAATACCAGCCCTGAATTCAAAGGGATTAACGTCCAACGGACGTACTTTGTGAGCTTTTTTTTCATTGGGAGCAGGGGTGGTTCAGCGGAAATAACAGTCAAAACTGGGACGCCAGGTGCCGTCTGGCGATAACGCAGTGCGAAATCCCGGATTACGCTGTCAGATTGGGCTGTGGTCAATCGCGGCGAGGGCACCGCTCCACAGGGATGGCGCTGAGCCCGGTTGAATAACGAGCTGCCGATCTGTCTGACGGCTACATCCTGCTTGTGGTGTGCGCGCGCAACCAGTTGGCAAAGTCATCTTCCGATACCTCGCCTGAGGCGACGGCGAGCAGGGTGAGCGTTGCGTCAGCCTGCGTACACTGCAAGCGCCAACCGTTCAGCGCCAAAAAGAGACCGACGGCCAAAAATGCAGCGCGCTTGTTGCCGTCCTCAAACGCATGGTTCTTGGCCAAACCGACGCCGTAGCTGGCTGCCAGCGTCGCTACATCGGGTGGTTCGGCAGCATCACTGTACGCCACGATGTTGAGGGGGCGGGCCAGCGCCGAATCCAGCAAACCATCATCGCGCACGCCTTCAGCGCCACCATGCTCGGCCAGGCTTTCATCATGCAGCATCATCAGCGCGGGCTTGCTGATCCATCGCCAGGTGCTGTTCATTTGGCGAGCTGGTGAAAGGTGTCACGAAATTCGTGCATAAATTGCCGTCCCGCTTGAATCTGTTCATCCAGGGCCGGGTCGTAGGGGGTCAACACATAGCCTTGCGGGGTTTCGGTTAAAAATACAGATTCACCTTTGCCCAGTTTCAACCGGGCCAAAGCTTCGCGCGGCAAAATCACTCCCACCGAATTCCCAATTTGTGTCAGTTTGAGCGTGTACATACAAAGCACCTTAAAGTTATAACACTTGTAATAATAAACACGCACCTGTACGCTGTCAACCGCACAGCTGACATGCGTTAACATGGTTTTAAAACACAGCGCGTGACGGTGCTGTGGCGTTCAGGCTCACATTTTTTTGACTGGCCCATGGCTGAATTCCGATCCATCGATTCGCTGCCGCTTTTCCCGCTGGAACTGGTGTTGTTCCCGGGGGGGTATTTGCCCTTGCGGATTTTTGAGGTGCGCTATCTCGACATGGTTGGCAAGTGTTTCGAGGCGGATGAGCCTTTTGGCATCGTTACGCTCAACCGCAGCGCGTCGGTGTTTACTGCCTCCAACAAGCTGTCAGACAAGCTGGGGCCAGTGCAGGATATTTTTTACCCCGAGGGCACGCTGGCTTACATCACCCAGTTGAGCCAACCGCAGCCGGGCCTGATGATGATCAGCTGTACCGGGGCACAACGCTTTAAAGTGCCACAGCCTGAATTGCTCAAACACGGCCTGTGGGTTGGCACGGCCAAGCTGCTGCCCGCCGATCAGAACGTGCCCATACCCGAGGATTTGTTGCCTGTGGCCGGCGCGTTGGCGCGGGTCATAGACACCTTGAAAGCACAGGGCATGACGCCCGAACAGATGCCGGTGCAGCCGCCGTATGCACTGCATGACTGCGCCTGGGTGGCCAACCGCTGGTGTGACCTGCTGCCGATGGCGTTGGCGCAAAAACACCGTCTGATGACCCTGGACAACCCGCTGCTACGGCTCGAACTGGTGAGCGATTTGCTGGAGCA
>MESQ01000019.1 GCA_001771065.1 Burkholderiales bacterium RIFOXYD12_FULL_59_19 | reverse complement strand
CCGTTTTGCTGTGCAACCTGAAAATCTTGGCCGCTCCAACCATCACCGTTCGTGAATATCAGTCCATCAAATTGGGTGATCACACTCACAAGACTCCATCATCGACCCCTGGTACCCGCTGGGCAACGGCAACATCCTGCGCATCCTGGACGCCGGGCTGCACATCTGCCACATGCTGGGTTTTGATGACCTGCAGCGCTGCCTGGACTTTGTCACCGACCACAGCGCCCGGGCGATGGCACTGGGCGAAGGTTACGGCATCGAAGTGGGCCGCCCTGCCAATCTGGTACTGCTGTCAGCCGAGAGTGACTACGAGTTGCTGCGCACACAGGGGCATGCACTGGTGTCGATCCGGCACGGCAAAGTGATCATGCGCAGAACCGTGGGCGAGGTGGTGCTGGCGTAAGGCCGTTCAAGATGGGCTGACGGCGCTTTCCGCGGGACGACTCCCGGATTTCGCTGCGCTGCATCCGGGCAACGACTGTGCCCGGCCACGGTCAACTCGCATCTTCCAGCCAAACCGACGGCATCTGGTAACGCCAACACTGCCCATAACCAGGTGCGGCCGCTGGCCAATCCGCCGCCGTACGCACCTCGCGCTGACCCGACGCGATCAAGCGCGCGGCCCGAATCACCCCGGCGTGGGTTAGCCAAACTTGCGGCACATTGGTCAGGCTGGCTACCATGGCAACTTCCCACACCTCTGCCACACGGCCCATGACGTCGGCCACACTTTCGCCACCACCGACGCGATGGCGCCAAAAGTCGTTTGTCCAGGCATCCAAGGCTTCAGGCGACAACGCATCCCAGCGGCGGCCCTCCCAAGTGCCAAAATTCATCTCGGCCAGCCGCACCTCGGTGTGAAAACTCACATCTGGCCGCAGAACTTGCAGGGCTTGGGCCAGTTGCTGGCAGCGCTGCAACGGTGACGTTTGCACCCGAACCCCGGGCGGCAGGCGCTGCGCCAGACCGCGGGCCGTTTGCTGCGTCGCGTCCACATCGGCGGGCACATCCAGCGCACCGTAACAAACGCCAGGCGCAACAAGCGGCTGCGCATGGCGCACCAGCCAGATCACAGGCTCAACCCCAGCCCCAGGTAAAAAGCGACTTCGCAGACCTGCTGCGTGGCCCCCAGGCAGTCACCGGTGAAGCCACCCAGACGCCGCCAGAACCAGCGCGTCATCACGGCCCAGGCCAGCCCGGAGGCCAAGAGCGCATTGAACAAGGCCTGCAGCAAACCGTCGTCGGTGACATGGATGGCAATGTAAGCCGTCTCTGCCTGAACATAGACCACCAAGGCCAGCGCCAAACCACACCAGAGCAAGCCAGTAAACAAAGCCAACGCGCTGATCTGATCCGCCAGCGGTTTTGACTTGGAACCCGCCGCATCACCCACATGCGGCAGCAATCGAATGGAGAGTAATGGCCAGGTGCGCGAGGCGACATGGGCCACAAACAGCGCGGCCGCCAGCAGCGGTCCGCTGACGTCGCCCAGCAATGCCAACAGCGCCACCTTGCACAGCAGCACCAGCACCACGGCAATGGCACCAAAAGCGCCGACCCGCGAGTCTTTCATGATGAGCAAAGCCCGGTCGCGGTCCGCACTGCCGCCCAGACCATCGGCCACGTCGGCCAGCCCGTCTTCGTGAAAAGCGCCGGTCAACAACACCCCCAGGGCGGTTCCCAGCGCCGCAGCCACCAGCGGAGCCGAGCCGGTGGGCGGCAAGCCAGCCAACAGGCCAGCAGTAAAAAGTGCCTGCATGCCTCCAATCAAAACACCAACCCCCGGAAAATGGCCGGCACTGGCCCGCAACATGGCCGGGCTAAAACCCACCCAATCCGCCAGCCGCCCGGTGACCGGAATGCGGGTAAAGAACTGCAGGCTCAGCAAATAATGGCGAATGAATTGAAGCAAAAATAAGGGCATGTTGTTCAAGGGTCAGTCGGGGTGGATACGATGACGTGCGCGCTGGACATTACCCTGCCAGGGCTGTTTCCGTGGTCTTTTCCGACACCCCGGCTGACTCGAAACTGGCCATCTCGCGCAGCATGGCGCAGGCCGCCTGCAACAGTGGCCAGGCCAGTGCCGCACCCGAGCCTTCGCCCAAACGCAATCCCAGGTCCAGCAGCGCCTGCACGCCTAAATATTGCAGCATGAACTCATGGCCACGCTCACCCGAGCGGTGAGCAAACACACAGCGTTGCAGCACCAGCGGCTGCAACGCGTGTGCCACCAACACCGCGCTGCTGGCAATAAAACCGTCCACCACAATCACGCGGCGCTCATGCGCTGCCTGGAGCACGGCACCGACCATGGTGGCGATCTCGAAACCACCGAACGCGGCCAGGGCGTCCAGCGGCGCCTGGGCATCGGGGTGGCGCGCCAACACCTCGCGCAGGATGGTGGTCTTGCGCTGCACGGCTTCAAAGTCCAGGCCAGTACCGGCACCGGTGCACAGTTCAATGTCAAGACTGGCCAAGCGTGCCAGCAGCAGCGATGCCGCCGAGGTGTTGCCAATACCCATTTCACCGAGCAACAGGGCATTGCCCGGCAGGATTTTGACCAGGTTGAGGCCGTGTTGCAGGGCTTGCTGGCATTGCTGCAGGGTCATGGCCGGTTGTTCGCTGGAGTCGGCCGTGCCCTGCTCGGCCCCGGGCACCTTGCACACCCGCAGCCCCGGGCGCCCGGTACCAGCGGGTAGACCCGCCAGAAAATCATGCTTGACACCGCAATCCACCACTGTGAGCGCGATCTGGTTGGCGCGTGAAAACACACTCACGGCCGCGCCGCCGGCCAGAAAGTTTTCCACCATCTGCCAGCTCACGTCGCTAGGAAAAGCCGAGACACCGCGGCGCACCAGCCCGTGGTCGCCGGCAAACACCACCAATTGCGGGTCTGTGAGCACGGGGCTGTCGGTGCCCAAAATTTCGCCCAATTGCAGCGCCAGCGCTTCAAGCCGGCCCAGTGAGCCGCGTGGCTTGGTTTTATGGTCGATTTTGTGCTGCAGCACCTGGGTCAGGGCTATCGAGCGAATATCGTCAAGGGTGGGAAGTGCAAAAGTCATTATTCTTTTCTCGGTTAAAAATCAAGTCGGCAAGGCAGATTGAGGGAGGATGGTCAATTGCTCACGGTATCGCCTGGCAAATGCCGGTTTGCTGATTCAAAGAGCGCGTTGAGCAAGTCAAGCTTTTCCACGACCTCAACGGCAATCATTTTGGGATCCACCATGGCGACCAAACGGTGCAGTTCACCTTTCTTGAGCAACATTCCGCCCATCACCCGACCCGCCAATTGCCTAAAAAATTCTTCGGCAAAGGTGCTGAGCTTGAGCCGCTGGGTCTTGGCTTCCCAGACAATGCGCGCGGCCTCTGCGGGAGCTTGTTTCCAGGCTTGAAAATCCGCATCAAGTGCGTCGAAAACCTGCTCCAAGACCAGGGCATCAAGCACCTCGTCAATTTCCACAGAAAACCCACCAAACAACTCCAGATCCATGAATTGTTCAACTGCATAACGCCGCAGCACTTCGGGTGTCACAAAATAATTCTCCGCCTCGTAACGTCGCCAATAAGACAAACGCAGGGCACCTTCCACACCGCCCGTCCGATCACGCCCGTCGTTATCCAGAATGGCCAGGCCTTTGAGGTGGGGCAACAATTTGCATAGACCGTTGAAATGGTCGCGCGGGGTGATGCCAAAGCCACCTTCTACCCGTTCCAACTCGCTCTCCAGCGACTTGTCGGGGTAATTGTTTTGTACATAAAACGAGTTGATGCGCTCATCCCAAACCTTGGCAACCGGGTGTTCAAGCCGCTCAGCCAGTGCGCGCAGCATGTCCACATCAGTGCCCCCCTCCACATACAACACGTACCCCCGTTCACGCGCCTTGATGTAATGGTCGGCACCAAAGTGTTTCAGGCTGTTGCGTATTTCGGTTTTGCGCGCCAAATCGTCTGCTTTGCCGTTGATCAACAGCGTCAAATTGTTGTCCAGTGCCTCATCCAGAATCACCTCCGAATGGGTCACCATCACCACCTGGGAATGGTTTTCTGCTGCAATGTCCCGAAGCAATACATACACCTGCTTTTGCCGCAAGATTTCAAGGTGTGCGTCAGGTTCATCAATCAGCAACACGCTACGCTTGTGCGCGTACAGATAAGCAAAAATCAACAGCATTTGCTGGAAACCACGGCCGCTGGAAGACAGGTCAAGCGCCTCGCGCACGCCCGGCTGCGTGTAACGCATCTCGATGGCACCCCGCGTGGTCTCTTGGGGTGTGTCCAAGCTCACGTTAAACAGCCGCTGCATCAATGCAACAACACGGCGCCAGTCGTTTGGTGTGTTCTTGGCCACCATCAGGCACAAGTTGCGCAATACCTGCGCAGTCTGCCCCTGACCAAGCAACACGTCAATTCGCCCCGGCTGCAAAATTGCCTCTTCTGTCTCCAGACCCGACATGGGGTACAGCAACTCAACCCGAATGCTGGCAGCGTGAGCCAGCAGTTCCGAATTGCCCAAGACCGACTCACCCGGCGTGCAATACACCACCTCATCACCCCGGTTGCGAAAGCGCATTGGCACACTGTGCACTTTCCCATTGAACTCAACACCGACGGTGAGCGTTAACGTGATGTCTTCCCGGTCAGCCCGGACCACCGTGTTGTGCCAAAAAAAACGAATACGCTGCACCGGCACAGCCACAATGCTCAGTCGGTTCAGGGGGGCTGCAGTGCGCTCTTTGGCAGCGGAGTCTTTGCGCATGTCGTACCAGGTTTGCAGCGCCTGCGACCACAGCGCCAAGGCCTGAATGGCGCTGGTTTTACCGCAATTATTGGGGCCAATCAGCACAGCCGGGTGATCAAGCTCAATACGCTGTTTGTGACCAAAGCGTTTGAAGTTTTCAATTTCAAGGTAGTGAAGCAGGCGCATCAATGAAGCTCCAAAGGAAAGACTCTGATCAGGATAACAACAAAAAAACAGCTGATGTAAACCGTTGAGATTACGTTACCCGCGTCAATTTCGATAGCGGATATAAATAAATGGCATCCCCATTTTCATGCAGATTCACCCAGACCCGCAGGCTTGGCCCAGCACGTCAGCATTGGGCTCCACCAAGCAGCGAAGCGCCTGCTGCACCCAGCCAAATGCCAGACGTTCCTGCTCCAGCCGGATCGCCTGCCCCAGCGGCCAGTGTGTCTGCGACAGGGCGACAGACGCAGCCACGTCACCGGTGATGAGCGACTGGCAAAGCGCGGTCTCGGGCGCAGTCAGCCGGTTCAGTTGGCGCAGCGCGGGCACCGGCTCCTGCACCCATTGGGCGCTGTGGGCCTGCAACGTGGCCTCATCCATCAGCAGCGCCTTTGCATGGGGCAGGTGCGCGCGCAATTGGTCCAGAATGGCAAAGCCGTGGCTGTCCAGATCACCCCAGTAAAACACGCTGCAGTGCTGTAGCCACGCGGCGCCCGACAGCACTTCAAAGCCGTAACCAGCACCAAAAATCACCACGCTGCCCGCCACCGGGGGAAACGCCAAAAAGTTGACCTCGTTTTCGGTGATGAAGACACGTTGCACGGGCAGCACCAGCTGGGCAAAGTCGGTCTGGGTGAGTGTGATGTCCTGGTCCGGCCCGAGTTCCGGCAACGCCAGCGCCGCATCCAACACACGCAGGCGGATACGCAGCGGCTTGTCCTTGAAGCCATAGCGGCGGCAGAACTGCGTTGCGCCGGTGGCGCTGGCATCTATGGTGTGTGGCGGCAAGCACAGGTCCAGCAGTTCGGTCAAGACGCCGCGTTGCGACTCGATGAATTTACTGTCGACACCGGGCAAATCCACCTGGCGCAGGTAAATGCCCGGGCGCGGGTGGGTTTGTATCCAGCGCAGCACCGACAACAAGCGCGGCCAGTCGTCAGCCAAAGCCAGGGCGATGAGCGGGCGCTTTTGCAACCAGGGCAGCAAGCAATCGAACAGGGTCGCGTCATGGGCGCGGGTGGCCTGCAACAACACCTCAAACCGGCGCGCCTCCCGGGTCTTGCCAATCAGGGCGAGGGCATCGGGCAAGCTGTCAAGCCAGCACTCGGCAGGCAGGCTGCTGACGCCCAGCAGCCGGTGCGTGAACTCGCGCCAGACCAGGTGCACTTGCGGAACACCCTGCAGTTCAGGCAGCCAGGCGCGCACGGCGTCAAGCTGGTCGCCAAGCTCGTTGGACCCGGGCACCACCAGCCGCAGCCGCCTGGGTTGCCAGCTTGTGGGGTCGATCAGGGCGCGCAGCAACTCTCCCTTGTCCCACAGCTTGAGCGTCTGTGCGCGCAGGTCGGCGGGGCGGGTCCAGTTCATGCAGCGGGTTCTTCCAACGCGGCCGCCGTAGCCGCCGACTGCAAGGCATTTTTTTGCGTCCGGTATTCCTCAATGCTCAGGTTACGCAACTTGGAGTCGCGCCCCTCGTCGTTGTGGACAAAACCAACGCTGGCCACAAAGGGTTCGATGATGTGAATTTTTTGCAGCGGCGTAACGATCAACAATTGCAAATTGAGCTCGGCAAACAGCTTGAGACCAAACTGCGCTGACTCGTCCGAGCCGCGCCCAAAGGCCTCGTCAATCACCACAAACCTGAACGCCCGCGAGCGCACCTCGCCGCGCACCAAGCCAAATTGGTAGGCCAGGCTGGCGGCCAGAATGGTGTAGGCCAGTTTTTCCTTTTGACCACCGGATTTGCCGCCCGAGTCGGAGTAATGCTCGTGTTCCAGACCACCTTCGCGCCAGCGCTCGCTGGCGGCAAAAACAAACCAGTTGCGCACGTCGGTCACCTTGGCGCTCCAGCGGCGGTCTAGCTCGGACTGGCCTTCGCGGCCACGCAGGCGCTCGATGATGGCCTTGACCTGCAAAAACTTGGCCTCGGAGTACTGGCCGTCGTCGCTGGCGGCGCTGCCCGAAATGGCGCCGTCCAGGCAATGCCGCAGGTCGGTCTGAAAGTCACGCGCTTCCGGGTCAGGTGTCACCTGGGCTTGCAACTCGATGAAGCGCCCCAGGTTGTAGTCAATTTGCGTCAGCGACTGGTTGATCAACGCCAGGCGCTCCTTGATGGTTTCGCGCTCCTTGTTCAATTGCGCACTGAACTGCGCCACCTGGTTGATGGTGTTCTGGTTTAGCAAGTCTTTGAACTTGGCCTCGAAGCGCGGCAGGTCGTCCACCGCGAGCTGCTTGAGCAGGGCGCGAAACTCACCCGCTGCGGCCACCGAGGCGTCGGTGTCTTGCGTGGCGAGCGGGAAACGATGCCGGAAATTGCGCATGGCACCCACGATTTTTTCGACCAGATCGCGTGCTTTACCGTCTTGCGCTTCGATCATGGCTTGCAGTGCAACGCGCATCTCGTGCTGCCGGTTGTCGCAAGATTCCAGCGTGAGCACATGGACACCCAAAATCTGGTTGCGCAACTGGTCAAGGCGTTGGCTGCCCGCCACCGGCGCTGCACCCTGCCCTGCCTCTGGCGGCACAGTGGCCGTCAGCAGCGCCTGGGTGTCTGCTTGCAACTGGGTGATGTCGGTGATTTTTTGCTCGGTTTTGGCGCGCTTTTCCCGCAGCTCACGGCTTGACCGCTCGGTTTGCAGTTGTGCGCCTTCGAGTGCCTTGAGCTGTATGGTCAGGGTCTGCAGCACGTCCGAGGCCGACTCCAATTGGCGGCGTTCTGCTTCGAGCACGGCGGCTTGGGCGGCCGGCGTGGTCCAGTCAAGCGCGCTGTAATCGCGGTATTCCACCAATTTGGCCAGCGTCGCCAGCCGGTTTTGGCACTGTGCCAATTGCTGCTGTGCCTGCGCAATCTGGCTGCCCAACTGCGCCAACTCGGCTTCGAGCACCCGGCGTTTGGCATCCAGTGCGGCCAGCTTGGCGGCATTGCTCCAGCCCAGCACGTAGCGGCTGCGGTCGTCCAGGCGATGCCGGTCGTCCTTTTCGTGGCGTTCACCGCCCGACTTGATCTGCCCGGCACGGGTGATGGCGCGCACTTCGCGGCGAAACTGCTCCTGGTTGGCGCAGCAGGCCACATCAAAACGCTGGCATAACTCGCGGTCCAGCCAGGCGTAAAAGACCGAGTCGGGTTTAACCACCAGTTTACGCACCAGTGAATCCGGGTGCAGACTCACCGCCTGCGCCCGCACCTCGGCGCGCACCCTGAAATACACCAGCCGGCCTTTCAGGTGGGTCTGGTCCACCCACTGCGCCACCTGCGCATACACGGCGTCGGGCACCAGCAGCGACAAGCCAAAGTTGTGCAGCAGGCGCTCTGCCGCACCTTCCCAGTCGCGCTGGTCCTCGCGCACTTCGATCAGCTCACCGGCAAACGGCATGCTGTCCACCTCCAGCCCCAGGGCGGTGCACAGCTCGGCGCGCATGCGAATGGAGTGGGCATCGATGTTGCTGCGGCGCGCCCGCAAGCTGGTGATTTCGTCCACCAGCAGGCCATGCGCCTGGCGGCCCTGGGTCAGCGCCACACTGCGCTCAGTCACCTGGTTTTGCGCTGCGTCGGCCAGTGCGGTCTCAGTGGCCGTGCGCTCGGCACAGGTCTGCAGGCGCGCCAGCAGGTCGTCCGTGCTGGCCACGGGCAGCAAGTCCAGCACCAGGCGCAGTTCGTCATAACGGGCGGCGGTGCTGCGGCGGCGCGTCACCTCTTGCTGGCGCTGGGCAATGTCGCGCCCCAATGCGGCCAGCCGGTCGCCACCGCTGGTGGCCAGAGCCTGGCGCAGTTCACGCTCTTGCAGACGCTGCTGTTCGTGTTGCTCCTCAAGCTGGTTCACTTTGGCGCTGTCGCGGCGCAGCTCGTCATTCAAATGATTCAGGCGCAGGTCAATCAGCCCCAGTTTCAGGCGGCTGAAGTAGTCGCGCAGCCCGTCGCGGCAGGCGCGCAGTTCGTCGGCGGCGGCCAGCACGGCGGCATGGCGGTCGCAGTCGGCCACCAGCGGATTAAGCAAATCCAGTTGCTGCTTGGCCTTGAGCACGGCGGCATGGGCGCGATTCAGGTCGTCAAAGTGCGCAATCAGCGCAGCCACCCGGGGTGCCACGTCAAAGGGCTCCAGCATGTGCTGGCGCACAAAGTCGGTCAGGTTGCCCACCGACTTCATCGACACGGTCTGCAAAAACAACTCCAGCGCCTGCTCACTCAAACCACCCAGCAGGCGCCGTGATTGCGCGCTGTAGGGTGGAAAGCTGTCAAACAGCGCCACGCCCGTTTTGCGCAAGCGCTTCTTTAACGGTTCAATGCTGCTGCCAAAGTGGCCAAAGTCGTCGGCAATGCTCAGGGCGGACTCGGCCACGGTATAAAAACGCTCAGGTTGCCCGGTGGCCTCGCGGCACCAGAACACCTGCGCCAGCGTGACGGTTTTGTCAAAGCCCGCGTTATGGAAAACACCCAGAATGACCGAATAACTGCGCGTGTCGCGCAGCGCCACCGGCTTGGCGCTGCCACTGGCCTCGTTGCGCTCCGACTTGTAATAGCCCAGCACATAGGAGCGCAGCGTGCGCTCCTTGGCGTCGGCGCCGGCCGCCTTGTTGTAGGCAATGCGTTGCGCGGGCACCAGCAGCGTGGTCACGGCGTCGACCAGCGTGGACTTGCCCGAACCAATATCGCCAGTCAGCAAGGCGTTTTTGCCGTCCGGGCGAAACACCCAAACGCGTTTGTCAAAGGTGCCCCAGTTGAACACCTCCAGGCGCATCAGCCGAAAGCCGGCCAGGGTGTCAGGGCTGGCAAAGTCGAGTTCGCCGGGCATCAGTGCATCAGTCATCCCGGCCTCCGTCTTGCGCCAAATGCGCCTGGTAGGTGGCCAGCCGGGCGTCAAAATCGGACAGCCATTGGGCATCGACAAAGGCTTTCAAAATACGTTGCACCTCATAGTCGGGGCTGGCCGCGCGGGTACTGACGGCTTTGAGCTTGCGCACAAAACCCAGCTCGATGAGTTTGTTGAGCTGAGTTTGCACCTGGTCCATCAGGCGCGCTTCGTTGCTGCTGACCGGCGAGAACACCCGCACCAGCTCAACCACGGCCTCCAGGGACAACACCAGCCTCGTGTCACCGCCGCTGGCATCGAACTCGACCAGTTTCTTGCGCAACAAGGCCAGCAACAGGCTCAGCTGAAAGCTCAAGGGGCGGCGCGCCACCAGCCGCGGTGGCCTGGGTGCGGCCTCATCCTCGGGGTCGGGGCGGGCTTTCAGAAAGGCATAGCCCTCGGATTCGTCCAGCACCAGGTCGAGCGCCAGCACGGCCACATGGTCGCGCACACGGGCTTGCAGCGCCAGCAAGGCTGCCCACAGCGCCGGGTCGTCGTCGCGGTAAAGCACACTTTTGAGCAGCGGGACCACCAGGCTGGTGAGGTCGTAGCCAGGCTTGGGAGCATCGGGGCTGACTGCTTCTGGGACATTTTTAGGCACCGCCTCGGGCACCGGCTTAGGCGGTTTTGGCTTCGGCGGCGACGCCATCACTGGCACACCAAACAAGTCATTGCTCTGGGTCGGGCTTGCGGCCGGACCTGTGATCAGGTCTGTCGTTGGGTTTGTGGTTTGCATCATCACCTTACAAAGATCACTCTGGGCAAGTGAGCCTGGCGCATGCCTGTTTCAGTCGACCACTGAACCGACTCCAGCACCGACTCATCCACCACGGCTTGCGCTGATTCGCTGGCCAGTTGCAAATAAGCGACCAGCTCGCCCAAGCCGTGTTGCAACGGGTGCACGGTCAGCACCTCGCTTAATGTGACTTGCGCACGCTGCTGCAGCATCTGGCGCACCTGCCCGGCCAGCAGCGCCTTGTCAATACGGACCTGGTCAAACAGCGCAGTGGTGTCGAGGTCGCCCTCGCCGGCCAACAGCGTCAGGTTGTCCAGCACCAGTTTGGCGGGCGGGGTGTAGAGCGGGCGCTCCATGGGCAGCGTGACGCTGGCGCTCTGCTCGTCAATGGCCATGAAATCACCCACTGGCACGGCATCACGCACTGCCAGCGAACGCGCCTCGATGCTGCGCACAATGTCCATGATGCGGCGATTCTCCAGCCAGGCCTGGTCGTCAAGGAAACGGCGCAACTGCTGCGACAGCAAGGCCACCGTGGCCTGCGCGTGTTCACCAGCGTCAAGCCAGTCGTAGTGCACCCGTTTCAGGCGCGGGTCGGGCTGCAGGCCCGCCACCGGGGGCAGCGCCATCACGTCTTCGAGCAGGTTTGTCAACTCTTCTTGGCGCGACTGCGACATCAAAAAGTCCCAGAACGCGCGAAAACTCTTGCCCTGATCCGACTCGGCAATGGCATCGCGCTCACCCAAAATAGCTTGCAGCAAGGCGCCCTTGGCGCCCTGCCACAGCGCAATGCGCTCGCGCACGCTGCGGTCGAGGGTGCGAAAGTTGTGTTCGACCTCACGAAAATCAGTCAACAGCTCACGTGCCAGCGCGGTGAAGTGCATGAAGCGCTCGCGCAGGGCGGTGTCGTCCAGCAGCGGCATGTTGCCCGCCAGCACGCGGGCGATGTCGTCGTCGATGGCATCGCGGCGTTTGTGCAGCTCACGCACACGGGCCTGTGGGTCGGTCTCGCTGCCCTGACGCATTTGCTGCAGCAGGTCAAACAGCGTCAGCAGGCGGGACTCGGTGCCTACAAACGCGCGGTCGGTCAGACTGGCCAACCAGCTCAAAGCGCGCTCGGTGGCGGGCGTCAGGTCAAAGTGAACCTCGTCACTACCAGGCGGATAAAACTTGCGCAACCAGCCGCGCTCCAGGGCGGCCCAGTCGTTCAGGTAGTCGCTGGCACTTTTGGGGAAAGCCTGTTCGCCCAACTGCTGGCGCAGGCCGAACAAGCTGTCTTCAAGGGCCTCGACCAGCGTCGACTGCGCCATGACGCGCACGTTGGGAACCACAAACACGCGCTGCAAAAAACTGGCAATCAGCGGCGCGTGGTCGGCCACCAGCAAGCGCCAGGCCGGGTGCTGGCGGCGCATGGCGTCCAAAGTGGGGTAGTCGAGGTTAATGCGCTGCTCCTGGTGAGGCAAATATAGGCTGGTGTGCCCGGCGTGCAATATCCAGGCTCAAAAACAGCTTCAGCGGCCGGTCGGGAAAGCGGACAAACCCATGTCGGATGTAAAACGCGACAGCCGCTTCATCTTTGGCATCCACGATCAAGGCATAGAGCCCGATGTGGGCCGAGAGCATCAGCGCCAGATTGACCGCGTGACTCAGCAGCACCCGCCCAATGCCTAGTCCTTGAGCGCGCGTGTCCACCGCCAAACGGCCCAAGCGCGCCACCGGCACCGGGTAACGTGGCAAACGCAAGTCCGGCGACCAATGGGCAAAGTCGATCGAGCCCGAGCTGATGGCGTAAAAGCCAAAAATCTGTGGCAAATCGGGCTGACACGCCACATAAGACTTGCTGAAATCACGGGCCGACTGCTGACGCGCAAGGCGTTGCAAAAACTGGTTCAACGCCGGCTCGCCACAATCAAAGTCCGAGCGGTCATGATGCGGTGCAAGCTCGGTGACAACCAGATTCATGCCGTGAGCTTCATCAGGTCAATCAGCGCCTGCGTCGGTTTGGGCGGATTTGCCAACACGGCCAAAAAGGCATCTCGATCACGGTCCGACAGCGTCAGCGTTTCCTGCCCTGCCACCACCCGGCTGGCCGATTCGTAGGCACTTTGCAGCATAAAGCCCGACACCGTGGTGCCCATCAGCGCGGCAGCACGCTCGATCAGCGCTTTGGCCTCGGGGCTGGTGCGCAAATTGATGCGTGCTGACTCGGTATGTGATGCGATCGATGGCATGTACGGCTCCTAAACGATTGATTTGTACGTCATTTTGACACACAAAATACCAAATCGGCATGCGCCCTCAAATCTGACAGCGCAGACTGGCAATGGCCGCCATGAAAAAGCACAGTCATGTATTTGCAGTGGGTCGGCTGGCGCCATTTACCGCGGCAAGGCCACCCACTGATTCGCCAGTGGGTAAACGGTGACGCGGTGGCCAAACACGGCCTCCAGGGCGCAGTGGGTGGCGGGCTCAGCGCAAGCACCCTGGTGCGTAATGCGCCCTGCCGCCATGATGGCCATGTCGTCGGCGTGCAGCGCCATCGAAATTTCATGCAGCACGCTGACCACGGTCTTGCCCTGGGCAATCAGGCTGCGCACCATGTGCAGCCAGTCGGCCTGGTGCGGCGGGTCCAGGTTGGCCAGCGGCTCGTCCATCAACAGCACCTGCGCCTGCACCGCCAGCGCGCGGGACAGCAGCACACGCTGGCGCTCGCCGCCCGAAAGTTGGCCCAGCGTGCGGCCGCGCCAGTCCCAGGCCTGGGTGGCGCGCAAGGCTTGTTCGACCGCGCCATGGTCGGCCGCGCTGGGCGCGGCCAGCCAGGTCTGGTGCGGCAAACGCCCCAGCATCACCACATCCCACACCGTCAAATCGTCACCCGTCACCTCGTTTTGACCCAGCCAGGCCAACTGCTGTGCCCGCGCCCTGGCAGGCAAGGTAGCTACGGGCTGGCCCAGCAGACTGACGCTGCCGGTGTGGGGCAACAGATTGGCCAGCACCTTGAGCAGGGTCGACTTGCCAGCCCCGTTGGGGCCAACGATACTGGTCCAGCGCCCGGCGGGCAGGACCAGATCAATGTCCTTCAAGATGTGCGCGTCGCCCAAGCTGGCGTTGATGCCGCGGGCCTGAAGTGCGATAGACAACATCCCCTGGCTCATAGACCGGTCCCTGCAGTTGAGCGGGTGCTGCGGTGCATCAACCACAGCAGGTAACCACCACCAAGTACGGCAGTGAGCACACCAACCGGCAGCTCCTGCGGGGCCATCAGGCCGCGCGCCAACACGTCGGCGCCCATTAGCAGCACACCGCCCATCAGACTCGACAAAACGATCAGGCGTTGGTGCGTGGTCTTGGTCACCGAGCGCACCAAGTGCGGCGCGGCCAGACCGACAAACGCAATGAGACCGGTTTGTGCCACCGCTGTGCCAGTGGCCAGGGCCAGCACCGCCACCAGCGCCACCCGCATCCGCGCCAGCGGTAGGCCCAGGCTGGCAGCCGTGGCCTCGCCCAGGCTCAGGCCGTCCAGCACCGGGCTCAACACCCAGGCCACGACGCTGCACACCACCCAGGCCGCCACCATCAACAGCCAGGAAGTCCAGCCGACAAAACCGGTGCTGCCCAGCATGAACGCCTGCATGGACTGCATTACTTCGGGCTCCATCAGCATGACCAGGGAAGTCAAGGCCCCCAGTACCACCCCCACAATGACCCCGGCCAACAACAGGCGCAGGGTGTGCTGCACGCCGCGTGCCAGCACCAGTGTCAACAGCACCGCCAGCACCGCACCAACAAAGGCGGCACCGGTCAAGCCCACGCGTACCAGCCAGTCCGCCGCAAACGGCGACACCCCCAACAGTACCAGTGCCAGCGCGACACCCAGCGACGCACCCGAGGCGCTGCCCAGCAGAAACGGATCAGCCAGCGGATTGCGAAACAGCCCCTGTGCCACCGCACCCGCCAGGCCCAAGAGCGCACCCGCAGCCCAGGCACCGAGCGTGCGTGGTAAGCGGATGTCCCACACAATTTGCCAGGCCAGCGGGTCGTGCCAGACATTCAACACGCTGTCAAAGCCGGTACTACCGACGCTGGCACCCACCAGCACCAGAAGCAGACCGACCAGCAGCAGACCCCCGACCAAACGGGAGGCGCGACGCTGCTGGCGGCCAATATCGGTCACGGCAACACCTTGAGCAGGCATTGCGCCATCAGCCGGGCCCCGTCCGCCATACGCGGGCCGGGCCGCACCAACATGTCGGACTGCGTCGGCGTAAAGACACACACCTGTTGGTTCACAATGGCCCGCAGACTGGCCCATCCCGGGCGCCCTGCCATGCCCGCAAAATTGACATCACCGACCATGATCACATCCGGATTGGCACGCACCACAAACTCCGGATTGATCAGCGGAAACGGCCCCATGTTGGAGGGCACGATGTTTTTAACGCCCAGCCGGGTCAGGGTTTCACCAATAAAGGACACCTCACCGGCGGCATAGGGGGCACGGTTCACCTCGAAATACACCCGCGTGGTCTTAACCTGCGCGGGCAAAGAAAGCGTGGCCGCCTGCATGCCGGCTTCTATGCCCTGCCAGACGCGCTTGGCATCACCCACAGCCAGCACCTGGCCCATGCTTTCCAGTACACGCTTGACATCGGCATGGGTTTTGGGCTCCAGTGACATCACCTTGAGGCCCAGGGCCTGCAAACGCGCACCGGCCTGGGCAGAGGTGGCCATCAACACCAGATCAGGCTTGAGGGCCACAATGGCCTCAATGTTCGGGTCCAGCCCGCCGCCAACCAGGGGCAGTTGCTTGACATGATCCGGATGATTGGAATAACGGTCCACCCCCACCAGCCGATCACATTGGCCAAGCGCGCAGACCATCTCGGTAAGGGATGGCAACAGGCTAACGATGCGCTGGGGCGGCTGGGCAAAACTGACCTGAACACCCCGGTCGTCGGAGACCTGGTAGGCATGGACCGTGTGCAAAAATACCAGCCAGACCAACACCAACGCCTGTTTCATTGCGCCTCCTTCAAAGTGAGCGGCAAGCCCGCAGCCATCAGTGTGACGCGCTGGCAAAGCTGCGCCACACTTTGATTCAGCAGCCCCAGCGCATCCACAAAGGCACGCACCTCACGGCCCATGGGAATCACACCCAGGCCAATCTCGTTGCCCACCAGCACCAGCGGTCCGGCTGCGTCGGCAATGGTTTGTAACAGCTGCGCCGTCCGTGATGCCTGATCAACAGCGGGACTTTGAGCTGCCACTGGTGCCGCCTGCACCGGCATCAGCCCGTTGGTTAGCCATAAGGTGAGGCAGTCCACAATGATCAGAGTGTCGCGGCGGCTGTACCTACAGATGGCTTCGGCCAGCGCCAAGGGCTCTTCCAGCGTGGTGATGCCCGGCAAGCGCTGCGCCCGGTCGGCTTGGTGGCGTGTAATGCGCTGGCGCATCTCGTCGTCCCCTGCCTGCGCGGTGGCGATCAGCACCACCTGATGCGTGCCGGACTGGCTCAACCAGGCTTGCGCCAACGCCTCGGCCCGGCGCGACTTGCCACTTTTTTGGCCACCCAGGATCAGCTCGCTGCGGGCCACACGCAGTGTTGCAGTATCAAGCATATGTTTGACTCCAGGCCATGACGATGCGGTGTAATGCGGCCACACCATCGGTCAACGCGGCCGGGCCGGGCTGCAAAATGTCTGCCGACTTGATCTCGAACAGTTGCCCGGTCTGGACCGCCTTGACCTCACCCCAGCCGGCCCGGGCCGCCACGTTTTCCGGACGAAATTTCTTGCCGCACCAGGAGCCAATGATGATGTCGGGGTCACGCCGGATGATCTCGGCGCCATCGGCGATGATGCGGTGTTTGCCCAGCGATTGCGCGGTCAACTCAGGAAAACAGTCGTCGCCACCCGCAATGCCCATCAGCTCCGACACCCAGCGGATCGCGCTGATGTGCGGCATGTCCCATTCCTCAAAATAGATTTTGGGACGACGCGGCAAGGTGGCCGCTGCCTTGGCAATGGCGACCAACTGCTGCTGCATGTCAGCCATCAGGGCCAAACCCTGTTCGCCCTGCCCCACCATCGCCGCGACCTGGTACAGCACCGAAAAAATCTCGGCCACGCTGCGCTGGTTGAACACCGTGACCTGCACGCCAGCCCGAATCAGCGCCGCAGCAATGTCGGCCTGCATGTCGGAAAAACCCAGCACACAGTCGGGTTGCAGCGCCAGAATCTTGTCGATCTTGGCGCTGGTGAAAGCACTCACCCGCGGCTTTTCCTCCCGCGCCCGCCGCGGCCGAACCGTGTAGCCGGAAATACCGACGATGCGACTTTCCTGCCCCAGCAAGTAAAGCCACTCGGTGGTTTCCTCAGTCAGGCAGACGATGCGCTGCGGGCCTAGGGTCATGGATACCAGTGCAGCCACTGTTGAAGGTCTTTCACAAAACAAAAGCAGCGTCTGCTCAAAACTTGAGCCGAAGCGATGCCGTCACCGTGCGGCCGGCTTCCGGGTAGATACCCACGTCAGTGCCTAGAAAGTTCAGATAGGCCTGCGAGTAGTAGCTTGTGTTCAACAAATTGGTGATACCCAAGGCAAACTCTGCCTGTTGGTACTGGTAGGCGTAACGCACATCGACGGTGGTGTAGGCCGGTATCTTGAAACCATTCGCAAAATCGCCACCGGGGTGTTGCTCCGACACCCACATCACCCCCGCATCCAGGCTGTGGCCAGCCAGTGGTCGCCAGTTGGTGTGAAAACTCAACGTTTGGGTCGGCACCAGAGGCACGGTTTTCCCGCTATGCGGCCCACTTTGGAAGGTTGCCTGCCGAAACGCCGCATTCAGGCTCAGGTCCAGCGCCGTGGACACCGCCTGGCGGACATCGACTTCCAGCCCCTCGCGGCGAGTCGGGTCGTAATTGATATTGGCGCCCGATCCCGGCCCAAACGGTCCGTTGGCCGACGGGTCGTAGCCAATTTCGTTGGTCAAGTCGCTGCGATACCAGCGCAGACTGACCTTGCTGGACTTCAGCGCCCAGCGTCCACCCAGTTCAAGATCGTTCGAGGTCTGCGCCTGGATGGCCACTCCGGGCGCGGTGAAAGAGAATTCGTCCACATTGGCCAGACGGAAGCTGTTGCCCCAGCGCGCATAAGCCGTCAGCCCGGGGTAAAGCGGCTGGCTCACACCCAATTCCCAGGCGCCCTGGGTTTCATTGAGCGCGCTGACCGATGCACCTTCGTGTTTACTCATCACCGATGACCGCCAGCCGGCACTCAGGCGAGTACCGGTTTCGGCCAAGGTCAGGTCGTTTTTCAGGTAGTAGGCTTCGGACTTGACATCAGCCACGGTGCCAATGGGCGTAAAGGCGGCCGCTGTCAGGCGACGCTTCCAGTCGTCCTGGTCATAGCCCAAAACCAGCGCCAAGCCACCGATGCCCAGGGCAGCCTCGTGCCTTGCACGCAGACTGGTATTGCTGGAATCCACGTCGTAACCGTACATCGAGCCAAATTGGAGACTCATGTACTTCTTGGTGCGCTGGTTGGTCTCGGCAACCAGGTTCCAATTCGCCAGATCCGCTTCAACGAACACCCCTGCGTGGTCCTTGGTGACGTTGCCGTCATCTGTCAAGGCGCTGGGCCGACTTGGGTCGGCCTGCCACGGGTTGGCCGCGTACTGAGCCGTCGACAGCGACCCCGGCAGGCCGCTGTGCTGGTCATTGCGTCCGCTGCGCAGTCCGGCTCGCAACCAGTCATTGCTCCACTGGGCGGTCACGGCCAAGCCTTGATTCACTGAAGCAAAGTTGGCGCGATGGTTGTCGCTGCGACGGTCATCCGCAGCCACATCAAGCGACCAGTTCCCGGCGTTCAGAACCGCCGTGGCGCGCAAATCTCGTAATCCGTTGCTGCCAGTTGCACCATACACCTGCACAGCATTGCGCCGCTGCGCACCACTTCCAGCCTTGGTGGTGACCACAATCACCCCACCTGTAGCACCTTCGCCGTACAACACCGCGCCATTGCCACGCAGCACTTCGATGCGCTCGATCGACTCCACCGGGATCGAGGACAGACCCGCGACCGAAAAATCCCCTTCGTTAAGCCGCAGCCCATCGACGATCACCACCTGGTTAGAATTTGCCGTTTCGCCAAACCCGCGCAAATCCAGGGTGTAGTTGTTGCCCCCAGAGGTATCCAGCCGCGCCGGCACACCCAGCAGCTTGGAGATTGCCTCGTTGACCGTCACCGCACCGGATCGTTCGATGTCACCGGCCGTGATGACGCTCACACCCATTGGCAATGAAGCCGCCGGTTCGGCAAAACGGGTGGCGCTCACCACCACCTCAGTCAATGTGGCCGTTTTGTCCTGTGCCAGCCCCGGAAATGCTGCAAAAACAGCCCAAACAGACGCGCCAAGGCGAACGCGGCTAGAAGAAATACAAGTTTTCATAATTGAGATAAGAACCATCAAAAGCCCTCACCGTCGTCCCCGACGGTGCGTGAGCGTCACGGTTTCACGCCAGGCGTGCAACCACCGTGTTGGCCGGTATCCGGGCTGGTGGAATCAACCTCCATCGCCTTCCCAAGCGCGTGTTCAAAACGCTCAGTGGCTGAGATGGAAGCGGCGCCTTGCGGCGCGTCCACTTACCGTTGCGGGGGCAGCGCAGGTTAGGCTTGCCAATTTGGCTCACCCTCCTGCTTCCCGTTGAACTGCGCCATGTGAACCACGTCGCGAGCACCAACAGGTAGAATTTTAGTGGGGTATTTACGAAATACTGTTTTTACCAAGGCCAAATACAAAACTCAGTTGATTAAAATAATTTCACAGTACGATTGGCACCCATGCGCTTTAAAAACCACCAAACGAATCAAAAGCTTGCCATTCAATTTGCAGGCCTGCCAGCGGTTCTAAAAATTTAAAGGTATGGCATGAAAGTCAAATTTTGGGGCGTCCGCGGTTCCATCGCCTCACCGGGCCCCAACACTGTGCGTTATGGTGGCAACACCACCTGTATTGAAATTCGCACAGACAACAACGAGCTCATCATCATTGATGCCGGCACCGGTATTTTCCCGCTGTCGCAGACTTTATTGAATGAATTACCAGTAACCGCCCATGTGCTGATCACCCATTCGCATTGGGACCACATTCAAGGTTTACCGTTTTTTCTGCCCAATTTTATTGCAGGCAACACCATGCGTTTGCATGGCGCATTTGACCCGGTGTCAGGCAAAGGGATTGAACAGGTGATGGCGGTACAGCTCCAGTACAGCTACTTTCCGGTGCGAGAAGAAGAAATGAAAGCCCGTATCGAGTACATCACCCTGGCGCCGGAACAAAGTATCCAGATTGGCAATGCTACCGTCACCCCTTATGTCATGAACCATCCGGTGGTTGACTTTGGCTACCGGATTGACGAAAACGGAAAATCCATTTTTTTCACCGGTGATCATGAACCACCGTACAACATTTACGCGCCCGATGAAGCGGGTTTTGCGCAATGCCAAAGCGAGGTAGAAGCCAAAAACGACTACCTGGCGCGTGCCATGAAGGGGGTGGATGTGCTGATTGCTGATTGCTCCTACACCACATCAGAATATCCGGCAAAAAAAGGCTGGGGGCATGGCACTTACCATTCCAGCATTGAGTACGCCAAAAAAGCAGGAGTCAAAACGCTGTTTTGCACCCACCATGAACCCACCCGCAGCGACGACGCACTGGAAGCGGCCTTTGCAGCGGCCTTGGAAAATCACCCATACCGCACCGGAGACCCCATTTATCGCCTGGCCCGCGAAGGCGACTATTTTGAATTTTGATAGGTGAGTTGGGCCATGCAGAAAGTCAACTTTGACCAATGGCAAGCACTGCATGACGTGGCGTCAACACGGCTACTCGAACAACAAGCGCAACAAGCCCTGCCCCCGCACACCTTGATGACTCGGGCTGGTCTGGCGGTGGCCCAACTGGCGCTTGCCATCACCCCCCATGCCCAACGCATCTGGGTGGCTGCCGGCCCGGGCAACAACGGCGGTGACGGTCTGGAAGCCGCCATGCATTTGCAACGCTGGGGCAAGCAGCCTCTGGTAACTTGGTTGGGTAACCCCGCGCAGGCACCCGTCGACACAAAAATCTCACATCAAACCGCGGTGGAGGCGGGGGTGGAATTTGTTGATGATGCGCCTGAGCACTACGACTTGTGCATAGATGCCCTACTGGGCATTGGCTCGCAGTTGCGTGAGCCTGCTGGCTTGATGGCTGATTGGATTGCTCGCATCAACACAAATGGCGCACCCGTGCTGGCGGTGGATATACCCACCGGATTACAGGCAGATACCGGCGCAGCCTGCTCCACCTGTGTCAAAGCCAACCACACCTTGAGCCTGCTAAGCCTCAAGCCCGGACTTTTTACCGCCCATGGACGTGATCTGGCGGGTACGGTCTGGCTTGCGCATTTGCAGCACGATCAAGCCGAAACAGACTTGGCCGCAAGCGCCTGGCTGGCAGGTCGGCCGAGGTCAACAACCCGCGCACACGCCAGTCACAAAGGCAGTTATGGCGATGTGGTCGTGGTCGGTGGCGCCAGCGGCATGACGGGTGCGGCACTGCTGGCGGGTTCTGCCGCCTTACACGGGGGTGCCGGCCGGGTGTTTGTCAGCCTGCTCGACAAACAGCCCATGCCACTTGACCCAAGCCAGCCCGAACTGATGTTCCGGCAATTGGAGACCCTGGCCCTGGACCGCATGTGTGTGGTGTGTGGCTGCGGTGGTGGCACCGACATAGCCGACCATTTGCCCCAACTTTTAAAGTCTGCGGCACAACTGGTGCTGGATGCCGACGCACTCAACGCCATTGCCCAATCCACCCAACTTCAAGCGCTGCTGTGCGCCCGTAGTCAGCAGCAACACACCACCGTGCTGACCCCACACCCACTGGAGGCAGCCAAACTGCTGGCCTGCAGCACGTCTGAGGTTCAGGCCAACCGGCTTGAATGTGCGCGCCAACTGGCGCAGCGGTTTGCCTGCACAGTTGTGCTCAAAGGCTCCGGCACACTGATTACACAAGCCCACCGGACACCCGTCATCAGCCCCACCGGCAACGCCAAATTGGCAACGGGCGGCACCGGCGATGTCCTGGCAGGTTTGATCGGCGCGCGTTTGGCCGGGGGTCTGAATGACTTTGATGCGGCCTGCCAGGCCGTTTATCAGCATGGTCTGGTAGCAGACCAGTGGCCGCGAACGCAGGCGCTGACGGCGTCACAACTGGCCAAATCGCTAACCGGATAATTGATGCATCTCGAAATGAATTGCGTCAGGTCGACTAAAGTCGACTCTACAAGCCCCTGCAAACACGATCACCCTCTACCGGCAAACGGCATGTTGGTGGCCATCACCGTGTGAAACATGACGTTGGCCTGCAACGGCAAATTAGCCATGTAAAGCACCGACTGGCCCACAATCGCCACGTCCATCACCGGCTCGATGGCCAGCGTGTTATTGGCTTGCAAAATGCCGGTCTGCATGCGTTGCGTCATGTCGGTGGCGGCGTTGCCAATGTCGATTTGGCCCACTGCAATGTTGTACTTGCGACCATCGAGCGAGGCGGTTTTGGTCAGGCCCGACACGCCGTGTTTGGTGGCGGTGTAAGCCACAGAATTGGGGCGCGGTGTGGTGGCGGAAATGGAACCGTTGTTGATGATGCGCCCGCCCATCGGGTTTTGTGCCTTCATGACGCGAAAGGCCTGGCGCAGGCACAAGAACATGCCGGTCAGGTTGATGTCAACCACCTTTTGCCAGTCGGCCAGTGCCAGGTCTTCCAGCAGCACACCGGGCGGCGCGCTGGCGCCAGCGTTGTTAAACAATACGTCGATACGGCCAAATTTCTGCACGGCTGCATCAAACAGCGCCACCACCGAAGCCTCTTGTGAGACATCGGCGGACACCGCCAGGGCACGCTCTGGCCTATCACACAGGGCCGCCACATCCTGCAAGGGCTGCAAGCGCCGTCCCGCCAGCACCACATGCCAGCCGCCGGCCAACAAGGCCAGCGCAGCCGCTTTACCAATACCCGAACCTGCCCCGGTGACCAGGGCGACTTTATTTGTTTCTGTCATGATTTTTGTTTTATTGAAGTTGGTCAACTGCGGCGACGTGGTTTACGCGCCTTGTCCTTGGCTTTGGCTGGAGCAGGGACTTTGGCACCACCGGCGCGCTTGGCAACACGTGGCAAAGGCTCGGTCATGCTGCGGCTACGCCGACCGGGCTTGGCCCCACCGGCATCGTCGCCAAACATTTTTCGATCTGCGCCTTCAGTGCCCGGGTCGCGGTCTTTGGACAAACGGGGCAGCAGTCCATCGGTCTCGGCAAGCAGCCGGAAATCAATGCGGCGCCCATCCAGGTCAACCCGGCTCACCTGCACCCGCACCCGGGTTCCCAGCACGTAACGCATGCCCGTGCGCTCGCCACGCAGCTCTTGCCGTGCTTCATCAAAACGGTAGTACTCGCCACCCAACTCGGTGATGTGCACCAGGCCCTCGACGAACATGGCATCAAGCGTGACAAAAATGCCGAAGCTGGTGACGGCACTGACCACACCACTGAATTCCTCGCCCAGATGCTCGCGCATGTACTTGCATTTAAGCCAGGCCTCGACGTCACGGCTGGCTTCATCAGCACGGCGTTCGTTGGCACTGCAATGCAGACCGGCAGCCTGCCAGGCCTGCATGTCGACTGAGAGCTTGCGTGGCTTCTGGCCCGGCTCCTTGACCTTGGATGCCAGGTTTTTCTCCAGCCGCTTGGACAACTTGGCGTGCGCTTCACCCGGTGTCGGCAAATTGGGCAACTGGTATTTGCTCTTGATCAAAATCGCCTTGATGACCCGGTGCACCAACAAATCGGGGTAGCGCCTGATCGGGCTGGTGAAGTGGGTATAGGCCTCAAACGCCAGGCCAAAGTGACCGCTGTTTTCGGGCGTGTAAATGGCTTGCTGCATGGAACGCAACAGCATGGTATGAATTTGCTGCGCGTCCGGGCGGTCCTTGGTGGCGTTGGCAATGGCCTGGAACTCACCCGGTGCCGGGTCGTCGCTGACGTTCATGCCGATGCCGGTAATTTTCAGGAAATTACGCAGGATTTCAATTTTCTCAGGCGTCGGCCCTTCGTGCACCCGGTACAAACCCACATGTTTACTTTGCGCAATGAAATCGGCACTGCACACGTTGGCTGCCAGCATGGCCTCTTCAATGAGTTTGTGCGCGTCATTGCGGGTACGCGGCACAATTTTTTCAATATGGCCCGCGTCGTCACAAACGATCTGGGTTTCCACCGTCTCGAAATCGACGGCACCACGGCGCGCGCGCGACTTGAGCAACGCGCGGTATACATCGTGCAGATTCATCAAATCAGGGATACGCTCCTTGCGTTTGGACGCCTCGGGACCGCGCGTGTTGGCCAAAATGGCTGCCACCTCAGTGTACGTAAAACGCGCGTGGCTCCACATCACCGCCGGATAAAACTGGTAAGCCGTCACCTCGCCGTCCGGGCTCACCATCATGTCGCAGACCATACACAGGCGCTCGACCTCGGGGTTCAGGGAGCAGAGTCCGTTGGACAATTTTTCAGGCAGCATCGGAATGACACGACGCGGAAAATAAACACTGGTGGCCCGGTCATAAGCATCGATGTCAATGGCCGAGCCGTTTTCAACGTAGTGGCTGACATCGGCAATGGCCACCAGTAAACGCCAGCCTGACACGGCCGCTTTGCCCCGGCCGATCTTGACGGGCTCGCAGTAAACCGCGTCGTCAAAGTCGCGCGCATCTTCACCGTCGATGGTGACCAAGGGCACATCGGTCAGGTCCACACGGTGGTTTTTATCCTGGACGCGCACGGCGTCCGGCAAGGCCCGCGCCTGCGCAATACAGGCGTCCGAAAACTCATGCGGCACATCGTACTTGCGCACTGCAATTTCAATCTCCATGCCAGGGTCGTCCATCTCGCCCAGCACTTCCTTGATACGACCAACAGGTTGACCAAACAGCGCCGGTGGCTCGGTTAATTCGACCACCACCACCTGGCCCACCTTGGCCAAGCCGGTGGCGGCTTTCGGAATCATCACGTCCTGGCCATAACGCTTGTCTTCAGGCGCCACGATCCAGATGCCGCTTTCGCACAACAAACGCCCAATGATGACCTGGGTGCTGCGCTCCATGATCTCGACCACCCGCCCCTCGGGGCGGCCCTTACGATCGCTGCGCACAATACGCACCTTGACACGGTCCTTGTGCAAGACAGCGCGCATCTCATTGGGTGGGAGATAAATATCGGATTCACCGTCATCCCGGATGACAAAGCCATGACCATCACGGTGCCCTTGAACTATTCCTTCAACTTCCTCCAGTAATGCGCTGGTTTGCTTAATATTTTTGATACAATGCCTTTCTTTCCTGAAATGCCCAGGTGGCGGAATTGGTAGACGCACTAGTTTCAGGTACTAGCGAGTAACTTCGTGGGGGTTCGAGTCCCTTCCTGGGCACCAATATAAATGAATTCCGGTTCATTTTTATGAAAGAAACCGGATGCTTTGAATAAAAAGCCGCTGCAACAGTTTTTAACTTTGCAGCGGCTTTTTTGTTGGTTTGAACCATTTTAAGCCGAGCGGTCAAAATGGCTCAGCGACCAGGTCGTGCCCTTGCGTCGCGACGATGCGCGCCTTGGTAAATTCCCCAACGCGTAGCGTCTTGCTGATTTTCTCAGGCGGCAATAATTTCACCACACCGTCTATTTCCGGAGCATCGGCGTAAGACCGGCCAACTCCCCCCTTTTTGCCCAGACCCGGCGCTGAGTCCACCAGAATCTGCATGGTGGCACCGACACGCTTTTGCAGCTTGGCGGCAGACACCTTTTCTGCCACCGCCATGAAGCGCACACGTCGCTCTTCTCGCACTTCTTGCGGCAACATGCCGCCAATGTCATTGGCAACAGCACCCGCCACCGGACTGTAGGCAAAACAACCCGCCCGATCAATCTGCGCCTCACGCACAAAGTCCAGCAGGTGTTCAAATTCAGCCTCGGTTTCACCCGGGAAACCGGCAATAAAGGTGCTGCGCACCACGATGTCCGGGCAAGCCTCACGCCAGCGCAGCAATCTTTCCATGTTTTTCTCACCACTGGCCGGGCGTTTCATGCGTTTAAGCACGTCCGGATGGCTGTGCTGGAACGGCACATCCAGATAGGGCAGAATGAGCCCCGACGCCATCAGCGGCAGGATGTCATCCACGCTGGGGTAAGGGTACACATAGTGCAGCCGAACCCAGGCGCCGTGGCTCTGAGCCATCTCGCCCAAAGCCTGTGCCAATTCAAACAAGCGGCTCTTGATGGGCTTGCCGTTCCAGAAACCGGTGCGGTATTTGACGTCCACGCCGTAGGCAGAGGTGTCCTGGCTGATCACCAGCAGCTCCTTGACGCCGCCTTCAAACAGGGCTTGCGCTTCCTTGAGGACGTCGCCAATCGGGCGCGACACCAGATCACCACGCATTGACGGAATGATGCAAAAGGTGCAGCGGTGGTTGCAGCCTTCGCTGATCTTGAGGTAGGCGTAATGCCGGGGCGTGAGCTTGATCCCGGCCACGCCGAAGGCGTTGGGCACCAGATCGACAAAAGGGTCATGCGGCTTGGGCAGGTTGGCATGGACCGCGTCCATCACCTCCTGGGTGGCATGTGGGCCGGTGACTGCCAGCACACTCGGGTGCATTTGACGCACCAGGTTGCCACCGCCCTCGCCGGCCTTGGCCCCCAGGCAACCGGTCACGATCACTTTGCCGTTTTCGGCCAAGGCCTCACCAATGGTGTCCAGGCTTTCCCTGACTGCATCGTCAATGAAGCCGCAGGTGTTGACAATCACCAGGTCGGCGCCCTGGAATGTTTTGGAGGTTTGATAACCTTCGGCACTGAGCTGCGTCAGGATCAGCTCGGAGTCGGTCAGCGCCTTGGGGCACCCTAGGCTGACAAAGCCCACTTTGGGCGCTGCGCTTGTGTTTGGGGTAGAAGCGTTCATGTCAGGGATCAAATGTGTTATTTGGTGTTGTTGATGCCAAAGGCACCCAACATCTGCCCGGCCTGCTTTTGCATTTGCTCCTGCATTTGCGCCAGCCAGGAGGTCGATTGTTCCAGGCTACCGCCCAGCATGGCTTGCATCACCGGCGGCTGCATGGCCGTGTACTGCTTCCACATCTCCGGAGTGAAACCCTTGGTCTGCTCGGCAAAACGGGTTTGGGTGTCAATAAGCGTCTGGATGTTTTTTTCTAGGTAGCCACCCAAAAAACCTTGCATGGCGTGGCCATAAAAACGGATCAGACTCTCCAGCACCGGCGCCGTGAACATAGGGGACCCACTGGTCTCGGCTTCCAGAATGATCTGCAACAGAATGCTGCGCGTCAGGTTGTCACCGGTCTTGGCATCCAGCACTTCAAACGGCTCACTCTTCATCACAAGGTCTTTCACTTCGGACAGGGTGATGTAGGTCGATGTGGTGGTGTCATAGAGCCTGCGGTTGGGGTACTTCTTGATGACGCGATGGGCAGCATGCGTCTCGGGGGTTTTGTTTTCCATGTCGGATCAATCGTGAGCATTCAAGCTCGTATTTTCAAGGGCAATGCCCCATTTGGCCAGTGCAGCATCATCGCTGACACGGGCATCCACCCAGCGTGCGCCGGCGGGCGTTTGTTCTTTTTTCCAGAAGGGTGCCTGAGTTTTAAGATAGTCCATCAAAAATTCACAGGCTTGAAAGCTCTCGGCCCGGTGCGCCGAAGTCACCACCACCAGCACAATTTGATCCAGCGGCGCAAGCATACCCACGCGGTGGATGACACGGGCGCCAAAAATGTTGAAGCGCTGCAGCGCCGCGTCAATCATGGCCTCGATCGACTTCTCGGTCATGCCCGGATAATGCTCCAGTTCCATGCTGGCGATGCTGCCGTGCTCGCCGGGTGTCCGGTCACGCACGGTGCCGATAAAACTGCAGACAGCACCAACGCGCGGGTCCTTGGCACGCAAGGCCACCACCTCAGCACTGAGGTCAAAGTCGGCCGTCTGAATACTGACGCGGGGGCTGTTGCGAGCTTTCATGGACTTTAGCCTCCGGTGACAGGCGGGAAAAACGCCACCTCGGCGCCCTCCACCAGGACAGCAGATTCCTGACACATGACCTGATTCAGCGCCAGGCGCACCGCCTTGCCACGCGCCAGACTGTCGGCATAGGCACCACCCAGGGCAATGAGTTCATCACGCAGTGCGCCCAGCGTCGTCACCTCGGTCTGACGCTGCTCGCTGGCCAGACCAATCGCTTCGCGAATGGATGCGAAATATTTCATCGTGACCTTCATCCTAGCAACTCCGAAAAGGGAATAAAACGCACCACATCACCGGGTACAACAGTACCACCGGGTGGGTTGTCCACCAAACCATCACCCCAGACCGCCGAGGTCAGGACGCCCGAACTCTGGTTGGAAAACAAGTCCAGACCGCCGTTCGGGTTGCGTTTGACGCGCAAAAATTCACGGCGTTTGTCGGCCCTGGGCCAGGTGAAATCAGCGCGAACGGCGACCGATGTCGGTGCCCATTGGGCAGCCCCTTGCAACCTCAGCAAGAACGGGCGCACCAACAGTAAAAAAGTTACGAAGCTCGACACCGGGTTGCCCGGCAAGCCGATAAAGTGGGCGTCAGCGACCCGACCATAGGCAAAGGGTTTGCCCGGCTTGATGGCAATTTGCCACAAATCCAGATGGCCCAGACTCTGCACGGCAGGCTTGATATGGTCCTCCTCGCCGACCGACACACCGCCGCTGGTCAGGATCAGATCGTGATGTTCAGCCGCTCCGCGCAAAGCGGCGATGGTGGCATCACGCTGGTCGGGAACGATACCCAGGTCACTCACCTCGCACCCCAGCCGTTTCAGCAGGGCTTTCAGGAAAAACCGGTTCGAGTTGTAGATGGCGCCGGGCGGCATGTGTTCGGGCGCCACCGCACCGGGCATCACCAGCTCGTCGCCGGTTGAAAACAGCGCCACCCGGGGACGACGCGCCACGGTCAGGGCATCCATGCCAATACTGGCCGCCAGGCCGAGTTCAGCTGGCGTCAGGCGCGCACCTTTGGCCAGCACCACCGCACCCCGAGTGACATCTTCACCCGCACGGCGTATCCACTGGCCCGACTTGGGCAGCGCCTTGATGCACACTGAACCATCCGGCTGCACCTCGCAGTCTTCCTGCATCACCACAGCGTCTGCGCCCCGGGGAATGGGTGCACCGGTAAAAATGCGCGCCACGGACATGGGCGCCAGAGCGGTGCCAGCGCTTCCGGCCGGAATGCGCTGGGACACCGGCAATACCCGGGCGAGGTCAGTCAAGTCAGCACAACACAACGCATAACCATCCATGGAACTGTTGTCTTGCGGCGGCACATGCAAGGGTGACACCAGATCTTGCGCCAGCACCCGGCCGTCCGCATCAAAGGTGGGCACCTGGTCCACGCCATCCAACACGGTGGCATGGGCCAGCAATTGGGCCAGCGCATCGTCCAGCGACTTCATGGGTTTGGCTGCGGCACGGTCAGCAGTCATGCGAAATTCTCAAAATCATAGTCAAAACGTGTACCTTGGGAGATCAGCCAATCAACCACAACGTCCGGGTCATTGAGGTCAAGCACCGGCAATTGGGTCGGCACCGGCAATTGAGACGACGAATCAGTCGCAATGGCCGTGATGAAGTCGTCTTCAAGGTAGCGCGCGGGTTTGCCCGTGGCAGCGCGCCAAACCTCAATTTTTTGCAGATCAGAGTCCTTGAAGCCTTCCACCAGCACCCAGTCGACGCCCTCGTACAACTCGGCGAGCAACTGGTGCACGGTGGGACGCCTGGGGACTTCGAATTCACGCATCAAGGCCAGTCGTCGGTCCGAGGCAACCACCACTTCAAAGGCGCCTGCCTCGCGATGGCGGTAAGTGTCCTTGCCTTCGTGGTCAATGTCGAAGTGGTGATGGGCATGTTTAACCACCGACACACGCAGGCCCCTGAGGCGCAGCGCCGGAATCAAACGCTCGACCAACGTGGTTTTGCCGGAACCGGAAAAACCGGCAACGCCAACCACTTTCATGAACAGTGTCCTGCAATAAAGGCTTTGATCGCCTGCACATCAGTCGCCATGGTCACCACGCGTTTGGGCAAGGCTTCAATGCCGTTGAACTTGGCGGGTCGGTCAGGTTCGCGGCCAGTGGCCTCAATGATGGTGGCTGCAAATTTAATGGGCAGCGCGGTTTCCAGCACAATCATCGGTACACCCGACTTCACGTGTGCGCGTGCCACCTTGACGCCATCGGCAGTATGGGTGTCGATCATCATGCCGTGGTGTTCCCAGGTGTCCTTGATCGTAGCCAGGCGGTCAGCATGGGTGCTTTTTCCACTATCAAAACCGTAGCGCCTGGTTACCTGACTGAAAGCGGGGTGTGCTTCGAGGTCGAAGCAGCCGACACGCCCCAGTGCATCGCCAAAGAGCGCTTTTGTGCTTGCACCGTCGCGCCCCAGCAGATCAAAAACAAAGCGCTCAAAGTTGCTCGCCTTGGAAATATCCATCGACGGACTGGAAGTCTCGTGGGTGTCGGCACTACTTCGAACCCGGTAAATACCGGTCTTGAAAAATTCGTCGAGCACGTCATTTTCGTTGGTGGCGACCACCAGGCGGGCAATGGGCAAGCCCATCATACGCGCCACATGGCCGGCACAGACATTGCCAAAATTGCCGCTTGGCACGGTAAAGCTGACTTTCTCGGTGTTATTCTGAGTTGCCTGAAAGTAGCCGGCAAAATAGTACACCACCTGCGCCAGCAGACGCGCCCAATTGATCGAATTGACGGTGCCAATTTTGTACTGGCGCTTGAAATCAAGGTCGTTGCTGACCGCCTTGACCATATCCTGGCAGTCGTCAAACACGCCATCCACGGCAATGTTGAAAATATTGTCGTCCATCAGGCTGAACATTTGCGCCTGCTGGAACGGACTCATGCGGCCTTGCGGGCTGGTCATGAAGACGCGCACACCCGTCTTGCCGCGCATGGCGTATTCGGCAGCGCTACCGGTATCTCCGCTGGTCGCGCCCAAAATGTTGAGCTCTTCACCACGGCGCGCCAGTTCATACTCAAACAGATTGCCCAGCAACTGCATGGCCATGTCCTTGAAGGCCAGCGTCGGTCCGTTGGACAAGGCCTCCAGCCAAATGCCGTTTTCCAGCGGGCGCAGCGGCACAATCTCGGGCGAACCAAAAACCTCGGTGGTGTAGGTCTTGCGGCACAAGGCCATGAGGTCGACTGAGGGAATGTCGTCAATGTAGAGCGACAAAACCTCAAACGCCAACTCGGCATAACCCTGATTCTGGTACACGCTGCGCAAGCGGCTCAAGGCGGCATCATCCACCTGGGGGTAATGCGCTGGCAGATACAAGCCGCCATCGGGCGCCAGGCCTTCGAGCAGGATGTCGCAAAAATGCTTGGGGCTTTGGTCGCCCCGGGTCGAGATGTATTTCATGTCAGGCCAACTCTTCCTTGCGAATACGGGTGATGGGCTCGAGCACGGTGGGCAAGGCCTGCATTTGACCAATCGCAGCATTCATCTTGGCTTCCACGCAGTCGTGGGTCAGGATGATCACGTCGGTTTGCGGCACTTGTGGCAGCCCGGCAGCCGTCTCAGTCTTGATCTCATCGGCTTCACGCTGCAACACGGCGTCGATGCTGATACCAGCATCCGCCAGAATGCCCGTCACTTTGGCAAGCACACCGGTTTCGTCGGCCACACGCAGGCGCAAGTAATAGCTGGTAACGACCTCACCCATGGGCAGCACGGGCAGATTGCTCATGGCGTTGGGCTGGAAGGCCAGGTGGGGCACACGTTGCGCCGCGTCTGCGGTGTGCAGGCGGGTGATGTCCACCAGATCGGCAATCACCGCGCTGGCTGTGGGCTCGGAACCTGCGCCCTTGCCGTAGTACAAGGTGGTGCCCACGGCGTCGCCCTGCACCACCACCGCATTCATGGCGCCTTCGACGTTGGCAATCAAGCGCTTGGCCGGGATCAGACAGGGGTGCACACGCAACTCAATGCCCATGGGCGTGCGCTTGGTGATGCCCAGCAGCTTGATGCGGTAGCCCAACTGCTCGGCGTATTTGATGTCGGCCGCGCCCAGCTTGGTGATGCCTTCGACATAAGCCTTGTCAAACTGCACCGGAATACCAAAGGCAATGGCGCTCATGATGGTGGCTTTGTGGGCCGCATCAACGCCCTCAATGTCAAAGGTCGGGTCGGCCTCGGCGTAGCCCAGAGTTTGCGCCTGCTTGAGCGCCACGGCAAAGTCCAGCCCCTTGTCACGCATTTCGCTCAGGATAAAGTTGGTGGTTCCATTGATGATGCCGGCAATCCACTGAATGCTGTTGGCCGTCAGGCCTTCACGCAGCGCCTTGATGATCGGGATGCCGCCGGCCACCGCAGCCTCAAAAGCCACCATCACACCCTTGGCCGATGCCGCCGCAAAAATTTCAGTGCCATGCACGGCCAGCAAGGCTTTGTTGGCCGTCACCACATGTTTGCCCGCAGCAATGGCTTCGAGCACCAGGGTCTTGGCTACACCATAACCTCCAATGAGCTCAATCACGATATCAATGTCAGGGTTGGCAATCACGGCGCGTGCATCGTTGACCACGGTCACATCCGGACCCACCAGTTCTTGAGCACGGGCCACATTGAGGTCAGCCACCATCGTGATCTGGATGCCGCGGCCGGCGCGGCGTTTGATTTCTTCCTGGTTGCGAAGCAGCACATTAAAAGTGCCGGAGCCAACAACACCAATGCCCAACAGGCCAACTTGAATAGGTTTCATAAAAATTTAAAATAAGTAACGCTCTTGGCCCCTGCCAAATCAGCGCGAATAGACATGACTACAAGCTTGCGTTAATTGCTGTGCCGCTTTCGATACCCCTCAAGGAACCGGGCCACCCGGCCAATGGCCTCGCGCAGATCGTCCTCATGCGGCAAAAACACGATGCGAAAATGGTCTGGCGCCGGCCAGTTAAAGCCCGTGCCCTGCACCAGCATGACCTTGGTTTCCTGCAGCAGTTCCAGAAAAAACTGCTGGTCGTTCGTGATCGGGTACATCAGCGGGTCAAGCTTTGGGAACATGTACAGGGCCGCGACGGGCTTGACACAACTCACGCCCGGAATCGCCGTGATGAGTTCATAAGCCAGATCACGCTGACGACGCAAGCGCCCGCCTTCACACACCAGATCATTGATGCTCTGGTAACCACCCAAAGCGGTCTGGATGGCCCATTGTCCAGGCACGTTGGAGCAAAGCCGCATGTTGGAAAGCATGTTCAGGCCCTCGATGTAGTCTTTGGCGAGTTTTTTATCGCCAGAGACAATCATCCAGCCCGCGCGGTAACCGCATGAACGGTAGCTTTTGGAGAGTGAATTAAAGGTGAGCGTCAGCACATCAGTACTGAGTGAAGCGATGGCCGTGTGTTTGACGCCGTCGTACAGCACCTTGTCATAGACCTCGTCGGCAAAAATCACCAAGCCATGTTCACGCGCGATTTGCACAAGGCCTTTTAGCAACTCATCGGAATACATGGCGCCGGTCGGGTTGTTTGGATTAATCACCACCAGTCCCTTGGTGCGCGGCGTGATCTTGGCACGAACATCGTTCAGGTCAGGCATCCAGCCATTGGCTTCGTCACACAGGTAATGCACCGGTGTCCCGCCTGACAGGCTGGCCGCGGCCGTCCACAAGGGGTAGTCGGGTGATGGCAACAAAAGCTCATCACCATCGTCGAGCAAGGCGTTGGTGGCCATCACAATGAGTTCGCTGGCGCCGTTACCCAAATAAATATCGTCGAGCGTGACTCCTTTGATGCCCTGCTTTTGGGTCTCGTGCATGACCGCCTTGCGCGCCGCAAAAATACCTTTGCTGTCTGAATAAGCCGCCGAATTGGGCAGGTTACGGATCATGTCCTGCTGAATTTCTTCCGGGGAATCAAAACCAAACACGGCCAGGTTGCCAATGTTGAGCTTGATGATCTTGTGGCCTTCTTCTTCCATCTGACGTGCTGCGTCCATGATGGGGCCGCGAATGTCATAACAAACGTTGGCCAGTTTGGCTGATTTACGTATGGTCTTCAAAGTCCCTCCGGGCGTGGTCGCTAAAGAGCGAAACCTATAATTTGACCACAAGTTTTACTCTCAGCGCTTTAATTCAAAACCGTTCCCACAACCAGCCCTGCTTCATGAAAATCCACCCCGACGTCATCAATGTGCCATTCATCAGTTCCTATGGCAAGGGGTGGGTGCAGGTGGCGAATGAGCAACTGACACGCAGTGTGGTGATCACCTCTGATGGTCAACAGTTTGAGTGGCCATGTGCCCGCTTTGAAGACCTGACCGCCGCGCACTTTGAACTTTTGGCCCAATTGCAGACTGAACTGGTGATTTTTGGCAGTGGCGAGCGCTTGCGCTTTCCGGCAGCGTCCCTGACCCGCGCCCTGATCGAACGTCAAATTGGCATTGAGTCCATGGATACCCAGGCCGCCTGCCGCACTTACAATATTCTGGCGGGCGAAGGCCGCCACGTAGCCGTGGCATTGCTGATGGATCCAAGCAGCGTCTGATCCCATAGGCACACGAACTCAAGGTGGATGCCATTGCCGGATGAAATCACCAGTCAAATCAGAGTAAAATACGAGTCTTGCAGTCGGGGGCGCACAAGCGCGTAAAGAGGATAGTGTCCGCGACTTGAGAGACCGACGCATCCTGTCACACGAGATCGAAAAAACATGGCGATAGTTGTCAATAAACCCATCCCTGAATTTGAATCTAATGCTACTGGTGGTATCCGGGTCACCAATACATCGCACCTCGGTCATGTTGTCATCCTGTATTTTTACCCCAAAGACAACACGCCTGGTTGTACCACTGAAGCAATGCAATTTCGCGACCGCTACAAAGATTTTGTGAAGGCCGGCGCCACGGTTTTTGGCGTTTCTCGTGACAACATGCGTTCCCACGAAGAATTCAAAATGAAGCTCGAGCTGCCGTTTGAATTGATCGCCGACACCGAAGAAAAAATGTGCCACATGTTTGGTGTGGTCAAAAATAAAATCATGTACGGCAAAAAAGTCAAAGGCATTGAGCGCAGCACCTTCCTGATCGGTGCTGATGGCTTGCTCAAGGAAGAGTGGCGTGGCCTCAAGGTGCCGGGTCATGTGGATGACGTGCTCAAAGCCGTCAAGGAACTTCACAAAACACCAGCCTTGGCCTGAAACACCCAGGGGTTGTGATTAAACCCGGAACAAGCGTTCAAACTGTCATGAACGCTTGTGCATAATCAAACGCATGCCCATGACAAGTTTTTGTATTTTCAAAAAGCCGCCCTGCTGACTTGGCGGCTTTTTCGTTTTTAAACTCGCAACCAATCTAACCACCCATGCCTTTGCCCACAGCCCCATCCAAACGTGCCGCCCTGCTGTCTTTGCAAGACTTCAATGTGCCAGCCCGTCCCAAAGCCAAGGTCAGTCTGCCCAAATCACCACCGACAAAGTCGCCTGAAGTGCCAGAGACGATGACGCCCCATGTGCGACTGGCAGCACCTGACGTAGCAACGACAGCACCAAACCTGGCAGCGCCATTAGTGACACAGAACGTGACGCCAAAAACGCCGCCTAAACGCCGACGCGAGCCAACACCTGACCCACAAGCAGCGGTGGCCCGCCCCAAACGACGCATGACCGGCCCCAGCAAACTTTTTGTACTTGACACCAACGTGCTGCTGCACGACCCCAGCTGCCTGTTCCGCTTTGAAGAACACGACGTCTTTTTGCCCATGATCGTGCTCGAAGAGCTTGATGGACACAAAAAAGGTATGACCGAGGTGGCGCGTAATGGTCGTCAAACGAGTCGCTCGTTGGATGCGCTGGCCGAGCACCACGGCGCGGACATCCAAACGGGATTGCTTTTGAGCGCTACGGGTCATAAGGAAGCACGGGGGCGCTTGTTCTTTCAGACCCAATTGCTCAACTATGAGCTGCCCACCAGCCTGCCCCAAGGCAAGGCGGACAATCAGATTCTGGGTGTGGTTGAAGCCCTGCGCAGGCAACACACACCGCGTGACGTGGTGCTGGTTTCCAAAGACATCAACATGCGCGTCAAAGCTCGCGCACTGGGTTTGAGCGCCGAGGATTACCAAAACGACAAAACCCTCGAAGATGGCGACTTGCTGTACAGCGGCGCCTATGCGCTGCCCGCAGATTTTTGGAACACCCACGGCAGTACGGTAGAAAGCTGGCAACAAGGCGCCCACACCTTTTACCGTGTCACGGGTCCCGTGGTACCGCAGCTGCTGATCAACCAGTTTGTTTATTTTGAAGCCCCGGGTGAACCCAGCCTGTATGCCAAGGTCACAGAAATTCGCGGCAAAACGGCGGTATTCAGAACCCTGAAAGACTACACCCATCTGAAAAATGCGGTGTGGGGAATCTCAACCCGCAACCGGGAGCAGAACTTTGCCATGAACCTGCTAATGGACCCAGAGGTGGACTTTGTCACCCTGACGGGCACAGCGGGTACCGGCAAAACCTTGATGGCGCTGGCTTCGGGCCTGACGCAGGTGCTCGATGAGCGCCGTTACACCGAAATCATCGTTACCCGCGCCACCGTAAGCGTGGGGGAAGATATTGGTTTTTTACCCGGCACCGAAGAAGAAAAGATGGGCCCCTGGATGGGCGCCCTGGATGACAACCTGGAGGTGCTGGGCAAGACCGATACCGCTGCCGGTGAATGGGGCCGCGCCGCCACCAACGAACTGATTCGCAGCCGCATCAAGATCAAAAGCATGAACTTCATGCGGGGGCGTACTTTTTTGAACAAATACGTGATCATTGACGAGGCGCAAAACCTGACGCCCAAACAAATGAAAACGCTCATCACCCGCGCCGGGCCAGGCACCAAGATCATCTGCATGGGCAACATCGCGCAAATTGACACGCCTTATCTGACCGAAGGCTCATCGGGCCTGACATATGCCGTGGACAAGTTCAAGGGCTGGCAGCATAGCGGACACATCACGCTGGCGCGTGGCGAGCGCTCGCGCCTGGCTGATTTTGCCAGCGAAGTCCTTTAATCAGTTGGGGTCAGAGCACGTCGCTGCGCGAGTGGTCTGACCCGCAAGAACCTTGATTAGTTGGGGTCAGAGCACGTCGCTGCGCGAGTGGTCTGACCCGCAAGGTATCAGAAGTCGCCAGTGGCGCCATTGGCCAGCGACTCAAACTTGGTGATCTTGTTCAGGAACGCCAGTTTGACCACACCGGTAGGGCCGTTACGCTGCTTGGCAATGATGACCTCGGCCACACCGGGCTCCTTGCAGGCATCCTTGGTGTAGTACTCATCACGGTAAATGAACATGATGATGTCGGCATCCTGCTCAATGGCGCCCGACTCGCGCAAGTCGCTCATCATGGGGCGTTTATCGGGTCGGGTCTCGACACTGCGGTTGAGCTGCGACAGGGCAATGACCGGGCAATTGAGCTCTTTGGCGAGCATCTTCAAACCCCGTGAAATCTCACCCAGTTCAGTGGCCCGGTTTTCACCATCACTGCCGCTGGAACCGCTCATCAACTGCAAGTAGTCCACCACAATCAAGCCCAACTTGCCGCATTGGCGCGACAAGCGGCGCGCGTTGGCTCGCAACTCGCTGGACGTGAGTCCGGCCGACTCATCAATGTGCAAGGAGATGGTGCGCAGTTTTTCAATGGCTTCCGACAGCCGCGGCCATTCGTCATCTGACAACTTGCCAGTGCGCAAATGGCCCTGGTCAATACGGCCGATCGAACCCACAATACGCACCGCCAACTGTGCAGCCCCCATTTCCATCGAGAACACAGCCACTGGCAAACCTTCATTCAAAGCCACATGCTCTGCAATGTTGATGGCCAAGGCGGTTTTACCCATCGAAGGGCGCGCTGCCAGCACAATCAGATCCCCCCCTTGCAGGCCGGCCGTCATACGGTCCAGATCGTAAAAACCGGTTGGCACACCAGTGACGTCATTCGGGTTGTCAGCCATTTCCTGAACCCTGTCGAGTAAGTCCACCACCAGCTTGTCCATGGTCTGAAAGCCCTGCTTGGTGCGCGCCCCCTCCTCGCCAATGTTGAAGATTTTTTGCTCCGCCTCGTCCAGAATGGAGGCGACCGGTCGACCTTTTGGATTAAAGGCATTGGCAGAAATTTCTTCACTGGTGGACACCAGCTTGCGCAAAATGGATCGTTCCCGCACGATCTCGGCGTAACGCCTGATATTGCCTGCGCTAGGCACGTACTGCGCCAAGGCATTGAGGTAACTCAAACCACCAATTTCTTCCGACTTGCCAGAACTCTGCAACTGTTCATAAACCGTGATCACATCAGCAGGCTTGGACGCATTGATGAGGACGGACATGGCGCCAAACACCTGCCGATGCTCAAAGCGGTAAAAATCGTTTTCTGTCAACACATCGCTGACTCGGTCCCAGGCGGCGTTGTCCAGCAACAAACCACCCAGCACGCTGGATTCGGCTTCAATGGAATGCGGTGGTATACGCAACTGGGCGACCTGTCGGTCAACGCTCACATCATCGTTCAGGGCAGAAAGCAAGGCAGACATGGTATTTCCTTCAGACACTGAATGGTACGACTGGCACCTGTGCTTTGGGGTCGAGCTGAAAATAACTTCAGCAACCAAAATTTGCCGGAGGCACCAATGAAAAAGCCCGACCAAAGAGGATCGGGCTTTAAAAAACTGGTGGGATGTGCGGGGGTCGAACCCACGACAAACGGATTAAAAGTCCGCTGCTCTACCAACTGAGCTAACATCCCAAACGCAAGAGATATCGCGTTTTAGTAAGCCTCAAATTATAAACAAATTCTGACGACTTAACGTTTTAAGAACCCAATTTATTCAAAATAACACCGGCAGCACACAGTCCAAAACTTGCGGTCACAGTCACCAGCGAGCCAAAACCATGGCAATTCAAACTACCGTCACCGCCAACCCCACAAGAGGCATCCGGGGGGGCGACGGCTTCAGGGCTATAAACACAGGTAACGCCTAGCTTTTTCCGCGCGCCGGAGATGGCAAATTCTTTGCGCAACTGGTAGCGCACCTTGGCCAGCAAGGGATCATGCGTGACATCCAGTACATCGGCCACAGCCACCTTTTCCGCGTGACGCTTGCCACCTGCTGCGCCCACCATCACATGCAAGGCCCCCGTTTTTCTGGCCCATACAGCCATTGCGGTTTTGGCTCTGGCTTGATCACACGCGTCAACCACGGCATTGACACCCACAGGCAAAATACCCGGCCAGTTGTCGGGTTCGGCAAACGCCTCCACGCAGCCAACCTGGCATTCTGGGAAAAACGAGTGAATGCGCTCACGCATGGCATCCACCTTGGCTTGCCCCACACTCATCCGTACGGCCTGAATCTGGCGATTGATGTTTGACTCTGCCACTTGGTCAAAATCAATCAGCGTGAGTTGGCCCACACCACTGCGTGCCAAAGCTTCAGCAACCCACGAACCGACCCCGCCAAGTCCCACGATGGCAACATGGGCGTTACGAATACGTGCCGCCGACGCCACGCCAAACAAGCGATCAAGTCCGCCAAATCGGCGATCAGGCACACCTGTCATTTCATCGTCGCGAGTCGTTCTTTGGCGGCAACTGCTGCTTCGGATTGCGGATAAGTCTTGACCAGGTCGGTCAGTGTCTTGCGTGCACCTTTGCTGTCTTTTAACTCTAACTGGCAATTGGCCACCGACAACACCGCCTCAGGTGCACGAACATGTTCAGGATCTTTGGCAATCAGGACCCGAAAACTCTCCATGGCATTTTTGTAATCCCGTTCGGCATACTGGGCATTACCCAGCCAAAACAGCGCAGGAACGACATACCCACTGGCCGGATAACGTGCGACAAAAGCTGAAAAGAGGCTTTTCGCCTGTACAAAGTCACCTTTTCTAAAAACAGCCAAAGCCACCTCAAAAGTTTGTTTTTCGCCCTGATCTGCCAAAAACTCAACGCCATCAAGTTCAATCTTGATGGGCTCCAATTTGCCAATTCGCAGCGCGGTGGCTTGAAACTGGTCCTTTTGCTGACGCTGTAGCTCTGATAACTCACGCATAACCTGTTCATTGCTGCCACGCAAGGTCGCCACTTCGGCCTTCAATTGCTCAATCTGACGTTGTAAATCAAGCAGGCTCTTGCCTAAACTGGTCAGTTCATTGGCCGAAGCCTGCCTGACCTGATCGGCATCAGAGCGCAACAGCTCCATGCGTTGCCGCAGATCCAATATAGCCCTGCGGGCTTCATCGTCCTCGAATAGTGCGGCATGCACCCCGCCAACAGACCCTAAGCCCATCGACAAAACCGCAAAGTACTTTAAAAACAACTTCGACATGCCTGGGTCACGCTTCATAGGTAACGAATCTCGACACGGCGATTCTTGGCAAGCGCCGTTTCCTCAAGCCCGGTTACCACTGGTTTTTCCTTGCCAAAACTTACCGCTTCCATTTGATTGGGCGACACGCCCAAGATTGACAGCGCATTGCGCACTGAATCGGCCCGCTTTTGCCCCAAGGCCAGGTTGTACTCGCGACCACCACGTTCATCGGTATGGCCTTCAATGGCCACCTTACGCGTTGGCTGGGCGCGCAAAAATTTGGCGTGCGCCGCAATCACTGCCTGAAATTCAGGTTTGATGACAAAGCTGTCGTAATCAAAATAAACCAGACGAGACTCGCCTGGAACAGAGTCTGGTGATGCCGTTTTTCCCAAGTCCACAGGCACTACGCCACCGTTGCTTACCCCAGAACCCGCTGCACCCGGATCGCCAGACACCACTTTCGCCGTGGCATCGGTCACGGGCACGTCAGACAGCGGCACCGAGGTGCCACAAGCAGCCAACAGGGTCGAAACAAACACCACCAAAACAAAATTCTTCATCCTAAAACACTCCAAAAAAATGTTGTTAATAAAAAGGACCCCAATGCGGTTCCCGAATATCCCCTTGCTGCCCACTCAGCCTGGCCTTGACTTTGCCATCAAGGGTGCTCGTCATCAGTGCTTCACGACCCTGCACTTGGGTCGCATACACCAGCATCTTGCCATTCGGTGAAAAACTGGGGCTTTCGTCCGCAGCAGACTCGGTGATGGCACTCACGCTGCCGTCAGCCAGATTCATCAGGTTGAGTTTAAATGCCCCCCCCACCCGCGAAATATAAGCGAGCCACCGTCCATCCTGGCTGATGCTGGGTGAAATGTTGTAAGTGCCGGTAAACGTGATGCGTTCCACCTTTTGCCCGCTCGTGGTGACACGGTAAATCTGAGGTGCTCCGCCCCGATCACTGACAAAATAAATATGCGCTCCATCGGGCGAAAACGCGGGTTCAGTGTCAATGCTCAATGATTGAATCAAACGCCTTGGCTCGCCGCCTGTCGCGGCCATTAAAAACAATTGGGAGCCGCCATCCCGACTCAGCGTCAAAGCCAGCGTACTGCCATCAGGTGACCAGGCCGGGGCGCTGTTGGAGCCCTTGAAGTTGGCAATCAGACGGCGTTTGCCGGTACTCACGTTGTGCACATACACCACCGGTTTACGCGATTCAAACGACACATAAGCCAACTGGTTACCGTCGGGTGACCAGGCCGGTGAAATGATGGGCTCGGGACTGGTCAGCGCCGACTGCGCATTTTCACCATCGGCATCTGCCACCCACAGCTGGTAGCGCTGACCCGCTTTGGTCACGTAGGCAATACGCGTTGAAAAAACGCCTTTGTCACCGGTCAATTTTTCATAGAGCTCATCGGCCACGCGGTGCGCAGCGAGGCGCAAGTCTGGCATCGTGACAGCAAAACTGCGGCCACCCAAATCCTGCCCTTTCACCACATCCCACAAACGAAAACGCACGTCAAAACGCCCGTCAGCGAGTTTCGATACACTGCCCGAGGCAAAAGCATCGGCACCGGACTGGCGCAAAGAAGACAGCTCAGGAAGCGACGACTCATCAAAAACACCCGCGGGAGCAGCGATCACGCGAAACTGGCCACTGCGTTCCAGATCAGCCATGATGATTTCAGATATTTTTTGCGGCAGCGCCTCCTGACCCCTGAACGGCGCAATCACGACCGGCACCTGCGTCAATCCCACACCAGAGACTTCGATGCGGAATTGGGCATGGCTTTGCCCATAAAAAAGAATCAGGATAAAACTGAAGCACACACTGGAAATAAAACGCATCATTGTTAAATATATCTCACTTACAACACAGTCAATTCATCTGGGTCACAACAACATCGCTGACACCCGGATGGTCATTTACGCCCTTTTCAGCCAGGACACACGCTGTCGCCATGCGATCCAAAACACGCTGGTAATTGACACCTTCACGCACGCGACTATTTTGCTGATGCCATAGATGATAAACCTCGGTACACAGGAAGCCATTTTTTCGGTTCAAGCCGGCATGGTGCAGGCGCAAAACCAGGTCGGCATCTTCGTGACCCCAACCCTCAAACGTCTCGTCAAAGCCATTGACCGCCAAAAAATCGTCTTTCCAGACCGCAAAATTGCAGCTGCGTATCTGCTTCCAGCGAAATTGGGACTCAAGCCGGCCTGGTGCACCGGGCCAATACAGCAACTGCAACAGTTTATTCATATGGCCCTGGACACGCCAAAACAGGTAAGTTAAAAACCTGGCTTTTAAAAGTGTCACTTGCTCACGCAGAACCTGACGGGTCAAAACCTCGCTCAGTAAAACCCGACTCCCATTGACAAAAAAACCCTGTTGCGCCAGAAATTCATGCGCTCGCACAAATCGGGGGTTGGGCACACAATCACCATCCAGAAACACCAAATAATCACCACGACTCGACAATGCACCCAGATTACGCGCGCAAGAAGCCGTAAAACCCCGATCGGGGTGCCAGACATGGCGCACCGGGCACGGAAACGCCGGAAAATTATTCTTCAGCATGGCCACTGCCTGCGCCGACGATCCGTCATCCGCAATCACCACTTCATGATGTGACTTGCATTGAGGCGCCAGCGCCTTAAGCACCTGCAACAAGGCATCAACCCGGTTGTAAGTCAAAACCACAAAGGAAATTCTCAAATTCCCCATCAGGATGGCGTTTCCTCACGGGACATCAACCAGCGTTTGGCATAACGGTAATAGGTACCCTCAGCATTGGAGATGGCCAGCGCCAAGCCCAATTGACCATCCAGAAAGCCGCGCCTGATGATGTAGGTTCTCACAAAAGCCCAAAGACCGTGACCCAATGCACCAAAAAGTGTTGCCGATTGACCGCGCAAGCGCATGGCCTGCGCCCCGGCCGTTGAATAGCGATTGGCTTTGTCCAGCACCGACTCAAAATCCGGAAAACTCAAATGCAACAAAGGCGACTGCAACGCGCCCCCCTCGCCCTGAACCAACAATTTTTCATGCACAAGATCGTCTGAAAACTGGGCATGACCGCGCCTGAATAGCCGGGTCACGCAATCTGGCGACCAGCCCGAATGCAGCATGAATTGCCCGCAGTAACGTGACCGTCTGGGGAACCGGTAAGCCTGCGCCGTATTGCCCGCGCCAATTGTCCGCAGGATCTCATCGCGCAGTTCCGGTGTCACCCGTTCATCAGCATCGATTGACAGCACCCAGTCACCGGTGGCGTACCCCAGCGCGCGATTTTTTTGCGGGCCAAAACCTGGCCAATCCTGGGTCACGTGAACGCAGGCGCCCAATGACCTGGCCAGGTCTGCGGTTTGGTCGGTGCTGACGTGGTCCAGCACAATGACCTCGTCAGCAAAGGCAACACTTTTAAGACAATCTTCAATGTTCGCCTGTTCGTTGCGGGTGATGACAATAACAGTAAGTTGCATGGCGTCAGAAAATTTAAACCAGTCGTCATCATAGATGACCCATGTTGCACCACTGCAGGTTTTCAAAGACGCCCTTCAGTTAAAGTCGCACCACACCTCACTCTCAGTTATGCCATCTCTGACCCAAATGACCACCCGCTTGCGACTTTTTCTGATTTGCTTCATAGCGGTCACCGTCAGTTTGCCCATGGCATGGATCAGCCTGGGAAAACTGGTTTTATTTGGAACCAGCTTGATTTATCTGCTCAGCGACTGGCAGCGAAATGACAAGAATGCAGCACCGTCCAGGCTCTGGACCGTACCGATGATTTTGCTGGTCATTGCTGCCTTCGGCCTGAGCCTGTTGTGGAGCGAAGCGGCACCTCACAACGCCTTGCTGGCTTTTGTCAAGCATGGCAAGTTGCTTGAAGTCGCCTTGCTGATCCTTTTGATTCGCAATCAGCGTGAGGCCAAAATCGTGCTGGCCGCTTTTTTATTTGGTCAAGCCTTTTTATTACTGAGTTCGTGGCTGATGGTGGCCGGTTGGCGCGTGCCTTGGGCCACCAGCGCACTGCACCCCCAATTCAAAAACGTGGTCTATTCAACCTACCTTGATCAAACGCTAATTTTTTCTGCCACTGCTGCCATTCTTTGGCATTTGCGGCAAAACTGGCCCAAGCCCTGGTGGCTGCATTTGGCAGCCATTACGGCGGGTGCCGCGGCCGTGATCAACGTTATTTTTTTCCAGGAAGGGAAAACGGGTTATGTGGCTGCCTTGACGGTGCTGACACTGGCCATCATGTGGGAAATTCCTCGCAAATGGCGACTCGCTGGCCTGGTCATGGCACCCATGGCCCTCGCATTGTTGGCTTATGCAAGTTCAGCCAGTTTTCAACACCGCGTGGCTCAGGTCTTGAACGAGAGCCAAAGCTACAGCGCCCAGGGAGACAACGCGAGTTCCTCCGGGTTTCGCCTGCATGCCTGGCGCAGATCACTGGAAGCCATGACCGAGCAACCCCTCGCAGGCTACGGCGTCGGCAGTTGGACCGTTTCCGTCAAGCGAATCGAAGGCGCTGATGCCGCCAAAGTATTTGGCGAAGGATCAACCAGCAATCCGCACCAGGAATTTCTGTTGTGGGGGGTGGAACTGGGCATTGGCGGCACCCTGCTATTGCTCCTGCTCATTGGCAGCCTGATTCGCGATGCCTTGAACTTTGAACCACCCGTGATGCGTGCCACGCTGTCCGTCGTTGCGGTGATGGGGGTTGCCTGTTTGTTCAACTCTTCCCTTTATGACGCGCTGATTGGTGATTTTTTCTGCATCACGCTGGGCATCTTGTTGGCACTGGGGATCAGGGACAAGCACAGAAACAAAGCGCCCTTGACGCGCCCTGTTGCAAAGGCATTTACATGACTGACCTCAAAGTCACCAATGCAACAGCAGCCGAGTCAACACCTTCCGTCAGTATTCTGCAGCGCATTCGCAGGTTCTCACCGTATTTTGGCGCGCTGCCGGGTACCTGGGCCCTGGTGGCGATCAGTGCCATCGTTGGCGCCGCCACCGAGCCCATGATTCCCGCCCTGCTCAAACCCTTGCTGGACCGGGGTTTCCAACAAGGTCAACTGGCCATCTGGACCGTGCCGGCCTCCCTGCTGCTGCTGTTTGGCGTGCGCGGCCTGGCCGGCTACTTGTCGCAAATTGGACTCACCCGCATTACCCAGAAGGGGCTACAACAGATGCGTGAGGCCATGTTTGCCAAAATTTTGGCAGCAGAACTCAAGATTTTCTCGCAACAAAGCTCCAGTGCGCTGTCCAACACCGTGGTCTATGAGGTGCAAACCGGTGCCACCATGCTGGTCAATGCCATGTTGAGTCTGACCCGCAACGGACTGACCTTGCTGGCCTTGACTGGTTATCTTTTTTATCTGAACTGGAAATTGACGCTGATTGTGGCGGCCATTTTTCCCGCGGTGGCCTGGGTCATGAAGGTCTTGACCCGGCGAGTACACAAGCTCACACAAGCCAACCAGACCGCCACCGACGCGCTCGCCTATGTGGTCGAAGAAAACGTGCTGGCGCACCGTGATATCCGTTTGTATGCAGCACAGACTGTGCAAGCCGGTCGATTTAATGCCTTAAGTGAATCACTGCGTCATCTGGCCATGAAGTCCACCGTGGCCGGTGCCGCCATGACGCCCATGACCCAAATGCTGGCGGCTGTGGCTTTGTCGGCGGTGATCTCGGTGGCCCTGGTCCAAAGTGCCAGCAGCGGCACCTCGGTGGGCGGTTTTGTGGCTTTTGTCACCGCGATGCTGATGATCATTGCACCGGTGCGCCAGCTCTCCGAGGTGTCAGGCCCGATCACCCGGGGCCTGGTGGCGCTAGAGCGAGCGCTGGCCCTGATTGAAGACACCCCAGACGAGTCCAGTGGTGCATTTTCAATGCCACGCGCCAATGGTTTGCTCACTTTTTCTGATTTGAAGGTTCAGTATCCTGCTGCGCAAAACCCTGCCTTGACGATTGACCACCTGAGCATCGAGCCCGGCGAAACCGTGGCCCTGGTGGGCGCTTCCGGCTCCGGCAAGACCACCCTCGTCAATGTTTTAACGCGCTTTGTCGACATCAACAGCGGACGGGTGTGTCTGGACGGGCATGACCTGCGCGACTGGCAGTTGACAAGTTTGCGCGCCCAGTTTTCACTGGTCAGCCAGCAAGTGGTCATGATCAACGACACGGTCGCGGCCAATGTGGCTTTGGGTCTGCCGTTGGATCGGCAAAAAGTGATGCAAAGCCTGGTGTCGGCCAATCTTGCAGCATTTGTGCAAGCCCTGCCCCAGGGCCTGGACACGCTGGTGGGCCACAACGCCACGCAACTGTCTGGCGGCCAGCGCCAGCGTTTGGCCATTGCCCGCGCCTTGTACAAAGATGCACCCATATTGATTCTGGATGAAGCCACCTCGGCACTCGACACCGAATCTGAACGCAGTGTTCAGGAGGCGCTGGACAGACTGATGCAAAACCGCACCACGCTGGTCATTGCGCACCGACTGTCGACCGTTCACCACGCCGACCGCATTGTGGTACTAGACCATGGCCGCATTGCCGAAGTGGGCAACCACGGCGCGCTCATGCAGCACGAAGGTCTGTACGCCCGGCTTTACAAATTGGGCTTGCACGACCCGGCCTGAGGCCGGGCACGCTGGGCCACACGGCGGTAACTATTTTCTTGCTGTAACGCAAGCGTCGTCCATTGGTGCTGCCGGGCAAAATGCAGGGCACCGTCGGACAAGTGGCGGTACAAGTCAGGCTGCTGCTGCAGTCGCGCCAAGGCTGTACTCAAACCCTGGACATCCAGCGGATCCTCCAACACCATGGCATTCGCTTCATGTGTCAACAAAGCCGCAATGCCGCAGTAGCGCTCACCACTGGCCACCACCGGCAAACCGTGCGCCATGGCCTCCAGCACCACCATGGCAAAGGTGTCCTCATGGGTCGGGTGTGCCAGCACATCTGCCGCCTGGTAGGCAGGCACCACATCTGATATAGAACCCAGAAAAAACACCCGCTGCGCCAGTCCTTTGGACTTGACTTGGGATTGAAAGACGGGGACATGTGCCGGATTGCCAACCACTGCAACAAAACATTGTCCAGGCAGTTGCTGCAAAGCCTGAATCAGTGTCGACAAACCTTTCTTGCGGTAATCATTGCCCACAAACAGAATGCAAAAATCGGCCTCAGGCAAGCCCAGTTGGCGCCTGGCTTCGACTTTTTGCAGTGGCGTTGCTTGCCCCCAGACCTTGTCGACACCTGGCGTGATCACCTCAATGGCCGGTGCACAGGCCGGATAAGCCTCCAGCATCTGCGGCATCAAAGTTTTTGAGGGCAACACAATCACGCGCGACCCGCGCAAAGAAAAACGGCTGCGCTCCAGTGCCAGATACACCAGCAAACGCGGGCTGGTGATGATCTTGAGCCAGCGCATGGCCAGCTGCATACCACGCAAACCATGCAGCAGGTTGTATTTGACAGGCAACACATGCACCGTTTGCACCTGCCCATGCCAGCTGTTCTCATGCGAATGCACCACGTCAAAACCCTTGCGGGTCGCCCACCAGGTCGCCGTGGCATACCACAGCTGGTTCAACCAGCGGGGCCGCTTCAAGGGCTGGGCTACCTTGTGGTAACTGACACCTGGCCAACTGTGGTCAATGTGCTGGGCAAACACATGGATGTCGTGGCGTGCCGCCAAATGCTCGACCAGCGCAATCGAATACCGCTCAGCCCCGCCGCCCGTGGCAGAAAACTGGCGGTTAAGCACGGCAACACGCAGTCGCTTTGGCTCAAGGGAAGCGCCTGCCGTCATGCCGTGCGCCGGTCTTCGTAACGGCTTGCCAGCTTGAGCCAAAACAGCGGCAAACTGGTGCTGCGCAGGACCGGTACGCGTGGCAACTGCCACAGGTCGACACCCGAGTGACAGCGCCCACGCCGGGTCGTGGTCACGCTGGAAAAACCAGCCCGCCTGGCCTGTGCCACATGCCCGGCTGCATACACCCCATAGGGATAACAAAAGTGGGCAACCGGTGCCTGAACGGCCGCCTCAAGCGCTTCTTTGGATCCCGTCATTTCAGACCAGGCCAGCGCGTCATCACACGCGCTTAAATTCACATGGTGCCGGGTGTGCGCCCCCACCTCTTGCCCGCCAGCCACCCATTGGCGTAACTGATCGGCGCTCATCAAAGGCGTTTGGACAATGCCCTGGGCCTGGTCCCACACATTGGTCTGACCCAATCGCTGGCTCACGGCATAACAGGTCGAGGAAAAACCGTGGTGCTGCAACACAGGCAGCGCATGCATCAAATTGTTCAGGTAGCCGTCATCAAAGGTGATACCGACGACCTTGCCCTGCTTTTCCCCTTTCAGGTAAGGCATTAACGCCGACATGGACAGCCCTTGGTAACCCAATATTTTGAGCAAACCCATCTGTCGCCCAAAAGCTTCAGGACTCACGTACAAACTTCTGAAAGCCGCTCCCCTAGCCGGTGCGCCTTCAATCTGGTGGTAAACCAGAATCGGAATTGGCAAGGTATTGGCGCAGTGTTCAGGCAACATCCCGCAGCACCTCTACAGCAACACGATATCGTACTGTTCCTGCCCCATGGCGCTTTCGCTTTGCAGTGACACCGGCTTGCCAATGAACTCGCTCAAGCCCGCCAAATGCTGGCTTTCCTCGTCCAGAAACAATTCAATCACCTTGGGGGAGGCCACCACGCGAAACTCTTTGGGGTTGAACTGGCGTGCTTCGCGCAATATCTCGCGAAAAATGTCGTAGGCTACGCTGCGCGCGGTTTTCACAATGCCCTTGCCCTCACACACCGGACAGGGTTCGCACAGCATGTGCGCCAGCGATTCCCGGGTGCGCTTGCGCGTCATTTCCACCAAACCCAGTTGCGAAAAACCACCACACATGGTTTTGACGCGGTCGCGTGCCAACTGCTTGCGAATCTCATTCAGCACCGCTTCACGGTGCTCTTCGGGCGCCATGTCAATGAAATCGACAATGATGATGCCACCCAGGTTGCGCAAGCGCAATTGCCGAGCGATGGCCTGCGCCGCCTCCAGGTTGGTCTTGAAAATGGTGTCGTCGAAGTTGCGTGCACCGACATAACCCCCGGTGTTCACATCCACCGTGGTCAGCGCTTCGGTCTGGTCCACGATCAGGTAGCCGCCCGACTTCAAATCGACCCGTCGCCCCAGCGCCTTGGCAATTTCTTCGTCGATGGCATACAGGTCAAAAATCGGCCGCTCACCCTTGTAATGCACCAGCTTTTGACCTGCCGCAGGCATAAATTCCTGGCCAAAGACCTTCATCACGGCAAATTGTTCCAGCGAATCCACCTTGATGAATTGGGTAAATTCGGTTGTCAGATCGCGCAGCACGCGCTGCAACAAGCTCAAGTCCTGATGTAACAGTGAGGTGGCGGGCAGTTTGGTGGCCGCCTGGCGGATACGCGCCCAGGCCTTGCGCAAATAGGCAATGTCGTCCGCCAGTTCCTGGTCAGTGGCTTCTTCGCCATTGGTGCGCAAAATAAAGCCGCCGCCCTGCGCCCCTACCAGAACCTGCAGCCGTCGGCGCAATTCGTCGCGCTGCTCGGGCGGGATTTTTTGCGACACACCAAGGTGGTCGTCCTGCGGCAAAAAAACCAGCATACGCCCAGCGATGCTGATCTGGGTGGACAGCCGCGCGCCCTTGGTGCCAATCGGGTCCTTGATGACCTGCACCACCAGACTTTGGCCTTCAAACACCTGCTTTTCAATGGGGACTTGCGCGGCAGCGTTGCGCGCCGCAGAAATCGTCTCGCCCTCGGCCGGTGGGTGCCAGACATCCGCCACATGCAAAAACGCGGCGCGCTCCAGGCCAATGTCAATGAACGCCGACTGCATCCCCGGCAACACACGCGCCACCTTGCCCAGATAAACATTGCCTACCAGTCCGCGCTCAAGCGTTCGCTCCACGTGCAGCTCTTGCAGCACGCCGTTTTCCACCACCGCTACCCGGGTCTCCTGGGGTGACCAGTTGATCAAAATATCTTCTTGCATGGACTAGGGGTTTCTCAAACTTTACAACTTGAAGCCAAAAGCTTGCAGCAATTGGGCCGTCTCATACATCGGCAATCCCATGATGCCCGAATAACTTCCGCTCAAATGCGAAATATACGCCGCCGCCCGGCCTTGCACCGCATAGGCGCCGGCTTTGCCCATGGGCTCACCGGTGACGGCATAGCCGTGAATCTGCGCGGGCGTCATGGGCGCAAATGTCACCCGAGAGATGGACACGGCCTGCTGGCGTGCCTGCAGCGTGCCGAGTGCGACCGCAGTCAACACCCGGTGCGTCTTGCCGGACAGGGCGGCCAGAATGCGTTCGGCATCCCCGGTATCGACAGGCTTGCCCAAAATCGTGCGGCCCAGCGCCACGGTGGTGTCCGAACACAGAATGGGCGCCAGCGGCAACTTGCGGTCTTGCAAACGCTGCAGCGCGGCGTCGAGCTTGAGTTGCGTCACCCGTTGCACATACCTTATGGGCGCTTCATTGGGCAGCACGGCTTCCAGCGCTTCGGCATCTTCATCGGCGGCAGGCAACAGTAATTCGTAGGCCAGCCCCAACTGCTCCAGCAATTGCCTGCGGCGCGGGCTTTGCGAGGCCAGGTAAACAAATTTTTTCATTCTCGGTGGTAAGGATGATTCGCATTGATCGACCAAGCCCGGTACAGCTGTTCGATCAATAACACACGCACCATGGCATGGGGCAGCGTCAAGTCTGACAAGCGAACACGCTCGTGCGCGGCTTGCCTGAAGGCCGGATCGAGCCCGTCGGGGCCACCAATCACCAGCGCCACATCGTCACCCGACAACTGCCAGTTTTCCAGTTTTTGCGCCAGCGCCATGGTGGTCAGCGCGGTACCGCGTTCGTCCAGCGCAACGACCCTGAATCCCTTGGGAATGGCCGCCTCAATGCGCGCACGCTCGGCCGCCAGCAGGGTGTCGAGGGACTTGGAAGCTCTGGGTTCGGTCTTGACCGCTTTGAGTTCGACCTTGAGCTCAAACGGAAAACGCTTGACGTAATCGTCCCAAGCTGTTTGCGTCCAGTCGGGCACGCGTTGACCGACAGCAACAATCAGCAGACGCACAGCGCAGCGTCAGGCTTTGCGCACAGCCGTTTTTTTTGCGGGCGCCTTCTTGGCAACCGTTTTGGTCGCTGTTTTTTTGGCCGCAAGCTTGACCGGCGCATTCACCACCACGGTTTTAAGGCGGGGTTTGGCCACTGCGGCAACGTCCGCGACCTTGCGTTTGGGCGTTACGGCGGTCTTGGCAGCGGCTTTTTTGGCGGCAGCCGCTTCCGAAGCAGCCGTTTTTGCCATCTGTGCCCTGGACGGGAAGGCTTCCTGCACGCCCTGTTTGGCCGCACTGGAGCGCCGCAGACTGGCAGCCGGCTTGGCCGCTTCCTTGGCAGCCTTGACTTTGGCTACGCTGGGCTCGGCTACCACCACGGGCTTGGCGGCACCAAACTTCAGGCGTACCGGCTTCTCGCCCCACAATTCTTCAAGGTTGTAATAGGTACGGTAGGTGGGCTGCATCACATGCACCACCGCCTGACCACAATCCACAATGATCCATTCGCCGTTGGCCTCACCCTCCACGCGCGGCTTGGGAAACCCGGCTTCGCGCACGGCGTCCACCACACTCATGGCCAGCGCCTTGGTCTGGCGGTTGGACGACCCCGAAGCCACAATGACCCTCTCAAACAAAGACGACAGGTGCTCGGTGTCAAACACCACAATGTCTTGCGCCTTGACATCTTCCAGGCCGTCAACAATGGCGCGCTGCAATTTCTGCACGTCTTTTTTGTCTACCGTAGCAGTGGCAGGCTTGGCAACGGGTTTTGTTGCAGATTTGCTTGCCGCTGGCGCAGCGGACTTGGCAGGTTTCTTTGCAGTGCTGGGAGCAGTAGTTTTGGTAGTCATCAATGTGATTGGTAAAGGTGATGGTCGGCAATATAACGCGCAACGGGCTCAGACACCAGTGTTTGTACCGGTTGCCCGTTGGCAATGTTGCTGCGAATCTGGGTGGCGCTCACGTGCAGGGCTGGCAAGCCCAAGTGCAAAAACCGCTCAGGGAACAGTCTTTCAGCTTCAAATAAATCGGTGGTATTTGATGAATGGGCACGAGTAGCTACACTAATTATAGCTAATTGAACAATGGCCTGCCATTCGTGCCAACTTGTCAGGGCGGCGGCCTGGTCTGCGCCCATGATCAAAAACAATTCTGCCCCGGGTTCTTCAGCCGCAATCTGGCGCAAAGTGTCAATGGTGTAGCTTGGACCGGCACGCGTAATTTCCCGGCTGTCCACACAGATTTTGGGGATATCCCCAAAGGCCAGTTGCACCATGGCCAGGCGGCGTGCGGCATCTAGCAGCTGGCGTGGTTTGTGCCAGGCATCGCCGGTGGGCACCACATGCAAGGTATCGAGCTTGAGTTCTTGCAGTGCCGTTTCCAGCAAGGCCCGGTGCGCCAGGTGCGGCGGATCAAACGCGCCGCCAAACACCCCGATGCGCCGCGCCCGTGGCATGTCCGGCTTCACACCCAATCCCGGCGCACCAGGAAATCGCTGTACAGCGCCGCTTCGGGTGTGCCAGCGGTCGGCACCTGCTGGTAAGCCCAGCTCACCAGAGGCGGCATCGACAGCAAAATGGACTCGCTGCGCCCCCCCGACTGCAAGCCAAAGTGGGTGCCCCGGTCCCACACCAGGTTGAATTCGACGTAGCGGCCGCGCCTGTAAAGCTGAAAATCACGCTCACGCTCACCGTACGGCGTGCCTTTGCGACGCATCACAATCGGCAGGTAGGCACTTAAAAACGAATCCCCCACGGCCTGCATCATGGCCAGGCTGAGCTCAAAGCCAAGTTCAGAGAAATCGTCAAAAAACACGCCGCCCACACCGCGCTGCTCGTTGCGGTGTTTTAAATAAAAATACTCGTCGCACCAGGTCTTGAAACGCGGGTACTTGTCGTCACCAAAGGGCTGCAGCGCAGACTGGCAGGTCTGGTGGAAGTGCACCGCATCGTCTTCAAAGCCGTAATACGGCGTCAGGTCCATGCCACCACCAAACCAGCACACCTCATGGCCATCGGACGTCTTGGCGGAGATCATGCGCACATTCATGTGCACCGTGGGCACATAGGGGTTGCGAGGATGAAACACCAGCGACACACCCATGGCTTCAAACGGCGCGCCAGAGAGTTCCGGGCGGTGTTGTGTGGCCGAGGGTGGCAATTTGGGACCGGTGACATGCGAAAAGCCACAGCCAGCGCGCTCAAACACCGCACCGCCCTCCAAAATTTGCGTGATGCCGTGGCCTTGCAATAGCTCACCCGCAGGTTTTTGCCAGGGATCGGTCAGAAACGCAGCGCCATCGAGTTCTGCAATAGCCCCGGTTATGCGGGCCTGCAAACTACGCAAATAGGTGCTCACCCGCTCGGTCGGCAAGGCCTGCGCCGTCATGCCTGCGCCCCCTTGATGGCGCGGTGACCAATGTCACGGCGGTACTGCATGCCGTCAAAACGAATGCCCATGACCACCTCGTAGGCGCGCTGCTGCGCCAGCCGCGCGTTGTCCGCCAGCACCGTCACACATAACACGCGGCCACTCGCAGTCACCAACTCACCGTTTTGCAAAGCCGTACCGGCATGGAACACACAGGCGTCTTCGACCTCGGGGGGAATCCCGCTGATGGCATCACCTTTGCGCGGACTCTTCGGGTAGCCGTGCGCCGCCAGCACCACACCCAGGGCGGTACGGCGGTCCCATTCCAGTTCGACCTGATCAAGCCTGCCATGTGGACCCGGCTCGGTGGCGGCCATCATCACATCAACCAAATCGGTTTTAAGGCGCATCATGATTGGCTGGGTTTCGGGGTCACCCATGCGGCAATTAAATTCGAGCGTCTTGGGCCTCCCCTGGGCGTCAATCATCAGGCCGGCATACAGGAAACCGGTGAAAGGAATGCCGTCTTTTTCCATGCCACGCACGGTTGGCAAAATGATGTCGCGCATGGCGCGGGCATGGACATCGGGCGTGACCACCGGGGCCGGCGAATATGCGCCCATGCCACCGGTGTTCGGTCCCTGGTCACCGTCATGCAAGCGCTTGTGGTCCTGACTGGTGGCCAGTGCCAGCACATTTTTGCCATCCACCATGACAATAAAACTGGCTTCGTCACCCTGCAAAAATTCTTCGATGACCACCCGTGGCACAGCCGCGCCATCGGCACCCGCGTTGTGCACCACACCCAGCGTGTTGTCCAGCAACATAAAGTCGACCGCTTCATGTGCCTCGGCAATGGTAGCGGCCACCACCACACCCTTGCCTGCAGCCAGGCCGTCGGCCTTGACCACAATCGGTGCGCCTTTCTGGTCGATATAGGCGTGGGCCTCTGCCGCGTTGGTAAAGGTCTCAAACTCGGCCGTCGGAATGTTGTGGCGCTTCATGAAGGCCTTGGAGAAAGCCTTGGAGCTCTCCAGCTGAGCCGCCGCCTGCGTTGGCCCAAAAATGCGCAAACCCTGCTTGCGAAACACATCCACCACGCCCGCTGCCAGCGGGACTTCGGGCCCCACCACCGTGAGCACGATTTTTTGCGCCAGCGCCCAGGCGCACAGTTCATTCACGTCGGTGATCGGCACATTTTCAAAACGGGAGTCGTGTGCTGTACCGCCGTTGCCGGGAGCGAGGTAAATTTTGTGTGATTTGGGCGATTGCACCAAGCGCCATGCCAAAGCGTGTTCGCGGCCACCGCCGCCAATGACCAGAATCTTCATTCGGTGTCCAGTTCGGCGTTGTGGTAGACCCCTTGCACATCGTCCAGGTC
>MESQ01000018.1 GCA_001771065.1 Burkholderiales bacterium RIFOXYD12_FULL_59_19 | reverse complement strand
TCACTTCCTGATGTCTTCAAATTCAGAGGCTTACGCCCGTGACTTCAACGCCATGGGCCTTAAGTAAGTGCCATTCCGTCTAGGGCTGCGATTTTGTCGGTCTCGTTGGTACGGGCCGACAACACAATGATGGGTACGTTTGACCACCCACGCACATCCCGGATCACGTCCAGGCCATCACCATCTGGCAGCCCCAAGTCAACAATCAGCAAATCAGGCTTTCTGGTTCCTGCATCTGCCAGGCCACGTTTGGCCGTATCAGCCTCATGCACTTGCCAACCCTCCGCTTCCAATGATGCGCGCACAAAGCGGCGGATTTGAACTTCGTCTTCGATCAGAATAACGACAGGTTGGGTCATCGTGTCTCGGGTGGTGGATTTCTGGGCAAGGTGAATGTGAACTCAGCACCTCCGCCCGCGGCTTGAGCGGCTGTGATCTTGCCAAGGTGGGCATCAATGATAGCTTTACAGATAGCCAGCCCTAAACCAAACCCTCGGGTAGAAGATTCGTTATGGCCACGAGTGAATTTGGCAAACAGTTCGTCTTCTTTTCCTTTGACGTTCATCGGCAGACCGGGACCAAAATCACGGACAGTCACCACGAGCATGGTTGGTGTGATGCTTGCGCTCACAATGATCGCTGGCTCGGATGGGACGCTCCCCGCGCCGTATTTGGCGGCATTTTCCAAAAGGTTGACCAATACTCGTTCAATCAGGCTGGCATCAAATTCCACCAAAGGCAAGTCATCAGGCAGTTCCGTTCGGACGACAAGTGTACCCAGTGCATGACGGGCGTAGCGGATGGCGCTGCCGACGACTTCCTCTACCGATTGCCAGTCCTTTCGCAGCTCAACTTGACCACTTTCCAAACGGGCCATTTCCAGCATGTTGGTGACCAGGGTACTCAATTCACGTGCCTCTTGGCCAATGCTCTGGGCGGAACTGAGTTGATCTTGCGTCAAAGGTGTTGACGCGGCCAAAACCTCTGCTTGCCCCACCAAAGCGGTCAACGGCGTGCGAATGTCATGAGACATGGCAGCCAACAAAGTATTGCGCAGTCGCTCCGACTCCATCTGCACCACGGCCGCTTGGGCCACATCCACGTAGTGCACCCTTTCCAGGGCAATGGCAATTTGTCTTGCCAATGTTTCCAGCTGCTGCATCTGTTCGGGAATCAAGAGCCAGCGAGGTTTGGCCGGAAGTAATGCCAGTACGCCTCGGATCCGCATTGGGGCTTGCAACGGTACAAAATGCCATTGACTGCCGGGAAGGGTAGCGGTTGCAACACCTGCTCGTTGTCCATTACAAAACGCCCAGTCTGCAACGCTGGTATCCAGCGATTCAGGCAAATGAGTACCAAAACTCAATTGGTCGTTGGCATCCGGCAAAAGTACCCGCGCATCGCCGCCAAAGGTACGACTCACCAAAGTCTCTGCGCTTTCTACGACTTGCGATGTAAGCAGTGCACCAGACAAGTGACGCGTCAATTCAAAAAGAGCCTGAGCGCGCCGCTCACGGGTCGCTGATACCTGGGCAGCAAATCGAAGATTGGCTGTTAATTGACCAATCAACAGCCCGACGACCAGCATGACGCCAAAGGTCAGCAGGTACTGCACGTCGCTCACCGCAAACGAGAAGCGGGGTTGTACAAAGAAAAAATCGAACGCAGCCACCGACAACACCGCGGCCAGCATGGAGGGACCTCGCCCCAACTTGACAGCGACCAGCACAACGCACAACAAAAACAACATGACGATGTTGGCAAGGTCAAACAGTTGCGCCAGCGGAAACGCCAACAGGGTCGTGAGCAGGCACGCGCCTGCGGCTGTTGCATAACGCGACCAATTTTCAATCCATGCGTTTTCTTCAGAGTCATCCTGAACTTGTCGCGGTAGCGCAGATGGCAGTTTGCGTACGCTTTCAGAAGCGCCAACTTCTACCAAATCGACGGTGGGGGCCAAGGTAGCCAATTGGCGCGTGATCGTCGGCTGGAACATCCGCCGGACGAAGCTCCAACGTGACTTGTCCGGCCGTCCAATGACCAAGGAGGCACAGTTCAAAGTCTGTGCATGCGCCATCAGTGCTTGAGCAACATCATCACCCGTCAGAACGGCTGTGCTGGCACCCAGTTCTTCTGCCAGCTTTAGCACCGTCAAAGTTCTATCTCGCTCGTGCGCAGGACGCCGCTGTAGCGTGGGGGTTTCCACATAGGCGGCATGCCAACGCACATTGAGCTGGCCCGCCAAGCGCGCAGCGCTGCGTACCGCATGCTCGGCGCCTTCCTGAGGTCCCACGCACACCAGAATTGCGCCCGAGGTGTTCCATGCCGGTGTTCCACTGGCGTGGCTGTTGAGGGTTCTTTGCGTGTGCAGCGTGCGATAAGTGCGCACATCGTCACCCACGTGTTCGGCGGTTCGTCGCAGCGCAATTTCCCGAAGCGCAATCAGATTACCCTTGCGAAAAAAGTTTTGGCTTGCCCGTTCAGCCTGCTGCGCAATGTAGACCTTGCCAGCCTTGAGCCTGGAGAGTAATTCGTCGGCAGTAACATCCACCAACACGACTTCATCTGCACTGTCAAGTACCGTGTCGGGAACAGTTTCATTGACGCGGACGCCAGTGATGGCGCCCACCGTCCCATTTAAGCTCTCAAGATGCTGCACGTTGAGGGCCGTCCAGACGTTGATACCCGCGTCAAGCAACTCCTGCACGTCCTGCCATCGTTTCGGGTGACGTGAACCGGGTGCATTGGTGTGAGCCAATTCATCGACCAACAGGATGTCGGGTTTGGCAGTCAGGGCAGAATCGATGTCCAGTTCCAACAAAATCTGTCCCCGATGGGGAACTTTGCGCAGCGGCAAGAGCTTGAGGTCAGCTTGCAATGCCATGGTTTCCTTGCGACCATGGGTCTCCACGACCCCCACCAAAACGTTTTGCCCGGCCTGTTGCGCCCGCTGCGCGGCACTTAGCATGGCGTAAGTTTTGCCGACACCGGCGCTTGCCCCGAAATAGATGCGCAGCTTACCGCGCATGAAACTCAGGTCATCCTCGCGCAACTGTGCCAAAAGCGCGTCTGGGTCGGGTCTTGAATCAGTTGGAATTGCCATGACTTGAGTGTGCATCAAGCGCCAAATTTAACTGCAGAACGTTGACCACGGGTGCACCAAGTATTCCGAGCAAGGGGCGCTGTGTATTCTGGTCAATCAGCGCCTGCACCGCTTGGGGTGACAGCTTGCGCGCCGTGGCGACACGCCCCAACTGATATTGCGCAGCGGCGAGACTGATATGCGGATCCAGCCCGCTGGCAGAAGCAGTGACCAAGTCAACGGGAACTACTGCGATGTTGGACGGGTCAGCAGCGCGAAGGTCGGCCACGCGGGCCTTGACTAAGTCGGTCAGAGCCGGATTCATTGGGCCCTGGTTCGATCCGCTGGACGCAGCGGCGTTGTTGGACATGGGGCCGGTGGCGGATGGGCGACTCCAGAAGTGGGCCGGGTCGCTGAAACTTTGTCCGATCAAAATAGAGCCAACCACCTTACCGTCTCGAAAAATTAGGCTACCGTGTGCCTGCGCTGGAAACAAGGTTTGTGCCAAGCCGGTAACCACAAATGGGTAAGCAATACCGGTTAGCAATGTCAGCACAAAAAATAGAACCAGTGCAGGGCGAAGAATGTTTTTCATAAGGTTTCCTGTGATGTCGATTTTTGCGCAAGGCACTAGGCAATGTGCAGGCTCACCAAAAGCATGTCGATGATCTTGATGCCAACAAAGGGCACCACCAAACCACCCAACCCGTAGATCGCCATATTGCGGCGCAAAAGCGCAGCAGCGCCAACAGGGCGGTACTTCACGCCTTTGAGAGCCAGGGGAATCAAGAACATGATGATCAGAGCGTTGAAAATGACCGCCGACAAAATGGCCGAATTGGGGCTGCCCAAGTGCATCACGTTCAGCGAGCCCAACTGCGGATAGGTAGAAACAAAGATGGCCGGAATGATGGCGAAATACTTGGCCACATCGTTGGCAATGGAGAAAGTGGTGAGCGATCCACGCGTCATGAGCAACGCCTTGCCAGTTTCCACAATTTCCAGCAGCTTGGTTGGGTTGGAGTCCAGGTCCACCATATTGGCAGCCTCCTTGGCGGCTTGGGTGCCGCTGTTCATGGCTACGGCCACATCAGCCTGCGCCAGTGCCGGCGCATCGTTGGTGCCGTCGCCCGTCATCGCGACCAGCCTGCCTTCGGACTGGTATTGGCGAATCAGCTTGAGTTTGTCTTCTGGCGTGGCTTCGGCCAGAAAGTCGTCCACGCCTGCCTCAGCAGCAATGGCGGCAGCTGTAAGCTTGTTGTCGCCAGTAATCATCACCGTTTTTATGCCCATGCGGCGCAGCTCGCCAAAACGCTCTTTCATGCCGCCTTTAACAATATCTTTAAGCTCCACGATGCCCAGCACCTGATGGCCATCAGCCACCGCCAGCGGTGTGCTGCCACGCCGCGACACCTCATCAGATGCACGCACGACCTCAACATGCACGCTTCCCCCCAATGCCTCAACGTGTTTGCGGATGGCATCCACCGCACCTTTGCGCAACTGGCGTGTACTTCCATCCGGATTTTTTACGTCCATACCGCTCATGCGGGTCTGGGCGGTAAAGGCGACTTCCATCGTTTCACCGGTCAAGGCAAAGTTGGCACCCATGTTCTGCGCCAGCGCAACGATGCTGCGCCCCTCGGGCGTCTCATCGGCCATGGATGCCTGGGTCGCACAGTTGGCCAGTTGTACTTCGGTGACTCCCGGTGCGGGAAGGAAAGCAGACGCTTGTCGGTTACCGTGTGTGATGGTGCCAGTCTTGTCCAGCAGCAATACATCCACATCGCCTGCGGCTTCCACGGCCCGGCCTGATGTCGCGATGACATTGGCCTGCATCATGCGACTCATGCCCGCCACTCCGACCGCTGACAACAAGCCGCCGATGGTGGTCGGAATGAGGCACACCAGCAAGGCGATCAGCGCAGTGATGCTGACCACAGTGCCTGAACCCGCCCTGTCAACACTGAAGTTGGAGAACGGCAGCAGCGTAACGGTCACCACCAGGAACACGATGGTCAGGGCTACCAGCAAAATAGTGAGCGCAATTTCATTTGGTGTCTTCTGGCGCTTGGCACCTTCCACCATGCTGATCATGCGGTCCAGAAACGACTCGCCAGGATTAACAGTGATGCGCACGACCAACCAGTCCGAAAGTACGCGAGTCCCACCAGTGACCGAGCCAAAATCGCCACCGGACTCACGCACCACGGGCGCAGATTCACCGGTAATGGCGCTTTCGTCAACCGTCGCCACACCTTGAATGACTTCGCCGTCGAGGGGAATCATTTCTCCGGTTTCAACCAGAACCACATCGCCCTTGCACAAATTCTCAGCTTGCTCCGGAAGCCAGGTAGACCCATGCACCGGGTCTTTGAGCTTCTTGGCCCACGTGCTTGTCTTGAGGCCGCGAAGCGATGCTGCCTGGGCCTTGCTGCGACCTTCGGCCAGACTTTCAGCAAAGTTGGCGAACAATACGGTGAACCAAAGCCAGGCCGAGATGCCAAAGATGAAGCCAGCATCCTGCTGTGCCTGCAATCCCAAAAGGGTGGTGACGATGCTGCCAAGATAGACCACAAACATCACCGGGTTGCGCCACTGCACCCGGGGACTGAGTTTGGTAAAGGATGCCAGAACAGCGGGCTTGAGCAAGGCCGGGTCGAGCAGCGTGAGAGTTGTCGAAGTTTTCATGTTGATTACTCGCTAATTGAGGTGTCGCGTGCTTCACGTTGTGGGCCAGAGCATCAGATGCTCGACCACCGGCCCAAGTGCAAGAGCCGGGACGTAGTTCAACAACCCCACCAGCAACACCGTACCAATCAAGAGAAATACGAACAGCGGGCCATGGGTAGGCATGGTTCCAGCTGTCACTTGTAGACGTTTCTTGGAAGCCAAAGCACCGGCGATAGCCAGCACCGGCACGATCACACCAAATCGGCCTAGCCACATGACGATGCCCAACAGCGTGTTGTAGAACGGTGTGTTGGCTGACAGGCCAGCGAACGCGCTGCCGTTGTTGTTGGCCGCCGAGCTCAGTGCGTACAGGATTTCTGAAAACCCATGGGGACCGGGGTTGGCAATGCCCACCCTGCCAGCACCTGCCATGACGGCAATGGCTGTGCCAGCCAGTACCAGAATAGGTGTGACCAGGATCGCGATGGAGGTGAGCTTCATCTCATGCACCTCTATCTTCTTGCCTAGGTATTCCGGTGTGCGACCAATCATCAGGCCGGCGATAAACACCGCCAGAATGGCGAAGATCAACATGCCATACAGTCCGCTGCCTACGCCACCAAAAACCACTTCACCCAGTTGCATGAGCACGATGGGAACCATGCCGCCCAATGGCGTGAAAGAGTCGTGCATGGCATTCACCGCGCCGCAAGACGCAGCCGTGGTGATAACCGCAAACAGGGAGGACGCGTTGATGCCAAAGCGTGCTTCTTTGCCTTCCATATTGCCGCCGGGCTGCATTGCGCTGCTGGACTGGTCTATGCCCAAGGGGGTAAACAGTGGATTGCCCACCTGCTCGGCTGGCGTGATGGCGATGACCGCTACCGTGAATATGACGGTCATGGCTGCCAATACAGTCCAACCTTGGCGAAGGTCTCCCACCTCACGTCCGAACGCGAAGCACAGTGCGGCCGGAATCAGGAAGATGGCCAGCATCTGCAAGAAATTGGTCAATGTGTTCGGGTTTTCGTAAGGGTGCGTCGAGTTGACGTTGAAGAAGCCGCCGCCATTGGTGCCAATCATCTTGATGGCTTCCTGGGAAGCCACTGGCCCCATGGCTAGCGCTTGTGTGGTGGTCTGCGCATCTTCCAGAATAGCTTGGTCTTTGCCATCTTTCAGGACTTGGCCATCAGCGTCCAACTTCGGTTGTTGGAATTTGTTGATTTCCAAGGTGGTGACCTCTTTGTAGGAGTCAAAATTTTGCACTACACCCTGCCCCGCCAGAAACACGGCAAACACGACAGATAGCGGCAACAGCACCCATACAGTTATGCGTGTGATGTCCACCCAGAAGTTGCCGATGACCCCTGTGGACTTGGCCGCAAAGCCGCGAAACAGTGCAAATACCACGGCTATGCCAGTTGCTGCTGACAGAAAGTTCTGCACCGCAAGTGCCAGCATCTGGGTGAAATAGCTCATGGTGGATTCACCGGCGTAGCCTTGCCAATTGGTGTTTGAGACAAAGCTAATGGCCGTGTTGAATGCCGAGTCAGGCGACACAGCCACCATCCCCGCAGGGTTCAGTGGCAACCAGCCTTGCCAGCGTTGCAGCAGGTAGACAACCAAAACTCCCAGTGCATTAAAAGCCAACAGTGCAAAGGCATACTGTGACCAGTTCATGGCGTGATCGGCAGCGGTGCCAGCCAATCGGTACAGCGGCGCCTCGGTTTTGTGCATCCAATTCGGCAAAACGCCTGAGCTGATGCGCGCCAACCAAATGCCAAGCGGCCACGCCGCAGCAAGTAAAACCGTCAGGAAAAGGGCCAGCAGGCCCCAGGCGGAAGTGCTCATCAAAACTCCTCGGCGCGAATGAGCGCGTAAACCAGGTACACCAGCAGCAATGCGGCACAGAAACCACCAGCGCCGTAAATAACGGACAAGCTGATCATGGTTGCACCTTTTTTACCGGTAGATCCAGCCGCCCGAACCCCACAACCAGAAGAGCTGTAACGGTCCACAACATGGCCGCAAACAACAAAAATACAAAATCCATAAAATTCCTCCTGTCAAAACGATGCAAGAAGGATATTTTTTTGGACATAAAAATGGGGAAGAAAGTAGCTACGGCACTGTAAAAATCCCGTAAAAATTTAAAGAGTGCGTGTGGAAAACTACCGAAGCGTGCATTTTTCGGCCATTTTTCGACCCATCATTACCCCAAATTCAGCGTGTCAGTTCAATGTACGGCTGGTAGCTGTAGCTGCGGTTTTTCTTTTGGCCTGTCACCTCACGCACAATGCCCAAGTCCTCCAGCACCTTCACCGCGGCGTTGGCAGTCGGGAATGTCGTGTTCAGATTTTTGAGTTTTTAGACGAAAAAAAGCCCAACTGAAAACGGTTGGGCTTTTTGTATGTGGTGGCGGACGGTTGACTGTCTCAGCCCAAGATTTCCGAGCCAAATAGCAATGGAGAGTAATGCTGCGGGTCATTGCGTATTTGGATCAAATCTACGTGATCGAGGATGCAATTCGGTACCCCATCGCCCGGTATCCCCGCTGCCGTTTGTCCCACATTTTCAGCAGCGCCGGGTGACCGGTATCCACGAAATCAACGATGCGCACATCGGTCTTGGTGGCGTGCTCACGGTGCAGTCGGCCAGCGTACTGTTGCAGCGTACCCTTCCATGACACCGGCATGGCAAGCACCAGGGTATCGAGTGGTGGGTGGTCAAAGCCTTCACCGACCAGTTTTCCGGTAGCCAACAAAATGCGGGGCGCATCGGGCGGTAGCGACTCCATTTCCGAGATGGCCGTGGCACGCAGCTTTTTTGATACCCTTCCATGCAGCACGAAGGGTACTGGAACCTTGTCCGTCAACCCAGCCAAAATTGCATCCAAATGTTCCGTGCGCTCGGTCAACACCAGCACTTTGCGACCTTGATCGAATGCCACCTTGATCTCGTGGCAAATGGCCGTAGTCCGATCATGATCGGTGACAAGGTGGCGAAACACATCCTGAATTCCAGCATCACTGGAAACTTCAATTTTATTGAAAATGGAATGCGGGATCACTTCCAGATCGTGCGGTGCCGACTCGGCACTGGTCGCCTTGTGCCGGATCGGCCCACATTGCATGAAGATGATGGGTTGCTGTCCGTCGCGCCGGATGGGTGTTGCCGTCAGGCCCAATACATATTTGGCCTTGGTAGCTTTCAAAATCGCGTCAAACGAAGCCGCTACTATATGGTGGCATTCGTCAATGATGACGTGACCGTAGTTTTCAACCAGGGCGTTAACCTCATTCTGCTTCGACAATGATTGCATCACGGCAATGTCGATCTTGCCAGTAGATTTGCACTTGCCACCGCTGATGGTGCCGACCACACCTTTGCCAACTCCAAGGAACGTTTGTAAACGTTCCTGCCATTGCCGGAGTAGATCGGTTCTGTGTACCAGCACCAGCGTATTGACACCTCGACGGGCAATCATGGCGGCGGCAGTTACGGTCTTGCCAAAAGCAGTCGGCGCGCAAAACACGCCTGCGTCGTGCATTAGCATGGCTGTCACCGCCGATTCCTGATCAGATCGCAAATTGCCAGCAAAGGACACATCAATCGTGTCACCGGCAAACCGTTCGTCAATCAGGTCACATCGGATACCGTTATCTTTGAGCAATTCCTGAGCTGCCTCCAAGCAACCCCGTGGCAGGGCGATATGGTCTGGGTAATTCTGTGCGCAACCAATGACACGAGGGACCTTCCACGTCGACAGACGCATGGCCTGTGCCGCGTAAAACGCAGGGTTCTGAAACGCAGCAAGGCGAATCAGCCGGTTAGCCAATGATGTCGGTAGCTTTTCTTTCTCGAAGTAGATGAGATTGGCGAGTCTGACGTTCAACGCCTCAGGCATTGGCCCAACGAGTTTCTTGCTGATGGCAACCGGGCGCTTCCAGGGTTCTTTGAGGTCTTCGTCATCGATGAAGGTGACATCCAATGGATGCACACCACCGGTTGCACGCAGAATGGTCGGATGAATATCGTGCGCAGCCAAGGGCACGATGCTGGTCAAAAATTCCCACTGGTCTGGATAGGGGTGCAACTCACCGTCAACAAAGAGACTAAACCCCTTCTCCCGAGGGTGTTTCTGCAAAGGCAAAGCAATCAGGTTTCCGAAGCCGCCTTTGGGCATGGTGTCTTGGTTGGGGAACAGCCGGTCGTACGAGGTGAGTTTCAATTGCCGGGTACGGGCACAAGTGTGGCTGATGATGGCCGTGCCAAGGGCCCGTGCATCACGCGCCGGAACCGAGCAAGAGAAAAATATCCAGATATGCGCACCGTTGCCAGACCTTGAAATTTCCAAGGCGACCGGCACGCCCAGGTCAAGGCATGACTGGCGAAAAGCCAGTGCATCCGACTTCCAGTCAGCTTCGTCGAAATCGACAGCCAGAAAATTGCAGGTGTCGTCCGTCAGCAGTGGATAAACACCAATGGTGCGCTTGCCAATCAAATGCTCGTACAGAATCGAATCCGACAACGGAACGAGCTTTCGGTTGCTGCAATCAGAACATTTGATGTTCTTCTTGTTGCACAGTCCGGCAACCCAAAGGTTGGCGCACGTTGGTGAGTAGCCTGATTTGCCTTTAGCTTTGTTTTCCCACCGCTGCGGAAAAACATCGGTTCGACCGCTGAACAGACCGCGAAACAACGCGACCTTCTGTGGCTTGGACAGGGAAGATTCGATCGCAGTGGCCTTGACTGGCACGGGTTCCGGTGGCAACCGCCAGTCGATGCCGTGCAATTCCAACATCGCGATCAGGCGTGCGTTTTCTGCCTGTGCTGCGGCTAGCAGATTGCCCTCAACCGTTGGCACTGTAGCGGACATGCCACCCATTGGCTACATACCGTTGTCGCCAGAAGTTGGTTTACGCGTTGCTTCAGTTTGACCGATCAATCGGTCAAAATCACTCTGAAAAAGTCGATCCTGCACGATGCGGTATTTCTCGAACTCGCTTTCGGCATGCGCCTTGGCGATTTCTGCTGTGACCTTGCCTGCATCCTGCAGCACTTCACGGTCCCAAAGTTTCAAGAAGCCGCCAAGGCGCACCTCCCAATCCTGCATGGTCATGGGAATGCGGCGCATGGCCTGAAGTTCTGCCATGTCGAGATAGGCGGAGACAATCCGCTGCATCTGAGCCAACTCGAACTCCGACAGGAAATTCTTGGCAATGGAGACATCGTATTTATGGATTTTCCCGTGGGGTGCGCCTTCCCAACTGGTCAAGCCCATGTTTTCCTTTTGGTGATCAGCACGATTCACAATGGCCTCTGCTGCTGTCTGGCCGTGAATCGCATAGTGCAGTTTGTTCTGAACCGCCGCAAAAAATCGCTTGGTCGCCGTGGCCGTGGGGTCATAGTCCAGCGAGGTGGCGTAGATGTCGGTGATCTTCTGGTAAAACTTGCGCTCAGAAAGCCGGATCTCCCGGATTTTTTCCAGTTGGCGCTCGAAAAATTCATTGCCCAGAATGCTGCCGCCGTGTTTGAGCCGGTCCACATCCATGGCCCAGCCCTGAATCGTGTAATCCTTAACGATCTGGTTGGCCCACTTTCGGAACTGCACGGCACGTTCGTTTTCGATTTTGAAGCCAACGGCGATGATGGCCTGCAGGCTGTAATGCTTGACCAGGTAGTTCTTGCCATCGGCGGCAGTGGTTAAGTACTGCTTAATAACTGCCGCCTCGTCGAGTTCGTTGTCGGTAAAGACTCGCTTCAGGTGCTGGTTGATGGCCGGCACAGAAACGTCGTAGAGGGTGGCCATCATCTTCTGGGTGAGCCAGATGTTCTCGTTCTCATAACGCATCTCCACGCTGGTTTGCACGCTCCCCGTTGCAGCGACAAAGGTCAGATATTCAGCCGCAGATGAACGGACAAGTGAGACCTCGTTTTTCTTTGGAACTTGTGGTTGCTTATTCTTGCTCATTCCAGCCTCCCTCCCCTCTATTCCTTGTGTGCGGGACAGTTATGCCCTCGTTGCGCGCTTCGATACTCTGCTCACTGGCCTGACAGGTATCTGTGTCCTTACGCGAGAACACGCCGAACTTGAACGATGAGCCGCCCCAGATGCCCCCCAATTCGTCTAGTCGCGCCTCAATCCAACGGGTAAAGCTGTCTTTCGACCCCACCTGGGTATAGTCATCCAGCTTCATCGTGGTTAGACGCGCCAAAGGCCAAACCTTGAGGAACTCATCCCAAAGTTCGTATTCTTTTTTGTAATTGCTCATTCTGTCTGCTCCGTCCGTCAAAGGTATTTCTGCAGGATCCCGTCTTATTCGATTGACGTTCACTATTTACTGCTTGGATATAAGCCTGCCAAGAGGTTAGCGCCTTCGTTTGCACCACCCACGCGCACCCATTCATCGACCTCGGACAACTGGAATTTCCACAGCCGGCCAATCTTGTGCGCGGGCAGGCCCTTGCGCTCGCGCCAACGGTAGACGGTGTCTTTCACCACGCCCAAGTGCTGGGCAACTTGTTCGGCTGTGACCCACGGTTCGATGTTCATGGCATTGACACTCAGGCGTTGATCTTCATAGTCGTCTTAAATCGTTGAAAGTCTAACAGGGCCGTTTTGCGGATATGAAAAGCACTTGGATTCCGCATCATTGCCTTGCTGGGATTTGGCCGTCCGATCAGCCAGTGCGTGAATGGTGGTGCTATTGCGCAATCAACCACGGTGCCCACGATGGACGCCACGCAAACCGCCCTCGACGCCTAATCGCACCGCAGCGTGAAGCCCTCGAACAAGGTGGCCACCCGCGCCAGCAAGGCCGTGCTTGGGTAGCTCGCCGTGGCGGCGCCGCGCAGACGGTCATCGGCGCAACCGGTGCCGCGAAACAGCCGACGAAACAGCACCACCTTTTCAGGAGTGGAAAAACGTGATGGTTCTGGTTCCAGGACGGGCGGCGCAGGCGGGGTTGGCTCAAGCGACAAACGCCATTCGATACCGCGATCTTCCTGCAGCGCCGTGAGCGAATCGCGCTCAAACATCGGCTCCGTACTCGGCAAGCAAGTCGGCCCGACGTGGGTAGCGGGAGGCATTATTCATCGATCCCATCACCTGAGTTCGTACCAAACACCGCGCCCACTGCCTTGCTGATTCAAATGACCATGTTCGACCAAATTGCGGAAGTGAAGCTTGAGCGTGTTTCGGCTCGCGCCCGTCAATTTGATGGCATCGCCGATGGTGACACGTCCATGTTCACGGGCAAATTCGACGATCTGCAATGACAGGTCGGGCAAGGCGGCCAGCACGATTCTTTCGCGCTCAACTTTCTTTTCCAAGCGTCTGACCTGCTCGGCCAACGAGCGCAGGAAGAAAACCAGCCAAGGCTGCCAGTTGGGCGCGTCCGTTCGGATCGACCCCTGCGTCTGCCGCAGGGCCAGGTAGTAGGTTTCCTTGTTGAGCTCAATCACGCTTTCCAGTGAGCTGTACGGAACGTAGGCATAACCTGCCTGGACTAATAGCAATGTCGTCAGGACGCGGCTGAGTCGACCGTTGCCATCCTGGAATGGGTGTATTTCCAGGAACACCACCACGAAAATGGCAATGATCAACAGCGGGTGTAATTGCGCCTTGTCGCGCTCATCATTGACCCAGGCCACCAGTTCTGCCATCAAGCCAGGCGCGTCGAATGGACTTGCCGTCTCGAACACGATGCCAATCTGCACACCGCTTTCGTCGAATGCGGCCACGCTGTTTGAATGGGTCTTGTACTGCCCCCGATGCCGTGCGTCTTTTTCACTATGGCGCAACAGGATCTGGTGCAGTTGCTTGACATGGTTCTCATTGAACGGGATGTCTCGCCAGGAGCTGAACACCAAGTCCATCAACTCGGCGTAGCCAGCCACCTCCTGCTCATCGCGGGTCTCAAAAGACTGGATTGCCAGGTTTGACAGCAGCTTCTCCACCTCCCGATCAGTCAGTTTGCTGCCTTCGATACGGGTGGACGAGCCGATGCTCTCGATGGTGGCCACCCTGCGTAAGGCTGACAGACGGTCAGGCGCAAGCGTCCCCAGGGCGCGCCAAGCGCCTTTGAACTCTTCGATCCGAGCGATCAGGCGCAGAACTTCAGGTGTGATCTGGAGGGAGTCCGTGTGAAGCATAGAACCAATATTACACCCATTAACACCCATTTATAAGTATCAAACATCCATCTAAAACCACGGTAGAAATGGGTGTTAATAGGTGTCTTATTGGTTCAAAGGCGTAAAGCATCTAAAGGTAATTCGCGTAAGTTCGCGTCACCATTGATTTTTTAGGCAAAAAAAAGCCCAACTGAAAACAGTTGGGCTTTTTTGTATATGGTGGAGCTGGCGGGATTTGAACCCGCGTCCGCAAACCTTCTTCGCACAGTTCTACATGTGTAGCCGTCTGATTTGGATCTCGCTTTTCACATCGCGCAGTGGCACGCTATGCAAATCGCCAGCAACCTATTTTCTTAACCCACCCTAAGTTACCCAAGGCAGGCCCAGCCGAATTAAATTACCCCACAGCCTGGACAGCTTGCGCTACCCTTGCCCAGCCGATCGGCTGACTGTTGTGAGGCTCACGTGCAATTAAGCAGCGAGTGCGAAACGTTCGTCGTTTGCAGTTAGTTTTTTTGAATCTGTTTTACGAGCCCATTCAGCTCGACATGCCCTGCCGCGCGTCCGAATCCACGTCGAAACCAGTGCAGCCCCTAAGCCTCGTATTTTAGGCCACGCTGGAAAATTGCAAGAGCGGCAGCAGTTCATTCACACAATTAATTGTGGCATTTGCGCCCCACCGGCTGGTGTCTGCCTGCGCCCCAAGGTAGCCATAGGTCACCGCCACGGTAGCCATGCCTGCCGCCAGACCGGCCACGATGTCGCGTTCGTCGTCGCCCACATAAACGCAGCGGCTGGCATCCACACCCATGCGGCGGGCGGCTTCAAGTAAAGGCGCCGGGTGCGGCTTGGCAAAAGGCGTGGTGTCACCACTGACAATGGCGCCCGCCGTGTCAAACAAGGCCATCGAGCCGGTCAGTGGCAGGGTGAAGCGCTCCGACTTGTTGGTCACCACGCCCCATTTCACACCTTGGCTGGCAAAGCGCGCCAGCAACTCGGGCACACCGTCGAAGATCTGGGTGCGTTGGGTCAGGCTGCGCTCATAAATACAAAAAAACTCTTCGCGCAGGGTGTCGTAATCAGCGTGCTCGGGGGTCATGCCAAACGCCACACCCAGCAGGCCACGGGCACCGGCCCCCGCCATGGGCCGGTACTGCGCCAGTGGCAGCGATGGCAGGCCACGCGCCAAGCGCATGGCGTCGGCGGCAGCGGCCAGATCGGGAGCGCTGTCGATCAGCGTACCGTCCAGGTCAAACAGCACCGCTTGCACCTGGGAAAAGCGGGCACCCTGGGGCGTCACGCGGGCAAACTCGCCGGTTTTTGGGTGGCCAGCAGGTAATTGACGCTGGTGTTGCTGTTGAGCCAGTAGCGCTGGGTCAGTGGGTTAAACGACAAACCCCGTGTCTGCATGACATTCAGGTCGGCGCGGCGGCAAAAGCTCGCCAATTCGCTGGGGCGAATGAACTTGGCAAATTCGTGGGTGCCGCGTGGCAGCATGTTGAGCACATATTCAGCCCCCACAATCGCCTGCAAAAAGGACATGGGGTTGCGATTGAGCGTGGAAAAAAACACCCAGCCACCCGGCTTGACCAGGGTGGCGCAGGCCTGCACCACAGACGCCGGGTTGGGCACGTGTTCGAGCATTTCCATGCAGGTCACCACATCAAAACCGGCGGGCTGCTCGGCGGCCATGGCCTCGGCACTGATCTCGCGGTAATGCACGTTTTTGGTTTCTGCGTCCATGGCGTGCAACTGGGCAATGCGCAACACCTTGGTCGACAAATCAATGCCGGTGGCGTGGGCGCCAGAGCGTGCCAAAGAGTCGGCCAGAATGCCGCCGCCACAGCCGACGTCAAGCACGGCCTTGCCTTGCAAGTCGCAAAATTCTTTGATCCAGCCCAGGCGCAGGGGGTTGATCTGGTGCAATGGGCGAAACTCGCCCTCGGCATCCCACCAGCGGTGGGCCAGGTCAGAGAATTTGGCCAGCTCGGCCGGATCAGCATTGATAGTTGGGTTCATGCCTGGATTATCCGAAATTTAGCATTGCCTTGGCTGCCCAGGCCCAAAAACAAAACCCACCGCATGGGTGGGTTTTGGGTGAACTGGACGAGTCCAGTTTGGCGCTTAGGCCTTCTTGGCGTAGGCGCTGCACCAGCCCTTGGCGGACACTTCTTTGCCGGCAAACAGCGGGCAACCACCCGACTCTTCCCCGGCCTTGCCTTGATACAAAGCACAGTTGGCACAACTTTGCGTTGCCGCATGCTTGGGGTATTTCTTGGCATTAGCTTTGGCAGTGTCAACTACGTAGCCCAAGCCCTTGGCATTGGCATCGGTCTCAGCCACCTTGGGGGGTGATGCCATTGCCACACCAGAAGCCAAAGCGCTGGCACCCAGAACCGACTGCATCATGAATACGCGACGTGTTGTCATTGCTAAATTTCCTTTGAAGTTAAAAAATATCTGCAGCCTAGTCTGCATGAGCATAAGTTTAACGTTTGAAACTGAACAGACCATGAATGAAAACCCTACAAATCAGGCCTAATCTGATAAGTTTGCCGATTCTTTTTCATGACTTCTCGCGACTCGATCACGCTTTAACTTATGGCAATGTATTGGGTGAAGTCGGCTTTCAGGCTGCCCATCGTCTCATGGCTGAGGCGGTTGCCGTATTGGGCGACCACGCGGCCAGCGCACTGATTGGCCAGCCAGGCGGCCTGCGCATGGCTGTGGCCGTGCGTCACCGCGTACAAAAATGCCCCGGCAAACATGTCACCTGCCCCGTTGGTGTCGATGGCCTTGACCTGCGCAGCGGGTACATCGGTCACCTGGCCGGCTTCGATCACCAGGCAGCCCTTGGCGCTGCGCGTCAGACACACGGTTTTTGCCTGTTGCCCGAGCTGCTGACACATCTGCGCCACATCTGTGGTACCGCACCACACCTGGGCTTCTTCTTCGTTACAGAACAAAAAGTCGAGGTCGGTGCCGACCATGGCGTCCAGGCCAGGACGACAGAAATTGATCATGCTCATATCGCTTAACGTGGTGGCCAATTTGACCCCCGCCTGTGCCGCAATGGCGCGCCCCTTGATGGCAGCGGCCAGGCCGGTAGGTGAGGCGGCCAGGTAGCCTTCCATGTAATACACGCGTGACTTGACGATGTCGTGCGGGTGCAGTGCAGCCTCGTCAATGTCAGCCGTGGCCCCCAAAAACGTGCTCATGCTGCGCTCGGCATCGGGCGTGACCATCACCATACAGCTACCGGTTTGGCCTGCGGGCGCTTTGGTGTGTGTGAGGTTGGTGGCGACACCATTGGCGAGCAGGTCTTTGGTGTAAAAGTCGCCCAATTCGTCGTCGGCCACCCGGCACGAGTAAAACGCGCGTCCACCCAGTTGGGCCAGCGCCACCACGGTGTTGCCGGCCGAGCCGCCACCGGTGCGGTGCGACTTGACGCTGTGCACATGGTTGATGAGTTCGGCGCGACGCGGGCCGTCAATCAGCGTCATGTGGCGTTTTTCAACGCCGGCCGCCTGCAATTGGGCATCAGAGACTTCGTATTCGGTGTCAACCAGGGCATTACCAATGGCGTAAAGGTGGTAGGTCATGCTTACTGCTCCACAAAAGCGCGCTCGACCACAAAGTCACCCTGCTTGGTGGTGTTGCCCTCCAGGAAGCCACGCTTCTCCAGAATATGCTTCAGGTCTTTGAGCAAGGCCGGGCTGCCGCACAGCATGGCGCGGTCGGTGGCCGGGTCAAATTTGGGCAGGCCCAGGTCGGCTTGTAACTTGCCCGAATCGATCAGGTCAGTGATGCGGCCCTGGTTTTTGTAGGGTTCGCGCGTGACGGTGGGGTAATACAGCATCTGCGCGCTCACCATGTCGCCCAAAAACTCATGGTCAGGCAGCTCCAGCGTGAGGTAGTCGTGATAAGCCAGCTCGGCCACCTCCCGTACGCCGTGCACCAAGATGACTTTCTCAAATTTTTCGTAGGTTTCAGGGTCCCGCACGATGCTCAAAAACGGGGCCAGACCGGTGCCGGTGCCAAACAGGTACAGGTTTTTGCCGGGCAACAGGTAGTCAATCAGCAGCGTGCCGGTGGGTTTTTTGCCGACCACAATCTTGTCGCCCACCTTGATGTGCTGCAGCCGCGAGGTCAGCGGGCCGTCTTGCACCTTGATGCTCAAAAACTCCAGGTGGTCCTCGTAGTTGGCGCTGACGATGCTGTACGCGCGCAGCAAGGGCTTGCCGTCTACGCGCAGGCCAATCATGGTGAAGTGGCCGTTGGAAAAACGCAGCGTCTCGTCGCGCGTGGTGGTAAAGCTGAACAGCCGGTCGGTCCAGTGGTGAACGCTTAAAACGGTTTCATTCAAAAAAGCACTCATGGGATGTTGTTTCAGTTGGAAAGTAAAAAGAGAGCGTGCTCAAGGCACATGGTGCGTAACGATTTCAAAGCTTGGGTTCGACCCAGCCTTGCACGCTGGCCAAGGCCGCTGCCAGCATGGCGGGTTCGGTGCCGCCGGCCATGGCCATGTCGGGTTTGCCACCGCCCTTGCCGCCCACCTGGCTTGCAATAAAGTTGACCAGCTCGCCAGCCTTGACCCTGGCCGTGGTGTCAGGGGTCACGCCCACGGCGATCTGCACCTTGGCGCCGTCGACCACGCCGAGCACAATGACCGCAGTTTTGAGCTTATCCTTGAGCTTGTCCATGGTGTCGCGCAGGGTTTTGACATCAGCACCGTCGAGTCGGGCCACCAGCAGCTTGACGCCCCTGATGTCCTGCGCCTGGCTGAGCAGCTCGTCGCCCTGGGCGCTGGCCAGCTTACCCTTGAGCGCGGCCAATTCCTTGTCAAGCGTTTTGACGTGTTCCAGCACCGCCACAATACGCTCATTAACCTCGGCCACCGGGGCCTTGAGGGCGCTGGCGGCCTGGCCGACCGAGTCTTCAAGCTGCTGCAAATAGGCCAATGCGTTTGCACCCGTGACCGCCTCGATGCGGCGAATGCCCGAGGCGACACCGCCCTCTGCCACCACCTTGAACAAGCCGATGTCACCGGTGCGCTGCACATGGGTGCCGCCGCACAGTTCGCGGCTGCTGCCAATGTCGAGCACACGTACTGATTCGCCGTATTTTTCGCCAAACAGCATCATGGCGCCGGTTTTTTGTGCCGATTCGATGTCCATCACCTGTGCCTGGGTGGCCGCGTTGGTGAGAATCTCGGCATTCACGCGGGCTTCGATCTCGCGGATTTCAGCGTCGGTGACCGGGGCATTGTGGGCAAAGTCAAAGCGCGTGCGCTCAGGCGTCACCAAACTGCCCTTTTGCTGCACATGGCCACCCAGCACCTCGCGCAGGGCCTTGTGCATCAGGTGGGTGACCGAATGGTTGCGCTGGGTGGCCAAGCGCAGTGAGGTATTGACATGGGCCGTGACCGTGTCGCCCAGCTTGAGCGTGCCAGTCTTGAGCGCACCGTGGTGGCCAAACACATCAGCCTTGACCTTTTGCGTGTCCTGCACCTCAAACAACGCATGGTCGCAAAAAATGGCGCCGGCATCCCCCACCTGGCCGCCGCTTTCGCCATAAAAGGGCGTCGTGGCCAGCACGAGCACGCCGTTCTGACCCGCCTTGATCTCGGTGGCGCTGGTGCCATCCACATACATGGCGACAACCTCAGTGGCAGCAGTCAACTGCTCGTAGCCAACAAATGTATTACCCGCCCCGCTGTAGTCCAGCGCCTTGTCCATCTTGAACTTGCCGGCTGCGCGGCCCTGGGCCTTTTGCTTTTCCATGGCCGCCTTAAAACCTGCCTCATCCACCGTCAAGCCGCGCTCGCGGCAGACGTCGGCCGACAGGTCCAGCGGGAAACCAAAGGTGTCGTGCAGCTTGAAAGCCACCTCACCGGGCAAGACCTTGACGCCGCCCGTCAAGGCTTCGTCCAGGATCTGCATGCCCACTTCCAGGGTCTCGTAAAAGCGCTCTTCCTCCACGCGCAGCACGTCCATGATGCGGTCCGCCTGGGCCGACAGGCTGGGGTAGGCAGCACCCATGACGGCCACCAGGTCAGGCACCAGCTTGTGGAAAAACGGGGTTTTCTGGCCCAGCTTGTAACCATGGCGAATGGCGCGGCGGATGATGCGCCGCTGCACATAACCACGGCCTTCGTTGCCGGGCAGCACGCCGTCACTCACCAGGAAGGCGGTGGCACGGATGTGGTCGGCAATCACCTTGAGCGAGTTGTTACCCAGATCGGTACAACGGGTTTCACGGGCGGCGGCCTTGATCAGGGCATCGAACAGGTCGATTTCGTAGTTGCTGTGCACATGCTGCAGGATGGCGGCCAGGCGTTCCAGGCCCATGCCGGTGTCGACGCAGGGCGCGGGCAGCGGCGTAACCGAACCGTCTTCGGTCATGTTGAACTGCATGAACACGTTGTTCCAGATCTCGATGAAACGGTCGCCATCTTCGTCCGGGCTGCCCGGCGGGCCGCCAGGAATGTGGTCGCCGTGGTCGTAAAAAATCTCCGAGCAGGGACCGCAGGGGCCGGTGTCGGCCATCATCCAGAAATTGTCGGACTTGTAGCGCCCGCCCTTGTTGTCGCCGATGCGGATCACACGCTCGGGCGGCAGGCCAATCTCCTGGGTCCAGATGTCATAAGCCTCATCGTCTTCTTCGTAGACGGTGGCCAGCAGGCGGTCTGCGGGCAGCTTGTAAACCACGGTCAGCAGCTCCCAGGCCCACTTGAGCGACTCACGCTTGAAATAGTCGCCAAAACTCCAGTTGCCCAGCATCTCGAAAAAGGTGTGATGGCGTGCGGTGTAGCCCACGTTTTCCAGGTCGTTGTGTTTGCCACCGGCACGCAGGCAGGACTGGACCGAGGCAGCACGCACGTAACTGCGTTTGTCGGCCCCCAAAAACACGTCCTTGAACTGCACCATGCCGGAGTTGGTGAACATCAGCGTGGGGTCGTTGCCCGGCACCAATGGACTGCTAGCCACCACGGTATGGCCTTTGGAAGCAAAGAAGTCGAGAAAGGTCTTGCGAATGTCGGCGACAGTGACCGGAACAGCGGTTGAATTCATGGGGGTAAGCGACTTGGTGTGTCAAAACCGACGATTTTAAGTGATCAGGGGGCTTGGCACTGCGCCTGCAAAAATGCAAACAAGGCGGGCTCGTCGCAAAAGATCACGTTGAAACGCAGCCATGGACTGGTCTGCAGATCGGGGCTGAACAGGTGCCCGGGGCCAAGCAGAATATCTTGCTCGGCCGCCTTGTAAGCCAGTTCAGCCGAATCAGCCACAGCCGGATGGCGTGCCCACAGAAAGATGCCAGCCTTGGGCTCACAGAAAATCTCAAAACCCACGTCAAGCAGGCGTGAGGCGGCGTCGACATGCGCTTTGGCCAGGCGTTCACGCAGGCCCTTGACGTGTTTGCGGCAACGCCCGTCGGTCAAGGCGCCATGCGCCAGGCGTTCGCTGAACTCCGAAGATGTTAATCCGGAGATCATTTTGAGCTGCGCCAGGTCTTCCAGCAGGTCCGGGTTAGCTGCCAGGTAACCGACCCGGATGTTGGGCGAAATGGTCTTGGAAAAGCTGCTGATGTAAATCACCCGGTTCAACTGGTCCAGACTGGCCAGGGAAGGCCGTGGCTCAGGATCCAGGTCGGCATAAATGTCGTTTTCGACCACCAGAAAATCATGCTTGTCGGCCAGTTGCATCACCCGGTGCAGATGCGCCAACTGGGCAATCGAACCGGTCGGACTCTGCAGTCTTGGCTGGGTAAAAAACACCTTGGGCTGTTCTTCGATCACCAGGCGCTCCAGTGCGACCAGGTCGTAACCCGAAGGGATGCGCGGCACCCCGATCAGGCGAGCACCCAGAAACCGCAATGAAAACAACAAGTTGGGATAACCCGGATCATCCACCAGCACCGCGTCCCCAGGTCGCACCAGGCGGCGCGCCACCAGGTCCATGGCCTGACTTGAACCCTGGGTCAGGAGCACTTGCTCAGAGGTGACAGAAATTTCCTGCTCGGCCAACAGGTCACGCACCAGCTTGCGCAGCGGCGGGTAGCCTTTGGGTTCACCATAGCCCCCCACATCCACATCGTCGGCAGCCAGGCTGCGAAGCCCGCGCCGCACGCCGTCCTGAAACAGCCAGTCGCCAGGCAGCCAGCCGCAACCGGGTTTCATGCGCAGCGCCCGGTTCTCAAAAATACGCCGCAGGTACCACATCGAATCAAAACTGAAATTGGGCCCGTGTCCTGGCAACTCTGCCACCGAGCTTGGCCGCTGTTTGACAAAAAATCCCGAGTGCGGACGCGACGCGAAATAGCCCTGGGCCACCAGCCGGTCGTAAGCATCGACCACGGTGAACACGCTGACGTTATGGGCATGCGCAAACTGGCGTATCGACGGCGCCTTGGAGCCTGAGCGCAGTTCACCGTCATCAATGGCGGTGCGAAAGCCTGCGACGATTTGCAGCACCAGGGGCGTCGAACTTTGCGGATTGAGCGTGAACATGGGTCGGGTTAGGGTTTATATGTATTGGCAGCAGGGGCTACACAGTACATTCTCAAAAAAGACCTAACTGTATATGGTTAAACAAGGGCATCGCAACTACAGTTGCCCAACTTTATCAACGCCAGCCCACTGCTTAGGAGCCCTATGCTTACCCAAACCCAAAAAACCAATGCAGCCCTGATGGACCGTCGCCGCGCTGCCATTCCGCGCGGTGTCGGCCAGAGCCATGAAGTGTTTATTGCACGTGGTGTCAATGCCGAAGTGTGGGATGTCGAAGGCAAGCGCTACATTGACTTTGCCGGTGGTATTGCCGTGCTCAACACGGGTCACTGCCACCCCGAGATCATGCAAGCAGTCAAGGACCAGATCGACCTCTACACCCACACCTGCTTCCAGGTGCTGGCCTACGAGCCCTATGTGGAACTTGCCGAGCGCATCAATGCCCTGGCGCCAGGCAACTTTGCCAAGAAGACCATGTTCTTGACCACTGGCGCCGAAGCCGTGGAAAACGCCATCAAGATCGCCCGCTCTTACACCAAACGAAGCGCCGTCATTGCCTTCACCAGTGGCTACCATGGCCGGACACTGCTCACCCTCGGCCTGACCGGAAAAGTGGCGCCCTACAAAACCGGTTTTGGCCCGTTTCCGGGCGAGATTTTCCACGCCCAGTTCCCCAACGCTGCGCATGGCGTAAGCGTCGACGACTCCATTGCATCGATCGAGAGCATTTTCAAGAACGACGTCGAAGCCAGCCGCGTAGCCGCCATCATTGTGGAACCGGTGCAGGGCGAAGGCGGCTTCAATGTGGCCCCCACAGAGTTTTTGCAGCGCCTGCGCGCCCTGTGCGACCAGCACGGCATCCTGATGATCGCGGACGAGATTCAAACCGGCGCGGGCCGCACCGGCACCTGGTTTGCCATGGAGCAAAGCGGTGTCGCCCCGGACATGATCACCATGGCCAAATCCATGGCGGGTGGTTATCCAATCTCCGGCGTCGTGGGCCGCGCAGAAGTGATGGATGCGCCTGCCGCTGGCGGCCTGGGCGGCACCTATGCCGGCAGCCCGATTGCCTGCGCAGCGGCGCTGGCAGTGCTGGACGTGTTTGAAAAGGGAAACCTGCTGGAGCGCAGCCGCCAGCTTGGCGCCCACATGATGAACAGCCTCAAGACCATGGCTGGCAAATACAAGTGCGTGGCTGACGTGCGCGGCCTGGGTGCCATGGTGGCGATCGAGCTGTGCAAGAACGGCGACCCGCACCAGCCCAATGCCGAGATGGCCAAGGCGCTGGCGTCGGAGGCCACCCAACGCGGCTTGATCCTCTTAACCTGCGGCACCTATGGCAACGTGGTGCGCATTCTGGTGCCCTTGACTGCCAGCGACGCCATCGTGGACGAAGGCCTGGCCATCATTGATGCCTGCCTGGCCGCGGTGCAATGATCTGGCACGCTCTTTGCGGCGTACAAATACTCGCTTGATTTTTTAACGCCAGATCGACGCAATAAAGGCTGCTGCAACCTATGTCCACCAATGACACCCTCGTCAAGTTTGCAAGTGTTCAAAAAACCTACGATGGCAGCACCCTGGTGGTGCGCGACCTGAACCTTGAGATTCAAAGTGGTGAGTTCCTGTCGCTGCTGGGGCCTTCGGGTTCGGGCAAGACCACCACACTGATGATGCTTGCCGGCTTTGAATCACCAACCGCCGGTGAGATTTTTCTCAAGGGCAAACCCATCACCAAAACGCCACCGCACAAACGCAACTTTGGCATGGTGTTTCAAAACTACGCGCTGTTTCCGCACATGACGATTGCCGACAACGTGGCCTACCCGCTGACGGTGCGCAAGATGGGCAAATCCGAGCGCGAGCTCAAGGTCAGGCAGGCGTTGGACATGGTGCAGATGGGTGCCATGGGGGCGCGTTATCCGGGTCAGCTCTCGGGCGGCCAGCAGCAGCGCATTGCGCTGGCGCGTGCCCTGGTGTTTGACCCGCAGCTGGTGCTCATGGATGAACCTCTGGGCGCCTTGGACAAACAACTGCGCGAGCACATGCAACTTGAACTCAAAGAGCTGCACCGCAAGCTCGGACTGACCTTTGTCTACGTCACGCACGACCAGTCAGAAGCGCTGACCATGTCGGACCGGGTGGCGGTGTTCAACGACGGCCTGATCCAGCAGATCGACACCGTCACCACGCTGTATGAGTCGCCAGTGAACCGGTTTGTGGCCAGTTTTGTCGGTGACAACACCGTGCTGGACGCACAGATCACGGTCACCGAGCGTGGTGCAGGTGGCAGCTGCAAGGTGCGCCTGCCCTGTGGCACAGAGCTGCAGGCGCAGGACATCAACGGTGCACCGCTGAATTGCCCGGTGCAGGCCTGCATCCGCCCGGAGCGTGCACACATTAGTCCGGGCAGTGAACCCGCGCCACCGAACAGCCTGCGCGCAAATGTCAACGACCTGATTTACTTTGGTGACCACTTGCGCGTGCGCTGCGCAGTCGACAAGCAGGTACCAACCACGGTCAAGATTGCATTGTCCAGCCCCAACATCCCGCAGGCCGGTGACACCGTCTGGCTGGTCCTGCCCCCCGAGCATTTGCGTGTCTATGCCTGACACGTTTGCATTTTTTAGTCCTGTTTTTTACCCCCAAGAAGGAGACCTTCAATGAAACTCACCCCCCTGGTGGCGGCCTGCGCCGCACTGTTTACCCTTTCTGCTCAAGCCGAGACCCAATTGACCGTGGTCAACTTCGGTGGTGCCAACGGTAACGCCCAAAAAATCGCCTACGTTGGCCCCTATGAAAAAGCCTCTGGCAACAAGATCGTCAGCGTGGAATACAACGGCGAACAAGCCAAGATCAAGGCCATGGTCGAAACCAAGAAAGTGACCTGGGACGTGGTGGAGGTTGAATCCCCCGACGTGGCGCGGGGCTGTGACGAAGGCCTATTCGAGAAGCTCGACTACAGCAAGATCGGCAACAAGGCTGACTTCACCCCTGCCGCCATTCACGAGTGCGGTATTGGCACCTTCGTCTGGTCCACCGTGATGGCCTATGACGGCGACAAACTCAAAACTGCGCCGACCACCTGGGCAGATTTCTGGGACGTGAAAAAATTCCCCGGCAAACGTGCCATGCGCAAGGGTGCCCGTTACAACGTCGAATTTGCCCTGATGGCTGACGGCGTGCGAGTCGCCGATGTGTACAAGGTGCTGAAAACCAAAGACGGTGCTGACCGCGCGTTCAAGAAACTGAGCGAACTCAAGGCCAACATCCAATGGTGGGAAGCCGGTGCGCAGCCGCCCCAGTTCCTGGTGGCCGGTGACGTGGTCATGACCACCGCCTACAACGGCCGCATTGACGCTGCCCAGCGCGAAGGCAAAAACCTCAAGATCACCTGGACCGGTGGCATTTATGACCTGGACTACTGGGTCATGCCAAAAGGCACACCCAACAAGGAAGCCGCCCTGAAGTTCATCGCCCTGGCCAGCAGTGCAAACGCCCAGGCCGAGTACGCCAAAAACATTGCCTACGGCCCGACCAACACCAAGGCGCTCGCCAAGCTGGATGCCAAAGTGCTGGGCGGCCTGCCCACGGCACCTGCCAACGCCAAAACCGCACTGCAGTTCAACGTGAGCTTCTGGGCTGACCAGGGTGAGGCGCTGGAGAAGCGATTCACCGCCTGGGCCGCGCAGTAAGTTGACACAGGAGAGATGGCAATGACTGTCGCTACGACCACGATTCCTGGCAACTTGGCGGCACAGCTGCGGCACTCGCAGCGTCGCAAAAAGGCCTTTGCCATCTCCCTGACCCTGCCGCTGCTGATTTTTCTGCTGGCCACCTTTATTGTGCCGATCGGCGCGCTGCTGATGCGCGCGATCGAAAATCCTGAGGTCGCCAGCACACTCGCAAACACGGTGAAGGTGCTAGACAAGTGGGACCGCACCACCAACCCGCCAGATGAGGCCTACGCGGCACTGGCAACAGACTTCGCCAACATTGCCGAGCAGTCCGATGCAGGTGGACTGGCACGCCGCCTGAACAGCGAAATCAGCGGCGCCCGTTCACTGGTCATGGGGACTTTCCGCGCCCTGCCGTTCGAGGCGGGTTTGACTCCCGTGCAAGTCAAGGCCCACATGCTGGAACTGGACCCCCGTTGGGGTGAGTTGGGCTACTGGCGCGCCATCGCAAAAAATGGCTCGCGCTGGACACCCGACTATCTGCTGGCCTCGGTGGACCTGAAACGCGACATTCAAGGCGAGATTGTCAATGTTGATCCAGAATCAGCGGCCTTTTTCAAAATATTGATGCGCACCTTCAGTGTCAGCGCCGTGGTAACTGTCTTCTGCCTGCTGCTGGGTTACCCGCTGGCCTATTGGCTGTCGACCCTGACGCCGCGCCAGGCGAATATTTTGATGATTTTGGTGCTGGTACCGTTTTGGACCTCGGTGCTGGTTCGTTCTGCGGCCTGGATTGTGCTGTTACAGACCAATGGCCTGATCAACCGATTTTTCCTGGACCTGGGCCTGATCAACGAGCCGCTACCGTTGCTGTTTAACCGGGTCGGGGTCATCATTGCCATGGTGCACATCCTGCTGCCGTTCATGATCTTGCCGCTGTACAGTGTGATGAAATCTGTACCCCCCACCTATTTGCGGGCTGCCGTGTCGCTTGGCAGCTCACCTCTGGCGGCGTTTTTCCGGGTCTACATGCCGCAAACCTTTCCTGGCATGGGTGCCGGCGGCCTGCTGGTGTTCATCCTGAGCATTGGTTATTACGTGACTCCGGCCCTGCTGGGCGGGGCCGATGACCAGATGCTGAGCTACTACATTGCCCAGTACACCAATGTCACCGTGAACTGGGGCATGGCATGTGCGCTAGGTGCCGTGCTGTTGTCTGCCACACTGGTACTGTATGCGGTGTACCGCCGTGTGGTGAAGTCTGAACTCAGCTTGGGATAAACCACATGTCACTTCCTGCCCGTCCCATGTTCCCAGCCTACGCCACCCTACCCGACAAGATCGGCTGGTATTTACTGCGCGGTGTCGGCGTGCTGGTGCTGCTGTTTTTACTGCTGCCGATTCTGGCCATCATGCCGCTGTCGTTTTCTGCCAGCTCCTTCTTGGCTTACCCCATGCCAGGCTGGTCGCTGCAGTGGTACGACAACCTGTTTTCGTCTGCCGAATGGGGGCGCGCCACACGCAACAGTTTCATCGTGGCACCTTTGGCCACCATCCTGGCCACCATTCTGGGCACCATGGCCGCAGTCGGTCTGGCACGCATCAACTTTTGGGGCAAAGGCTTGTTGATGAGCCTGCTGATCGCACCCATGGTGGTGCCAATTGTGGTGGTGGCGGTGAGCACCTATTTGTTCTTCGCAAAAATTGGCCTCAACGACACCTACTTGGGTCTGATTTTGGTGCACGCGGCCTTGGGTGCACCCTTTGTGCTGACCACCGTGCTGGCCACGCTGCAAAGTTTTAATGAAAATTTGATCCGCGCCAGCTTGAGCCTGGGTGCCGGCCACCTCACCACGTTTTTCCGCGTCACTTTGCCGATCATTGCGCCGGGCGTCATCTCGGGCGCGCTGTTTGCCTTTGCTACCTCATTTGACGAAGTGGTGGTGACCCTGTTCATTGCGGGTCCAGACCAGGTGACCCTGCCGCGCCAAATGTTCACCGGCATCCGCGAAAACATCAACCCAACCATTGCCGCCGTGGCCACCCTGCTGATCATCTTTACCACCACGCTGATGCTGGCGCTGGAATGGCTACGCGGCAGACGGCGTTGAACATGACGACGAAAAACCAACCCTTGTCAGGCAACGCCATGCCCCGTTTTGGCGGTATTGCCAGCATGATGCGCCTGCCGGTGGCCAGCGCACCAGTTGGCCTGAATGCCGCCTTCATTGGTATTCCGCTGGACATTGGCACCAGCCACCGGCCTGGCGCGCGCTTTGGGCCGCGCCAGATTCGTGCCGAGTCAAGCCTGATCCGGCCCTACAACATGGCCACCAGTGCCGCCCCGTTCGACACCCTGCAAGTCGCCGATCTGGGCGATGTGCCCATCAACACCTATTCCCTGGAAAAGTCGCTGGCCATCATCACGGCGTTTTATGAACCCGTGCTGGCTGCCAATTGCATTCCCCTGACGTTGGGCGGCGACCACACCATTGCCCTGCCCATTCTTCGCGCCATGGCCACCAAACACGGCCCGGTGGCGTTGGTGCACGTGGATGCACACGCCGATGTGAATGCCGACATGTTTGGCGAACGCATTGCGCACGGCACGCCGTTTCGCCGGGCTGTGGAAGAAGACCTGCTCGACTGTCACAAGGTTTTTCAGATTGGCCTGCGCGGCAGCGGCTACGCGTCTGACGACTTCGACTGGCCACGCCAGCAAGGTTTTACCCTGGTGCCCGCCCATGAAGTCTGGTACCAGTCGCTCGCGCCCCTGATGGCCAAAATCCGGGCCCACATTGGCAACACACCTTGTTACCTGAGTTTTGACATCGACGGCATTGACCCCGCCTACGCGGGCGGTACCGGCACACCCGAGATCGGCGGCCTGAGCGTGCCGCAGGCACTGGAAATCATTCGCGGCTGCCACGGGCTCAATTTGGTCGGTGGCGACCTGGTGGAAGTCTCGCCAGCCTACGACACCTCCGGCAATACTGCCCTGCTGGGGGCAAATTTGCTGTACGAGATGCTGTGCGTCCTGCCCGGCGTCACCAGACGTTAATATTCGACAGTTACACCCCATCTTTTGAAACAAGCACCATGACCACTCCCCTTTCCCTGCTCAAAGACCCCACCCTGCTCAAGACCAATGCCCTCATCAACGGCCAATGGGTGGCAGGCACCAGCCGCTTTGCCGTGACCGACCCAGCCACCGGTGCCCATCTGGCCGACGTGGCCAACCTGGGCCCGGCGGAGGCGCAAGCCGCCATCACCGCGGCCAACGCCGCCTGGCCGGCCTGGCGCAGCAAGACCGCCAAAGAGCGCAGCATCATTTTGCGCAAATGGTATGACCTGCTGATGGCGAATCAGGAGGATTTGGGCCGCATCATGACGGCCGAGCAGGGCAAGCCGCTGCCCGAGGCCAAAGGCGAAGTGGCCTACGGCGCCAGCTTTGTCGAGTGGTTTGCCGAAGAAGCCAAACGCATCAACGGCGAAACCCTGCCCCAGTTTGACAACAACCGCCGCCTGATGGTGTTGCGCCAGCCCATTGGCGTTTGCGCCGCCATCACACCCTGGAACTTTCCCATTGCCATGATCACCCGCAAGGTTGCACCCGCGCTGGCAGCTGGCTGCACCGTGATCATCAAACCGGCGGAACTGACCCCCCTGACCGCCCTGGCCGCAGCCGAGCTGGCCATTCGCGCGGGCATTCCGGCTGGCGTGCTCAACATGATCACCGCCGACGCCGACAACTCGATTGCCGTGGGCAAGGTGCTGTGCGCGAGCGACGTGGTGCGCCACATCAGCTTTACCGGCTCCACCGAAGTGGGCCGCATCCTGATGGCGCAAAGTGCCCCCACCGTCAAGAAACTCTCGCTGGAGCTCGGCGGCAACGCACCTTTCATCGTGTTTGACGATGCCGACATCGACAGCGCGGTCGAAGGCGCTTTTGCCAGCAAATACCGCAACGCGGGTCAAACCTGCGTCTGCTCGAACCGCTTGTACGTCCAGGCGGGCGTGTATGACGAATTCGTCACCAAGTTTGCCGCCAAGGTCAAAACCGCCAAGGTCGGTAATGGCTTTGAGGAAGGCGTCAACCAGGGCCCGCTGATTGAAGAAGCCGCGCTGGAAAAAGTGGAACGCCATGTGCAGGATGCCGTGGCCAAGGGTGCCCGCTTGCTGGTGGGTGGCAACCGCCTGCCGGGCCAGTTCTTCGAGCCAACTGTGGTGGCTGACGCCACGGCCGATATGTTGTGCGCCAAAGAAGAAACCTTTGGTCCCTTTGCCCCCATCTTCAAGTTCCAGACCGAGCAGGAAGCCGTGGATGCCGCCAACAACACCGAATTCGGCCTGGCAAGCTATTTTTACAGCCGCGACGTGGGCCGCATCTTCCGTGTCAGCGAAGCGCTGGAATACGGCATGGTCGGCATCAACGTGGGCATTCTGGCCACCGAGCATGTGCCGTTTGGCGGCGTCAAGCAATCCGGTCTGGGCCGCGAAGGTTCGCACCACGGCATTGATGACTACGTGGAAATCAAGTACCTGTGCCTGGGTGACATTCTGAAATAACGGGTCCATCGCGGCGAGGCGCCGCTCCCACCGCGGGGCGGTCGCGAGCATGTACACTAGCGCCTCTTGGAGACCTTCCAGGTCATACGCGGGTGTAGTTCAATGGTAGAACGGCAGCTTCCCAAGCTTCATACGAGGGTTCGATTCCCTTCACCCGCTCCAAATGGTCATATCAGACCACCTCAAGACGCTCCATAACCCGTTGATTCCCTTAGGACAGCGGGTTTTTTCTTGCCTCAAGCCGTATCAGAGCATTTCCCAATAAAGATACTTTTGGCAAACTCATGAATGCAAGCAAGGCAGTGAAGGGCAATGCCGATTTTGACCTGATCACCTGGTTGGTGATAAAGTAGATACGTTTTCATATCTACTTTTTAAGGAGACACACCATGATCGCCACCGCCAAAGTATTTACCACTGGCAACAGCCAAGCGATTCGTCTGCCCAAGGCGTTCCGTGTGGATGTGCCAGAAGTCTGGATCAGCAAAACCGGTAACGCTGGTGGTATGACGATCCTGCCAAAACCCACTAAAGACGACCTTCAGTCATTTTTGGCAGAGCTTCAGGCCCTGCCACCTTCGGATGAGTTTTTGTTGCCGCGTGATACGGCGGTGCGACCCAGCCCATTTGAGGACTGGGTCGAGTGATGCGCTACTTGCTAGACACCAATATCGTCAGTTACTACATTCGCCGTTCTTCGCCGGCACTGGAGACCAAACTCAGTGATGCGCTCAAGCGCCACAGCGTAGCCATCTCAGTCATCACACGCGCCGAATTGCGCTACGGCCAAGCGGGCATGACACCTGAAGACCGCCGACGCAGTGTCATTGACGGCTTCTTTTTGCGCTTGCCAAGCCTTGACTGGGATGCCAAAACCGCTGACCACTACGGCGCGCTGAAAGACAGTTTCAGGCGACAGGGCAAACCCATCGGCGAAATGGACACCCAAATTGCCGCCCACGCCTTGGCCGAAAAACTAATTCTGGTCACCCACAACACCCGCCATTTTGAAAACGTGCCGCACCTGAAACTTGAAGACTGGATGGTTTGAAGATGACAACGTCCCGAACACATGAGCAGCAAACCCCTTTGCGGTGAACTGCAAACCGCATTGCAGGCATTGGCCACTGGCGATCTGCGCACCAGTGCAACTGCATTGTTGGATAAGCTGCGCGCCGTTAACCACGATCAGTTGGCGGGGCTACAAATGGTCGATGCGGTCGCGTCAAGCCTGTTTTTTGCGGTGAACTTGACGCAATACAGTGAAGTGGAAGACCGCTATTTCAGGATGCTGCGGCCTACGATTTACCGCCACCCTAAAACGGGTGAGCAGGGCTACGGTTTGAAGTTTTGGCCGGGCAGCCTGGAGGCGTTGACTGAGGGCATGGCGCACATGGTGAGCTTTTCACCGCCGAAGTGATGCAGATTTTGGCAATCAAACGGGCAAAAAAATACAGGCCCCAAGTTCGAGTGTCCCACCCATTCGGGCTACCAATGTTGCCACTGGCCTCTACAAATCTTGCGCTTGCCTGCGCTGTTGATTATTAGCCAATAAAGTCCAAAAGGGGAAACAAAATGGTCAAAAGAGCAAAAACCACCGAACCAGTCAACCACATCGCCGTTTTTCAAGAATCAAGCATTCGGCGTGTCTGGCACAACGAGGAATGGTGGTTTTCAGTGGTGGATGTTTGCGCCATCCTGACCGCGAGCCCGGATGCCGGTGCCTACTGGCGCAAGCTCAAACAACGGCTCAATGCCGAGGGCGGTCAACCCGTGACGTTTTGTCACGGGTTGAAACTGCTGGCCCCAGACGGTAAGCAGCATGAGACCGATTGCGCCAACACCGAAGGCTTGTTTCGCATCATCCAGTCCATCCCTTCGCCCAAGGCCGAACCGTTCAAGCGCTGGCTGGCGCAGGTGAGCTACGAGTGGGTGAAGGAAATTGAAAACCCTGAACTGGCCAGCGCCCGCGCCCGCGAGCTGTACCAGGCCAAGGGCTATCCGCGGGCATGGATCGAAAAGCGGCTGCGCTCCATCTCTATGCGCGGGGAACTGACCGACGAGTGGAAAGCGCGTGGCGTGGCCGAGGGAAAAGAGTATTCGATATTGACCGCTGACATCGCCCGCGCCACCTTTGGCGTGACGCCCACCGAGCACAGCCAGCTCAAGGGCTTGGATGTGGTGAAGACCGGCAACAACCTGCGCGACCACATGACCGATCTGGAGCTGATTTTCACCATGCTGGGCGAAGCCAGTACCACCGAGATAGCCCGGCGTAGCGATGCCCTTGGGTAACAATTTCTCAGGACGCAAACGCCCACAAAAAAAGCACTTGACGTTGCCGTTAAGTGCTTGATTTTTCTACCAAATTTGGTAGGCGCGATTGGACTCGAACCAACGACCCCCACCATGTCAAGGTGGTGCTCTAACCAGCTGAGCTACGCGCCTAAGGGTCTCAAAAGAGAACGAGAGTATAGCCGCAATATTGCGCCGTTCCGGAGGCCCGGAGCCGAAAATTCACACCGGTTGCTTGCGCCATAATTGACGTTTACGTTCACGTCAACCATTTTTTGGAGAACCTCATGGAAATTGCAGGCAAAGTATTCGTTGTCACCGGTGGCGCCTCGGGCTTGGGCGAAGGCACGGCCCGCATGCTCGCCAGCAAGGGCGGCACGGTGGTGATTGCCGACATGCAAGCCGACAAAGGGGAAGCCGTGGCCAAGGAGATTGGCGGCGCGTTTGTCAAATGTGATGTCAGCAGTGAATCTGATGGACAAGCCGTGGTGGCCTGCGCCACCGGCCTGGGCAAATTGGTGGGACTGGTGAACTGCGCGGGCATTGCACCGGCTGAGAAAACCGTTGGCAAGACCGGCCCACACGCCCTGGCCCTGTTCAGTAAATGCATCAGCGTCAACCTGATCGGCAGTTTCAACATGATCCGCCTGTGCGCCGATGCCATGAGCAAAAATGCGCCCGAATCCACCGGCGAGCGCGGTGTGCTGATCTCCACCGCCTCAGTGGCGGCTTTTGACGGCCAGATTGGCCAAGCCGCCTACAGCGCCTCCAAGGGCGGCATTGTCGGCATGACGCTGCCCATTGCCCGCGATCTGGCGCGCAATGGCATTCGCAACATGACCATTGCGCCCGGCATTTTTGGCACACCCATGCTGTTCAGTTTTCCACAGGAGGTGCAGGACGCGCTGGCGGCCAACGTGCCGTTTCCGTCACGCCTGGGCACACCACAGGACTACGCCAAACTGGCAGTGCATATTTTTGAGAACGACATGCTCAATGGCGAGGTGATCCGGCTCGACGGCGCGATTCGCCTGGCACCGCGCTAACCCATCACCCGACCGCGACAGGTCAGGCATGCGGGTTCCTACAATCCAGCCATGTCCATCCCCCAGACCTTTGTTCAGGAACTCATCGCCCGCGCCGACGTGGTGGAAATCGTGGGGCGTTATGTGCCCCTTAAAAAGGGCGGCGCCAACTTCATGGGCCTGTGCCCGTTTCACAACGAAAAGTCGCCCTCTTTTTCAGTCAGCCCGACCAAGCAGTTCTACCACTGCTTTGGCTGCGGCAAAACCGGTAACGCCATCGGTTTTTTGATGGAACACGCGGGCATGAGCTTTGTCGAGGCGGTACAGGACCTGGCCCAGCAATTTGGCATGAAGGTGCCCGAAGACGACGCGAGTCCGCAGGACCGGGCCCGTGCGGCCGAGCAACGGCAAAAACAAAACACGCTCAACGAGGTGCTGGAAAAGGCCTGCCAGGCTTATCAAAAGCAGCTCAAGGCGTCCGAGCGCGCGGTGGCTTATTTCAAGGGCCGGGGACTTTCCGGGCAAATTGCCAAGCAGTTTGGCCTTGGTTACGCGCCCGAAGGCTGGCGCAGCCTGGCCAGCGTATTCCCCGCTTACGACGACCCGCTGCTGGTGGAAAGCGGCCTGGTCATTCTGAGCGAAGAGGAAGGCCAGGAGGCCAAGCGCTACGACCGTTTTCGTGACCGGGTCATGTTCCCGATCCGCAACATCAAGGGCGAGTACATCGGTTTCGGCGGTCGTGTGCTGGGCGATGACAAGCCCAAGTACCTCAATTCGCCCGAAACACCGGTGTTCAGCAAGGGGCGTGAACTCTACGGCCTGTTCGAGGCGCGCAACGCCTTGCGTGAGCACGGTTACGCGCTGGTGACCGAAGGCTACATGGACGTGGTGGCACTGGCGCAACTGGGCTTTCCCAACGCGGTGGCCACGCTGGGCACCGCCTGCACGCCCGAGCATGTGCACAAGCTGTTTCGCTTTACCGATGCGGTGGTGTTCAGCTTTGACGGCGACAGCGCGGGCCGGCGCGCGGCGCGCAAGGCGCTTGACGCCGCGCTGCCGCTGGCCACCGACGTGCGCTCGGTCAAGTTTTTGTTTTTGCCACCCGAACACGACCCCGACAGCTTTATCCGTGAACACGGCAAGGAGGCCTTTGCCCGCTATGTCAGTGAGGCAGTGCCCCTGAGCCGTTTTTTGATCGATGCCGCGCGCGACGGCTGCGACCTGCACAGCGCCGAGGGCCGCGCCCATCTGGCCAGCAATGCCAAGCCGCTGTGGGAACTCCTGCCTGCGGGTGCCCTCAAACAACAACTGCTGGCAGAAATTGCCGATCTGGTGCAGCTCAGCCCGCGCGAGCTCACCGACATCTGGCACCCTGACCACGCCAAGCCCAAACGCGAGCACGCCGGTGGATATGCCAAGGACGGTGCGCCTCGCCCGGACTACAAAAATTACAGCGCCAAAACTTACAAGAAATCTGCGCCCGAGCGGCTCGGTGGCAGCCGACTACCCGCCAGCCGGGCCGACCATGCGGCGCGGATTTTGCTGGACAACATGGCCGCGCTGGAGTCGCTGTCGGCCGAGGACCATGCCCTGCTGTGCGGCTTGTCGGCACCCCACGGCCCGCTGTTTGCCTGGCTGGAGAGCCAGCTCCATGAACACGGCCACATGCCGTGGGTTGCCTTGCGTGAAGGGCTGCAAGGCCATGAAAGTGAGGCCTTTGCCATGAAACTCATGGCCGGTTACGAGCTTGGCGCAGACAGCGACGCGGCTGAAGAGCTCAAGGAGCTGCGCCATTTGATCAACCGCATGCTGATTGAACAACTCAAAATCGAAGAAACATTGGCGATTGAAGCCGCCAAAGTGGACCCCGGCGCCTTGCAGCGTTACCGCGAGTTGCAGACACGCCGCCTGCTGCTGGAGTCTGCCATTTAAATCCGTAACGGCTGTCAGGTTGATGGCAAAAGGTATAATCCAACGTTTTTCCGACAAGCGCGACAGCAGCACCTCCGGGCCCGGCCAATTGATGACCTACTTTTCATCCGGCCAACCTACCGCAAGGACTGCACACCAAATGTTCGCCCACACACCTTGTCTGACCTGGTTCATTCCTCGTCCTGCCCAACGCTGGCTGCCAAAGCGCTAGGCGATACTGATCTTACTGTTTTTGAGGTGTCATCATGCCCGCTACCAAGCCCCAGAAATCTGCTGTGTCCGCAGCAAAAACCAGCGTTGCCAAGACCACCGCCGCCACCTCTTCCACATCGAAAGCCGCCCCCGTGACCGCACCCAAAACCAAAGCCCTCTCAGAAGACCAGAAAAAAGTGGTAGCCGCCGCAGAACCTGTGGCCAAGAAAAAACCTGCCAAGGCGGCCAAAGCCGCAGATGCCACCAGCCCGGACAAGGCGGCGGCCAAGCGCGGCCCCAAGGCCAAGGCGGCGAAAAAAGGCGAGGACCATGACGTCGACATGAGTGACATCGAGGACGATCTGGTTGGTGAGCCCGAAGTGGCAGAAGTGGCAGAAGCCTCGACCGAAAAGGTCAAACCCCTGCGCATGAAGATCAGCAAGGCCAAAGAACGCGCCTTGATGAAAGAATTCGGCCTGGACGAGACGGTGCTGTCAGAAGAAGACCTGGCCAAGCGCCGCCTGCGCCTCAAAGCCCTGATCAAACTGGGCAAAACCCGTGGTTACCTGACCCACGGCGAGATTTCCGACCACCTGCCCGACAAGCTGGTCGATGCCGAAACGCTTGAAGTCGTGATCTCAATGCTCAACGACATGGGTGTGGCGGTGTACGAACACACGCCCGATGCCGAGACCCTGTTGCTTAACCAGAACGGCCCCACTGCCGCCACCGAGGAAGAAGCTGAAGAAGAAGCCGAAGCCGCCCTAAGCACGGTCGACAGCGAATTTGGCCGTACCACTGACCCGGTGCGCATGTACATGCGCGAAATGGGCACGGTCGAGTTGCTCACGCGTGAAGGTGAGATCGAGATCGCCAAGCGCATTGAAGGCGGCCTGATGGCCATGATGGAGGCTATCTCGGCCTCACCCGCCAGCATTGTCGAAATTCTGAAATTGGGCGAAGATATTCGCAGCGACAAGGTGGTGATCACCACCATCGTTGATGGCTTCACCAACCCCAACGAGGCCGACGACTATGTGGCCGAAGAAGACTTTGACGAATTTGATGCCGAAGACGACGACGATGGCAATGGCGGTTCCAAAGCGCTGACCAAGAAGCTCGAGGAGCTGAAAAAAGAGGCCATGAGCCGCTTTGACCGGCTGCGGGAATACCATGAAACGATTTTAAAAACCTACGAAAAGGAAGGTTACGGCACACCCAGCTACCTCAAGACCCAGCGGCTCCTGTCCGACGAGCTGATGTCGATCCGCTTTACCGCCAAAACCATCGAAAAACTCTGTGACATGGTGCGCGGTCAGGTCGACGAGGTGCGCAAGAAAGAGCGCGAACTGCGGCGCATCATTGTCGACAAATGTGGCTACCCGCAAGAGCACTTCATTGCCGAATTCAGCGGCCGCGACAAGCACCACCACAGGGTTCCCAGCCATTTGCTGGACTTGAAGTGGATCGAAAAGCACGCCGCCGCGGGCAAACCCTGGAGCGCGGTGATGGGCCGCAACATTCCGCCGGTGCAAGAGCTGCAGCAGCGCCTGATGGACCTGCAAAACAAGGTGGTGGTGCCGCTGGACCAGCTCAAGGACATCAACAAGCGCATGAACGAAGGTGAATACGCCTCACGCGCGGCCAAAAAGGAAATGATCGAGGCCAACTTGCGCCTGGTGATCTCGATCGCCAAAAAATACACCAACCGCGGCCTGCAGTTCCTCGACCTCATTCAAGAGGGCAACATCGGCCTGATGAAGGCGGTCGACAAGTTCGAATACCGTCGCGGCTACAAGTTCTCGACCTACGCCACCTGGTGGATCCGTCAGGCCATCACCCGCAGCATTGCCGACCAGGCCCGCACCATCCGGATTCCGGTGCACATGATTGAAACCATCAACAAGATGAACCGCATCAGCCGTCAACACCTGCAGGAGTTTGGCTACGAACCCGACGCCTCGGTGCTGGCCGAGCGCATGGAAATCCCGGAAGACAAGATCCGCAAGATCATGAAGATCGCCAAAGAGCCGATCTCCATGGAAACGCCGATTGGCGACGACGACGACAGCCACCTGGGTGACTTCATCGAGGACGGCGCCAACACCGCCCCCATGGAAGCCGCCATGCAGGCCGGCCTGCGCGACGTGGTGAAAGACATTCTGGACAGCCTGACCCCGCGCGAAGCCAAGGTGCTGCGCATGCGTTTTGGCATCGAGATGACCAACGACCACACGCTCGAAGAAGTGGGCAAGCAGTTTGACGTGACGCGTGAACGCATTCGTCAAATTGAAGCCAAGGCGCTGCGCAAGCTCAAGCACCCGAGCCGCTCGGACAAGCTACGCAGCTTTACCGACAACCTGTAAGCGCCAGAGGGCGACGTGATACCCCTTCGCGTCAATCGTCGGGGTCTGTTGCTGGGGGTCGGCTCTGGCGCCACTGTGGCCGGGTTGGCCTACTGGTGGCAGACAAAGCACGCCGATAATGCCCCGCAGGGTTCGCCCTTGGTGGTTGATCTGCAAGACCTGCCGTCTGGGAAACTGCGGACCCTGAACTGGCAGGACAAGCCAGTCTGGGTGCTGCGCCGCTCGCCGACCGAACTCGCTGCGCTGGCCGATCACGAAGCACTGCTGACCGATGCCAACTCACAACACTCGGTACAGCCGCAAACCTGTCGCAACCGGCACCGCTCCCTCAAACCGGACATTTTTGTCGCCGTGGGCTTGTGCACACACCTTGGCTGCACACCCCAGTTGCGCAGCACCGCGGGCTTCACCTGCCCCTGCCATGCCTCGCACTACGACCTGGCCGGACGCGTTTTCAAAGCGGGTCCGGCACCGGCCAACCTGGTCATTCCAGCGTACCACTTTGCGTCAGAAAGCCGCTTGATACTCGGCACCAACGCCTGAGAACCGCTTCGGTTGGTCAAATTGCTTGCCTTCGATTTCCCACAAGTCATACAATAAAAAAAATCTTCACACAATTAACCCCAAGCCCTTCCCAAGCGAGGTGTCCTCATGCACATGGCCGATGCACTGCTCTCACCCGCCGTTGGCGCGACGTTTTGGCTCGCTTCTGGCACTGTCTTGGCAAGGTGCGCACACACACTCAAAACCAGTGACCGTGACGACCTGGTGCCGCTGATGGGCGTGCTCGGCGCCTTTGTCTTTGCAGCGCAGATGATCAATGTCACCATCCCGGGCACGGGTTCGAGCGGACACCTGGGTGGCGGGTTGTTGTTGTCGATCCTGCTCGGCCCCCAGGCGGCGTTCCTGGTGATCGCTTCGGTGCTGACGGTACAAGCCCTGTTTTTTGCCGATGGCGGCTTGCTGGCCCTGGGGGCCAACCTGTTCAACATGGGCCTGATGAGCTGTTTGGTCGTTTACCCCCTGATCTACCGGCCCTTGATGCGGGGTGCAGGCACCCTGCCCTCAAAACGACGCATCGGCTGGGTTGCGATGCTCACCAGCGTGATCGGTTTGCAGTTGGGCGCTTTGGGGGTCGTCATGCAAACCTATTGGTCTGGCATCAGCAGCCTGCCTGTGGGCACTTTTATGTGGCTGATGCAACCGATCCATCTGGCCATCGGCATCGGCGAAGGTTTGGCCACCGCCGCACTCATCGTGTTTGTCCGGCAGGCGCGCCCTGACCTGCTGGCTGCCAACGCAAGCGCAGCACCCTCCGCGTCCTCGCCGTTCGTTCTCGGCGTGGGCGGCCTGGCCATGCTGATGGCGGGGGTCTTGTCTTGGTTTGCTTCCAGCAAGCCGGACGGTCTGGAATGGTCAATCGTCCATACCACAGATGTCGCAGCAGCAGTGGCCGAGGCGCCAGCCTGGCCCGCAGTCGACGCTGACGCGTCGCTGGCAGGTGTTGTCGGCGGCACCGTGACGCTGGCCCTGGTGCTGGTCGTGGGCTACTGGCTCAGACGCCGCAAAAGCCCGCTCCAGTGAGCCCGATCAACACCGCGCTGCGTGACTTCGAGTCGCTGGAGAGACTGGCAACTGAGCCCTCGGCGCTGTCTGCCCTCGACCCCCGCGCCAAGATTTTGGCCACCCTGGGCTTTATCTTCACGGTCGTGTCTTTTCACCGCACCAGCGTGGCAGCGCTGTTGCCACTGGCGGCGTTCCCGGTAGTGCTGGCGGCGCTGGGCAATGTCCCGTGGCGCATGATTGGGCGCAGTGTGTTGCTGGCTTCACCCTTTGCCGTGATGCTGGGTATGTTCAATCCCCTGCTGGATCAGCAAACTGTTTTGACCATGGCCGGTGTTCCGGTATCAAGCGGCTTCCTGTCGTTTGTCTCCATCCTGATACGCTTTGCCTTGACCGTTTCAGCCGGGCTGATTCTGCTTGCCAGCACCGGCTTTCACCCGATCTGCTCGGGCTTGTCCCGTTTGGGGCTGCCACAGCTGTTCACCACCCAGTTGCTGCTGCTGCATCGCTACGCCCTGGTGCTGGCGGGTGAGACCGCGCGCATGAGCCTGGCGCGCGAATTACGCGCCAACGGCCGGCCAATGCGGCTGGCGATCTATGGCCCTTTGCTGGGCCACTTGCTTTTGCGCGCCCTGCAGCGTGCCCAGCGTGTCCACCAGGCCATGCTGTCGCGCGGCTTTGACGGCGGCCTGCATCGCTCTGCAACTGGCCATTGGCAGCACCGCGATACCCTGTTTCTGAGTGCCTGCATGCTGGGGTTTGTGCTCGCACGCCAGCTTGATCTGGCGCATCTGTTGGGCGCACTTGTGCTTGCGGTAGCACGATGAGTCAGCACCTCGCGCTGGAAGTGCAAGCCTTGCACTACGCCTACCCGGATGGGCAAATGGCCCTGCGCGGTGTGAGTTTTGTCATTCAACCCGGCGAAACCGTGGGCCTGATCGGCAGCAACGGTGCCGGCAAATCGACCTTGTTGCTGCATCTGAACGGCGTGCTCCGTCCTGCCTCGGGTGTGGTCCGGGTTACTGGGCTGCCGGTTACTGCCGCGAATCTGATGGCGGTGCGGCGCCAGGTCGGCCTGGTGTTTCAGGACCCCGACGACCAGTTATTCATGCCCACGGTGCAGGAGGACGTGGCGTTCGGACCCTTGAACATGGGCCTGCCCGCGTGCGAAGTACAGGCCAGGGTGGCACAGGCGCTGGCCACGGTGGGCGCCAGCCACCTGGCTAGCCGGGCGCCCTACCGGCTCTCGGGCGGCGAAAAACGCATGGTCGCCATGGCCGGGGTGCTGGCAATGGCGCCCACCGTGCTGGTGCAAGACGAGCCCAGTGCCGGCCTCGACCCGGCAGCGCGGCGCCGCTTGATCACCTTGCTGGCCAGCTTTGCGCACACCCAACTCATTGCCAGCCATGACCTGGACCTGGTGCAAGACGTGTGTACACGCGTACTGGTGATGCGCGAAGGCGTCATCGAGGCCGATGGCACTCCGGCAGCCATCTTTGCCGACGCCGGCCTGCTGGCGCGCTGCCATCTTGAGTTGCCGCTGAGCCTGCAGCGCCACTCCTGAATCAGGTTTTTGGTTTCAAGTGAACGTGGCTGTGTGGCGACTCATCGGCCGCATGCGGGTGCGGATGCAGGTGTTCATGCGCATGTGTGTGTGCGCCATCGAGCTCCACCGCCACCACATTGAGCAGACCGTGGCGTACGCCGCGCTCGGCCATCATGGCATCAGAAAAAGCGCGCACGGCTGATGTGGCGCCGCGCAAAATCACACTCTCCAGGCAATTGTCGTGATCCAGATGGGCGTGCAGAGTGGCCACCGTCAGGTCGTGCTGGTCATGCTGCAAGGCGGTCAGGCGCTCGGCCAGGTCGCGCTCGTGGTGGTTATACACATACGACAGGTTGGCCACACAATGCCCGGCCGGGCTCTGTGCCATGCGCGCGGCCTCCAAATGCGAACGCACCAGGTCACGCACCGCCTCCGAGCGATTCTTGTAGCCGCGCTCGGCAATCAGGCGGTCGAATTCCAGCGCCAGCGCGGTGTCAATGGAAATGGTAATGCGTTCCATACTGCTCTCCATGTATCAAAAAAATGAAGTGGTCGCTGGTTAGTTGACCGACTATTTACTAACCACCTCAGGGCTTGACATGAATCAAAAAATCCGGGTTAACCCTTAGATTTCAGGTCAAACCATGCTTTTTTAGATTGGCCCGCAAATTGCGATTCCTGGATTGATCGGGTCGATGCGTCACCCGACTATACGAGGAGACAACATGGGCAATATGAGCGAAATTTTTGAGCTTGGGCGCGATGCCTTGCAAGGCATCGAGAACCGTCTGGGCATGTCGCGGCGCGACTACCTGCAATTTTGTGCCACCCTGGCCGTCACCATGGGCTTGCCCAAAGGCGCTGATGCGGCCGTGGCCAAAGCCATCGAATCGGCCAAACGCCCATCGGTGATCTGGTTGCACTTTCAGGAGTGCACCGGCTGCTCGGAATCCTTGTTGCGGGCTGAGCACCCGACGCTTGAAAAACTGATTCTGGACGTGATCTCGCTCGACTACCACGAAACCTTGATGGCCGCTGCCGGACACCAGGCCGAGGCCGCACGCAAAGACGCCATGAAAGCCAACAAGGGCAAGTATGTGCTGGTGGTCGAGGGCGCCATTCCGGTCAAGGACAACGGCATTTACTGCAAGATTGGTGGCACCAAGGCCATTGACCTGGTCAAGGAGTGCGCCGCCGATGCCGCCGCCGTGATCGCCATCGGCTCCTGTGCGTCCTGGGGCGGCATGCCCTCGTCGGGCGGCAACCCCACCGGCGCTTCCAGCGTGGCCGACGTGCTGGGCAAGCCGGTCGTGACCATTCCGGGCTGCCCACCCAACCCATACAACTTTTTGGCCACCGTGGTGCACTTTTTGACCTTTGGCAAGCTACCTGAGGTGGACAAGCTGGGGCGCCCGAAGTTTGCCTATTCGCGCCTGATTCATGAACACTGCGAGCGCCGCGCGCACTTTGATGCCGGTCGTTTCGCCATGGAGTTTGGCGATGCCGGCCACCGCCAGGGCTATTGCCTGTACAAGCTGGGTTGCAAGGGGCCAGAGACCTATGCCAACTGCTCGACCATCGGCTTTGGCGATGCCGGCGAAAACAATTGGCCGGTCGGTTGCGGTCACCCCTGCATCGGTTGCACCGAGCAAGGGGTTGGTTTTACCAAACCGATTCACCAGTTGGCCAAGGTCATCAACATCTATCCGCCACAACAATACCCTCGCATCGTTGAAGAAAACGGCAAGGGTGCCAGCTTTGCCTCCGCCGCCGCCCTGGCTGCGCTGGCGGGTGCGGCGGCCGGCGGGGCTGCCATGCTGGCGCGCAACCTGGGTCGCTCGCATGCAGCCGAAGAAGCCGCCCAAGCCAGTGCCAAGCCGGCTGCCGTCGACCAAACCGGAGCCTGATCATGGACTCCCGTCGCCACTTTCTCAAGGGGGTGCTGGCCAGCGGCGCTGCGTTGGCAGGTGCCGCAGTGGCGCCCGAAGCCTGCGCCCGCGACACCCACACCCGCCCGGCCGAGGCCCTGGGCCTGCTCTACGATTCCACGCTGTGCATCGGTTGCAAGGCCTGCGTGGCAGCCTGCAAAGCGGCCAACAACAACCCGGCCGAGTTTTCCACCGAAGACCAGTTGTGGGACACCCCGCTCGACACCTCGGGCTACACCTTCAACATCATCAAGATGTACCGCAACGGCACCATGGAAACCAAGGACGCGCAGGACAACGGCTTTGCCTTCATGAAGACCTCGTGTATGCACTGCGCCGACCCGTCGTGCGTGTCGGCCTGCCCGGTGTCAGCCATGGTCAAAGACCCGGTGACGGGCATCGTGGCCTACGACCCCGACATCTGCGTGGGCTGCCGCTACTGCGTGGTGGCCTGCCCGTTCGGCATCCCCAAATACCAGTACGACTCACCTACCGGACAAATCGGCAAGTGTGAGCTGTGCCGCCATCGCTACCAAGATGGCCACTATTCGGCCTGCGCCGAAGTGTGCCCAACCGGTGCCACCTTGTATGGCAAAACATCCGACTTGCTGGCCGAGGCCAAGCGCCGCATTGCCCTGAAGCCCGGTAGCCGCACCCACTACCCACGCGGCAAGATTGGCGGCCCCGACCAAAGCTATGAAGCCCCGGTGGGCAATTACCTCCAGCACGTGTACGGTGAGACCGAATATGGCGGCACCCAGGTGCTGAAGCTTTCGGCCGTCAATTTCCAGAAAATGGGTCTGCCCGATTTGCCGCCCAACTCGTCGGCGGCAACTTCCGAGACCATCCAGCACTCGCTCTATGGTGGTCTCGTGTTACCGGTGGTGGCGCTCGGGGCTTTGAGCTTCATCGCCAAACGCAATGTAAAAGAAGAGGATGACGACCCATCCCAAGATGCCCAGGAGCACACATCATGAGCCAACATTCGCACGCTTCACCAGCACCGCTGGGCGGCAATCTGCTCAATGCGACCACACTGATCTGCGGTGTCCTGATTGCCATCATGGTCACCTTCCTGGCGGTGCGTTTTGTCTTTGGCCTGGCCAGCGTCACCAACGTCAACGACGGTTACTCCTGGGGTATCTGGGTGGTGATCGACGTGATGGTCGGCTCGGCTTTGGCTTGTGGCGGCTTCTCGGTGGCGCTGCTGGTCTACATCTTTAACAAGGGCCAGTACCATCCGCTGGTGCGCCCGGCATTGCTGGGCAGCCTGTTTGGCTACACCCTGGCCGGTACCGGCATCTTTGTTGATCTGGGGCGCTGGTGGAACTTCTGGCACATCTTTTGGCCCGGTTATGCCAATCCCAACTCGGTGATGTTCGAAGTGGCCGTGTGCGTCACCGCCTACATCTTGGTGATGTGGATCGAGTTCTCGCCGGTGTTCCTGGAAAAGCTGGGTATGAAGGACGTGCGCCAAAAACTCAACAAATTGCTGTTCTTCTTTATTGCCCTGGGCGTGTTGCTGCCAATGATGCACCAGTCGTCGCTGGGCACCATGCTGGTGGTCATGGGCAGCCAGGTCAACCCCTTGTGGCAGACCCCCTTGCAGCCCGTCATCTACCTGCTGACCGCCATCGTCATCGGTTACGGCGTGGTGCTGTTTGAGTCGTGTGTGGCGTCAAGCGCTTACCGCCTCAAAATCGAAACCCATTTGCTCGACCCACTGGCCAAGATCATGCTGGGCGTGCTGGCCCTCTACCTGGTGGTGCGGGTGGCCGACCTGACGGTGCGCGGCGCCTGGTCGGGGGCTTTCGCGCCAAGCTGGGTCACTGTGTCGTTCTGGGTGGAAAACCTCGGCTTTATCGCACCCTTCTTTCTGATCGGCACAGCGCAAGCCCGGCGCAATCCGGCGCGGCTGTTTTTGGCCGGTCTTGCCATCATGGTCGGCGGCGTGCTGCTGCGACTCAACGGCTTCATGATTGGCTACGAGCACCACACCGGCACGGGCTGGAGCTACTTTCCCTCGTTGGGCGAGATCATGGTCACCACGGGCATGTTCGCCATTGAAGTACTGGGCTACATCATCATTACTCGCCGCTTCCCGGTGCTGCCGCGCAAAGCTGCGCGGGCAGTCGGCTAACCAGTTCAAGACAGCGCGGGTTCAAGAATTATTCAGGAGACATTACATGGCACAACGTATCACCATCGACCCCATCACCCGCATTGAGGGGCACCTGCGCATTGATGTGGACATCAACAACGGCATGGTCAACAAAGCCTGGTCGTCAGGCCAGATGTGGCGCGGGGTCGAGCTGATTTTGCTCGGGCGCGACCCACGCGATGCCTGGACCATCACACAACGCATCTGCGGCGTCTGCACCACGGTGCACGCCATTTGCTCGGTGCGTGCGGTGGAAAACGCGCTCAAGCTGGAAATTCCGCTCAACGCCCAGTACATCCGCAACATCATCATCACCGCCCATGCGGTGCACGACGCCATCGTTCACTTTTACCATCTGTCGGCACTTGACTGGGTCGACGTGACCTCGGCGCTGAAAGCCGACCCTGACAAGACCGCTGCGCTGGGTGAAAGCCTCTCCAGCTGGCACCTCAACAGCAAGCACGAGATGCGCCGCGTGCACGAGCGCCTGAAACATTTTGTCAACGGTGGCCAACTCGGCATCTTTACCAACGGCTACTGGGGCCACCCGGCCATGAAGCTGTCGCCCGAGGTCAACCTGCTGGCAGTGTCGCACTACCTGCAGGCGCTGGAAGTGCAGCGCAAGGCCAACAAGATTGTGTCCATCCTGGGCTCCAAGACCCCGCACATCCAGAACGTGGCGGTCGGTGGTGTGGCCAACCCGCTGGCCACCGACTCCGAGGCCGTACTCACGGTGGAGCGCCTGATGGCCATCAAGGCATACATCGACGACCTGGCTGACTTTGTTAAAAACGTCTACCTGGTCGATGTGGCTGCGGTGGGCGCCTTCTACCCCGAGTGGACCAAAATTGGCAAAGGCATCACCAACTACCTGTCGGTGCCCGACATTCCACTCGACACCAAAGGCACGCAGTTTGCCTACCCGGGTGGCTTTATCCCCGGCGGTGACCTGAGCAAACGCCAACCCATCAGCAGTTTTAACGACGAATACTGGCAAAAGGGCGTGGAAGAATCGGTCAAACACTCCTGGTACAACTACCAGGACGCCCAGTCGCTGCACCCGTACAAGGGTGAGACCACACCCAACTACACCGACTTCAAGGACGATGCCAAATACTCGTGGCTCAAGTCGCCCACTTTCTATGGTCAGGTGGCGCAAGTGGGGCCGCTGGCGCGCGTCCTGAATGGTCTGGCCGCTGGCCACGAAGCCACCACCCAATACGCCACTGCGGCACTCGACACGGCATCTGCGCTGGCCAAAACCAAGATCGGCCTGGATGCCATGCACTCGACCATTGGCCGCCACGCCGCGCGGGCCATCACCTGCTGCGTCAATGTGGACACGCTGACCGACCAATGGACCGCCTTGCTCACCAACATGGGCAAGGGCGACATGGCCACTTTCAACAAACCCGTGTTTCCCAAGGAAGAAATCATGGGGGTGGGCTTCCATGAAGCGCCGCGCGGCGCGCTGTCGCACTGGGTCGTGATCGACAACGGCAAGATCAAGAACTACCAGTGTGTGGTGCCCTCCACCTGGAACGCCTGCCCGCGCAACGACAAGGACGAGCCCGGCCCCTATGAAGCCTCGCTGGTGGACACCCCGATTGCCGACCCGGAAAAACCGCTGGAAGTGCTGCGTACCATCCACTCGTTCGACCCCTGCATCGCCTGCGCCATCCACCTTACCGACCCGAAAAGCGGCGCGGCTTACACTGTCAAGGCGGTCTAGATGCGCGCTGTCGTGCTTGGCATTGGCAATACCATCCTGAGCGATGAGGCCGCCGGTGTACGCACCGTCGAGGCGCTGGAGCAAGCCTATCAAATACCCGACAACGTACTGGTGATCGATGGCGGCACCTCGGGCATGGAGATGATCGAAGACCTATCCAACCTCGATTTTTTGCTGGTGGTTGATGTCGTCACAACCGGCGCAGCACCCGGTACCCTGGTGAAAATTGCCGGCGCTGAGATTCCGGTGTTTTTCCGCGACAAACTCTCGCCACACCAGATCGGCCTGCCCGACGTGCTGGCCAGCCTGGAATTGCTCGATGCCATCCCGAAGGAAATTGTGGTGCTGGGTGTGGAGCCCATCTCACTGGAATTGGGCCTGGACATGACACCCACCGTGGCCGCAACCATTCCCGAACTGGTGGACAGGGCCGTGACCGAACTGCGCGCGCGCGGCTATGTGCTGGTGCCGGTGGTGGCGCTGGCCGCCTGAAGCGCTGTCATGTGCCTGGCCGCCCCCTCTCTGGTGCTCGAAGTGGCCGACGGCATGGCTGTGACCGAATGTTTTGGCCAGACCCGCCGCGTCAGCCTGCTGCTGATGGACGAAGACGTTCAGGTGGGCGACTACCTGCTGATCCAGGCCGGCGGTTTTGCCTTTGAGCGCATTGAACCCGAGCGCGCCCTTGAGGCGCTGGCGCTGATGCAGGACCTCATGACGCAGCCCCACGATGCCCGCCTTTGGGGCGCAGCCGGAATCACGCCGGTATGACACTGCGGGTGCACAGACACAACCCCGAAGAAGCGGTGGCCGCCGCTTTTTTTCGCATTCAACAGACCAGCATGGCCGGCGTGCCGATCCTGAACCCAGTGCTGTCGGTGGAGGCCATCGACTTCCAGCGCTGGCAGGGGCAATGGCTCGGCATGGTGGTCACGCCGTGGTGCATGAGCCTGACGCTGCTGCCCGGCAACACACAAGGCTGGGTATCGGTGGGTGTGAACAAACGCCGCTTCATCAAGTTCCCGGCGGGTGATTTTGCGTTCTTGAGCGGCCATGAGGACGAGCTGGGCGAGTACCAGAGCTGCTCGCTGTTTTCACCCATGAACAAATTCAGCAGCCAGTTCGAGGCCGTGCAGACGGCGCGCGCTGCCCTCATTGGGCTGCTGACTGAGCCTGTGCCCGCATCGGAAAAGACGACTGAGCCAGCCGCCAAAAATGCGATGCAGGACAAGGTCATGTCGCGTCGCGGTTTTTTTGCGCTGCGCAAGCCATAAACTTACGACTCGTCATGAAATACCCTTCTGATGTGCCCACGCCGTTATGTTTAACCCGCAGCACACGTCGGAACACACAAGCATTAAGTTTTACACGCCATTCAACGAGGCCACCCATGCCTGACATCAAAACATTCAACCAAGCCGCCAACGACGACACCGACCGCGAGCATCAGGTGCAGCTTGCGCTGCTGGGGAAACTCTGTGTTGCGCTTGAGACCGGCGCGGATGCGGTCAACACCAGTCAACTGCTCAGCGAGCTGATTGACTACAGCGAAGCACATTTCATGTCCGAAGAACTGCTGATGCGCATGAAAAGTTATGACAATTTCGAGGACCACCAAGACGATCACATGCACATGCTGGAGGTGCTGCGTAGCCTGGCGGCCCAACTCGCCAGCGGCCAACCATCGGTGATGGCAGCTCAAGCACGTGACATGCTGGGCTGTATCAGCCAGCATATTGCCACCCGCGACAAGCGGCTGACAGACCATGTGCGCCTGGGGCTTTGAGGCGTCTTCACCATGCATGAAATGTCGCTGGCCGAAGGCGTGCTGCAACTGGTTGAAGACGCCGCGCGCAAAGACCAGTTCAAAAAGGTTACCGCCGTCTGGCTGGAAATCGGTCAGCTCTCGGGTGTGGAGCCGCAGGCCATGGCCTTTTGTTTTGATGCCGTCACGCGTGGCAGCGTGGCCGATGGTGCCCGGCTGGAGATCATTGCCACGCCCGGACAGGGCTGGTGCATGGCCTGCGCCAAAACCGTGCCCATGACCGAGGTTTTTGGCGCATGCCCGAGCTGCGGCAGCTACCAAATGCAAGTGACGGGTGGTACCGAAATGCGTGTCAAGGAGTTGGAAGTAATATGAGACTTTGTGGGACAGACCGCAGCACGCGTAGCGTGCAAGTGCTGTCCCTAACAGACTTAAATGAGGAGAACTAGGATGTGTGTGACCTGTGGTTGTGGTGAAGGTGAAGTCAGAATCGAGGGCGAGGCAGCTGCGCATGTCCATGTGCATGTCCACGCCGATGGCACCCGCCATGTTCATGAACACACCCATGCGCACGAACAGGCCCAACCGCATGCTCACGCTCATCAGCATGAGCATGAGCACGAACACACGCACGACCCGGCACCAGCACATTCACATGCACCCGGCGTGCCGCCCGCCCGCATGGTGCAGATCGAGCAGGACATTCTGGCCAAGAACAATGCCTACGCCGCACGCAACCGGCAAGCCCTGGCCGAGCGTGGCATGTTTGCGCTCAATCTGGTCTCCAGCCCGGGCTCGGGCAAGACCACGCTACTGTGCAAAACCATCACCCTGCTAGGTGCCACGCCAGTGGCCGTGATCGAGGGTGACCAACAAACCAGCCAGGACGCCGACCGCATTCGCGCCAGCGGTGCCCAGGCCATCCAGATCAACACCGGCAAGGGCTGCCACCTGGACGCGCACATGGTGGGCCACGCCATGGCCCAACTCAAGCTGGCGGATGACGCGCTGCTGCTGATCGAAAACGTAGGCAATCTGGTGTGTCCGGCCGCTTTTGACCTGGGCGAGGCGCACAAGGTGGTGATCCTTTCGGTAACCGAGGGCGAAGACAAACCCATCAAGTACCCCGACATGTTCCGCGCCGCTAGCCTGATGCTGCTCAACAAGATCGACCTGCTGCCGCATCTGAGTTACGACGTGGACGCCGCCATTGGTTATGCGCGCCGGGTCAATCCGCAGATCAGGGTGATCCAGCTCAGCGCCACCAGCGGCGAAGGCATGGGCGAGTGGCTGGCCTATCTGCGCGACGGTATGGCCCAGGCCCATGCGGCCAAAGCACAAACCGTGGCCAGTCTGCAGGCCCAAATCGCGCAACTCAAGGCGCAACTCGAAGTCCAACTTCAAACCAGACCAAACGCACCGGCCTGATGGCGCCATTGGCCTTGCTTTCGCAGCACATCCGCGTCAAAGGCATTGTGCAAGGGGTCGGTTTCAGGCCCTTTGTCTGGCGCCTGGCACAGCAACTCGGCCTGCACGGCTGGGTGCGCAACGATGCCCAGGGTGTCGAAATCCTGGCCCAGGGCAGCCAGCCGCGTTTGACCGAGTTGCTGCAACGCTTGCGCACTGACGCGCCACCGCTGGCACGTGTTGACAACGTGCAGGCGCAGAACCTGGCGGCAGAGCCGTTCACTGCGTTCAGCATCATTGCCAGCCAGTCGGGCCAGGCCGCCACCGCGATTGGCCCCGACGTGGCGGTTTGTGCCGCCTGCCTGCACGAGCTGTTCGACCCGTCAAGCCGACGTTATCGTCACGCCTTCATCACCTGCACCCATTGCGGCCCACGTTTCACCGTGACCCGCGCCCTGCCCTACGACCGGCCGCAAACCAGCATGGCGGTCTTCCCGCTGTGCCCGGACTGCAGCCTTGACTACACCGCGCCGAGCGACCGGCGTTTTCATGCCGAGACCACTTGTTGCCCGCAATGCGGCCCACGTTTAGGTTTGTCCGATGCACAGGGCCAGTCCTTGGCTGGCGATCCCATCGCGCGCACCCTGGAGCTGCTGCAACGCGGCCAGATCGTCGCCATCAAAGGCCTGGGCGGTTTCCACCTGGCCTGCGACGCGCGCAACCCGTTGGTGGTCGCGCGGCTGCGCTTGCGCAAGAACCGCGAGGCCAAACCCTTTGCCGTGATGCTGGCCAACGCCACCAGCGTGACACCCTATGCGCAGGTATCAGCTGCCGAGTGCACCCTGCTGGAAAGCCGCGAGCGCCCCATCGTGTTGCTGCGCGCCCATGCCACCTGTGGTGCGACCCTGCCCGGCATCGCCCCCGGTCTGCAACGCCTGGGCCTGATGCTGCCGACCACGCCGATCCATTTTTTATTGTTTCATGAAGCCGCTGGTCGGCCCGATGGCACGGCCTGGCTCGGCGAATCACAAACCCTGGTGCTGGTGATGACCAGCGCCAACCCGGGCGGTGAGCCCATCGTGCGCGACACGGCTGAGGCACATACCCGGCTGGCAGGCATTGCCGATGCTTTTCTGGACCATGACCGCGACATCGTGGCGCGTTGCGACGACAGCGTGCTCCAGGTGACGGCGGGCGCTGCGCAATTCATCCGCCGCAGCCGCGGTTACGCACCTGCCGCCATTCGCCTGCCGCAGTCCGGAGCGTCGGTGCTGGCTTTTGGCAGCCACCTGAAAAACACGGTCTGCGTCACGCGCGGCCATGACGCCTTTTTGTCGCCCCACATCGGCAGCCTGGACAACGCCGCCAGCTGCCACTTTCAGGATGAAACGGTGCAACGGCTATGCGATTTGCTGGATGTCAAGCCACAACGTGTGACGCACGACCTGCACCCCGACGACTACAGCACACGCGCTGCAGTGGCCTACGCGCAGCGCCATGGCCTGCCCACCCTGGCCGTGCAACACCACCATGCCCACATCGCCGCCGTCTGTGCCGAACACAGCTGGCAAGGCCCGCTGCTGGGCCTGGCACTCGATGGTGTCGGGCTGGGCACAGATGGCACGGCCTGGGGCAGCGAACTGCTGCAGGTTGATGGTGCGCAATGCCAACGCCTTGGCCACCTGCGCCATTTGCCCATGCCGGGCGGTGACCGGTGCGCGCGCGAACCCTGGCGCATGGCGGCTGCCGTGCTGCATGAACTCGGGCGCAACGCCGAGATTGCACAACGATTTCGGGATCCAGCGGCCAGCACCGTGGCCGCCATGCTGACGCGCCAGTTCAACAGCCCGCGCACGTCGAGCCTGGGCCGGGTGTTCGATGCTGCGGCCGGCTTGCTCGGCCTGAGCCACACCATGGCCTACGAGGCCCAGGCCGCCGTGTTGCTGGAGCAGGCGGCCACGTTGTATATCGAAGCCCATGGCTGGCCGACCCCCATGCCGGGGGCTTATGCCATCAGCGACGACGGCCAGCTTGACCTGTTTCCCATGCTGGGTTCGTTAATTGATGCCGTTGACATCAGCCAAGCCGCCGCCGTGTTCCATGCCACTCTGGTGGCGGCCTTGACCGAGTGGGTAATGCAAGCCGTCCAAACCACCGGTTTGCGCACTCTGGCCTGGGGTGGTGGTTGCTTTCTCAACGCGCTAATCACGGCACCGCTGCGGCAAAATCTGCAACACAATGGCGTCACGGTGCTGGTGCCGCAACGCACCGCCCCCGGAGACGCCAGCATCGCGCTCGGGCAGGCCTGGGTGGCATGCTTGGCACACCCATCACATTCAGCTTTGTTATGAAAGCAGCATGCTTGATTTCAGCAAACGACCAAGTGCTACGGTTCGTCCTCTGGGCGTGGAGGTTCCCCCCCACTGCGCTGCATCAATTGGTCAAAGGCGCTCATATCAGCACGCGCGCGGCGTTCCGCAAAAAATGCTTGGGCCTGCATCATGGCAAGCTTTTCAGCCACGGCTATGCTGACAAACTGATTGATGCTGATGCCATCTTGCTTGCTCATGCGCTCCACGCCGGTTCTGATTGAGCGCGGCAAACGCAACGGATAGGTGCTTAATTGACTCATCACAAACTCCTTAAAAATGGGCCGGGCTGCATCACGCGCAAACTAAACTGCTCTGCCGCATTGGCAAAATGCTTCATGTTGAAAGTCAATAACGCATGTGCAGAAGCATTGACGGCCGCCTCCAGCACCAGTTCGTCGGCAGGATCGCGCAGTTGCGGACGCCACAAAAAATGCACTTCAACCGGCTCGACGATACACGCCAAACCGTCCAGAAATTTGCCCACCGACAACTCGTCCAGTCCAGCAACCAAGGCATGTTCCGGCCGTTGGCAAACCGCTTCATATTCCATGAACAGACTCACACTGGCAGCCAGGATGATTTCCTGGCGACGCGCTCTTCGCAACAACTCCGCCGACGCACCCGCCGGACTACGTAAAGCGGCAACGATCGTGTCGGTATCCATCACAATTTTCATGCAGAAATAGTATCATGGAAGATGAACTTATCAAGTTCAGAGGCCGGATCAAAGCATTACCTGGAGAATACTGATGTGTCTTGCACTACCGGTCAAGGTGATTGAAGTCGGCTGCGGCCCGGACGGCGAGCACGCCATGGTGGATCTGGGCGGGGTCAAGAAAGAAATCTCGCTGGCGCTGCTCGACAATGTGCAGGTGGGCGACTATGTGATTTTGCATGTGGGTTACGCGCTGTCCAAGCTTGACCCCGAAGAGGCCGAGCGCACGCTGGCGCTGTTCTCGGAAATGTCTGAGTCAGCCCTGACGGCGCCATGAAATACATCGACGAGTTTCGCGACGGCGCGGTGGCTCAAACGCTGGCCGGGAAAATTGCCAGGTTGGCGCAGCCCCAGCGCAACTACAGTTTCATGGAATTTTGCGGCGGCCACACCCACGCCATTTCACGCTACGGCCTCTCCGACCTGCTGCCCGCCAATGTGCGCTTGGTGCACGGCCCCGGCTGCCCGGTGTGTGTATTGCCGATTGGCCGCATCGACATGGCGATCAAGCTGGCGCTGCAGCAATACGTGATCTTGTGCAGCTACGGCGACACCTTGCGCGTGCCCGCCTCCAACAGCCTCTCCTTGCTCAAAGCCAAGGCGCGCGGCGGCGACATCCGCATGGTCTATTCCACGCTCGATGCGCTGCAGATTGCGCGCGATAACCCGCAGCGCGAGGTGGTGTTTTTTGCCATTGGCTTCGAGACCACGACGCCGCCGACCGCGCTGGCCATTTTGCAAGCCGCACAGGAGCAGCTGACCAACTTCAGCGTGCTGTGCTGCCACGTGCTCACGCCCGCCGCCATCACCCAGATTCTGGAGTCGCCCGAAGTCCGGCAATGGGGCACGGTGCCGATCGATGGCTTCATCGGCCCGGCGCATGTGTCCACCGTGATCGGCAGTCGGCCCTATGAATTTTTTGCCGAGGAATACCGCAAGCCGGTGGTGATTGCCGGCTTTGAGCCACTCGACGTGATGCAGGCTATTCTGATGCTCATTGCCCAGGTCAACGACGGCCGCGCCGAGGTCGAGAACGAATTTGCCCGCGCCGTCTGCCGCGACGGCAACCGCAAGGCACAAGACCGCGTCGCCGAGGTGTTCGAGTTGCGCCATGAATTCGAATGGCGCGGCCTGTCCATGGTGCCCTATTCGGCCCTGAAAATCCGCGAAAAATACGGCGCTTTCGACGCCTAGCGCCGCTTCAAAATGGACTACACATCGGTGCCTGACAACAAGGCCTGCGAATGCGGCGCCATTTTGCGCGGCGTCAAGCGCCCGCAAGATTGCAAGATTTTTGGCACCGTTTGTACCCCCGAAAACCCGGTCGGCTCGTGTATGGTCAGCAGTGAAGGCGCCTGTGCGGCGCACTACAGTTACGGCCGCCACAAGGACATGGCATGAGTGAAGTCAAACGCGGCTACATCCGCCCGCTCGACCTGAAACACGGCCGGGTCGACATGACACACGGCTCGGGCGGGCGGGCCATGGTGCAACTGATTTCCGAGCTGTTTGCCAAACACCTGGGCAACACCTATCTGGGCCAGGGCAATGACGGCGCCGTGCTGCCCGCGCCCGTGCTCAACGGCCAGCCGGCGCGGCTGGTGATGTCCACCGACTGCCATGTGGTCTCACCCCTGTTCTTTCCCGGCGGCGACATCGGCTGCTTATCAGTGCACGGCACGCTCAACGACGTGGCGGTGATGGGTGCCACACCGCTGTACCTGGCCGCAGGCTTTATTCTGGAAGAAGGCTTTGCGCTGGCCGACCTGACGCGCATCGTCGAATCGATGGCGCGTGCCGCAAGCAGTGCCGGTGTACCGGTGGTCACCGGCGACACCAAGGTGGTGGAGCGGGGAAAAGGCGACGGCATTTTCATCACCACCACCGGTGTCGGCGTGTTGCCAGACGGACTGGACTTGGGCGGTGCCCTTGCGCGGGCGGACGATGTGGTGCTGGTGTCGGGCACGATGGGCGACCACGGTGTGGCGATCATGAGCCAGCGCGAAAACCTCACGTTCGAGGCAGCCATTGAATCAGACACGGCGGCGCTGCATGGCCTGATTGCCAGGCTGCTGGCCACTGGCGCCGACATCCGCTGCCTGCGCGACCCCACGCGCGGTGGGCTGGCCTCTACCTTGAACGAAATCGCCGAGCAATCCGGCGTGGGCATGATGCTGCATGAGAAAGCCATTCCGATCAAACCGGTGGTGGCTGCCGCCTGCGAATTTTTGGGGCTGGACCCGCTCTATGTCGCCAACGAAGGCAAGCTGATTGTGATCTGCGCTGCGGCCGATGCACCGCAGTTGCTGGACGTGATGCACGCGCACCCGCTGGGCCGGGATGCCGCCCGGATTGGCGGGGTGCTGGCCGATGACCACCATTTTGTTCAGCTCACCACCGCCTTTGGCGGCCGGCGTATTGTTGATTGGCTGGCCGGCGAGCAACTTCCACGCATTTGCTGACAGCCAACGCCATGCGCATCCTGCTGCTCTCCCACGCCTTCAACAGCCTGACCCAGCGCCTGGGTGCAGAGCTGCGCCAGCGCGGGCACCTGGTATCGGTCGAATTCGACATCAGCGACTCGGTGACCGAAGAGGCCGCAGCCTTGTTCGCGCCTGATCTGATCGTGGCGCCCTACCTGCGCCGTGCCGTTCCCGAGTCGGTCTGGTCACGCCATGTGTGCCTGATCGTCCACCCCGGCGTGGTGGGCGACCGCCGGCCGTCGGCGCTGGACTGGGCCGTCATGCACAACCGCCAGCCGCTCACGGCGCAGGGCGCGCAAGCCCTCGGCCTGACCGATGCCTGCCTGCCCGGCGATGTGTCGGCCTTTCACGCCGAGCTGGCTGCCTACCGCAACGAGGAGATCGCCCACATGCACCGCAACTTCTACGGGTTTGACCCCAGCTACCACGTGACGCGGCACCACTTTGTGCATAAGTCACTCACCTCCTGGACCCCACGGCACCTGGCCCGGCACCGGGAACTCGGCTGGAAACTGGCATGAGCCCGGCCCGCGCGCCCCTGTCAATATTGGTCGTTGATGACGAGCTGCGCTCACTCGAAACACTCAAACGCACGCTGGACGAATATTTCACGGTCTTCACCGCCAATTCGGCGGATGAAGGCATGGCCGTGATGCACAACGAGCTGGTGCAGATTGTGGTGTCAGACCAGCGTATGCCCGGCACCTCGGGGGTGGCGTTTTTGCGCGCCGTGCGCGATCAGTGGCCCGACACCGTGCGCCTGATTTTGTCGGGCTACACCGAGGCCGAGGACATCATCACCGGCATCAACGAAGCCGGCATCTGGCAGTACCTGCTCAAACCCTGGCACCCCGACCAGTTGCTGCTCACGCTGCAAAACGCCGGCCAGCTGTGGCGCTTGCAACAGGAAAACCAGCGCCTCACGCTGGAGCTGCGCACCCACCCCGACAGTCTGGCGCTGCGCGTGGTCGGCTTGCGCCAACAGGCCAAGACGCTGGCCGGCTTTGACAAGCTGCTGCGCACCCCGGACAGCCCGCTCAATGCCGTTTGCACGCTGGCGCAGCGCATTGCGGGGCACGACCTGTCGGTGCTAATCACCGGCGAATCCGGCACCGGCAAGGAACTGCTGGCGCGCGCCATCCACTACGCCAGCGCCCGCGCCGAGCAACCCTTTGTGGTGGAAAACTGCGGCGCCATGCCCGACACGCTGCTAGAGAGCGAGCTCTTCGGCCACAAACGTGGCGCCTTTACCGGGGCCACCGACTCCCACATCGGCCTGTTCCAGCAGGCCGATGGCGGCACGCTGTTTCTGGATGAAATTGGCGAGACCTCGCCCGCTTTTCAGGTCAAACTGCTGCGCGCGCTGCAGGAGGGCGAGATCCGCCCCCTGGGCAGTCCACGGCCTGTGGCCGTTGATGTGCGCCTGATTGCCGCGACCAACCGCAACCTGGAGACCGAGGTGGCCAGCGGCCGCTTTCGCGAAGACCTGTACTACCGCGTGGCCGGCATCACGTTGTATTTGCCGGCGCTGCGCGAGCGCACCCAGGACATCGCGCTGATCGTCTCCGACCTGCTGAAAAAATCCCCCCTGATCGGGCGCAGCCTCTCAAGCGAGGCCATGAACCTGCTGAACCACCACAGCTGGCCCGGCAATGTGCGCGAACTACAAAACGAAATTCGCCGCGCCATGGCCATCAGTGATGGCGCTGTACTGGGGCCAGAGCTGTTGTCGCCGCGCTTGCTGCGGGCAGCGCAAGCGCGGGCGTCCGGCGGCGCGACTGAGGAGACCACCGAAGCATCCTCTGATGAAACTTCGAGCCAGCTCAAACACCACCTTGAGCGCATCGAGGCACAACTCATCAAGGAGTCCATGCTGCGCCACAAGGGCAACAAGACCCATGTGGCCGAAGAACTGGGCTTGACCCGGGTGGGCTTGCGCATGAAGTTGATCCGGTTTGGCCTGGACCATTAACCCGGCGGCACCGGTCATGGAAACTGCAGCACCCCCCCCGCCCCGCTGGGACACGTTCGCTGGCGAGTACGCGCTGCGTCCCGGCGCCCAGCCCGGCGTGCTGGGTCAGCGCCCGGTGCTCAGCGATGGCCGGCTCGGGCAGTTGCTGCGCGGCCAGCGCGGCGATGACGTGGTGCACCGCCTGGGCAGTGTCTTCAGCCTGTGCGCCCATGCCCATCAGCGGGCGGCTGCCTTGGCTCTGGCTGCTGCACAAGGACAAACCCGGGACACAGCCCGCCCACCCTTTGCGCTGTGGCTGGAAACCGCGCGCGACCACCTGCGCAGCATGGCGCTCGACTGGCCACAACGCCTGCCTGAAGCGGATGTCGCAGGCCCCGACCTGCACTGGCTGCGCGGCTGCCCGCTGCCCCTGTTCGCCAGGCAGGCACCCACTGATGCATCGGCCGCATTGGATCAATTGGGCCAATTGCGCGCCTGGCTCGAAGACCGCATTCTGGGCCAGTCCATCGGCCAATGGCTGCAAGCTTGTGCGGCGCCAGAAGCCTTTGCCCACTGGTGCCAGGCGCAGGCCGAGCGTTTGCCACCAGCCCGGTTTTTAAGTGCCTGGTACCCCCTGGCCAGTCGCCTGCACATTCCGGCCCATGGCCTGCAGGTATTGCATCAGGACCCCATGCAGCAAAAACAGCGCTTGATCGAACTGGCGCAGGCCATGGTGCACCAAAGCGGCTTTGTGCAACACCCCGTCTGGCGCGGGCAATGCGCCGAGAACGGCCCCTGGACACGGCTGCGCCACAGCCCCCAGCAACAAGGTGTGCCGCGCAGTGCCTGGTGGCGCCTGAGCGCGCGCTGGCTGGAATTACTGGCCCTGGCCCAGGTCGCGTCGGGCGCTTCGGATGACCCGGATGCCACTGGCGCCGGGGGCATGCTGTCCACGGGTGCCCTGTGGCTGGCGCAAGGCCAGGCGCTGGGCTGGTGTGAAATGGCGCGCGGGCTGTTGCTGCACTGGGTGCAACTGGACGCTTCGGACGGCGTGCTTGATTACCGCGTGCTGGCGCCCACCGAGTGGAACTTTCACCCGCAAGGCGCATTGGCCCAGGCGGTGGCGGCACTGGCCAGCAACGACCAGGCGCCCGCCGCCATGCTGGCAGCCGCCTTTGACCCCTGCGTCAGCTGTACAGTCACCACCTGAAAGGAAATTGCGATGACTTTCAACGTGTTATGGCTTCAATCGGGCGGCTGCGGCGGCTGCAGCATGTCGCTGCTGTGCGCCGACACCGCAGATTTCCCGGCGCTGCTCAAAAACAGCGGCATCCACCTGCTGTGGCACCCCAGCCTGTCGCTTGAAAACCAGCAGGACCTGCTTGGCATTTTGCAAGACTGCCTGTCCGGGCGCACCCGCCTGGACGCGCTGTGTATTGAGGGTGCCGTGCTGCGCGGGCCCTACCATAGCGGCCGCTTTCACCTGCTGGCCGGCACCGATGTGTCCATGATGCGCTGGATCGAGCAGTTAGCAAAGGTGGCCACGCATGTGCTGGCGGTGGGCAGTTGCGCCGCCTGGGGCGGCATCAGCGCCAGCGGTTGCAACCCCACCGATGCCTGTGGCCTGCAATTTGAGGACGAGCAGATCGGCGGTCTGCTCGGTCGTGACTTTTGCGCCCGGGGCGGTATGCCGGTGGTCAACATAGCCGGCTGCCCGACCCACCCCGGCTGGGTCCTCGACACACTGATGCTGCTGGTTGCGGATCAGTTTGGCGCGCTCAACCTTGACCCGCTGGGGCGGCCGCGCTTTTATGCCGACCAACTGGTGCACCACGGCTGCCCGCGCAACGAGTATTACGAGTACAAGGCCAGCGCAGCCCAACCCACCGACCTGGGCTGCCTGATGGAAAACATGGGCTGCAAGGGTACCCAGGCGCACGCCGACTGCAACACCCGGCTCTGGAACGGCGATGGCAGCTGCCTGCGCGGCGGCTTTGCCTGCATCAACTGCACCGCGCCGGGTTTTCAGAGTCCGGGGCACGCCTTTCACCTCACAGCCAAACTGGCGGGCATTCCGGTGGGCCTGCCCACCGACATGCCCAAAGCCTGGTTTGTGGCGCTGGCCTCGCTGTCCAAAAGTGCCACGCCCAAACGTGTCAAGGTCAATTCGCGCAGTGACCATGTGGTACTGCCACCCGCCTCGCGCAACATGCGGCAGCGTTAAATGAAGACCCGCCGCCTGGTACTTGGACCTTTCAACCGCGTCGAGGGGGACCTTGAGGTGCAGCTTGAGGTGGCCGATGGCCGGGTCACACAAGCCCGGGTCAACGCCCCGATGTTTCGTGGCTTCGAGCTGATGCTGGTGGGACGCGAGCCGATGGACGCACTCACCATCGTGCCGCGCATTTGCGGCATCTGCACGGTGTCGCAGTCGGTGGCGGCAGCGCGAGCGCTGGCCAATGCCTGTGGCGTGGTGATGCCGCCCAACGGCATGCTGGCCACCAACCTGATGCTGGCCTGCGAAAACCTGGCCGACCACCTGACGCATTTTTATCTGTTTTTCATGCCCGACTTCACCGGCAAGGCGTACCACGGGCGCGCCTGGCAGGCGCAGGCGCAGCAGCGCTTTGCGGCCTTGGCAGGCAGCCCCACCGGCGGCGGCATACACAGCCGCCAGGCGCTGGCCGCACGGGCGCGCTGGTTCGAGCTGATCGGCACATTGGGCGGCAAATGGCCGCACACCGGGGCCATTCTGCCAGGCGGGTGCGCACGTGCCATTGAAGCCGCCGAGCGCGTGCGCCTGCTGGCGCGGGTGCGCGAGATGCGCGCCTTTCTGGAGCAAACCCTGTTCGGCACGCCACTTGAGGAAGTCGCCGCGCTCGACAGCCTGGCCGCCCTGCAGGGCTGGCGCCGCCGCGCCGCAGGCAGCGATCTGGCCTTGTTTCTGAACATCGCCGATGACACCGGCCTGGCCCGGCTGGGTATTGGCCCGGGCCGCTACCTAAGCTATGGCGCCTATGCCCAGGCTGACGGTGGTCATGCGCTGGCGCACGGCGTCTGGGATGCCGCCAGGCAGCAAGTGCGGCCGCTCGATACCCAGCACATCACCGAAGACCCGCGCCATGCCTGGTACGCCGAAGATGCCAGTGCCTCCGCCCTGCACCCGATGCTTGGGCGCACGCTACCACAAGCCGACAAAACCGGCGCCTACAGCTGGAACAAGGCACCGCGTCTGGCCGGCCAGGTGCTGGAGACCGGCGCCATTGCACGCCAGTTGGTGGACGGCCAGCCCTTGATCCGCGCCGCAGTGCTGGCCCACGGCGGCTGCGTCAGCACCCGGGTGCTGGCAAGGCTGCTGGAGATCGCGCGCATCGTGCCCTTGATGGAGCAATGGCTGCTGGCTATGCAGCCGCACGCGCCGTTTTATGAGGCCCATGCCCTGCCAGACCAGGCCCAGGGCATCGGCTTGACCGAGGCCGCGCGCGGTGCGCTGGGCCACTGGCTGCGTATTGACAAAGGCCGTCTCAGCCACTACCAGATCGTGGCGCCCACCAGCTGGAACTTTTCGCCGCGCGACGCGGCGGGAACCCCCGGTGCGTTGGAGGCCGCCCTGGTCGGCGCCCCCCTGGACCGCGCCGCTGACGACGCCGCCGACAACACCAGCGTGGCGGTGCAGCACATTGTGCGATCATTCGACCCCTGCATGGTGTGCACCGTGCACTGAACGCCTCAAACCATGCCACCGCGCCCGCCACCCGCCCTGCACTTGCCGCCCGAAGACCTCGAAGGCGTAACCGAAGACACCTGGCTGGACGTGATCCACAAGATGGAAGAGGTGTACTCGAAGCTGGTCACCGACGAGGTCGAGCTGGAAGAAAAAAACGCCCAGCTGGAACAATCCCAACAGTTCATCTTCAGTCTGCTGTCGAGCATGAGCGACGTGCTGATCGCCTGCAACCAGGATGGCCTGATCGAAGAATCCAACGCCGCCCTGTGCGAACTGGTGGGCCGCAGCGAACAGGATCTGCTGGGCACGCCAGTGCCGGATTTACTGGCCGACGCGCAAAGTGTGCAGCGCTGGCAGTTGGCCATGTACCACGCGGCCGCACATGAAGTGGCCGTGGTCGAGCTCAATTTGCGCGACGCCCAGGGCCTGCCAGTGCCGGTGGACATGAGCTGCACACCACGCCACAACAGCACCGGACGCCAGGTCGGCAGGGTACTGGTAGGTCGCCCGCTGGGTGAGCTCAAACGCGCCTACCACCAGTTGCGCGAAGCGCATGACGCGCTGAAACTGGCGCAGCAACAGCTGCTGCACTCCGAAAAAATGGCCTCGCTGGGCCGCCTGGTGGCAGGTGTGGCGCATGAGCTCAACAACCCGATCAGCTTTGTGCTGGGTAATGTGCACGTACTGCAACGCTACGGCACGCGCCTGGGCCGCTACCTGGAGGCTGTGCACCAGTTGGACCTGCCCGCGCCGATACAGGCCTTGCGCCAGGAATTGCGCATTGACACGCTGGTCAACGACCTGCCGTCACTGATGGAAGGCACGCTGGAGGGTGCCCAGCGCACCGCAGACATTGTCGACGGCCTGAAACGCTTTTCAAGCGCCAGCCAGGGCAAGATCACCCCGGTTGAGCTCAACGCGGTAGTCGAGCGCGCCATTCACTGGGTGCAAAAAGGCACGGCGCCGAATTTTGAAATTCAATGGACGCGCGGACCGGATTGCCATGTCAGCGGCAATGCCGGGCAGTTGTTGCAAGTGATGATGAATTTGATCCAGAACGCCGCAGACGCGGCCAACGCCAACACGTCCGCCGGGGCTGCGGCACCACAACTGCGAATCAGCCTGACGCAACAGGACCGGCAAGTGCAACTGCGTTTTTCCGACAACGGCCCGGGCATCGCAGCGGCGCATTTGTCGCGCATTTTTGACCCGTTTTTTACCACCAAAAGCATCGGCAAAGGCACTGGGCTGGGCCTGTCGATCAGCTACGGCCTGGTACAGCAGCACGGTGGCCATCTGACCTGCGCCAACCTGCCTGAAGGGGGTGCCGAGTTCACCCTGGTGTTGCCCATGGCTTCATTGGTGTGATGCCTGAACCATCCCGGATTGCGCTTCGCTTCATCCGGCCTACCCAATTGAAACAACGGCGTACGGTACTCGGTCTTTCGCGCGTGTTTTCACCCCAAAACCGCACGCACATGGCCCGGTCGCCGTGCCGGTTTTGACGCGGTGTCGCCAATGGTCCTAATAATCACAACGCCCGGTCCAGGTGGGTGTAGCCACCATCCACAAAAATCCACTGTCCCGTGGTGTGGGACGACGCGTCAGACAGCAGAAAAACACACATGTTGGCAATCTCCTGTGGCGTGGTCATGCGTTTGCCCAGGGGAATTTTTTCAACAATTTTTGCCAGCTTGTCCTGCGGGTTGTCAAACCCTGAAAGCCACTGCTGGTAGAGCGGCGTCATGACCTCGGCCGGGAGCACGGCATTCACACGCACGCCGAACTCCAGCAAGGTGGCGGCCCATTCCCGGGTCAGGGACAACTGGGCGCCTTTGGACGCACAATAACCGCTGGTGTTGCCCTGACCGGTGATGGCGGTCTTGGAGGAAACGTTGACGATGGCGCCCCGGCTGACCTTGAGGTGCGGCACACAGTGGTGCGCCATCACGTAGTAATGGATCAGGTTGCGCTCCAGGGAGGCGACAAAAGCATCGCGGCCGGCGTCCAGACCCACGCCGTCGTTAATGCCTGCATTGTTCACCAAGCCGTCAATACGCTTGAACCGGGCCGCCGTGGCGGCAACCGCGTTCTGGCAGGCCTGATCATCTGACAGCTCCAGCTGGATGAATTGGTAGGCGGGCTGGATCGGCGCCAGCGCTACCATGAAGGCTGCGTCCAGCGGATTTTTCCCCAGAATCACGGGAATAGCGCCTTCCCTGGCCAGCGCCAGCGAAATGGCAGCGCCAATGCCGCTGCCGCCACCGGTCACCATGACCACCTTGTCTTTCAAATGCAGATCCATCTCACGCCTTTGTCTTATTGCAATTCAAATCGTCAAACCGTAAATGCGCACGGCATTGCCGCCCCAGAACGCCTGCTGCTGCGCGTGGTCAAGACGCGATGCGGCCCAGCGTTGCGCAATGGCATGAACACCCTGGTAGTCGGCAGCCAGTTGGCAGACCGGCCAGTCTGAGCCGAACATCAAGCGAGCGGGCCCGAAGGCTTCCAGGGCCACGTCAAAACATTGCTCGATGTGCTGGATGTCGGCTGCGCCGGGATCGTCCTGGTGTTGCCAGTCGGCCTCGGTCACCAGCCCCGAGAGTTTGCAGCTGACATGGGGCAGCCGCGCCAGTTGTTGCAAATGGTGTGTCCATGGGCGCCTTGACTCCGGATGTTGCTGCCAATCCCGGACTGCGGGTTTGCCGACATGGTCCAGCACCAGCGCATGCTGGTCATGGCGGGCGCAAAAATCGATCACGCTGGGCAGTTGATGCGCAAAAACCAATACGTCGTACACTAGTTGGCGGCGCTGCAGGCAGGCGATTCCCTGATTGAAAGCCGGGTTGTTGATCACTGCGGCCAGGTCCGGCTCGTCTTGCAACAGATGACGAAAACCCCTGAGCTTGGCGTGACCGTGCCAGCGCGCCAGGTCCGCCTCCAGCGTGGTGCTGGTCAGATCTGTCCAGCCGACCACACCCAGAATATGCGGATGGTGTGCCGCCAGGTTCAGCAAAAAATCTGTTTCTTCGGGGCCGCACCGGGCCTGTACGGCGATCACGCCCAGCACGCCGCAGCGGTCCATGTCGGGCCGGCTGTCGGCCGGGCCTTGATGCCGACGCAAGATGGGCATGTCTTCGGATATCCAGGGGAAATCCTGCGGTTCAAAGTGCCAGAAATGCTGGTGGGTGTCGATTTTCATGGTGGCGATGCGGGTCTAGGTAAACACCTCGCTATGTTGCAGGGCCACAGCCGAACTGGGTATGCGGGTAAACGATAGGAACAAAATTTCTCTTATCGCACTAACATGTTAGCTCGTTAACAGTTAAGCATTCACCGCCCCATTGACATCATGCTGATTGGAATTTCCCCCCTGCTCACGCCCGACCTGCTCCATGCCTTGGCCTCGATGGGGCATGGTGATGAAATTGTGCTGGCAGACGCCAACTTTCCCGCCACCACGCTTGGCAAACGCCTGATTCACCTGCCCGGCGTGTCAGCGCCTGCCGTGCTTCAGGCGGTGCTGTCAGTCCTGCCGCTCGACAGTTTTGTCGACCAGCCGGCGCTGACCATGCAGATCGTGGGTGACAGCCAGACCCGCCCTGCCACCGTGGCCGAGTTTGACGCACTGCTGCAACAGCAGGGGCACCAAGCCTCTGCAGCCATCGAGCGACAGGCGTTTTACCAGCGTGCAGCGCAAGCCTTTGCCGTGGTGGCCACCGGCGAATTACGCACTTACGGCAACATTCTGCTCAAAAAAGGCGTGATTGCCGCATGAGCGCCAAAGTTCAAACTGCCCGTGCCAAGGCGCCGCGAACAGCGCTGGCAGAGAACGCCCAGGGCGTCACCCAGCGGGCGCGCGCCTACCAGGGTTTTACCCAGCAGATCCTGAGTGGCAAGATCCGCAGCGGCCAGTTTGTGTCGCAGCGTGAACTGATGACCCTGCTCGACATGCCGCTGGCAGCGGTGCGCGAAATGATCCCGCGGCTGGAAGCCGGTGGCCTGATCAAGACCGTGCCGCAACGCGGCCTGCAAATTGCACACGTTGACCTCAAGCTGATCCGCAACGCGTTTCAGGTGCGCAGCCTGATCGAGCGCGAAGCGGTGCAGCATTTTGTGCACAGCGCCAGCGACAGCGAACTACAAGCCATCGAAGCGAGCCACCAGGACATCCTGAGCCGCGCCAGCGCGCTGGATCAACCGCTGGCCAGCGATCGCACCCTGCTCGATGACGCCCAGGCGGTCGACTGGGGCCTGCACGACCGGCTGGTAGATGCCCTGGGCAATGACATCCTGTCCGAAATTTACCGTGTCAACAGCCTGCGGGTCCGACTCATCAAGCTGGAACACAGTGTCATCACCCCGGCGCGCCTGATCCCGGCCATGCAGGAGCACCTGCGCTTTATTGCGGCCCTGCTGCGCCGCGATGCTCTGGACGCTACCCAACTGCTCGACGAGCACATCAACAGCGCCCGCAACCGCGTCATGACGGCGCCGCTGGAACAGGTGCGCAGCGAATGGGAACCCTCTTTAATCCCCTCAACCCCAAGGAACATCACGTGAACCCTGACATCCACGGGCTCTGGCCCGCCCTGTTACTGCCAGTCGCACCAAACGGTGCGCTCGACACCCCGCGCGCCCTGGCCCATGCCAAACACATGCTTGCGGCCGGTTGCAACGGCGTGACCCTGTTTGGCACCACGGGTGAAGGCCCGGCCTTTTCTGTGGCCGAGCGCAAAGCCCTGCTGGAATCGATGATCGGTAGCGGCATTCAGGCCGACCAGATCCTGGTGACCACCACCGCACTGGCCTTGATTGATGCCATTGAACTGGGCCGCCATGCCGCCCGCCTGGGGGTGCACCGCCAGATGTTCATGCCGCCCTTTTACTTCAACCAGCCGCGCGAAGCGGGTGTCATTGAATCGGTCTCACAAGTGGTGCACGGCATCGGCGACGACCAGCTCAAACTGTTGCTGTACCACTTCCCGGCCATGAGCACCTTCGGCTTCTCGCACGAGGCCATTGCCGAACTGGTGCGCCGTCACCCCGGGCAGGTGATGGGCGTCAAGGACAGCGGCGGTAGTCTGGCGCACGCACTGGCACTGGCCAAGGCATTCCCGTCGCTGTCCATCCTGACCGGCAGCGAACAACATGTAGCCGAAGTGATGTGCGCGGGTGGCTCAGGCTCAATCAACGGCCTGGCCAACGTGGCACCGCGCCTGATGGCGCGCGTGATCAAGAGCCCACACATGGTGAGCCCCGCGGACAGCCAGTTGATCCTGTCCCTGCTCGCCTTGCTGAGCATTCGTCCCAACATGCCCTTTGTCGGTGTCTACAAGCAGATGCTGGCCGAGCAAACCGGCGACGCCATGTGGCTTAACATGCGCGCACCGCTCTGCCCACTGGATCCTTCCGAGGCACAAGCGGTGCGCGAAGGCTACCGCGCCCTTGGTGCACAACTTGAAACCATTTAACAACCACAGGAGACCACACCATGACCAACCCATCCACCTTTAGCCGCCGCACCCTGCTGGGTGCCGCAGCCGCACTGAGCGCAGTCACGCTGCCCAGCCTGGCACAGACCAAAACCGTGCTGCGCATCTCTACCCCAGCCGTGCCCGACGACTGGCATGCCAAGATGTGGACCGTGTTCAAGGATGCGCTGGAAAAGAGTGCGCCCGGTGAATTCGACGTGCAGATCAACCTCAACGCCTCGTTGTTCAAACAAGGCACGGAACCCGCGGCCATGGCGCGTGGCAACCTGGAGCTGTCGAGCATTTCAGCCTTTGACATTGCCAAGCTGGTGCCCGAGTTTTCGGTGTTTACCGCTGGCTACATGGTGCGTGACCCAGTGCAACAGCAGAATATTTTCAACGGCCCCATCGGCGCCGAGCTGTTCAAGACCGTCTCTGAAAAAATGGACGTGACCCCGCTGGCCACGGTCTACCTGGGCACCCGCCAGTTGAACCTGCGTGAGGTCAAAAACGTCAAGACACCGGCCGACCTCAAAGGCGTGAAGTTGCGTATGCCGGGCTCCAAGGAATGGTTGTTCCTGGGCGAAGCACTGGGCGCCACGGCCACCCCACTGGCTTTTGGCGAGGTCTACCTGGGCCTCAAGACCGGCACCATCGACGGCCAGGACAACCCGCTGCCCTCGGTACGCGCCGCCAAGTTCTATGAGGTCACCAAGCAGATCGTGCTGACCAGCCATCTGGTCGACGGCATCTTTATTGCCATCTCCAACAAGAGTTTCAATGCCCTGAACGCGGCCCAAAAGCAAAAGGTCACGGCAGCCGCGCAAGCCGCAGCCGCCTACAACAACGAAAACCGCGTCAAGGAAGAAGCACAACTGGTGGAGTTCTTCAAGAAGGAAGGCCTGCAAGTCACCACGCCCGATCTGGACGCGTTCCGCAAAGCGGTGCAAACCACCTACCAGAACTCGGACTACGCCAAGGTCTGGCCCAAGGGTATCGTTGAGCGTATCAACGCCACCAAGTAAGCGCCAACAAGCCCATGATCCGCTGGCTCAAACACGCCGCCAATGCCATTGGCGGTGGCCTCTTCCTGGCGCTGTTTGTGGTCTTCATCGTCCAGATCACGGCGCGTTTTGGCTTCAACCAGCCGCTGCCCTGGACCGATGAAGCGGCGGTGATCCTGTACATCTGGGTCATTTTGTGGGCCGCCGCCGTGGTGGTTCCCGAGCGCGAACACGTGGTGTTTGACCTGCTGTGGAACAGCGTGGGTCGGCGTGCGCGCCAGCTCATGCGTATTGTCGGCAACCTGCTGATTGGCGGGCTGGCGCTGGTGGCCCTGCCGGCCAACTGGGACTATGTGAAATTCATGGCCCGCGAGGGCTCACCGGTGCTGGAGATTCCCCTGATGTGGGTCTACCTGCCCTTTATCCTGCTCCTGGTGGCTCTGGTGGTGCGCAGCGCCTGGGCCATCTGGCAGACCTTCAGAGGCCATGGCCTCGACCAAGAATTACACCTTTGACATGACTGCCCTCTCCGTTCTCATTGGCGTGCTGGTCGCCGGCATGCTGCTGCGCATGCCCATCGGTTTTTCCATGCTGGCATCGGGCATTGGCTACCTGCTGGTAAAAGGCCAGGACCTGGGCCTGCTGGCCGAACAGGTCAGCAACGGCATGTACAACAGCTATGTGCTGCTGGCCGTGCCGCTGTTTGTGTTTGCCGCCAACATCATGAATGCCGGCACCGTGAGCGAACGTATTTTTGACTTTTGCCGCATCCTGGTAGGGCGCATGCGCGGCGGGCTGGCGCAGGTCGACATCATGGTCAGCGTGGTCTTCTCGGGCATGAGCGGCAGCGCCATTGCCGACGCCGCCGGGCCGGGCCTGGTCACGATCCGGCAAATGCTCAACAAGCCCGAATACCCGCGCGGTTTTGCCGGCGCGGTGGTGGTGGCCAGCGCCACCATCGGCCCGATCATTCCGCCCTCGATCCCGATGATCATCTATGCCCTGGTGTCAGGTGCTTCGGTGGGCGCGCTGTTTCTGGGCGGGCTGGTGCCGGGCTTGCTGATGGCCGTGCTAATGATGGTGGTGGTGCACGTCATCGCCACCAAACGCAACATGCCGCGCGAGGCCAAGATTCCTCTGCGCGACTGGCCCGCCATTTTGTTTCGCGGCGCCTTACCGCTGTCTTTGCCCATCGTGCTGCTGGGCGGCATTTACTCGGGCGCCTTCACGCCCACCGAGGCGGCAGCGGTGGCCGCCCTGCATGCCCTGATTTTGGCGGGGGTCGTGTACCGCAGTCTGACCTGGCGCAGCTTCTGGGGCGTGGTGATGGAGTCAACCCGGGGCAGTGCCGTCATCACCCTGATTCTGGCTGGCTCCTTCATGCTCAACTACGCCTTCACGGCCGAGGGCGTACCACAAGCCATGGCGCTGTGGGTGGACAGCATGCACTTTTCGCAACTCAATTTCCTGTTGATGGTCAACCTGCTGTTTCTGGTGCTGGGTTGTTTTCTGGACGTGTCGGTGCTGCTGCTGGTGTTTGTGCCCATGTTGCTGCCTGCGGCCAGCTTGCTCGGCATTGACCTGGTGCACTTTGGCGTACTGGTGGTGCTGAACATGATGATCGGGCTGATCACGCCACCGTTTGGCATGCTGCTGTTTGTCACCAAAGCGCTAACCGGCATCCCGATTGGCGAGATGATGAAGGAAGGCTGGCTTTTCCTGGTGATCTTGGTGCTCTTTCTGCTAGCCGTCACCGTGTTCCCGCAAATCGTACTGTGGCTGCCGCAAAGCATGGGCTACGTGACACACTGACCACCTACCCGCCTCAAGAGGACACCCCAATGCAACTTGACTCCCGCAACAGCCTGCCCGTGGACGGTACCACCGGGGCGCTGGTCGCCCGTATCTGGCGGCCAGAACTGGCAGGGCCTTCCGTGGTCGCCCTGCGCGGCGAAGACGTGATCGACATCACGGCAAGTTTCCCGACCGTGCGCGACCTGTGTGAACAGACTGACCCGGCGACTGCCTTGCGACAGGCCAGCGGCGAACGCGTCGGCAGCCTCACCGAATTGCTGGCCAACACCCCACCCGACAGCCGCGACCCGGCACGACCCTGGCTGCTGGCGCCCATCGATTTGCAGGCCATCAAGGCAGCGGGCGTGACCTTTGCCATCTCGATGCTGGAGCGCGTGATTGAAGAAAAAGCGCGTGGCAACCCGGCAGCGGCCGTGGCCATTCGCACCGAAATCACGGCACTGGTGGGTGATGATTTGTCGCGGTTGAAGCCGGGCTCAGCCCAGGCCATGGCCTTGAAGCAGGTGTTGATCGACCAGGGTGTCTGGAGCCAGTACCTGGAGGTGGGCATCGGCCCGGACGCCGAAATTTTCACTAAGGCACCGCCCATGGCTGCCGTGGGCAGCGGGTCAGATGCGGGCCTGCACCCGGCGTCCAGCTGGAACAACCCCGAGCCCGAAGTGGTGCTGGCCGTCAACTCCAGGGGAGAAATCGTGGGCGCAGCGCTGGGCAACGACGTCAACCTGCGCGACATCGAGGGCCGCTCGGCCCTGCTGCTGGGCAAGGCGAAAGACAACAACGCGTCAGCCGCCATCGGGCCGTTCCTGCGGCTGTTTGATGCCACGTTCAGCCTCGACGACTTGCGTCAGACCACCTTGTCACTCACGGTGACCGGGGAAGATGGTTTCACGCTGGAAGGGTTTTCGTCCATGGCCCAGATCAGTCGGGACCCGCAAGACCTGGTGCACCAGATGATGGGCCCGCACCACCAGTACCCCGATGGCGCCATGCTGTTTCTGGGCACCCTGTTTGCCCCGGTCAAGGACCGCGACCGCGTGGGCGGCGGCTTTACCCACAAGGAGGGCGACATTGTGCGCATTTCTGCCCCACAGCTCGGCGCACTGGTCAACCGCATGAAACGCACCGACGCCTGTGCCCCCTGGACCTTTGGCTGCTCCCATTTGATGCGCAACCTGGCCCAACGTGGTCTGCTGGCATGACACGCTGCAGATTGGCACGGTGATGTGATGCACAACAGAAAGGACGCCGCATGATTCTGGTCGCCGGCTCGGCCAACCTGGACTTTGTGGTGCGGGCTCAACACATTCCCGCACCCGGCGAGACCGTGCTGGGGCAAAGCTTCACCACCTACCCCGGCGGCAAAGGCGCCAACCAGGCGGTGGCGTGTGCCCGCGCCGGTGGCGCACCCACCGCGATGCTGCTGGCCCTGGGAGACGATGCCCACGCCCTGCCCCTGCTCGCTTCACTGGAAAACGCCCAGGTCCGGCTGCACACAGTACGCTGCCCCGACCAGGCCACCGGTTGCGCCTTTATCTGTGTGGCCGACAACGCAGAGAACGCCATCACGGTTGCGCCCGGAGCCAACCTGCACCTGCAAAGCCAGCACCTGCCCGAACTGCAGGGGGTCAGTCACCTGCTGATGCAGCTTGAAATACCCATCACCACCGTAACCGCCTACGCGCGGCGCGCGCAAGCGGGCGGCGTGCAGGTGGTGCTCAATGCCGCACCGGCACAAACCTTGCCGCCCGAGTTGCTACAGGCGGTGGACCTGCTGGTGGTGAATGAAGGGGAATTGCGGGCGCTGGTTTCAGAAGGCGGAACGGTGGTGACCATGCTGCGGCAGATCGCGGTGCCCACGGTGGTAGTCACCCTGGGCCAGCGCGGCTGCATTGCACGCCAGCACGACGGCTTTGTGTTGCAGCCCGCTTTTAACATCTCACCCGTTGACACCACGGCAGCGGGCGACACCTTTTGTGGCACGCTGGTGGCACATCTTGGCCGGGGTGAAACGCTCGCCCATGCCCTGCGCACGGCGAGCGCCGCCGCTGCTTTGGCCTGCACTGCCAGCGGGGCGCAATCGAGCATTCCAAGCGCCCTGGATGTCGACAATTTCCTGCGACAACAGCCAACGATGGCGCAAAGGCACATTGACGCCCTTAAAAACTACTGTGGGCTGGATGTGCCAGCGTAGTGGCATTCCCGGATGACGCTACGCTTCATCCGGACTACGCGGCTTGAGCTGCCAGCAAAGCGAGAGTGAACCGACTGGTTTTAGTAAATCCCGAACTGCGTCAGATTCAGTGCGTTGTTGCTAGCGGCCACCAGGTCGACAAAGTAACTCGGTTGGCTTGTATCAAGATTGATCGCCCCACTGGCCCCGGCGTAGCTGCCATCCACATCACCCGTCAGATAAGCCACCAGCCCCAGATGCACCGGGCTGGCACCGCTGAGGTCGGCGCTGATGCCCGACTGCGCCGTTGGACTGGCCTCGGTTTCGCTCACAAATTCCCACACCGGGTCGCTCGTTGGCAAGCCCACCACATGTTTGAGCACCCCAATGGCGTCGGTCAGGCCCACCGAGCCGTTGCCGTCAAAGTCGGCGGCCAGGCTTTGGTAGGGTGACAGCGGTTTGCCTGCGCCGTTGACCTCCAGGCCCACAATCATCTTGAGGATGGCAATGGCGTCTTGCAGGTTGACGGCGCTGTCGGTTGCTGCAACTTCGGCGGTTGGAACTGGGCGTGTGGCCGTCAACGCCAGGCTGGCCTCGGTCACACCGGCAAGCTTGAGTGCCCCGCTGGCATCGGTTGCGCCGTTATAGGCACCGCCGCTGATGGCAACACCATCAAGCAGGGTGTGTGCTTTCCAGCTGTAAGCCAGCACATCAATATCTGCACCCACACTGACCGCGATGTTCAGGCCCACGGTGTAGGCGCTACTGGTGGCACCCAAGCTGTCTGTGACCTGGTAGCTGAAGCTGTCAGTACCGCTGTAGTTACCCGGGTTGTAGGTAAAACTGCCGTCGGCATTGACCGTGACCGTACCGTTTACTGGCCCTTGCACTGCGGCATAGGTCGAGCTCTGCCCTTCTGGGTCAACCGCCGTCGGGAGTTGCCCGGTCAGCGCCCTGTTTTGTGTGGCCTCCAGGGTGGTGTTGCTGGCCGTTGGCGCCTGGTTCGTGATGGTGCTGAACTGGTAGTTGCTGCTGCCAATAAAGCCGTTGCCGACCAGGTCGGTGACGGCTCCCGGCGCAATGTCGAGCACATAGCTGGTACCAAAGGCCAGGTCACTGCCCGGGGTGATGGTCAATGTGTTGCCCGCGACGGCCAGCTCGGTGCTGCCAGCGCTGTAGCTGGCAAACACAGCACCCGTACTGGTTTTGAGCGTGATGCTGGTATTGCCCAACATGATGTCTTCGTTAAAGACCAGGGTCAGGTCTTGCGAGACCTGTACGCCCGTGGCCAGGTTGGCTGGCGCAAAGCTGGCCGTTTGTGGTGCCACCACGTCGGTGGTACCGGCAAAGGTTTGCACTGCGGCCAGTTGCGTCGTGCTGACAGCAGCCAAGTCGGTACTGGTCTGTATGCTGCTGTTGTTGGTGCTCAGCGTTGTCGCCTGGGTACCTGTCAGTCCTGTGACTTGGGTCAGCACCGTGGTATCAGACAAGTTGATGGGCGTTGCTGGGGCGGCATCGATGGCGGTGACCAGGTTGGACATCACCGTACTGGTGGTCGTACCTGACACGGTGGTGGTGACCGCCAATTGCGCATTGACCTGCTGAACCGCCAAGGCTGTAGCCGCTGCTTCGGGCGTTGCAGTGCTTGCCAGCGCATCAAAGGTCAACAAGTTCACGCCGCTGGCTGTCAGACCAAAGGCGCTTGAAACCGCAGTTTGGGCTTCAGCAGCCGTGGCCGAACTGTCTTGCATGTACGCCGACACCAGGGTGGTGATCGGGTTGATCACCGTGGCGCCTTCGGGGGCGCGCAGCACCATGGTGTTGGTCAGGCCGGTGTCCACGTTGGTGCCACCGACCGCAATCAGGGCGCCGGTGCCGTACAGCGTGCCGCTGAAGTTGCCCTGGCTGTCGGTGGTGAGGCCGGTATCTTCGTCTGCAGTAGCAATGCCGTCGTTGTTGCGGTCAATATAGAGCTTGGCGCCAGCCACGTAACCGTCTGCCACCACACCGCTGGAAGACTGGGGAACAAGGAGATCGACTACCGATTGGTGGAACACGTCACTAACCACGCTCAGGCCATCGCTGGCGCTGACCCGGATGTCATATTCACCCGCTGCGACAACTCCGGCTTTTGCCATGAAGGTGTGTGTCGCTGGGTTGAACAGAAGCCCATGTGGCAGTGCCGTGCCATCGGCCAGCGCTGCGCGCCAGATCAGCAGGTCGCCATCCGCATCGGTAAAGCTGCCCGCGTTGAGCGTCAGGCTGTAGGTGGTGCCCCGATCAAAGGACTGGTCTGCCAAGACAATGGCGAGTATGGGCGCCGTGTTGGGCACCGGCGCATCCACCGTTTCGTTCAGGAAGGCAAGTTTTTCCACACTGGTCAAGGTGTCGGTGCCATCCCGGTTGGCCACCAGGTCGGTCACCGTGACTTGTCGTAAGACGGTATTGACGGTCACTTGGTATTCGGCTAGCGAGCCGCTGAACTGGGCCGTGTCCTGGCCGCTGCCACCGTCCATGGTGTCGTCGCCCATGCCGCCAATAAAATTATCGTCACCCCTGGCGCCACTGAAGAAGTCGTTGCCCAAACCACCATAAAGGGTGTCGTTGCCGCCAGCTCCGTCAACCGTGTCGTTGCCATCACGCGCTTCCACAACGTTGTCCAGGTCGTTGCCTAGCAAGTAGTCTGCATAAGCCGAACCACGAAGGCGTTCGATAGAGATCAGGGTGTCATTGCCGTCTGCGCCTGTTGCCGTATTGGTCATCAGGTTAACGGTGACAGCGCCGGTGGCGTTGGCGTAGCTGGCCATGTCGCTGCCGGCGCCACCGTCAAGGGTGTCGTTGCCTTGCTCGCCTTCGAGGTAGTTGTCCTGGCTGTTGCCTTTGATGGTGTCGTTGTATTGGCTGGCCAGCACGCCCTGGAAGCCAATCAGTACGTCGTTGCCATCGGCACCGCTGGCGTTGCCCAGCGCCAGGTTGACGTTGACGCTGCCTGTGGCTGCGCGATAGTCGACCAGGTTGAAGCCGAGGTCGGTGCCCAGGCCAGAGCCACCCAGCAGGGTGTCGTTGCCAGCGTTGCCGCGCATGATTTCATTGACCGCGCGGTCACTGCCCGAGATCACGTCGTCAAAGGCTGAGCCCAAGATCAACTCGATGTCGATGAGGGTGTCGCTGCCCTGACCACCCCCTGTGGCTCTGCCAGCGGTGCCATCACGTCCCAACGAGACCGTCACGCCCGATGTGGCCGCCTCATAGGACGCCAGGTCGTAGCCGCTGCTGTAGTCCGATGTGTCAATACGTATGACTTGTGCGCCACCGTTGAGTACATCGTCACCGGCGCCGCCAATCAGGGTGTCGCTACCGCTGTCGCCCAGCAGGGTGTCGTTGCCACCCATGCCTTCAAGGCGGTTGTTGCCTGCATCGCCTTCGAGCCGGTCACCAAAAAACTCGGAACCACGCAGGCCCTCAATGCTGGTGAACACGTCGTTGCCCGCAGCGCCTGTGGCCGTGTTGCTTAGCAGGCTGGCTTGCACGGCACCGTTGGCGTTGCGGTAATCGGCCTGATCAACGCCGTCGCCGCCGTTGAGGGTGTCGTTGCCGTTGCGTCCGCGCAGCCGGTTGTTGCCAGCATCGCCGGTGATGATGTCGTTGTAGTTGGAGCCAAACAGGTTTTCAATGTTGGAGAACACGTCGGTGCCGTTGCCGGTGTTGACCGTGCCTTGCCCATTGGTCAAGGTTAAGGTCAGGCCCTGCGGTGCATCACCGTAGTTGATGGTGTCGCTGCCAGCGCCGCCGTCAATGGTGTCATTGCCGCCCCGGCTGGTGAAGTAGTTGTCAGCACTTGAGCCGGTCAACAGGTCGTCAAAGCCCGTGCCTTCTGCCTCTTCGATGTCGACCAGGGTGTCAAAGGTAATCATGCCCCCTATTTGCCCAGTTCCAGCGGTCAGATTCACCACTACCCCGGCCGCAGCTTGGCTGTAGTTGACACCGTCAAATCCAGCCCCGCCTACCAACGAGTCACCGTCTGAGCTGCCAAACAGGGTGTCGTCGCCCGCCTCACCATAAAGGGTGTCTACCCCTGCGCCACCGTCTAGCTGGTCGGCACCATTGCCGCCAGAAATCACGTCGTTGCCCTCGTAACCGTACATCTGGTTATCAGCATCGGTGCCTGTCAGCGTGTCGGGCCCGGCTGTGCCGCCCATGGCATTGGGTGAAAACCCATTCAAGTTGCCAGCGACCAACTGGGAAGCCAGTACATTTTTCAAAATCCCGGCAGCTTCAAAGGTGCCTGGACCTGCGGCACCGTCCATGTCCAATTCAACCAGGGTATCGCCACCCGACTGGACCAAACGAACGTGGCCGGTGGCAAACGGATTGGCGCCAGCGGTGTAGTTGACAAACGTGGTGTTGAGTGAAAGCTGGTCACCACCATTGCCCACGGCGAAATCGGTGATGGTATCCACCGAACTGTCGTGGTTACCCACAAGGTCGTTGCGCAGCATGAAGTTGTCCGAGCCGGCACCGCCGGTCAGGGTGTCATTACCTTCAGCTCCCGTCAAAAAGTTATTGCCCGCATTGCCAATGAGTGTGTCGGCCAGTGCCGAACCGTACAGGTTTTCAATAGCGATCAGCGTGTCGGTGCCACCCCAGTTGTCGCTTGCCGTGCCGAGGGCAAGATTTGCCACCACCCCCTGGGTCGGCGCGCCAGCCGGGTCATTGGCATCGGCGTAGTAACTGGCCATGTCAGACAGCCCATCACCCCCGTCGAGGCGGTCATTGCCGTGTGCGCCTCTGAGGTTGTCGTTGCCAGCCAAACCCAACAAGGTATCGTTGCCCGCCGTGCCATTCAGAAAGTCATCAATTGCGGAGCCGGTAAGGGTGGTGCCCGGCGAGTAGGTGATGTTGGCACCATAGACGCTGTTGTTAAAGTAAAAATCAGCGCCGCTGTAGCTGCCTTGCAGTTCAAAGCTCAGGTCGGCACCGGCCACAGTGTCGGCACCCACATAGATGGTGGTGATGCCAGCGCTTGGCGTGCCAACCAGCACAGCCCCCTGACCCAGTGCACTGGCATCGTTGCCAGTGGTCAGGCCGGTGATGGTGAAGTTCTGAAAATTGAGGTTGTCATTCAGGCTGAAGTCAGTCAGCCGGTCAACACCACTGGGCCCCCAGACATTAAAGGCAAACATGTCATTGCCTTCGCCGCCGGTCAGGGTGTCGTTGCCTTCATTGCCCATGAGCCAGTTGCGCCGGGCGTCGCCCACCAGGGTATCAGCTGCATTGCCGCCAAAAATATGCAGCTCTTCAATGTTGAGCAGGGTGTCGCTGCCACCCAAACCGTCTGCTTGCGTGGCAGTACCAGAGGCCGTGAAGTTGACTGGCGTGTTAAAGCCACCAAAGTTATACGCCACCACGTCATTGCCAGCGCCGCCGTCAAGGGTGTCCTTGCCAGCGTTACCGGTCAGGTAATCATTGCCTGTGCCAGCCGTCAAAGAATCATCACCACTGCTACCACTTAGGTTCAGACTGCCAACTGTCACCGCACTGGCGTTGATCACACTGGGTGCACTGCCCCAAACACTGAGGTTGAGGTACGCGTTTTGAACACCCGTGAAGGAATCATTCGTGACGCTTACATACTGTGTACCGATGAATCCTTCGGGGTTGATGTTGATCTGCTCCACCCCCTGCACATTGGCACCCAGCGTGACGGCTGCGCCACCCGAACGCACGGTCAGCACGTCGTAGCCAGCGCCACCGTCCACGGTGTCACCCGCAAGGTTGTCGGCAACATCAATCTGGTCATTGCCATCCAAGGCATTCACCCGGTCAAGACCCGTCATGGCCGTCATCTGGTCGTCACCCAACGTCCCCGTCAGGTTGTCGTTATCAACCGTGCCGATCAGGCTGCGGCTCATCAGGTTCAGGTTCAAGCTGGCACCACTGCCGCTGACCTGAATATCGGCGGCCCGGTACCACTGCGTCACGCCCAGGGCGTCCAGGTAATTGGCATCAAGCGCCAGGTTTTCGATGTTGCTGAGCGTGTCTGTGCCAGCAAATTCACCACCAGAAGGCAACTGGGCTTGCGTGCGCAAGTCTGTCAGCGTCAAGGTGTTTGCGTCGGGTGAAGGCTGGGAGATTAAGAACCAGTCCACGCCCTCAGACGACAGCGTCCAGGTTTGCCCAGACCCCTTGGTCAGGCTGAGCCCGGACACAGCCGCTGCACTCACATTGCCAATGAAGTAACCCGCCGAATCAAGACCGGCGCCACCATCAAGCACGTCGTTGCCGTCATTGCCCTTTAAATAATCGTTGCGCGTTCCGCCCAGCAAAGTGTCGGCACCCACGCCGCTGTGCAGGTTCAGATCACCCACCGTCACGGCACTGCCGTCCATCAGGCTTGAGCCGTTGGTCCAGTTGTTCACTGTCAGGTAGGCGCTTTGAAGACCGATCAACGCGTCGTTGGTGATCGTGACGTTTTGCGTGCCGAAAAAGCCATCCGGATTAACCGTGATGTTTTCCACACCACGCACATTGGTGCCCAGCGTCACAGCAGCGCCTGATGCGGAAACGCTCAGGCTGTCGAAACCAGCCCCACCGTCGATGACGTCACCCGCGAGGTCGTCAGTCACCGAGATTTGGTCATTGCCCGCGTTGCCGGACAACACATCATTGCCCGTGTAACCCACCAGGGTGTCGTTCCCGGAGCCGCCATTGAGTGTGTCGTCCCCAAAGTTGCCATATAGCAGGGTGCTGCCACCCGGGTCAAAACCGCCAAGGTTATTGGCGACCAGGCTGGTCGCGGTGACGTTGCTCAGCACCACCAGGGTCTGGAACGCCAACGGGCCGGTGGCACCATCCGAATCCAGCTCAAACAAGGTGTCTGTACCCGACTGGGTGAGCCGGAAATGGCCGGTAGCAAAGGGATTCGAGCCGGAAATGAAGTTGGGCAAGTTGTTGGTAAACAACTGCAATTGATCGCCATCCAAGCCCGCAGTGAAATCGGTAATGGTGTCGATGGTGGTATCGGGCACACCATACATGTCCCCCATCACATCAAACTGATCTAATCCGGCACCACCGGTCAAGGTGTCGGCACCCCGGCCACCTCTGAGCAAGTCGTTGCCGTCACCGCCGGTGACGACATCGTTGCCGTCCTGAGCATCCAGGTTGTTGCTGCCAAGTCCGCCCACCAGGGTGTCTGCGTATTGGCTGCCAAAAACGTTTTCAATGCCAAGAACCACATCTGTGCCAATGCTGGTGCCAGTGGCCGTGCCAGCCAACAAGTCAACCACAACACCGCTTGTTTCAGCAAAAAATTGCAGGCTATCATAGTCGGCCCCGCCGTCCAGCGTGTCGTTACCGGCTCCGCCATACAGATTGTCATACCCTGCACCCCCCAGGATGCTGTCATTGCCGTCGTTGCCATAAAGCTGGTCATCACCATCACCACCGTCCAGCACATCGTCGCCAAGGCCACCATAAACAGTGTCATAACCAGCCAAACCATTCAGGGTGTCGTTGCCAGCACCGCCGTCAAATAGGTCATTACCGACAGTTCCGTCCAGCGAGTCGGGGCCATTGGTGCTCAGGATTGGAACCACATTGGGGTCAAACCCACCCAAATTGATGGCCAGCAAATCTCCCTTGACGACATTGCTCAGCACCACCAGCGTCTGGAACGCCGCCGGACCTGCAACACCATCCTGATCCAGTTCAAACAAGGTGTCTGCGCCCGACTGAGTGAGCCGGAAATGGCCGGTAGCAAAGGGATTCGAGCCGTAAATGAAGTTGGGCAAGTTGTAAGTGAACAACTGCAATTGGTCACCATTCACCCCTGCCGTGAAATCGGTAATGGTGTCGATGGACGTGTCCAGTACCCCGTTCATCACCGAGCTTGCCTCAAAGTAATCTATGCCGGCACCACCTGTCAAGGTGTCGGCACCCCGCCCACCCCGGAGGATGTCATCGCCGTCGCCACCGCTGATCACATCGTTGCCGTCCTGCCCATCCAGGTTATCGCTGCCAGCGCCGCCCACCAGGGTATCTGCATATTGGCTGCCGTAAACCCCCTCAAAATTAAGCACGACATCAGTACCGATGCTGATGCCCGTCGCCATGCCAGCCAACAAGTCAACCGAAACACCGCTTGTTTCAGCAAAAAATTGCAGGCTGTCATTGTCGGCACCACCGTCCAGGGTGTCGTTACCGGCGCCACCATACAAGGTGTCATACCCCGCACCCCCCAGGATGCTGTCATTGCCGTCGTTGCCGTACAGCTGGTCATCAGCGTCACCGCCATCCAGCACATCGTCACCAAGACCCCCGTAAAGGGTGTCATAACCAGCCAAACCATTCAGGGTGTCGTTACCAGCGCCACCGTCCATGTAATCTTCGGCGCTTGTGCCATTGAGAGAATCAGCGGCGCCACCCCCAAAAATGGCAGAAAGATAGGGAGTAAAGTAACCAAAATTGTTAGCCGTCAAGGTGGTTCTGTCCACACCCGTCAAAATGGCAGCCGTCTGCCAACTGCTGACCGTGCCACTTGCGCCATCCAGGTCCAACTCGAACAAGGTGCCCGAAACCTGCTGCGTCAAACGGACATGCCCCGTCAAGAAGGGGTTATCACCCTGCGAGTTATTACTGCCCTGGGTAAAATTGGAAAATAGCCAGGTAGGTATCGTGAGCTGATCACCCCCCATGTATATTTCACCGACCTGGAAGTCGGTGATGGTGTCCACCGAGCTGTCATTTTGGTTGCTGCGTACCTGGAAGGTGTCGGAGCTCCCGCCACCGGTCAGTGTGTCGTTGCCCAACTCACCCGACAAATAGTTGCTGTTGTGGTCACCAATCAGGGTGTCGGCAAAGTTACTGCCGTTGATGTTTTCAATGTTGACCAGGATGTCATTGCCGTCACCGCTGGCCGAGCCAGCCGCCAGGTTAACCGTCACCGGGCCGGCGGCGCTCCAGAATTGCACACTGTCATAACCGGCACCACCGTCCAGCACATCGTCACCCGCGCCACCCCTGAGCTGGTCATCACCGTCGCCGGCCAAAAGGGTGTCATTGCCAGCCAGGCCTTCCAGGTTTTCATTGCCCGGCGTGCCATTCACAACGTCATGACCATTGGTGCCGGAAATCACGACGTAGCTGTTGGTGTTGGTCACAGACTGACTGGTTGTGCCAAAATTGGCATAGGTGATCTCGGTCTGGGTACCTGGGCGCTTGGCGTCGGTGTCGTAATAGTGCGCGCGGGCTGTGCCGTCCTTGAACACCTCCAGGTTCAAGGTGTCGTTGAAATTGATGTCCTGGTAGTTCTCATGGTAGGCCACGTTGCTGTTGGCATCACCCAGCGAATAAGACATGTAAATGGCGGTGTGGCCAAAAAGATCGGCAACCGGCACCGCAACGGCGCCAAAATAGAAGCTGGCACCCCCATCTGGCCCCTCAACTCGGGCCAGTCGATCGGCTATGTTGTTGGTAAAGGCATTCGCTAACGTGATACGGCCCACTTCATCCGCTAGGCCAGGGTCTGAATCCCCGTTGAAAAGGTTGGCATAAATACTGAATTGCAGGTCAAGCCCCACTTTTCGGCCATAAATATACTCAGGCGAAAAATCCAGAACAATCTTGTCCAAGTGAGGGGCGCCCAAGCCAGCATCGGTTGAAATTACGGTGTCAAAACCGTTGTTCCAGCTTAAAACACCGTTTGTATCCACGTTGGCATGGAAATGGATGGTGTCATTGCCGTCGCCCAACTGGTAAATCTCATCGCCAGCCGTGGCCGTGACAATGTCGTCACCACTTGTGCCGGAGATCACAGGATCACTCAAGCGCGTGATATGCGCGCCGGCAGCGTCGTTGCTCAGACCTAAGGCAGCCAGGCTAAAGCGCCCTGCCAAGTCAATCTCCAGGTCGGCCCCGGCCACGGTATCGGTGCCCACGTACAAACGTGTGAGGCCATTGCTGGCGGTGCCCAGCATGACCTGACCCTGAGTCAAACCGGTGGCCACATCACCACTGAGCAAGCTTGTCTGCGCCGTCAGGCCGGTCACCAGGATTTGGTCACCCTGCTGCATGTCCGAGATCAGGTCATTACCGTCGCCCTTCAAACCGTAGACAAAGGTATCGCTGCCAGCGCCACCTGCCAAGCTGTCGTTGCCAGCGCCTCCTGTGAGCGTGTCGTTACCGCCGAGTCCCTCAAGCTGGTTGGCCAGATCATTGCCCTTGATGGCGTCACCAAAGTCGCGGCTACCGCGCACGTTCTCCATATTGAGCAGCGTGTCCACACCACCATAACCGTCCTGGCTGGCGGTGTTGAGCGACAGGTCAACCACCACACCCGCCCGTGCGTTTCTATAGTCCACCCGGTCAACACCCCCCTGACCGTCCAAACTGTCATTGCCCTCGCGGCCTTCAAATGACTCAAAAAGCGCCGTGTTGCTGCCGGTCAAGGTGTCGTTAAAAGCCGAACCGCGAACACCTTCAATGTTGTGCAAAACGTCTGTACCACCCAGACCATCACTGGCGCTGCCTGCCAATGTGTCGTTCAGGGTCACGGTCACCGCACTGGTGCTGCTGTTGTAAGCCACCAGGTCGTAGCCCTGGCCGCCGTCGATGGTGTCGTTACCGGCACCACCGCGGAAATACTCACTCAAACCGTCCAACACACTGGTGCCGTTGGCGGCCAGGCCACCTGTCAGGACGTCGTTATGGGCAGAGCCAAAAAAGCCCTCGACGTTCATAAAAACATCATTTCCAACACCGCTGCCCGAGGCGCTGCCTGTCAACAAACTGGCCGTCACACCCCCAGTGGCGTTGTCAAATCGCACAATATCAAAACCACCGGCGCCATCGATGCTGTCGTTGCCCTCACGCCCCTCAAAAAGTTCGCTCACATCGGTCCGGTTTGAACCTTTAAGCCCATCGTTGTATGCAGAGCCACGCACCTCGTTGATGTTGATGAGCACGTCAGTGCCGGCACCGCCGCCTGCAATGCCCATACCCAGATCTACCATCACGCCAGCGCTGGCGTTGCGATAACTCACCTGGTTACCGTTGTCCTGGTTCAGCGTGTCGGTAATCGTGCCGCCATCAATGGTGTCATTGCCGCCACGGCCTTCAAAGCGCTCAAAGTACAGGTTGCTGGACCCCGTGATGACATCGTTGAAGGCCGAACCACGGGCTTCTTCAAACCCTTCCAGGGTGTCCTGACCGCCGCGGCCGTCGGTGGCGCGCTGGGTGGCCAGGTTGATGCTGACGGCCCCTGGGTCGTCACGGTAGTCCACCACGTCAAAGCCTGCACCACCCACCATGGAGTCCCCCGTGGGACCGCTGGGTGCGGCGCCAGAGGCATCGGCATCACCGCGCATCAGGTTGTCTGCGTTGGAGCCAATGAGGGTATCGGCAAAGTTGGACCCGACGATGTTTTCAATGCTGCTGAGGGTGTCTGTGCCCTCGCCGCCGGTGACCACACCCGTACCCAGGTTGGCCTGGATGCCTGCCGTTGCATTGCCGTACCAGACAGAGTCTGAACCCGCACCACCGTCCAGCGTGTCATCGCCCTGGTTGCCGCTAAAGTCGTCGTCGGCGTTGCTACCCGTCATTAAATCCGCCAGCTCGGAGCCCATCACCCGTTCAATACCAAGCAGCGTGTCTGTGCCGCCGCCGGCCTTAACTGCCGTGCCAGCCACCATGTCGACGGTGACCGACACACCCAGGCCACGGTAGTTGGCCCGGTCGTAGCCCGAGCCACCGTCGAGCGTGTCGGACCCCGCCGACGCGTTAAAGCGGTCGTCTCCGCCCAAGCCTTCAAGTTTGTTGTTGGCAGCGTCACCCGTCAAGTTGTCGTTGTAGCTGTTGGAGCCACGCACGTTTTCTATACCAATCAGGGTGTCGGTGCCACCATAACCGTCACTGGCTGTGCCGGTGCCCAAATTGACGTTCACACTGCTGTAAGCATCGCGGTAGTCGGCGCGATCAACACCCCCCATGCCATTGATGCTGTCATTGCCCTCAAGACCTTCAAACGACTCGAACAGGCCGTTGCTGCCAGTCAGGGTGTCGTTAAAGAAGGAGCCCCGCACGGCCTCGATGTTGCGCAACACGTCGGTGCCGCCAAAACCATCGCTGGCGGAACCGTCCAGCGTGTCATTCAAGGTGACGACCACGCCCACGGTCGAGCTGTTGTAGTCCACCCGGTCGTAGCCCTGGCCACCGTCGATGGTGTCATTGCCAGCTTCTCCGCGGAAAGTCTCGGTCAAGCCATCGGTCAAGATGACGCCGTTCAGCGGGTTACCGCCCATCAAAATATCATCACCCGAACCACCGCGCGCACCTTCTATGCCAACCAAGGTGTCGTTACCCATAGCACCTGTAGCCAAGCCAGTTGCCAAATTCACCACGACCTGGGTCGAGGCACTTCCGTAGCGAACGATGTCAAAACCGCCCCGACCGTCAATGGAGTCGTTGCCCGCGCGACCTTCAAAGTGTTCGGTGACATCGGTGCGGTTGGAGCCCAGCAGGGTGTCATCAAAATTGCTGCCGCGCACCTGGTTGAAGTTGGCCAGGCTATCTGAGCCTGCATTGCTGCCGTTTGCGCCTATGGCCGTGCCCGCCAGGAAATCGACGACAACACCCGCGCCGCTTGTGCTTTGATAATTGACCCGGTTGTCATTGAGCCCATTGGTGATGGCACCGCCATCCAGCATGTCGTCACCGGCACCCCCATCAATCACCTCAAAAATAGAGGCACTGCTGCCGATGATGGTGTCTTTAAAGGCAGAACCCTGGATGGTGCTGATGTTCTTTAGCGTGTCATTGCCCGTGGCATCACCCCAGGCATAACCACTGCCCAAACTGCCATCCCCGTAAATGCCATAAAGGTTGACGTTCACGCCGGCGGCGGCGTCACCGTAACTGACCGTATTGGTGTCGGAACCAAAGACGGGGTCGGTCACCACACCGCCATCGAGCATGTCATATCCTGCGCCACCCACCAGCAGGTCAGCACCGGCACCACCCAGCAAGGTGTCGTTGCCGTCCAGCCCGAACAAGATGTCATTACCCGCGCCACCGTTGATGTAGTCATCGCCCGCAGTGCCCGTTAAGGTGTCGCTATCAGGGGTGCCAAGGATGGGGGTCGCGTTCGGATCAAAACCATTCAGGTTGCTGGATGTCAAACTGGTTTTGGCGACATTCAACAAGATAGCCGCCTGCTGGAACCCTTGCAGCGTGCCCGCTGCGCCATCCATATCCAGTTCAAGCACTGTATTGGCGCCCGACTCAACCAAGCGGGCATGACCCGTAACAAACGGGTTATCCCCTTGCGTGGTCATGCCGCCCTGGGAATAGTTGGAGAACAGCCAGGTCGGAATATTGAGCTGATCACCGCCCATATATGTTTCACCCGCCTGGAAGTCGGTGATGGTGTCGGTCGAATTGTCATTGCTGTCGTCGCGGACCTGAAAATAATCTGTTCCAGCACCGCCTGTCAGGGTGTCGTTGCCCTGTCCACCCGACAAATAGTTGCTATTGGCATCACCAATCAGGGTGTCGGCATGGTTGCTGCCATTGATGTTTTCAATGCTGACCAGGATGTCATTGCCGTCACCGCTGGCCGTGCCAGTCGCCAGGTTAACCGTCACTGGGCCGGAGGCGCTCCAGAATTGAACACTGTCATAACCGGTACCACCGTCCAGCGAATCATCACCCGCACCGCCCCTGAGCTGGTCATCGCCGTCGCCGGCCAAAAGTGTGTCATTACCGCCCAGGCCTTCCAGGTTTTCAGCTCCCGGCGTGCCATTCACAAGGTCAGGGCCTTCCGTGCCGGAAATCAGCACATAGGTATTGGTATTGGTCACAAATTGACTGGCTGTGCCGTAATTGGCGTAGGTCATTTCGATCTGGGTGCCAGGGCGCGCCGGATTGGTGTCGTAATAGTGGGCACGCGCCGTGCCATCCTTGAACACCTCAAGGTTAAAGGTGTTGTTGAAATTGATGTCCTGGTAGTCTTCCCAGTAGGCCACGTTACTGGTGGCGTCACCCGCTGAATACGACTTGTAAATGGCGGTGTGGCCATAGACATCGGCGGTGGGTACCGCAATGGCCTCAAAATAAAATCCATTCAAACCTTCAATTCGGGCAAGACGGTCGGCCGGGTTGTCGGTAAAGGCATTGGCCAGCGTGATGCGGCCCACTTCCCCTGTGGCACCCGGATCCGAGTCGCCGTTGATAGGCATGGCGTAGATGCTAAGCTGAAAGTCAGCACCCACTTTTCGCCCATAAATATAGTCAGGCGAAAAACCCAAGATGATTTTGTCGTAATTGGGCAAACCCAGGCCACCATCGGTTGAAATAATCGTGTCAAAGCCATGATCCCAGGTCAATAGGCCATTTGCATCCACCGTGGCGGCGTAAGTAATGGTGTCATTACCCGCGCCCAGTTGGTAGGTGTCGTCGCCTGCAACGCCGCTCAAACTGTCACCGTCAGCTGTACCATTGAATGTAGCCATGCTTATCTCTCTTTAAAAAACGAAAGTGTCGTCAACGAGTGCAAATTTAACGTTAATTCCTGAATTTGAACAGGGGTTAAAAAAATTATGTGCTCGTAAACAAATCAAACGTCATGATTGCAAGGCCATCCCGAACCATGAAGTCCGCCTGGCCGACTGAAGTTGGCCCTACAGCAGTCCGAATTAGCACTGTCAGCTCGGCTCTTTGGTGTTAAAACCGTTGGACAGGGTGCAAGGAAATTTGTCAGTCGCAGCCGTCAGGCATAAATCCCGAACTGCGCGGCATTCAGCTCGGGGTGCTGGCCAAGCAGCGCGGTGAAATACCCCGGCTGCGCCACATCCAGGTCTTGCGCCCCGGCCGCCCCGGCAAAGCTGCCGTCCACATCGCCGCTCAGGTAACCCACCAGGCCCACATGCACCGGGCTGCTGCTGGCCAGATCAACGTTAAAAGTGGTTTGCGCCAGGCCGGGGTTCAGGCCCGTTTTGGCAGGCACCGTGGCATCAAGTTCATTCACAAAATGCCAGGTCGGTGCCGGTGCCGTCAAACCCACCACATGCTTGAGCACACCAATGGCGTCGGTCAGGCCCACCGCGCCGTCGCCATCCATATCTGCGGCCAGGATTTGATACGGTGACACCGGTTTGCCGGCGCCATTCACATCCAGGCCGACGATCATTTTGAGGATGGCAATGGCGTCTTGCAAATTGACGGCGCTGGCGGTGGCGCTGGCCTCTGTGGTCGGGACGGCAAGGCTGGCGGCCAGGGTCTGCTGTGCACTGAGCACCGCCGGAAAAATGGCGCTGCCGGCGCCGTCGGTCACGCCGTACAGGTTGCCGCCGCTGACACTGACGCCCTCTATCAGGATGTGTGCCTTCCAGCTGTAGGCCACAAAGTCTGCCTGCGGGCCGAGGGCAATGGCCGCGTTGGTAAAGACCAGCGTGTCAATGTTTTTAACGGTGTCAATGCCGTCAACACCTGTGGTGTCGCGCAGCACAAAACCGGCCGTGCTGGCATAACCCGCGTAGTTGCCGACACCACCCACAAAGCGGGCTATGTCGACGCCGTCCCCCCCATCCAGCACGTCGTTTCCCCTGCCGCCCTGGAGGGTGTCGTTGCCGCCCAGGCCCAGCAACTGGTCACCGTCGTCTGAGCCCGTGAGCACATTGGCATTGGCATCGCCCCGCAAATCGTTGCCGGCAGACATCAGGTTTTCAACCCGGCCCAAAGCATCGGTGTAGCGCACACGCACACTGATGGAGGCACCCACGTCATCGGCGCCCAGCATGTAGCTGCTGGCGGTGGCGCCCGCAATGTAGTCGCCACCGCGCAGCCATTGGTAGCTTGGCGTCGCCAAATTGCCAGCACCATCGGCATCGGCCAGGCGAGACGTGTCGGCGCTGAGCGTCTGACCCAGTGTGGCGGTGCCAAACACGTAGACATTGCCCGTGGTGGCATGGTTGACGTTGACGTTATTTACAGGGTTGACGTCGAGCGTGTCCAAAAACCGGGCCACCGTATCACTCTGATTACCCGCTGCGTCGAATTGCCGCACTTGAATCGCCCCTGCGGCATAACTGCCCACGGGCACGGTAAAGCTGCCGCCCGCACCCGCCAGCCAGTTCAAGCCGCCGTCCAGGCTGTAGTCAAAACGCCCACCTGCCTCCAGGTCGGCCACAGCAAAGGTGCCGGTATTGGAAATACTGCGACCCACCGCAGTTTGCACCACTGCGCTCAGCACAATATTGGTCACCGGCACGTCGGCATAAGCACCCACGGTCCCGGTCAATACCTTGGCCATGGTGTCAATCACTGCCATGCCGGTGACCACCTTGCCAAACACGGCATAACCGGGCGACGTGGCGCTGGTGAAATTCAAAAAAGAGTTATCCACCAGATTGACAAAAAACTGCGAACTGGCGCTGTCAGGGCTGCTGGTGCGCGCCATGGCCACGGTGCCGCGCACATTGAGCAAACCGTTGTTGGATTCGAGCGGTATGCTGCTGTAGGTTTGCAGCTTGGGCAGCAGGCCAGCCGTCAGGCCGCCACCTTGCACCATAAAGCCATCTATCACGCGGTGAAACAGGGTGTTGCTGTAAAACCCGTCGTAGGTATAGGCCAGTAGGTTGGCGACGGTGACCGGGGCCCGGCTGGTGTTGAGCTCCAGCATCACATTGCCCAGACTGGTGTAGATCGTGACTTGCGGGTCTTGCAGGGCCTTGAAAGCCGCACCGGTAACGAGCCGGGGCACCACAGGTGCCACTGTGTCAATCACATTTTCAGGCATAGATTCCAAACTGCGAATAGCTTAAACCGGGATGGTTGTTAATGAGCGTATCAAAATAGGACGCGGGCAGCACACTGGCGGCACCGGCACCGGCATAACTGCCATCCACGTCCCCAGCCAAATACCCGACCAGCCCCACAGGCACCGGGCTGGCACCGCTCAGGTCTGCGTTGACAATGGGTGGCCATGTGGGGCTGGCACTGGTTTCACTGACAAAGTACCAGGCGGGCGCGGTGGTTGGTAACCCCACCACATGTTTGAGTACACCAATGGCATCCGTCAGGCCCACGCTGCCGCTGCCATCAAAGTCGGCGGCCAGGATTTGGTAAGGCGAAAGGGGTTGATTGGCACCGTTCACGTCCAGGCCCACAATCATTTTGAGAACAGCAATGGCGTCTTGCAAATTGACGGCGTTGGCGGTAGCCGCCGACTCGGCTGCGGGGATGGTGCGGTCGGCAACCAGGCCTAAGCTGGCATCGGTCACATTGGTCAAGCTGGTAGTACCACCGCTGTCTGTGGTGGCAGCCAGCGCCCCTGCGCGCACGGCAACACCGTCCAGCAGCGTATGGGCCTTCCAGCTGTAGGCCAGCAAGTCAACCGTTTTGCCCACGGCGGGCGGCGCAGCGGCAAAAACCAGTGTTTCGATGTTGGTCAAGGTGTCGGTGCCGTCCGAGCCGACGTTGTCGGTGACCGTCCAGACGCTCTGGGTGGTGTCAACCGTGTAGTTGGTGGCCGGGCCAGCGTAAACAACCTGATCATGCCCATCGCCCCCGTCCAGCGTGTCGTTACCCGCATTGCCAACCAGACGGTTGTCGGCACTGTTGCCATATAAAACGTCGCTGCCCGAGCCGCCTGTGACATTCTCGATGAGCGTACCAAAATTAACGGTCACCTGGCCGGGTTCGGTAATGGTGGCCGTCTTGCTGCCCACAAAACCCCAGTAGCCGGGCGTCAGATACAAGGTGACGGCTTGTGTCAGGGCACTGGCATCCAGGGTGTCCAGGCCGGCACCGTCCCAGACAAAATTGCTTGACGTGGCGCTGATCGCGTAGCTGTCGTCGCCCACTCTTGCCGTGGCGCTGGGCCCATACAGGTACTGCAATGCGGCAATATCCAGCGGGCTGTAAGCCAGGTGGTAATGCGCCGGACTGCTGTTGTAGCTTTCTACTGTCCAGGTGGTGCTGTCCTCGGAGGTGAGCAAAAAGGGCCCCTCCCCCTGGACGCCGACCGCATCAGCTTCGGCAAACGGATGTTTCAAACCCAGGGCATGGCCCAGCTCGTGGATCAGCGTCAGGGCGCTGTAGTCGCCCTCTGCTGGCGCCAAATTGGCTGCGGTACTGCTGATAAAAACATCGCTGCCCACAGAACTGCTGTTTGGGTAAACGGCATAACCCGCACTAGCCACCTGGACGTTGTTGCCAAAAGAAATGGTGTTGGCACTGTCTACGTCTGCCACCTCGACAAAACTCAGGTTCAGCACCGACGAAATGTAGACCAGCGCTTGCTTGGAAAACAACTTTTGCAGCTCATTAAACGGTGTGAATCCGCTGGCGTTTTCCGGGGTGGTGTCATAGCTGGGCAAGCTAGTCGGGTAGGCGTAACCAAAAGTCTGGCCCGAAGCTAGCAACCGTGTGAAAGCATTACCGGCCGCACTGTCTGGCAACAAGGCATCAATCCAGTACGGCAAGGCCTGCGCGCCATCCACAAAGCTCACGCCCTCAATGCTTGTTGGCAGTTTGACAAAGCTGGTGCTGATAATGGCCGAATCGTTGCCAGCCGAGTCAAAAATATCAAAGTCCCGGCTGCCAATCAGGTAAACGTCGTCCCCGTCGCCGCCATAAAGAACATCCATGCCGCTGCCACCACTCAAGGTGTCATTGCCCGTGCTGCCGTACAGCGAGTCATTGCCCTCACCACCGTCCAGGCTATCGGCACCGGTACTGAGGTAGCTGGACAGGTAATCGTTGCCCAGGCCACCGATCAGGGTGTCGATGCCCGCGGTCTGGTCGTACAAGGTGTCGTTGCCGTCACCGCCGTCAAGCAGATCGTTGAGGTCGCCGCCATATAGGGTGTCGGCGCCGCCGCCGCCAGTCAAGCTGTCGTTGCCCTCAAGCCCATCCATCAGGTCATCACCCAAACCGCCCACCAAAGTATCGTTGCCCAGGCCGCCAAACAGTGTGTCATTGCCATCACCACCGTCCAGGCTGTCGGCACCGGTACTAAGGTAGCTGGACAGGTAATCGTTACCCAGACCACCCAACAGCGTGTCGTTGCCCGTGGTTTGGTCGTACAAGGTGTCGTTGCCGTCACCGCCGTCAAGCAAGTCATTCAGCGCCCCGCCAAACAGAATGTCGGTGCCGCCCAGACCGTAGATGCGGTTGCCGCGGTCGTTGCCGCCATACAGCGTGTCGTCGCCCTCAGTGCCATTGGCAATCACTCGGCTAGTGATGTCGGCCCTGGTCCAGGTCACACCGTCACTGAAGGTGATCAGCTCGACCTGATAGTCAGCGCTGTCGGTATAAAAATAGGTTTGGAGCGTGAGTTGGTCATTTGTGCCGTACTTCAGGATGAGGTCCCAGCCAATGGTCTCAATCGCCCTGAGCGCGCTTGACGCCACATCAAGAAATTGCACGGTGTCGACATTGCCCACAGTGGTGTCGTAGTCTTGCACCTGGTCTACACCGGAGCCCACCCTAAAAAGATAGGTGTCGTTCCCAGTGCCGCCGTACATGGTGTCATTACCAGCGCCGCCGTCAAGGGTGTCGGCTTCGACAGTTCCTGGCAAATCTTGGTCGCTTGCGTTACCCACTACATTCATGATCACTTACGCCACGCGGCGTCCTGCTTCAAAATGGTTTGTGTAAAGTCGATAAATTCATCCAGATGCCCGGTGATTACCCCCACCAAAATAGGGAGCGAAAGGGCTTGATAGTCATGCACCGCAATATTGCGAAAGGCGACCATGCGCTTGAGTGCATCGGCCTGCGCCGGTTGCAGCCAGTGGCTGCGGACCAACAGGTCAAACACATCGCGCGCACTTTGCGGCACGCCCAAACGGTCTCGGTGCACCACATGTTGGCCCATGTCCAACACAGCCTCGCAGGCGCGCTGAACATTCATGGTGGCGGCGTCCTGCCGGGTGTAATCGGTGACAAAGGTGCTCGGGTTGTGCGCGTATTCTTCGCGCGCACGGGCGACACAGCGCTCGACCGTAGCGGCTTTGTTCAGCAACACATCATCTGGCATAGACCCTCCCTGTGCGCTCAATGTCGGCCAACAAAGGGGAACGGGCTGTATCCAATGCGGTTTTCTCACTGAGCACGTAACACGCAAACAACCCCGCTTGCACGCCTGCGGCCCATAGGCGGACACCGGTGGCGATCACCTGGTACTGCATGACGGTGGACGCCGCACGCAGGTCAAGCAAATCAACGTTGCAACCAGCCAGGTCGGCCAGGTCGGCCGACAAGTCCCAGACAAGCAAGGGATCTGCATATCCCGCCACCAACACCGCCAGGTCCAGATCACTGTCGGCATTAGCCTGGCCCCGAATTTGGCTACCAAAGGCGTAAATGGCAATGGTCTGGGGAAACCGCGCGCGAATCGCGCTGACGATGGGGCCATCCGTTGCAATCAGTTGCTTTAGATCATTGTTCATGGGCTGATTTTGACATCAAGCTGCGCCAAAAAAAAGCCACACTTAGTGCCCCAGATTTCACTCGGGCGACGATTGAACACCCAACAAGGCCAGCAACTGCGGCAGGCAACGGCTTTGCAGGTCGTATTTTTCAAGCACGGTTTGACGGGCTTGCCGGCCCAGGTGGGCGTAGTTGTCGGGCGCAGCCAGCACACTGACAACCTGGTTGACAAGGGCGTCGGTATCAAAAAAATCAAACAACAAACCATTCACCCCGTGCGTGATCACCTCTTGCACCGGGCCGGTGTTGCTGGCCACCACCACCCGGCCCGCGCTCATGGCTTCCAGGCAGCTCCAGGACAACACAAAGGGGTAAGTCAGGTACACATGGCAGCGTGAAATCTGAATCACCCGCAAGTAATCGTCATACGCCAGGCGGCCCAAAAAGTGGACACGTTCCATGGGCAAGCGCTGGCCCACTTCGGCCAGCATCACCTCGCGCCAGGTGCCGCCCGACTTGGGGGGTGTGCCGTAGCTCACATCGTCTTGCCCAACAATCAGGCAATGCGCCTGCGGGCGCTGTTGCAGCATGTCGGGCAGCGCACGCATGAACGCGTGAAACCCCCGGTAGGGCTCCAGGTTGCGGTTGACAAAGGTGATCACTTCATCTGCCACCGTCAAGGTGAGCTTGTCACGGCGCAAATGAATGCTGGCCTGCGGCTGGGGCGCCACCGCACGGGTGTCTATGCCGTCAAAAATGACGCTTGTTTTGGCCAGGTATTCAGGCGGCAACTGGCTACGCTGCCATTGCGTCGGGCTGTAAACCGCATCGGCGGCGTGCAGGGCCTGCAAGTGCACGCTGTTTTTTAGCCGCAAGCGCGCTCGAGCGCTCAAGGAGTCGTGGGCAAACTCGGGGTCAAAGTTGTAGTCGGCACCGCTGGCCGAGTAAAAAAACTCGGCAAACATGATGAGCCTGGCCGTCGGCCAGACATCTTTGCAAAACAGCGACTCACCCCAGCCGGGGTGGGCCACGACGGTGTCCGGCACAAAACCTTCAGCCTGGAGCTGCGCCATGGCCTGCGCGCAAGCCATGCCGCGCACAATTTTGGCCTCAAAATCGCGCGCCTCAGAAACGTCCGAAACCCTGGCCGGTGCCTTGGGCGCATAACGCAGCAAACGCACCCCGGGCACACCCCGGCCTTTGATGCCCAGCGCCACCACCTCGTGACCCAGGCGCACCAGTTCGGCCACCACATGGACAAACTGGCCTGGAAAGTTCTGATGGATAAAAAGGAATTTGCGCTGCGTCATGGTGATTGAAATAAATTTGTCACAAACCCACCGACTGATAACTTTCTTCGCGAATTTCACGCAGAGTCTGAATGCCAACCGAGAGTTTTTTGCGCTTCATGGCCCGATTTTGGCAGACCTGCTGGCACCGTTAGCCGCACAGTGTGTCGCGGATGTCGGGTTGATTCGGGCCAGCGGTGTTAACGAATTCGTCCATTGGATCATGGTAACGCTTTGCTTGAGCGCCAACCAGACCGTGCAGGGCATCAAACAGACGCAATCCTGAGCAGATCAACGCTCCCGGAACGCGTTTTCTTTCACCGCCACAATGGGTTTGGACAAAAACTGCAGAATGGTTTTCTTGCCGGTGATGATGTCAATTTGGGCCTGCATGCCGGGCATGATGGGCAGCTTTTTGTCGATGGCTTCAATCGTCTTGGTCTTGGTGGTGATGCGCACCTGAAAAAATGCCTCGCCTTTTTCGTTGGGCACGGCGTCAGCGCTGATGCTTTGCACGGTGCCTTCCATCGAGCCAAATATCGAGTAGTCGTAGGCGGTGATCTTGACACGCGCCAACTGCCCCAGCTTGACAAAACCGATGTCTTTGGGGTTGACCAACGCCTCGACCACCAGTTCATCGTCACCCGGTACCACTTCCACAATGGGGTCGCCCGGGCGCACGGTGCCACCCAGGGTGGTCACAAACACGCGGTTCACAATGCCTTTCATGGGGGCCTTGATTTCGGTGCGGGCCACTTTGTCCAGCAGTGCCGGCATGGACTGCTGCAGCGGCCCCAGGTCGGCCATGGTGCGGTTAAGCTCATTCAGGGCTTCAGACCGAAACTGGCGCACCACCGCTTCTTTGCGTGCCGTGATTTCGTTGATGGCCGAGCGCAGGCGCTCAATGGCCACACCGGCCGCTTGGGCCCGGCCTTCTTGTTCGGCAAAGCTGCGGTCGATGCGCACCAATTCCAGGCGCGGCTCCAGCCCGCGCTCAACCATGCGGGCCACGGTGGCACGCTCTTCGCGGCCCAGTTCCAAGCTTTTCTGGGTGGCTTGCAGGCTGATGCGCGACTCTTCCAGCTCGCGGTTTTTTTGCTCAACCTGGGCACTGAGCACACTCACCTGGGACTCTTGCTCAAGTTTTTTCGACAGGTAACTGGCGGTTTCCACCGCCACCAGTTCGGGGGCCGTGCTGGTCACGCTCTGCGGGAACTTGGGCGCCTGGCCGCTGGCCAATGCGCTCAGGCGGGCGGCGCGGGCTTCAAGGGCCAGCACCTGCTGCTGGCGCGATTTCATGTCACCATCATGTTGTACGGAACTCAGTGCCACCAGACGCTGGCCGGCCTGCACACTTTGGCCTTGCTTGACCAAAATCTCAGACACGATACCGCCCTCCAGGTTTTGAATCACCTGCATCTTGGCTGACGGTATGACACGGCCGTCGGCGCGGGTCACGTTGTCAACCTCGGCCACGGCGATCCAGATGAACATCACGACAAAAAAGCCGGTAATGGACCACAGCATGAACAAAGACGCGCGGCTGACTTGCCCCGCATCGGCCGCGCTGCCCGCCACCGTGGTGGCAGCCGTGCCGGCGTAGTGATCGACCCAGTTTTTCAGGCGGGCTTGTAAGTTGGTAAACATATCTAGTTGGCTGGCTGCTGGGTTTGCTGGGCACGCATCAATTGTTCTGGCGTGCCTTGCATGACCACCTTGCCTTGATCGATGACGATGATTTTGTTGACAATTTGCAGCAAACTGGCCTTGTGGGTGATGGTGACAAAGGTGCAGTCGCCAATTTCTTTGCTCAGGCGTTGCAACAGCGCGGTCTCGGAGCCCATGTCCATGGCACTGGTGGCCTCGTCAAAAAGCAAAATTTTGGGCTTGCCCAGCAGGGCGCGCGCCACCGCAATGGCCTGGCGCTGGCCGCCAGACAGGCCCTCGCCGCGCTCACCCAGGCGCAGGCCGTAACCCTCGGGGTGCTGGCGCACAAATTCGTCCACTCCCGAGATTTGCGCGGCGCGCAGGATTTCTTCGTCGGTGGGGTAGTTGCCGCCCAGGGCAATGTTTTGCTTGACGGTGCCACCGATCAGCCAGACCTCTTGCAGCACCACGCCCAATTCGCGGCGCAGGTCGGCGGGGTCGATCTGGCGCACATCCACGCCGTCCATCAAGACCGTACCCGAGTCGGGTTTGTACAGCCCCAGAATCAGCTTGGACACCGTGGTCTTGCCAGAGCCCACCTTGCCCACAATGGCCACCTTTTCACCGGGCGCGATGCTGAAAGAGACTTTGTCCAGCGTCGGTTTGGAGGCACCGGGGTAGGTAAACGTGACATCCCTGAACTCAATGCTGCCCTGAAAATTGGGCCGCGCCATATAGACCTTGCCATGTTCGTGCTCGCGCTCCTGGTGCATCAAATCGCTCAGGGCACGGTAGCTCACGGTGGTTTGATTCATGCGCGTGAGCAACTGGGTAATTTGGGCAATGGGGGCAATGGCCCGCCCCGACAAAATAGTGCAGGCAATGATGGCGCCAAAGCCAAGCTCGCCGTCGCGCACCAGAAACGCCCCTACCGACACCACCGCCACCTGCACAAACTGCTGCGACATGTTGGCCACATTGGTCGCCAGCTGGGCCAACATACGTGACTTGAGCCCCACGTTGGACTGGTGCACCACCGCGTCTTGCCAGCGCCGACGCATCAAGGCGCCCGCCCCCAGGGACTTGATGGTCTCCAGCCCGCTCAGGGTTTCGACCAGAATGGCGTGTTTGTGGTGGCCGTCCTGTTGCGACTCCTGCATGAGTTTTTTAAGCTGCGGCTGCACCAGCAAGCCCGCCAGCAGCATGACGGGTATCGCAATCAGGGGCACATAGGCCATGGGCCCGCCAATAAGCCAGATCACCACCAAAAACAAAATCGAAAACGGGATGTCAATAAAAGTGGTGAGCGTGGCCGAGGTCAAAAAGTCACGAATCGACTCAAACTCTTTCATGATGCTGGCCAGTGCACCACTGCTGCCGCGGCGCGTGTGTAATTGGGCGTCGAGGATTTGCTCGAACAGCGCGTCGGCAATGGCCGCATCGGCCTTGGCGCTGGCCAGGTCCAGAAAGTAGCCTCGCACCGTGCGAATAACAAAGTCGCTGACAAAGATGATCGACACCCCAATGAGCAGCGCAATCAGCGTGTCGGTGGCGTTGTTGGGGATGACGCGGTCATACACGATCATTGAAAAGACCGAGCTGGCCAGCGCAAACAAGTTGACCAACAGGGCCGCCAGCGCCACCTGCAAATAGACCCAGCGCAAGCGAATGATCGGGCCCCAAAACCAGTGGCCATGGCGGCTGGTGGGTGCTTTGGTGGCCGGGTCGCCAGCAACACTGCCCAAACCGCGCCGACTCAGGCTCAGCGTGTTGCCGCTCAAGCGGGCAAACACATCTGACAGCTTGGCGGGCTCCGGCTTTTCAGAGCGCTCGGGGTCCACCACCAGCACCTGGTTTTCGCTCTCATAGGCCAGCACCACAATGGCCGTGCCTTCATGGGTGTAGCAAATAGCGGGCAACGGCGGCAAGCAAGGCAAAGCCGGGTCAATGCGACCGGGCGCCACGTCATAACCCAGGCTGTCGGCGGCTTCTATCAGGGTGTCTTGCGACCACATGGTGTGGCCACCCAGACGCGAGCGCATGGAAGCGCTAGACAAGGGCTGCTCATGCCAGGCCAAAACGGCGCGTAAACAGGCTTGCAAGGCGTCGTGGAGCACTTGCGGTGATTCGTTCTTCATGGCATCAATTCAGGGTTTCGGGACGTTCCACCGGGACGTCAAACATGGGGTTGAGCTCCATGGCCAGGTGCAGCAGACGGTAGCGCACCAGGGAATGGTCAACCACGCCGTCGATCAGATCACGCCCGGCAATATAAAGCTCTTCTTGCGCCCGCAGCAGGTCAAGCAAAGAGCCGCGGCGAAAGGCAAACTGCTCGCGCACGGCCTCCAGTGCCACTGCGGCCACCTGGGCAGCGTCTTTACGCGCCGCCACGGCAGCGCTGCTGCTTTTGACATCGGCCACCGACTGGGCCAGCGCCCGCTCCAGTTGGCGCCTGAGGTTGTCCTCTGACAACTGGCTCTCTATGGCGCGCTGCTCTGCCTGCTGTTTGCGCGCCACATCGGCACCGCCCGAATACAGGTTTTGCTTCATGTTGATACCCGCCGTCCAGTCGGTTCCGGCAATGCCCTGCCCGCCCAAGTCACGGCGACGCGCAGTGACGTCCAGCGCAATGCTGGGCAGCAGCGAGGCCGCGGCGGCTTTCGCCTCAAAACCGGCGGCTTTGGTCTGGGCGCGGGCTTCGGCCAATTGCGCACTGCGCTCAAACAGTTCGCCCAGGTTGGCATAACGCTGCAGCGACACCAAGGTCAGTTGCGGCAGTGCCAACTGGGTCGGCGGCGCCTCGTTGAAGACCTCAAAATACACCGCTTCGGCGGCAGAAAGCTGGGTTTGTGCTGCCACGGCGGCCACCTGGGCATCAGACAGCCGGGCCCGCGCACGCAGCACGTCGCTCTGCGCGCTGCCGCCCAGTTGCGCCCGCTCGGTAATGAACGACAAGATTTGCTGGCGCGACTGCACGTTCATGTCGGTGAGCACCAACAGTTGGCGGCCCCGAAACATCTCAAGCCAAGCGGTGAGGGCACGCAGCGTGAGCTCGGAAGTTTTGAGCTCGGCCCTGGCCTGTGCCGCAGTTTCAAGCGCCGTACGCGCATCTACCGTGCCACGCACGGCGCCAAAGTCGTAAATCAACTGGCGCGCCGACAAGGCCACGGCTTTTGAGCTGTCTACGTGCGCCGGAGAGTAGTTCCAGGGCGTGTTGACTTCGTCAAAATTTCGCTTGCCAGATTCCACATTGACCGAGGCCTGCGGCAAGAAACCAGCATAGGCCTCACGGGTGGCGATTTTGGCCGTGGCGCGCTGCTCTTGCGACAAACGCACCTCGGGGTGGGCCAGCACGGCGGCACGAATTTTGGGGGCAAGCGCCTGCACCGGCAGGCGTACCTCGGGCTGGTCGACCCACTGACCCGCTTCACCCAGGTAGCGAATGAGTTGGTCAGCCACTTCGGTGACGCGCAATTGCTCGTAAGTCTCGGCAATCTTGCCAGGCTTGACGGTCGGCTGCGCCACTGCGGCCTGGGCGCTGCCCGGGCCAAGGCTTGCCAACATCAACCCGACCGCAGACAACAAACGTGCCCCCTTGCGGGGGCACGCAACACAAGAAAACGACATCAGATGAAAGTCAGATGAGCCGGCGTCAGGTTAGCCGTCACGTCACCGTCAAAGTCAAGGGCAATGACGCTGCTGAGAGTGGTATTACCAGTACCGAAGGCAGAGTTAGTGTCGTATTGCACTTGCAGATGGGTGGTGTTGTTCTGAGTGTCGTAGGTGGAAACCATGTGCAACTGGTTGTCGCCTACAGTACCCAGGGTACCGGTGTCGGTGATGATTTCCAGCGTGCCGGTCGCCCCGATGGTGACACCAGCGGTTTTGGTGATGCCGACGTCGACGTTGTGAGTCACATTGTCAGCAGTGGTAATGGCCGTGGTACCGCCATTGGCCACAGCCTCAAGACCCACATCAAAGCTATTGACCAAACCATTCACGACCAACGTAACCGCCAAAGCTTTTCCATTTGCATCGATGATTGGGTTACCTGCCGTTAAATCTGCGGTTAATGCAATCTTGCCATTTGCTGTTGCACCAGATAGATTACCCACCACGTTGGACCAGACGTTTGTAGTACTTCCAAAAACTTGATCGACAAATGTTGGACTCACTGCCTGCGCAACAGAAACTGCAGAATAGTTGTAAACCAAATCTATCACGGCACCACTGACCCCAGATCCGCCAACAGATGCAGCATCAAAATGCACATCAAACTTCACCAAAGTGGTGCTGTTTGTGGTGTTCTGCACCAGCGTCACATTTTTCAGCTCCACAAAACCCGCCCCGGAATCTCCCAATGCACTGCCGGTGTAGCCACTGCCCCCCGTACTTAGCAAGGCCGACAAATCAATCATGTCACCTTGGCCAAAATCAAGCACGTCGTCTGGCAGGGCCGCAGTGGAATCGGCCGCAGAGGTCAGCTTGAGCACATCGGCACCCGCGCCCAGGAAAATATGGTCCAGGCTGGGGCCGACCGTCAGGGTATCGTTACCCGCAGTTCCATAGAGGATGGAGGCCAAAAATTGGTTGGCTGCGGCAGAGGTATTGCCTGCGATGTCTGTGGCGCCGGTTGCCGGCACCGCCACCGTGAGGTTCAAAGGCGTGTTTGACGATGTGGGCGTCACCTCAAGGCTGTAATGGCTGTCATCAATCTTGACCACGCTTCCCTTGGTGCCATTGCCCACGGTGACGTCGGTCGCATCAAAACCTGTCACGGCCTCACTGAACGTGAACCCAAAGGTCAAGGCACCGGTCGTGGCATTTGGTGCGGTGTTGGGTTCGTTGATCACCACAGTCGGGGCTGCGGTATCCAACGTAAACGTCAAGGCAGTCGACGCTGCGCTCACATTGCCAGCCACATCGGTTTGACGCACCTGGACCGTGTTACTCCCGGCCACTGCAGTGAAACTGGTGGTCCAGGTGCTGCCACTGTTGGTGCTGTACTCAACAAGCGCACCTGATTCAGTACCCGCGACGGTCACGGCGCCGCTGCTGGTGATCTTGTCGCTGTTGCTTGTGCCCGTGTCACTGGTTAGCGCCACGGTTGGCACGAGGACCGTTTTGTCCAACGTGAAGGTCAAGGTGGTGCTTGACGCGCTGTTGCCAGCGATGTCGGTGTCGGTGACCACCACAGTATGGCTGCCGTCTGCGGTGGGAGCGACGTAGCTGGCATTGGCCGTGCCGCCATCAACACTGTAAGTACGGGTGACCGTTTCAGACGCAGTACCCAGGGTCAATGTGCTGGCGTCGTTAGTCACCGTGTCAGCGGCGTTAGTGCCCGAGTCCACGGCCAGCGCCACCGTCGGCGTCGCCACAGTTTTGTCCAGCATAAAGGTTAAGGTAGTGCTTGATGCGCTGTTGCCAGCGGTGTCGGTGTCGGTAACCACCACCGTGTGGCTGCCGTCCACAGTGGGCGCAACGTAGCTGGCACTGGCTGTGCCACCATCAACACTGTAAGTACGGGTGACCGTTTCAGACGCAGTACTCAGGGTCAATGTGCTGACGTCGTTAGTCACCTTGTCAGTGGTGTTGGTGCCCGAGTCCACGGCCAGTGCCACCGTCGGCGTCGCCACAGTTTTGTCCAGCATAAAGGTTAAGGTGGTGCTTGATGCGCTGTTGCCAGCGGTGTCGGTATCGGTCACCACCACCGTGTGGCTGCCGTCCACGGTGGGAGCGACGTAACTGGCGCTGGCCGTGCCGCCATCAACACTGTAAGTGCGGCTGACCGTCTCGGATGCTGTACTCAGGGTCAACGCGCCGGCGTCATTGGTAAGCTTGTCCGTCGTGTTGGTGCCCGAGTCCACGGCCAGCGCCACGGTTGGCGCCGTCAATGTGGTGTCCAGGGTAAAGGTCAAGATGGTGCTTGAAGCGCTGTTGCCAGCGGTGTCGGTGTCGGTAACCACCACGGTGTGGCTGCCGTCTGCGGTAGGTGCACCGTAACCGGCACTGGCCGTACCGCCATCAACACTGTAGGTGCGGCTGACCGCCTCAGACGCTGTACTCAGGGTCAACGCGCTGGCGTCATTGGTGATATTGTCCGAGGTGTTGGTGCCCGAGTCCACGGCCAGCGCCACGGTTGGCGTCGTCAATGTGGTGTCAAGTGTGAAGCTCAAGGCTGCAGAATTTGCACTGGCATTGCCAGCCGCATCCGTTTGCCGGACTACGACCGATTTGAGACCATCACCAGTCAAAGCAATGCTGGTGTTTGTACCGGTAGTGAATGTGCCGCCATCCACCTGATACTGCCAGGTGGCACCGGCCTCAAGTCCAGTCACGTTGACCGTACCGACGTTGGTAACACTGTCGCCAGCAGCGCCACTGTCAGTGAAGCCCAAGCTTGGGGTGACCACTTCCGTATCAACATGAACAGTTTTGGTGCCCACGCCCACAATACCCTCAGCAGCCGTACCAGTTGCACCTGTGAAGCTGACGTTCAGCGTGTAATCGCCCGTGCCGCTGAGGGCTGAGGCCGGAACAACGGCACTCCAGGTACCGGTCACGCCGCTGGTGTAGCTGTAGCTGAGGTTGGTCAGGGTCACAGCCGCGCCAGTTGCCGGATTCAGCACAGCCGTCATGTCAGCTGCGGTGTAGGCAGCCAGCACGCTTGCCTCCGCACCCAGGGTGCCGGTGACAGTGATGGGCTGGCCTGACTCGACCAGGTTGACGGTGTCATCACCCGCCACGTTACCAACCACAACCGTCGCACCAGCACCGGTAAAGCTCCAACTGGTCGCGTCTGCAATACCAGCCCAAGCATTACCCGCCACGTCAGTGAACGCGCCACTGCTGACCTGGACGTAGTACTGGGCGTCTTTGGTCAGATCAGCGCTGGGGTTGATGCTGATTTGTGTGTTGGCGCCTGTGCCAGTGATGCTGACCTGGCTGCCATTGATGTCAATGGTTTCCACCAGGCTGTTGTCAGCCTTGAAGATGGAGATCGTGCCGCTGCCCTTGACCAGGGTTTCAGTCGCACTCAACACCAGGTTGGCCGCCAGGCCGAGTGTGAGACCACCATCGGCGGGTGATGAGGGGGTTACTGTGGGTGCACCGCCGTCAAGAACGAATTCCACCGCGCCAGAAGCTAGGCTGGTGTTGCCCGCCACATCCGTTTGACGCACCGTCACCGATTTGGCGCCGTCGCCGGTCAAGGTCACGCTGGTGCCTGTACCCGCCGACCAAGATGTGCCTGCATTGGTGCTGTATTCCCAGGTCGCCCCGCTCTCCAGGCCCGCCACATTGACGGTACCTACATTGGTGATGCTGTCGCCTGCGGCGCCACTGTTGGTGGCCAAAGTGGCTGTGGGTGCGGCAGCGGTGCTGTCCAGCGTAAAGGCCAGTGCGCTTGACGCTTCGCTGGTGTTACCCGCCACATCCATTTGACGCACGGTTACTGATTTGGCGCCGTCGCCGCTCAGGGTCACGCTGGCGCCGTAGCCAGCCGTCCAGTTGGTGCCCGCATTGGTGCTGTATTCCCAGGATGCGCCACTCTCCAGGCCAGTCACATTGACCGTGCCATCATTGGTGATGCTATCGCTTGTAACGCCACTGTTGGTGGCCAAAACGGCAGTAGGTGCGGCAGCTGAGCTATCCAGAGTAAAGGCGATAGCACTGGAAACAGCACTGACATTGCCTGCTACATCCGTTTGACGCACGGTCACTGATTTGGCGCCGTCGCCGGTCAGGGTGACGCTGGTGCCTGTGCCAGCCGCCCAACTGACGCCAGCGTTTGTGCTGTATTGCCAGGTAGCGCCAGCTTCAAGTCCGGTCACATTGACCGTACCCACATTGGTAACGCCGTCCGATGTCAATGCGCTGTCAAAAGACAAGATTGCAGTGGGCGTGGCCAACGTTGTGTCGATAGCAACGGTCAAGGGTGCCGATGCCGCGCTGGCATTAGTAGCCTTGTCGGTTACAACAGTTGTCAAGGTGTAGTCACCATCAACTTGCACACCCAAGGTGACATCCACAAAACCTTGGACAAGATGGTCGGCGGTCACGACGGCTGTACCGATCTGGGTAGAACCGTTTTTGATAGCCACCGTGTCACCAGCCACGACCGCCGTGCCGTCTGTTTTGGTCACTTCGAGAGAAACACGCAAGGTGGGGGTGGTGTCGTTGGTGATGTTGTCATTCGCAGACATGCCAGTGTCTGAGCTTCCGACCAGATCGATCCCGGGTGCAGCGGGGGCAGTATTGTCCAAATAAGTGCTTTGAACCGCAGACACAGCCGCCAAATCAACAGCCGTTGAAATACTCGTGACGGCAGCTTTGGCATCTGTTACCGCTTGCGCACCAGCACCAGAGGTATCTACCGCACCCAGAAAAAGACTGTCAACAGTCGAACCAGCCGTCAAATCAATCGGAGTTGAACTGGTGACTGCTGTATTGACCTGGGTGGCAAGGTTGCTGATCACAGTATCAACCGCTTGCGTTGCCGTGGTTCCTGTGGCTGGTGCACTGCCAGCCAAGCTCAACACAGTCGCCACCTGGGCCGCTGCTTTTTGCGCAGCCAAGGCATCTGCGCCAGTCGCTGAAAGCGGGTCGTAAGTGGTCAGCGATGTGCCTGTGGGCAAGGTCAAGCCCAGCGCGGTAGCGACACTTGTCGCGGCAGCAGCGGCTGTCACGGTTGTACCCACGGGTGCAGCGTCGATGACAGCCTGCACCAGCGTGGTCAGCGGGTTGATGGTGGTTGAACCTGTAGGCGCTTTCAGGGCCAAGGTATTGGCCACGCCGGTGTCGATGTTGATGCCGCCCACGGCAATGATGGTGCCAGCTGGCGCTGAGCTGGGCAGGAAGAAGTTGCCGTTGGCATCGGTGACCACGCCTGCCAGCTTTTCTGACGCATCGGCAACACCGTCCTTGTTGGTGTCAATGTAGATTTGGGCACCGCGAACGTAACCGTCCGCCACCGTGCCCTGAATCACGCTGACAGCATCGTTACCAGCACTATCTTGCGCGGCATTGGCATCATCACCCACTGTAGGGTCGGTATAAGTCAGGCTCACTGCCCCCGGCGCAAAAGGATTCGTCAAGGTCAATGTCAATACGTTGCCAATGACGGTCATACTGGCCACTGGGTTGTCGACGCCCCCTGTGGCAATGGCAAATGCGCCGACAGCAGGCAAATTGAGCGAATCAAGTGGGCTGTCAAAAGTGATATCGATGGACTGGGTTGTGCTATGTGCTGCCAATGACTGAATCACTGGGGCGGTCGCATCGATGGTAAACGCCAAGGCAGTGGATACAGCGCTGACATTGCCAGCCGCGTCAGTTTGCTTGACCGTGACAGATTTGGCGCCGTCACCGGTCACGGTCAAGCTGGCGCCTGTGCCTGCCGTAAAGGCACCACCATTCACGCTGTATTGCCAGCTTGCACCGGCTTCAAGGCCAGTCACATTGACCGTGCCGACATTGGTGATGGCATCAGCCAACGTGCCGCTGTCAGTGGCCAGGGCCAAGACAGGGGCAGCAGCAGCAGTGTCAAGCGTGAATGCCAGGGCAGTAGCTGCAGCACTCACATTGCCAGCCGCATCGGTTTGCTTGACCGTGACAGATTTGGCGCCGTCACCGGTCACGGTAAAGCTGGTGCCTGTGCCAGCCGTGAAGGTACCTCCATTGACGCTGTATTGCCAGCTTGCACCGGCTTCAAGGCCGGTCACATTGACCGTGCCGACATTGGTGATGGCGTCACCCGCCGTGCCGCTGTCAGTGGTCAGGGCCAGTGTGGGTGCCACGGGTGCCGTTGTATCAGAGGTTTGGGACGGTGCTGCGTCAGAAGACGAAGAACTGGCAGCGCCAGCAACAGCCAGGCCCGCCACAACGGCGGCGGCAACAGCACCGGCAGACAGTCCACCAGCAGCAGCAGCGGCCGAAGTTGATGCCGCACCGGTGCCAGCGGCGACAGCGCCTTCGGTGGCAACCGTTGATGCGGCAGCGCTGGAGGCTTGCGCAAAAAGCAAGGGCAGTTCTGCCTCAGCATTGGCGGCACCACCACCAGCCATTTGAACCAGCTCAGCAGAAGCCGTGTCTCCCACCAACTCTTCCGCGCCCGTGGCTGCATTGACCAATTCTTGCGAAGCGGGGCTGGAAATGCCGCCCGCTTGACCCGAAACTGATTTTTCGGTCAGCAAGTTCTGAATGAGATCGTTCATTTGCGCCGCCACAGCGCCCGCGCTCTCGGTGGCGACTTTGTCCACAGCAACCAGGTCAGGCTGGGCGGCAAACTCAGCATCAGGCAATGGGCTGTCCTGGTTTTGGGCAGCCGCGCTGCTGTCCATTTCCCTGGAGACGGCAACCGTCGCCGCCCCAGTGAGACCCAGCGCCATCAAAGCCAATGGGCTCAACAATGGAGACTCTGCTGCCTCACCGGCTTGACGCCTTTTGGAGGATTCACCCTGTGGCACCAAAATGGTCTTTTGCGGTGTCTTTGTCGAACCTTGAGCAATATTGGATGACATCATTTCCTCACTTTTCCAAAAGTTAGTACTTACCTAATCGTGAAAGATTATGCACTAGGCCTAGTGGCGGCGCATTAGGTTTTTTACCTTTGATTACGGAACGAAATATGCCCCAGCAGGCGGCGACTTTCCTCACCATAAACAAGCACCCTTTAACGTCTTAAAATGTGCGATTCATTTACCAATAGCACCTGCTTGAAACCATTTAGCCGCTTTGCCGCCATCAGAAATTGGCCCCGGACCATGCTGACGGCGCTGGTGGTGGTGCTACTTGCCAGCGTGCTGGCTGCTTTCCAGCAGGGGCAGCACATTGCACGGGAACGCCTGGAAGCCAGCTTTGATCGCAGCAGCATCAGTCGTCTCAACCTTCTGCAACGCGAACTGCATAGTCCCTTTCTGGTCCCCGAAGTGCTGACAGCGTCCAAGACCGTGCGCGCCTTGTTGGCCCAGCCCAACCCAACGGCTGCCAATGAGCAAAGCCGGATCCTGGAGGAAACGGCGCTCAATACCCACGTGGATGTGATCTATGTCATGGACCTGAACGGCAACTGCCTGGCCGCGAGCAATTGGCAGGCACCCGATTCGTTTGTCGGCAAGAACTACCAGTTTCGTCCCTATTTTCAACAGGCGCTGGCCGGCCACAGCGGACGCTACGTCGCCAAAGGCGTCACCAGCGCCAAGTTGGGTTATTACCTGGCCCGCCCTGTGACGCTGGACGGCAAGATCAACGGCGTGGTGGTGGCCAAAATTTCATTTGACGCCTTGTCAGCCCACCTCAAGGCGATCTGGCATCAGGACGAAGAGCTCAACCTGGTCGCAGACAAGAACGGGGTGGTATTTGTGTCGCCACTGGATGCTTTTATTCTCAAATCGATGACTCCCATGGCAGCCACCCAGCGCAAGACGATTGAGTCGAGCCGCCAATTTGACGATGTGTTGCAGCCGGTTGCCATCACGCCAGGCAAGTTGCTGGCAGAAGGGCTCCGATTTATCGAATTCGCAGAGCTTCCTGGCGCATCTTTTTTGCAAAAAGCGTATGCCTTCCCTGACCTTGAATTGGGGCTTTTCTTGCATGTTCCAGCTTCACATTACTGGAAAATTGTGGCGCAATTTACCGCCATGCTGACCTTGCTGGCGCTGGTCGTTTTTCTCGCATGTATCAGCCTGTACCAGCGCTGGGTCTATTCGGCCAAACTGATCGAGACCGCCATTCGCGACCCGCTCACCGGCTTACACACCCGCCTTTATATGGGCGACTGGTGCCAGGCTGCCATCCAGACCCATAACCGAATCCCCAGTGCCGCCTTTGGTTTGGTGGTTTTTGACCTGGACTGGTTCAAGCAGGTGAACGACAAATACGGGCACCTGGCTGGTGATGACGTGTTACGCCGCGTGGGCCAGCTCATTAGAAACGCCATCCGCGGGCAAGACCTGGCGGTGCGCTTTGGAGGCGAAGAAATCGCCGTCTTCGTACAAGGCGCAGACCTGGCCGAAACCCTTGCCCTGGCCGAACGAATTCGCCAGAGCGTCGGACAATTCATGTTTCAGAGCAAGGGCCAGGTTATACCCGTCACCCTGAGCGGTGGGGTAGCGATTCACACCGTAGGTGAATCGCTCGACGCGCTGTTTTCCAGGGCTGACGAGAAGCTTTACGAAGCAAAAGAGCGCGGGCGCAATCAAATCAGGTCGTAGCGCTATCACATATGGTCAATCATGACCTGACCGAAGCCCGAGCAGCTTACTTGCGTGGCGCCGTCCATCAGGCGGGCAAAGTCGTAGGTGACTTTTTTGCTGGCAATCGAGCGCTCCATCGACTTGATGATGGCGTCGGCCGCTTCGATCCAGCCCATGTGGCGCAGCATCATTTCAGCCGACAGAATCTCAGAGCCCGGGTTCACATAGTCTTTGCCGGCGTACTTGGGCGCCGTGCCGTGGGTGGCTTCGAAGCAGGCCACGTTGTCAGACAGGTTGGCGCCCGCTGCAATACCAATGCCGCCGACCTGTGCAGCCAATGCATCAGAAATGTAGTCACCGTTCAGGTTCAGTGTGGCAATCACACTGTATTCTGCCGGACGCAACAGGATTTGTTGCAGGAAGGCATCGGCGATGCAGTCCTTGATCACGATGTCCTTGCCCGTTTTGGGGTTCTTGAACTTGCACCATGGGCCGCCGTCGATCAGTTCGGCACCGAATTCCTTTTGTGCCAGAGCATAGCCCCAGTCCCGGAACGCGCCTTCGGTGAATTTCATGATGTTGCCCTTGTGCACCAGGGTCACACTGGGCTTGTCGTTGGCAATGGCGTAGTTGATCGCCTGGCGCACCAGCCGCTCGGTACCTTCGCTCGACACCGGCTTGATGCCAATGCCCGAGGTGTTGGGGAAACGAATTTTGGTGACACCCAACTCGTCCTGCAGGAATTTGATGAGCTTCCTGGCCTTGGGAGACTCGGCTTCAAATTCGACACCGCAGTAGATGTCTTCAGTGTTTTCACGGAAGATCACCATGTTGGTTTTTTCCGGTTCCTTGACCGGACTGGGCACGCCTTCGAAATACTGGATGGGGCGCAGGCAGACGTACAGATCAAGCTCCTGACGCATGAACACGTTGAGCGAGCGAATACCGCCGCCCACGGGAGTCGTCAATGGACCTTTGATGGAAACTACATATTCGCGCAGCGCATCGAGGGTTTCAGTCGGAAACCAGACATCGGGGCCATAAACAGTGGTCGCCTTTTCGCCGGCATACACCTCCATCCAGTGAATTTTTTTCTTGCCGCCATAGGCTTTGGCCACGGCAGCATCGACCACCTTGATCATGACGGGGGTGATGTCAAAACCCGTGCCGTCACCCACGATAAAAGGAATGATCGGCTGGTCTGGCACGTTCAATGAATTGTCGGCATTGACGATAATTTTTTGGCCTTCTGAGGGCACCTTGATATGCTGGTACATGAACTTGGGTCTCCGGTAATTGATCAATCTAGGCATAGGCCAGCGATCAAACTGACCCGTGTTTTTTAAACTTTTTGATTCTAGTCCGAATAAATTGCCTAATGCGCTCAAAGACGGCACCCACCGGGGCGTCACCAGACACATTCAAAGCAAAGTTTGTTTTGCGTCAAAATCAGACCATGAACCACCTCGCCACCTTTTTCCTGTCACTTGCCCTGTTCTGCTCAGGCACCAGTTTTGCCCAGGGCTCGCCGCAAATGAATTTGCCACGTGTCAAGCTCACTGCCGGCATGTACCTGGTAGACACCCAAGTGGCGGCGACACCCGAGCAGCGTGCCACTGGCCTCATGTTTCGACGCCAAATGCCGCAATCGGAGGGCATGCTGTTTGTCTTTGAGCAAGCCAGCGAGCAGTGTTTCTGGATGAAAAACACATTGCTCCCTTTGACGGCTGCTTTTGTGTTGGATGACGGCACCATCGTCAATCTGGCCGACATGGCGCCGCAAACCTTAGAGTCCCACTGCTCGACCAAGCCGGTGCGTTTTGTGCTGGAAATGAACCAGGGCTGGTTTGCCCAAAAAGGCATCAAGGCGGGTTTCAAGCTCAGCGGCCCACCTTTCAAGTCAAGCGCAAAAAGTGGAACGACTGCGCCTTGACAAGTGGCTGTGGGCGGCGCGTTTTTACAAGACGCGCAGCCTGGCATGCGAAGAAATCGACAAGGGTCGGGTGCAGGTCAACGGCGTGGTCGCCAAACCGGCACGTGAGCTCAAGGCGGGCGACAGCGTGCTGCTGCGCAGTGGGCCCATCAGCCGCACCGTGACCGTGATGGCCGTCAGCGACAAGCGTGGCCCGGCGCCTGTCGCCGCCCTGCTCTACCAGGAAACCGAAGACTCCATTCGTCAACGCCAGCAGGTGGCCGAGCAGCGTCGGCTGGCCCCAGAACCCGCCTTGAGCCTGAACCAGGGTCGCCCCACCAAACGCGACCGGCGCGACACCGAGCAATTGCGCCGGCATGACTGGGATGATCGCTGGAGCGCCAGCCTCAAGACCTGATTGTTGGAAAAGTTTGCGGGTCAGACCACTCGCGCAGCGACGTGCTCTGACCCCAACTGATTAGAACGTGATATTCATGATGGCGGTGTCCTTGACTTCTTCCATCACCACATAACTGTGCGACTGCGACGGCACCGGGATCTTTTGCAGGATGCTGCTCAACAGGTCACGGTAATCAGGCATGGCATTCAGCCGTGCTTTCACCAGGTAATCAAAGTTGCCCGACACCAGGTAGCACGCCATCACCTCGGGCATGTGCAACAGTGCTTTGCGCACCTGGTCAAACACATCGCCCGACTTCGTGGTGAGCGTGATTTCAACAAATACCAGCAGCGTTTTGCCAACCGACTTGGGGTCGACCTGGGCGTGGTAGCCGGTAATGACGCCGCTGCGCTCCATACGCCGCACGCGCTCGGCACAGGGTGAGGTGGACAGCCCGATCTGCTCACCCAGTTCGGTCATCGAGATGCGGCCCTGACGCTGCAGGATGTCGAGGATCTTTTTGTCGATGCGGTCGAGTTCAGCCATTTTTTTGGTTTGGGTTGGATTTTTCAATTCTTATTTATATTTTCTACTGAAAAAGCAACGTTAAACAATTAAATTAACTGTAGATGATTATCTAAACTTCACAAATCAATTGTTTAACACGAGGTTCGCATGAAAGTTGTTGTTTTAGGTGCTGGTGTCATCGGTATTTCAACAGCCTACGCCCTGGCACGCGCCGGAGCCGAGGTGACGGTGCTTGAACGCCAGAGCGGCCCGGCGCTGGAGACCAGTTTTGCCAATGCGGGCCAGGTCTCGCCCGGCTACTCAACACCCTGGGCCGCCCCCGGCATTCCGCTCAAAGCCCTCAAATGGCTGTTCCAGAAACATGCGCCGCTGGCCTTGCGCGCCGACGGCTCGCTGTTCCAGTTGCGCTGGATGGCCGGCATGCTGCGCAATTGCACACCGTCGCGTTACGCCATCAACAAGGAACGCATGATGCGCGTGTCGCAGTACAGCCGCGCCTGTCTACAGCAACTGCGCTTGGATACCGGCATCCAGTACGAGCAACGCACCGGCGGCACGCTGCAGGTGTTTCGCTCGCAAGCGCAGCTCGATGCCGTCACGCGCGACCTGGAGGTGCTGCGCGCCTGCGGTGTCGCGCACGAGGTGCTGGACCGCGCCGGACTGGCCCGCGTGGAACCCGCACTGGTCCACACGCAAGACCGGCTACTGGGCGGCCTGTGGCTACCCCATGATGAAACCGGTGACTGCTTTCTATTTACCCAGCAATTGGCCGAGAAGGCACGGCAATTGGGTGTGAATTTCCGCTACGGGGTCGACGTCAGGCAGTTGCTGTCTGACGGCCAGAGCCTGCAGGGCGTAGCGCTGGCGGGGCCTGAAGCCGAAGTGATCAAGGCCGACAAGTATGTGCTGGCGCTGGGCAGTTACACGCGCCAATTGCTACGGCCACTCGGCCTGAACCTGCCGGTCTACCCGGTCAAGGGTTATTCGCTGACCGTGCCTTTGCTTGATGCCAGCCTGGCACCACAATCGACCGTGCTGGATGAGACCTACAAGGTGGCGATCACCCGTTTTGACAAACGTATCCGTGTCGGCGGCATGGCCGAGTTGAGTGGTTTTGACCTGAGCCTGAATCCCAAACGCCGCGCCACGCTGGAAATGGTGACTGCCGACCTGTTCCCTGGCGGCGACCTGCCCAAGGCGGAGTTCTGGACCGGCTTGCGCCCGCAAACGCCCGATGGCACACCCATCATCGGCGCCACCCGGCAGTACCCCAACCTGTTTTTAAACACCGGCCACGGCACGCTGGGCTGGACCATGGCCAGCGGTTCCGGGCAATTGCTGGCTGACCTGGTCACCGGTCGGCAACCCGCCATCAGCACCGAAGGCCTGGCGCTGGACCGCTACAGCAGCCCATCCACACCGATACGCAGCCTGCCCAAGCGGGCTGTCAACGCCTCCGCCTGATCCGCATAAAGTCTATTTCTCCATCACATAGGTCCTCGGCGCATCTGCCAGTGCCGGGGAATTTTCGGCTGGTAGTGGCATAGCTCGGCACCATGTCACCGGTGCGCGCAGGCAGCCAGGCTCTGTTCCAGCACTTCATGCGATGGCATGCCGAGCATGCGCTGCAGCGCATGGTCATACAACGCGATCCAGTCCGAGGACAAGTCGTCAACGGCCTGCAAGAATTCCTGCGGAAGCATCAGCAACGCCACCTGGGTGTCAGTTTCCGGTCGGCGGTAACACCACTCAGCTCAGCTCAACTCAGCTCAGCGCTGCATGCCATGCGTTAAAGAAAGTGTTTGTGCGGCGCTTTGCAGCAGGGCCCGCACCTGTGCCAAGTCCGGGCCCACATGGCAGGTGATGCTTCGAATGTACGGACAGGTGAGTGTGGCCAAGGCGGTGTTGTCAGGCCCCAAAATCGGGACAGAAACGTCCACCACACCAAATGTCTGGGCACTGTCACGCTCGAGGTAGCCGCACTCGCGAATAGCCGCCAGAATTTGGACAAGCCCCTCCTCACGGACAGGAACCTCATCGTTAACCGGGATATGTTCAGCACGCATTCTTTGGTAGCTTCCTGGGTCGCAAAAGGTCAGCAACACATGCCCGGAGGCGGTATCGAGCAGGCCAACACGAGCGCCCCGCTGAACCGAAAAGCTCCAGCCGCGCGGACTGTTGATCTGGGCGCAGATGAGTACATTGCCCCGGTCATACACCCCCATGTGGCAAGATTGCTCGGCTTTGCGGGCAAAGTCATCCATGATGGGCAGGGCCTGGTTGATCAAACGACTTAGTGGCGGATGCATGTGCGCCAAGGCAAACAGCTTCAAACTCAACGAGTAGCGGTCGCCCGAGAGGTTACGAATCACATACTGGCGTGCCACCAGACGCTCAAGCATGCGGTAAATCTCGTTGGCGCTGCGGTCCATTTCTTTGACGATCTCGGCACGCGTCAGACCTTGCGGCTGCGTGGCCAACAACTCCAAAATGTCCAGGCCCTTGTCCAGCGCAGGCGCACGGTAACGTTCGTCAGTTGTTGTTACAACATCAAGAACACCAGCCACTTTCGGCCGACGTCCACGGGGTTTGGGGACACTTGTTTGCATAAAAAAAGTTGAAATAGAAGTTTGAGGTTTTATAGCAGAGCGTCGGCACATCAGGGTAAACACTGACGGCTACGACAAGAAACACGCTCTATGATTTAACCATATGTAAATAGTTTATTCATATTTGAATTTATAGATTGGAGTGCCGCTCATGTCAACAGGTCGTTTGCACGGTAAATCCGTATTGATCACAGCCGCAGCGCAGGGCATCGGCCGCGCTAGCGCACTGGCTTGTGCCGCCGAGGGTGCGCGGGTAATTGCCACCGACATCCATGCAGAGTTTCTGAAAACGCTGGCCGCAGAGCACGCTGGCATTCAGATTGAACTGCTGGATGTGCGCAGCGATGCCGCAGTGGCCGCCTTGGCCGCACGCACTCCGGCGCTGGATGCCTTGTTCAACTGCGCGGGCATGGTCGCCAACGGCAGCATGCTCGAATGCAGCGAGGCGGACTGGGACTTGAGTTTTGACCTGAACGTGAAAAGCATGTTCCGCATGACACGTGCCTTCATGCCCGCCATGCTGGCCAAGGCACAAGCAGAAAACGGCAGCGTGTCCATCATTAACATGGCCTCGATGGCCTCAAGCATCAAAGGTTTTGCCAACCGCTGCGCTTACGGTGCCACCAAGGCGGCGGTGATTGGCCTGACCAAGTCACTGGCAGCAGACTATGTGAAAGCCGGGCTGCGTGCCAATGCCCTGTGCCCCGGCACGGTGGACACGCCGTCTTTGCGCGGGCGCATCGCCAGCGCGGCAGACCCGGTGCAGGCTGAAAAAGACTTCATTGCCCGCCAGCCCATGGGCCGTCTGGCCACGGTGGCTGACATCACCCCGATGGTGGTGTACCTGGCCAGCGACGAGTCACGCTTTGTCACCGGGCAGACCCTGCTGGTGGACGGTGGCGTGACGATTTAACGCGATCCTGCGCAAGCAATCCACGAAAGGTCGCCACGTGACATCCTTGGTCTCTGTCAAGAACCTGAGCAAATCGTTCCCTGGTGTCAAGGCACTGGACAAGGTGCACTTTGACCTGCGTGCAGGTGAAGTGCACGCCTTGATGGGCGAAAACGGCGCGGGCAAATCCACGCTGATGAAAATTCTGGCTGGGGTCTACCAAAAAGACGGTGGCGATATGCTGCTCGACGGCCAGCCAGTAGAAATCGAGAGCCCGGCACACGCACAGACTCTGGCCATTGGCATCGTGCATCAGGAGCTGCACCTGATGAACCACCTGACGGCCGCGCAAAACATCTTTCTGGGGCGCGAGCCACGCCGCCTGGGTGGCCTGTTTCTGGATGAGGAGAAGCTCAACCAGGATACCCAGACGCTGTTTGACCGCCTGAATCTGGCACTGTCCCCAACCACAACGATTGGAGAGCTCACCGTGGCCCGCCAGCAGATGGTGGAGATTGCCAAGGCGCTGTCGTTCAAGTCGCGTGTGCTGATCATGGATGAGCCGACCGCCGCGCTGAACAATGCCGAGATTGACGAGCTGTTTCGCATCATCCGCCAGCTCAAGAGCGAGGGTGTAGGTATTGTCTACATCTCGCACAAGATGGACGAAATTCAGCGCATTGCAGACCGCATCACCGTCATGCGCGACGGCTGCACCATCGGCACCATGCCCGCCAGCACACCGCTGCAGCAGGTGATTGCCATGATGGTCGGGCGCAATCTGGAGCAGGCCGAAAAGCACATTCCCGATACCTCGGCCCATGAGGTGCTGCTGGAGGTGCGCGGCCTGAACCATGGCCGATTCATTCGAAATGTGAGCTTTAGCCTGCGTCGTGGCGAGATTCTGGGCTTTGCCGGTCTCATGGGGGCTGGGCGCACCGAGGTGGCGCGCGCCGTGTTTGGGGCCGACCCGATTGACTCGGGCGAGGTGCGGGTGCGGGGCAAAACGATCCCCATCAACGCCCCCATCGATGCGGTGCGGGCTGGCATTGGTTATTTGTCCGAAGACCGCAAGCAATTTGGCCTGGCCACCGGCATGGATGTGGCGTCCAACATCACCCTGCCCAGCCTGAGGCGCTGGCTGAAATGGGGCGTGTTCCTGAATCAGTCAGCCATTCGCAGTGTGTCGCAAAAGATGGTGGAAAAGCTACACATCAAAACACCCTCATTAACGCAAACCGCCAAGCTGCTGTCAGGTGGCAACCAGCAAAAGGTGGTGATCGCCAAGTGGCTGGTGCAAGACTGTGACGTGCTGATTTTTGACGAGCCCACGCGCGGTATTGACGTCGGCGCCAAAAGCGAAATCTACAAATTGCTCAACGATCTGGCCGCCCAAGGCAAGGCCATCATCGTGATTTCTTCCGAACTGCCTGAAGTACTGCTGCTCAGCCACCGTGTGCTGGTGATGTGTGAAGGGCGCATCACCGGAGAAATGGCGGGTGATGTTGCCACCCAAGAGAGCTTGATGGCACTAGCGACCCAACGCGACGCCCCGGCAGCCACCATGCACTAACCCCAAGACACCTCCATCATCCCATGACCAAATTCGCTGCCCCCACTTCCTGGCTGTCCCGTTTGACAGGTGGCCAAGCCAAACAAAAACTGCTGGCCTTTGCCAGCCTGATTGCGCTGATTGCGGTGTTCACCGTGCTCAAGCCCGATGCCTTCATGACGCAGGACAACATCATTGGCATTTTGCAGTCCACCACCGTGATTGGTGTATTGGCGATTGCCAGCACTTTCATCATCATCACCTCGGGCATTGATTTGTCGGTGGGGGTGTTGATGACCTTTTGTGCCGTGATGGCCGGGGTGTTTTTGGTGAATCTGGGCTTGCCCATGCCCCTGGGTATTGCGCTGGCCGTGGCCACAGGCGCCCTGACTGGCTGCGCCTCCGGACTGATCATTACCAAGCTCAAGGTCCCGCCCTTTATTGCCACCTTGGGCATGATGATGCTGCTCAAAGGGCTGTCACTGCTGATTACCCAGACCCGTCCGATTTACTTCAGTGACATCGAGGGCTTCGACCAGATTTCGTTGGGCTCGGTATTCGGTGACCTGATTCCCTCTTTCCCCATTCCCAATGGCGTGCTGATTCTCTTTCTGGTGGCCATTGTGTCGGCCATTGTGCTCAACAAGACAGCACTGGGCCGCTACACCTTTGCCTTGGGCAGCAACGAAGAGGCGGTGCGCCTGTCGGGTGTGAATGTCGATCGCTGGAAAATCATCATCTACAGCTTCGCTGGCGCCATTTGCAGCATTTCCGGCCTGTTAATTGCCTCTCGCCTGAATTCCGCACAGCCGGCACTGGGCCAAGGCTACGAGCTCGATGCCATCGCCGCCGTGGTGATTGGCGGTACCTCACTCAGTGGTGGTGTCGGCACGATTCTGGGCACCCTGATCGGCGCCTTCATCATGAGTGTGCTGATCAACGGACTGCGCATCATGTCGGTAGCCCAGGAGTGGCAAATGGTGCTCACCGGCCTGATCATCATTCTGGCGGTTTACACCGACAACCTGCGCCGCAACAAGAAATAAGGAGACTGTCAGACACCTCAGCACCAACCCCCTATCCACGTGATTCCCTGATTTCGTACTCGCTCTCGTCGTTTGATTGGCATTGATATTTTTTTTAGGAGACAACCCGTGAACGCAAAAAGAAAACTGCTGGCTTTGACCGCTGGCCTGGCCCTGGCAGGTTTTGCCAGCTTCGCATCGGCCCAAGAGATCTACATCCCCTTGATCTCCAAAGGCTTCCAGCACCAGTTCTGGCAGGCTGTGAAACAAGGTGCTGATCAGGCCGCCAAAGACTACAAGGTCAAAGTCACATTTGAAGGCCCCGAAACCGAGCAACAAGTGGACAAACAAATCGACATGTTGTCCGCCGCCATGGCCAAGAAGCCTGCTGCCATTGGTTTTGCCGCACTCGACAGCAAGGCCTCCATCCCCTTCCTGAAAAAAGCCAAGGCTGCCAACATCCCCGTCATCGCGTTTGACTCCGGTGTCGACAGCGACATTCCAGTCACCACAGCCACCACCAACAACGTGGCAGCAGCGGCACTGGCCGCCGACAAGATGGCAGAAAAAATTGGTGGTGAGGGTGAAGTGGCCGTGATTGCCCATGACCAGACCAGCACCACAGGGGTTGGCCGCCGTGATGGCTTCCTGAACCAGATCAAGGCCAAGTACCCCAAGATCAAGGTGGTTGACGTTCAGTATGGTGGTGACCAGTTGAAGTCGGCAGAAATTGCCAAAACTCTGCTGCAAGCACATCCCAAACTCAAAGGCATTTTTGGCACCAATGAGCCCGGTGCCATCGGTGCTGGCAAGGGTGTCAAGGAAGCCAAGAAGTCGGGCATTGTGATCATTGGGTTTGACTCGGGCAAGGCCCAGAAAGACATGATCAACGACGGCACCATCGCCGGCTCCATCACCCAAAACCCGGTCGGCATTGGCTACAAGACCGTGGAAGCGGCTGTAAAAGCACTCAAAGGCGAGAAGTTGCCCAAGATCATCGACACCGGTTTTTACTACTACGACAAGTCCAACATGAACGATCCCAAGGTCGCGGCGGTTCTTTACGATTGATGTGATGGGGGCCAGACCCGCGTCTGATTGGATGTCGGCGCGGGCTTGCCCCGTTTTGATTTTTTGCTTGAGGATAAGACTGTGAAACTACTACGCTACGGATTGCCAGGCCAGGAAAAGCCCGGTGTATTGGATGTCCAGGGCCGCGTGCGCGACCTCTCCGGTGTGATAACCGATGTAGCCGGGGCGGCCCTGCTGCCCGAGAGCCTGACGCGATTGCGTGGCGTAAATATGGAGAGCCTGCCGCTGGTAGCCGGCACGCCGCAAAAAGACTTGCGCCTGGGCGCCTGTGTTGGCAACGTGGGCAAGTTCATTTGTATCGGCCTGAATTACTCGGACCACGCGGCCGAGAGTGGTATGCAAGTGCCGCCCGAGCCGGTGGTCTTCAACAAATGGACCAGCGCCATCATCGGGCCAGACGACCAAGTGGAAATCCCCCGCAACTCGGTCAAGACCGACTGGGAAGTGGAACTGGGCGTGGTCATTGGCCAAGGCGGCCGCTACATCAAAGAAGCCGATGCCCTGTCACACATAGCCGGTTACTGCGTCATCAACGACGTGTCAGAACGCGAATTCCAGCTCGATCGCAGCGGCACCTGGGACAAGGGCAAGGGCTGCGACACCTTTGGCCCGACCGGCCCCTGGCTGGTCACTGCCGACGAAGTGCCTGACCCACAAGCCCTGAAACTGTGGCTGGAAGTGGATGGCAAACGCTATCAAAACGGCAGCACCTCCACCATGGTCTACGGCGTGGCTTTCCTGATTAGCTACCTGAGCCGCTTCATGAGCCTGCAGCCCGGCGACATCATCTCCACCGGCACACCACCCGGCGTAGGACTGGGGCAAAAACCGCCGGTGTACCTGCGCGCCGGGCAAACCATGCACCTGGGCATTGAAGGCTTGGGGCACCAGACACAAGCGACCGTACAAGCCTGACATGAGCAAAATCATCAACATGCGCGTCGTGGACGTGCGCTTTCCCACGTCCCAGCATCTGGATGGCTCCGATGCCATGAACCCGGACCCGGACTATTCCGCCGCCTATGTGATTATGGAAACCAACCAGCCCGGCCTGGAAGGTCACGGCCTGACCTTCACCATTGGTCGCGGCAATGAAATCTGCTGCGCCGCCATTGAGGCCATGCGCCACTTGGTGGTCGGACTCGACATGGATTGGGTCACACAGGACATGGGGCGTTTCTGGCACTTCATCACCTCTGACAGCCAGTTGCGCTGGATCGGCCCGGACAAGGGGGCTATTCACCTGGCGACCGGCGCGGTGGTTAACGCCGTGTGGGACTTGTGGGCCAAACAGGAAGGCGTACCCGTGTGGCAACTGGTGTCGCGCATGAGTCCGGAAGAAATTGTCAAACTCATCGACTTCCGCTACATCACCGACTGCATCACACCCGAAGAAGCCCTGGCCCTGCTCAAAGAGCGTGCCATGGGCAAGGAAGAACGCCATGCCACACTGATGCGTGAAGGCTACCCTTGCTACACCACCTCGGCGGGTTGGCTGGGTTATGACGACGACAAGCTGCGTCGCCTGTGCAAAGAAGCCACCGATGCGGGCTTCAACCACATCAAGCTCAAAGTGGGTCGAGACAAGGCCGATGACATTCGCCGCCTGCGTATCGCCCGCGAGGTGCTGGGGCCAGACCGCCAGTTGATGATTGATGCCAACCAGGTGTGGGAAGTCCCCCAGGCCATCGAATGGGTGCGCGAGCTGGCTTTTGCCAAACCCTGGTTCATCGAAGAGCCCACCAGCCCGGACGACATTGAAGGCCACCGCAAAATCCGCGAAGCTGTCGCCCCCGTCAAGGTTGCGACAGGCGAGATGTGTCAAAACCGCATCGTCTTCAAACAGCTGATCATGCGCGGCGCGATTGACGTGGTGCAAATCGACGCCTGCCGCCTGGGTGGTGTGAACGAAATTCTGGCCGTGATGCTGATGGCGGCCAAATACGACTTGCCGGTGTGCCCGCACGCCGGTGGGGTTGGCCTGTGCGAGTACGTGCAGCACCTGTCCATGATCGACTACCTGTGTATTGCCGGCACCCGCGCGGGCCGGGTGATCGAGTTTGTGGATCACTTGCACGAGCATTTCAAAGACCCTTGCGTGATACAGGGTGCGGCCTACATGCCCCCTCAAAACCCCGGTTTCTCGATCGAGATGAAGCCAGAGTCCTTGAAGCAGTACGAGTTCAAAGCCCGAGCATGATGAAGATCGACACCCACCAGCACTACTGGCGCTACCAGCCGCAAGAGTTTCCGTGGATCAGCCCCAGCATGCCGCAGTTGCAGCGGGATTGTTTGCCTGCGGACTGCGAGGCAGCCAGGCATGCAGCGGGTGTCGATGCCGTGGTGGCGGTGCAGGCCCGCACCCTGCCCGAGGAAACCACTTTTTTGCTGCAACTGGCGGACCAGCACCCCGAAGTGGTGGGTGTGGTGGGCTGGGCCGATTTGCACGCACCTGACCTGGTGCAGCAGCTCGAACCCTGGTGCCTGCACCCCGCGTTCATGGGCCTGCGCCACACTCTGCAAGACGAGGCCGATGTGGCCGCCTGGGTCAATGCGCCCGCCGTGAACCGCAGCATGCAGGTGCTGCAACAGCACAAGCTGGTGTACGACGTGCTGGTGTTTGAACACCAGTTGCCCAGCGTGATGGACTTTTGTGCCCGCCATGATGCGCACTGGCTGGTGCTGGACCATGTGGGCAAACCGGCCCTGCGCGGCTGGAATGCCGACCGTGACCAGGCCCGTCCCTGGTTTGATCACTTGCGCCAACTGGCCGCTCTGCCGCATGTGATGTGCAAGCTCTCGGGCCTGGTGACTGAGACGCAGTGGAGCCGCGGCCAGGGTCTGTCATTGGCCGATGTCCAAACCATCTGGGCCTGTTTTGACTTGGCCTTGGAAGCGTTTGGTCCGCAGCGCCTGATGTATGGCTCGGACTGGCCGGTGTGCCAGCTTTCATCCTCCTACGATGCCGTCCATGACCTGGCTCAAACCTGGGCACAAAAGGCACTGACGAACTCTGAACAAGAAGCCTTTTGGAGTGGCAACGCCCAGCGTTGCTACAACCTCACCGTACCCACGCGGGCCAACTGAACAACACGCAAGGAAATCCATGGACCTGCATTTAATAGACAAAGTCGTGATCGTCACCGGTGGTGCCAGCGGCATTGGTGCCGCGATCTCTCTGACATTGGCACAAGAGGGGGCGATTCCCGTCATTCTGGGTAAAAGCCCGATGCCCGCCGAGTTTTCCCAGCAGTTGCAGGCCACCCATGCCAAGCACCTGTTCATCCAGGTGGAACTGTCCAACGATGCCGCCTGCCGTGCGGCGGTAGAACAAACCATTGCCCAATTCGGTCACATCGATGGTCTGGTCAACAACGCCGGTGTGAACGACAGCATTGGACTGGAGGCTGGGCGTGACGCGTTTGTAGGTTCACTCGAACGCAACCTGATCCATTACTACGTGATGGCGCATTACTGCGTGCCACACCTCAAGGCCAGCAAGGGCTCCATCATCAACGTATCGTCTAAAACGGCGCTCACGGGCCAGGGTAATACCAGTGGTTATTGCGCCTCCAAAGGGGCGCAGTTGTCACTGACCCGCGAGTGGGCAGCCGCGTTGCTCGACGATGGTGTGCGGGTAAATGCAGTCATACCGGCCGAAGTCATGACACCGTTGTATGCGCGCTGGATCAGCAGCTTTGACAACCCACAAGCCAAGCTGGCCAGCATCACGCAGAAAATACCCTTGGAGCAGCGCATGACCACTTCGGAGGAAATTGCCCGGATGTGTGTGTTCTTACTCTCCGATGCCTCGTCCCACACCACGGGGCAGTGGATTTTTGTCGACGGTGGTTATACCCACCTTGATCGCGCATTGTCCTGACCTGTTCATGCGCTACGCCCTTGCACTTGACTTGGTCGACGATGCCCAGCGCATCAGCGACTACGAAAAAGCCCATGAAAAAATTTGGCCGCAGGTGCGTGACCATCTCCTTGAGCATGGCGTGACCAGTATGGAAATCTACCGAATGGGCACCCGGCTGTTTATGGTGATGGAGGTGGACCCTGCGGTATACGATGCCCAGGCGATGGCCAAAGCATCTGCCGACAACCCGGCCATTGTGCGTTGGGAGACCCTGATGTGGACCTACCAAGTGCCCACACCCTGGACCCCGGCCGGGGAAAAGTGGGTGGTCATGCAGCGGATTTTTGACCTTGCCAGCCAAACCTGAAACCGCGAGTGCCGCTGTGATTCGCTTCTTACATGGCGCCCAAGCCCTTGAGTGCCACTAATCCTGGCACACCCGCTACCCGTCTATTTCTCCAGCACATAGGTCCCCGGCGCATCTGCCAGCGCCGGGAATTTTCGGCTGGTAGTGGCATAGGCCGGCACCATGTCGCCGGTGCGCGCATGCAACCAGGCGGTCCAGTCGGGCCACCAACTACCCTGCTTTTTCTCGGCTCGGCTGAGCCACAGTTGCGCGTCATCGTTGGCCTCGGGGTCAGCCACGCAGTAATTCCGTTTTGGCGGATTCACCGGCGGGTTGACGATGCCCAGGATATGCCCGGAACTGGACCGCACAAAACGCACCGGCGTCTCGGGATGGATGTCGCGACGGATCAGATAACACTGTTGCCAAGGCGCAATATGATCTTCTTCGGCCGTCACCGCATACAGCGGCTGGGTGATGCAGTTCAAGTCAATCGACTCGCCCCCAATGCTGAGCTGGTCGCGCTTGACCAGATGGTTATGCAGGTACATCTCGCGTAGATAGTAGGAATGCATGGCTTGCGGCATGCGTGTGGTGTCGGTGTTCCAAAACAGCACGTCAAAGGGCAGCAATTTTTCGCCCAACAAATAACTCTTCACCCAATAGTGCCAGATCAGGCTGTTGGAGCGCAACAGGCGGAACGAACTAGCCATCTCATCACCGTCCAGATAGCCTTTTTTGGCCATCAAATCCTCCAGCGCGCTGATGCAGGCTTCGTCGATGAACACGTCAATCTCACCGGGATGGGAAAAATCAGTCAGTGAAGTCAACAGCGTCCAATGCGCCACCGGCATTTTGTCTGCGCCATACTGCTTGTTGGCCCAGGCCATGTAGGTCGCGGCCAGGGTGCCGCCAATGCAGTAACCCACCAGGTGCACCTGCGGCACCTTGCAAAACTCGGTGATGGCGTTCACCAAGGCGTTGACGCCCTCCAGCAAATAATCGTCCAGCCGCACGTCGCGCATGTCGGCAGTCGGATTTTTCCAGCTGCTGATGAACACCGAAAAGCCCTGGGCGGTCAGATGCTTGACCATGCTCTTTTGCGCCGTCAGATCCAGAATGTAATATTTGTTGATCCACGGTGTAACGATCAGGAGGGGCATGGCGCGCACCTGTTTGGTGGTGGGCGCATAGTGGATCAGCTCCACCAGCCGGTTGCGAAAAATCACCTTGCCGGGCGTGGTGGCCAGGTCCTTGCCCACGCTAAAGGCGTCAGCTTCAACCATCTGGATATTTTTGGCCGCTGCATCGCGCAAAAAATTGTCCCAACCCGCCTGCAGGCTCGCGCCTTTGGTTTCGACGGCGCGGGCCATGGCCTGCGGATTGAGCCAGAAGAAATTGGTGGGCGACACCTTGTTGAGCCAATTGCGCTGCCAAAAAGCGGCCTGACGGCGCGCATGGTCGGACAAACCCGGCGTTTCCAGACAGATTTTCTGCAGGCGGTTGGAAAACGTCAGATACCATTCCTTGTAGATGTCCCAGATGGCCGACTCGGTCCAGATGGGGTCGGCAAAACGGGCATCTTCGGGGTTCTGTTCAAACACTTCATGGGTGGGCATGCCAAGCATGCGACGCACGGCGTGGTCATACAGGGCGACCACGTCGGCAGACACGTCGTCGACCGCTTGAATCAATTCCTGCGGGTGCATCAGCAATGCGATTTGGGCATTGATCTGGGAAGAGATGATGCCGAAAGGATCGACCTGCTTGTTGATCGCCCGGATGGCTTTTTCAATCGGTGCCAGGCTTTTGCTTTCAGACCCGTCCTGGTGCGTGATATGACGATTTGACATGATGAATGACCTCCGTTGTCATGGCAAACATATTACACCGCAGGCCCAAAAGAAAAGCCCCATGTAAATCAATACATGGGGCTTGTTCTGGCGGAATCGGAGGGATTCGAACCCTCGATGAGGCTCTACACCCCATACTCCCTTAGCAGGGGAGCACCTTCGGCCACTCGGTCACGATTCCTGAAAATCAGAGCCGCGATTATGTCACGACTTCGGAGTATTTTTCAGGCTGGTGCCTGATCCAGTCCAAAAGCTTTGTGCAATGCCTTCACCGCGAGTTCCATGTACTTCTCGTCAATCACCACCGAGGTCTTGATTTCGCTGGTGGAAATCATCTGGATGTTGATGCCTTCTTCGGCGAGCACACGGAACATGGTGCTGGCCACGCCCACATGGCTGCGCATACCGATGCCGACGATCGACACCTTGCAGATTTTGGTGTCGCCCACCACCTCTTGTGCACCCAGCTTGGGCACCACCACGTTTTTCAGCAAATCCATGGCGCGGGCGTAGTCGCCGTGGTTCACGGTAAAGCTGAAATCGGTCTTGCCATCCTTGCTGATGTTCTGGATGATCATGTCGACTTCGATGTTGGCATCAGCCACTGCGCCCAGGATCTGGTAAGCAATACCGGGCTTGTCGGGCACGCCCAGCACAGCAATTTTGGTCTCGTCGCGGGTAAATGCGATGCCTGAAACGATGGCTTGCTCCATGTTTTCGTCTTCCTCAAAAGTGATCAGGGTGCCGGATTTGGCCTCTTCATTGATGTCGATGTCCCACGGCGTGAAGCTTGACAGCACACGCAGTTTGACCTTGTACTTGCCGGCAAATTCGACCGAGCGGATTTGCAGCACCTTGGAGCCCATGGAGGCCATCTCCAGCATTTCTTCAAAGCTGACCGTGTGCAGGCGGCGCGCGTCGGGCACCACACGCGGGTCGGTGGTGTAGACGCCGTCGACATCGGTGTAAATCAGGCATTCATCGGCGCTCATAGCGGCGGCCACGGCCACCGCCGAGGTATCGGAGCCACCCCGGCCCAGCGTGGTGATATTGCCCTGCTCGTCCAGGCCCTGGAAACCAGTCACGATCACGACCCGCCCAGCGTCCAGGTCGGCGCGCACTTTTTTATCGTCGATGGATTCGATCCGGGCCTTGGTGTAGGCGCTGTTGGTGCGAATGGGCACCTGCCACCCCGCATAACTCACCGACTCCAGACCTTGGGCTTGCAGCGCGATGGCCAACAAGGCACTTGATGCCTGCTCGCCGGTGGCGGCCAGCATGTCGAGCTCGCGGTTGTAGGCGTCGTTCAACCTGGCGGGTGCCAGCTCTTTGGCCAGGGCCAGCAGGCGGTTGGTTTCGCCGCTCATGGCGCTGGGCACCACCACCATCTGGTGGCCGGCGCGCGCCCATTTGGCAACGCGTTTGGCGACATTGCTGATGCGCTCGGTTGAGCCCATCGAGGTGCCGCCGTATTTGTGAACAATCAAGGACATGAAGGGGTTGAAGAGGGTGATAAAGGACGGGGATTGTACCAATCGAGGACACCTCCCCGCCTGACACAAAAGCCCTGGCCCACTTTCAGGTGCATCTGATGGCCCCGGGTACGGCAAGCCGCAATCTGGACCATCAAGGCCGCTAATTGCGCGCTGGTCGGTGTCACCAGGTGAACGCTCAGCAACCAGTGGCGCAAGACATTGGCCAGCCGCGGTTGGCTCAAGGCCTGCAAGGCCTTGATGTCGGGCGGAGCACCCACACGCGTCAGATCTTCGGCCGCCACCTCCTGCAGCACCGCTTGCGCCTGCGCGGCGTGCCGGCTGCTGCGGGTAAAGGTGTCGCGAAACTGCGGGAAACAGGCTTGCAGCACGGGCAACAGGCGGGCGCGAATGCGGTTGCGGGTAAAACGTTCATCCACATTGCTGGGGTCATCAATGAAGCGGACGCCCTGCGCTTGGAGCCAGTCCCGGATCGCCCGGCTGCTAACCTGCAGCAAGGGTCGGCAATAGGTCAGGCCGGCGCGCTGCCACTGTGCGGCCATGGCGCTGAGGCCAGGCAGGCCCGCACCCCGGCTCAGGGCCAGCAGCAGGGTTTCAACCTGGTCGTCGGCGTGCTGCGCGATGGCGATGGTTTGAATGGCGGCCCGCCCGTGCAGCGCCAGCGCATCAATGGCCTGGTAGCGGGCGTGGCGCGCCGCCGCTTCCGGGCTTTGCCCGGGGGCGTGACGGGCGTCAACTTTTTGCACCACCAACGGCACCTGCAGACGGTCACAAAATGCCCGGCAATGGCGCTCGAAGTCGTCACCCGCGGCCTGCAAGCCATGGTGCACATGGACCGCCACCACCTGCCCCGGCCATTGACGCGCGCAGGCCACCAGCAAGGCGGTTGAATCTGCGCCGCCGCTGTAAGCCACCGCCAATGGCAACGCGGGCTCAAACATGGCCATGGCCTGCTCAAACGAGCGTGTCATGGTGGTGTGGCCGCTTACTTACCCGTGGTTTTGGTGTCGGTGAAACGACCATAACTTTGCAGCCGCTCATAGCGGCGCGTCAGCAATTCGTCGACCTTGAGGTCACTGACCTGACGGAAGGCATCGGTCAGGGCGCGTTTAAGGAACGCTGCCATCTGTTTGGGATCGCGGTGCGCGCCACCAACCGGCTCGTTGACGATCTTGTCGATCACGCCCAGGGCTTTGAGACGGTGTGCGGTGATGCCCAGCGCGTCGGCCGCTTCCTGGGCCTTTTCGGCGGTTTTCCACAAAATGGAAGCACAACCTTCCGGGCTGATCACCGAGTAAATCGAATATTGCAACATCAACACCTGGTCACCGACCGAGATCGCCAGCGCGCCGCCGGAGCCGCCCTCACCGATGATGGTGACGATCACCGGCACTTCCAACTGCGCCATCTCGAAAATGTTGCGGCCAATGGCCTCGGACTGGCCACGTTCTTCGGCATCAATGCCGGGGTAGGCGCCGGGTGTGTCGACAAACGTAAACACCGGCAGCTTGAACTTTTCAGCGGTTTTCATGAGCCGCAACGCTTTGCGGTAGCCCTCGGGCTTGCTCATGCCAAAGTTGCGGGTGGCGCGCTCACGCGTGTCACGCCCTTTTTGCTGGCCAATCACCATGCAGGGTGTGCCATTAAAACGGGCCAGCCCCCCCACAATGCTGAGATCGTCAGAAAAATGGCGGTCGCCGTGTAATTCAACAAAATGGGTGAACAGCTCGTTCACATAGTCCATGGTGTAGGGACGTTCGGCGTGGCGCGCAATCTTGGTGATTTGCCAAGGCGTCAAGTCGCTGTAAATGTCTTTGGCGAGCTGCTGGCTTTTTTTGGCCAATTGGGTAATCTCAGCCGAAATATCGACCGCCGACTCGGTCTGCACGTAGCGCAGCTCTTCAATCTTGTTTTCCAGCTCGGCAATCGGGTTCTCGAAATCGAGGAAAGTTTTTTTAGCCACAACAACTCCATCTCATCAATTGAAGGCATCCTGTAGGGTCGACTTCAGTCGACCTGGCCGAATGAATTCGGCCCTACAAAAAACCTGAAAATCCAAAAAATCTGACCCGCAAGGTCAACATCCAACAGCCAACAATCAGTTGGGGTCAGAGCAAAATTGCTTCGCAATTCTTGATCTGACCCGCAAGGTCGACATCCAACATCCGACAATCAGTTGGGGTCAGAGCAAAATTGCTTCGCAATTCTTGATCTGACCCGCAAGGTCTAGTAACTCACCGGCACCGGATCCAACGAGCGCCAAATATACCAAGTTGCCACGGTGCGGTAGGGAGCCCAGGCCTGCGCCACCTCGCGCGCATCACTGCGGCTAACCATTTCGCCGGAAAAATAGCTTTTGCTGATGCCGTTGATCAGCCCGACATCATCGAGCGGCAACACATTGGGGCGCATCAAATGAAAAATCAGGAACATTTCGGCGGTCCAGCGGCCAATGCCGCGTATGGCGACCAGTTCGTCGATGATGGCCTCGTCGTCCATCGCGGTCCAATCCGCCACATGCACTTTGCCATTGTCAAAGTGCAGCGCCAGGTCGACCAGATATTCCACCTTGCGGGCGCTCAAGCCAGCGGCCCGCATGTCGTCAATCTTGAGCCTGAGCACCTGCGACGGCGTCATCTGCTGCGGCAATTTGACAAAACGGTCCCACACAGTCTGGGCGGCCTTGACCGAGATTTGCTGGCCCACCACACTGCGCGCCAAAGTGGCAAAAGCATCGCCCCGGCTTTGCAGGCAGGCCTGACCAAACTGCGGGATCAGCCGCTTCATGACGCGGTCTTTTTTTATCAGGTGCTTGCGCGCGTCTTCCCAATAGGCGGGCGTTGCAACGCTGTCCGACGCGTTTTGAATGACACTCATCACGCCATCGCCCTCATTTGGCAGCTTCCCAGGTCGTGCCACTGGTGGTGTCCTTGAGCACGATACCCAGGGCCAGCAACTCCTGACGAATACGGTCGGCCTCGGCAAAGTTTTTGGCGGCCTTGGCAGCCGCCCGCTCGGCAATGCGCTGGGCAATGTCCACTTCACTGACACCGGCGCCCGACTGCAAAAACGCAAGGGGGTTTTCCTGCAACAGCCCCAGGCAAGCGCCCAGGGCTTTCAACAGGCCCGCCAGCGCGCCAGAACGCGTGCGGTTGACCTCGCTGGCCAGTTCAAACAGCGCAGCCACCGCTTCCGGTGTGCCAAAGTCTTCGTCCATGGCCGCCTTGAAGCGCGCCGCAAATGAATCGGTCCAGTCGATCGGGGTCGTTTCAGGCGGGACCAGCGCCAGCGCGGTGTACAGGCGCTTGAGCGACTGGCGGGCATCTTCCAGATGGACATCGCTGTAATTCAAGGCACTGCGGTAGTGGGCGCGCACAATAAAGAAGCGCAGCGTCTCGGCGTCAAAGCGAGCCAGAATTTCGCGGATGGTGAAAAAATTGCCCAGACTCTTGGACATTTTCTCGTTGTCGCGCGTGACAAAGCCGTTGTGCATCCAGAAACGCGCCAGTGGCTGCCCGGTGGCGCCTTCACTTTGAGCAATTTCGTTCTCGTGGTGGGGAAACTGCAGGTCGGCACCGCCGCCATGGATATCCACCGTCTGGCCCAGCAGTTCGCCGCACATGGCAGAGCACTCGATGTGCCAACCCGGTCGGCCCGCGCCGTAAACACTGTCCCATTTGGCGTCAACGGGCTCACTGGGTTTGGCCGATTTCCACAGCACAAAGTCCAGCGGATCAGTCTTGCCGTCGGCCACCGCGACACGCTCACCAGCACGCAGCTCGTCGAGCGATTTGCCACTGAGCTTGCCGTACCCGTCAAATTTTCGCACTGCAAAATTCACATCACCGTCGCCGCTCTGGTAGGCCAGCCCCTTGTCCTGCAACTGGCCAATCAGCTTGAGCATGGAAGACACGTAGTCGGTGGCGCGCGGCTCATGGGTGGGGCGCTCGATACCCAGGGCATCGGCATCCTGGTGCAGGGCGTCCACCATGCGATCAGTCAGGGCGCGGATGGTTTCGCCGTTTTCCAGGGCGCGCTTGATGATTTTGTCGTCAATATCGGTGACATTACGCACATAGTTCACCTGGTAGCCGCTGCTTTTAAGCCAGCGCTGCACCACGTCGAAAGCCACCATGGCCCGCGCGTGGCCCAGGTGGCACAGGTCATACACGGTCATGCCGCACACGTACATACGCACCTGACCAGGTGCAAGGGGAATAAAAGGTTCAATATCACGCGACAGCGTGTTATAGATGCGCAAACTCATGTGTCGTTCAAATCCAATGTGGGTGGCAATGGGGTGATTGCAGGCTCGTATGGGCACGGTGAAGCCCAGCGGCCCATGGCCAACAGGTGTCCTGATTGACGCCCCTCAGCTACAATGATCCTCAGTATAAAGCCCTGCCCTGACCTGCCTTTGGGCAGTTCAAATCCCTTATCCAACTTGTCAAAAAATGAAGCACGTGTGTTCTGTGATCAACCATTCCCTGCGTTGTCTCATTTTGCTTGGGGCATTTGCCGCGCTCCCAAGCCTGGCTGACGATTATTCAGAAACCAGTCAGTTGGTTCGTGCCAACAAATTCGCCGAAGCCTTAACCAAGGTGGACCGCTTTCTGGTTACCAAACCAGCCGATCCGCAGATGCGTTTTCTCAAAGGTGTGATTCAGCGTAATTTGGGCAAACCCACAGAAGCGATCACCACCTTTACCAAGCTCACCGAAGACTACCCCGAGCTGCCCGAGCCGTACAACAATCTGGCCGTGCTGTACGCCGGCCAAGGCCAATATGACAAGGCCCGCCAAGCGCTTGAAATGGCCATTCGCACCAATCCCAGCTACGCCACCGCCCATGAAAACATGGGTGATGTCTATGCCCGCCTGGCCAGCCAAGCCTACAACAAGGCCTTACAACTAGACAGTGGCAACACCGTGGTGCCGCCCAAGCTGGCCCTGATCCGCGAAGTCTTCAAGCCCAACCTGGCCAATCCAAAACCGCCCGCCGGGACCACCGTGGCTTCGGTGGTTGCCAAGGCTGACACCCTGGCTGCTGCAGCCCCGAGCACTCAGGTACCTCCGAGCAAGCCCGCCGCGCCGGCCAACGTCAGCGCGGCCAAAGCATCGGCACCCGTCGTGACACCCGCCCCAGTTGCCAGCCAGCCGACACCAGCGCCAGTCGACAACAATGCTGCCAAGGCAGCTGAGGCTGCCGTCAATGCATGGGCGCAGGCCTGGTCCGACAAAGACATGAACAAATACCTTGCTGCTTACAGTCCAAACTTCTCGCCCTCCGGCAAGCAATCGCGCAGTGCCTGGGAAAAAGACCGCCGTGACCGCATTCTTGGCAAATCTCGCATCAATGTCAGTCTCAGCGACATCAGCATCACGGTCAACGGTGATCAGGCCACTGCCAAATTTCGGCAAAAATACAAATCAAATGCCTTGTCTGTTTCCAGTCGCAAGACCTTGAACCTGACAAAACAGGGTCAGCAATGGCTCATCACCAGGGAGAGCACGGGCAATTGAGGCCCGCGCGCTTGTCTGACCAAAAACACTGGCGGCGCTGCCCGCCAGTTTTTGCACTGCCTGCATGACACGACTTTTTCAGTTTTTTTTAATCCCACTGGTTTTTACCTTGAGTGTGACGCTCGGCATGGGCCAGGCCAATGCCAAAGTCGGCAAAAAACATGCCAGAAAACAAGCCCCAGTGGTGGCCAAAGCGCCTCAGGATGGCGTCGCGGAAGCGCGCCTGATCGAGATTTACCGCCTGATTGGCAAATCAGACCGACATGTGGCCCTGGACAAAGCGCACAACCTGGTCAAAGATTTCCCCACTTTCGCCTTGGCACAACTGGTTTATGGTGACTTGCTGTCTGCGCGCAGCCGGCCCGTGCAGCAATTTGGTGACGTTCCCGCCGAATCATCAAAAGCCGCCGACACCACGCTGCAGGATTTGCGCCTCGAATCACAACTTCGACTCAAGGCACTACGCGAGCGCCCGCCCCCAGGCACGATCCCTTCTGCGTTTTTGCGACTCTCAAACAATAACCAGCATGCCATTGCCATTGATGCCTCGCAGGCACGTCTGTACCTGTTTGAAAACCGGGCCAGTGGCCTGACCCTGCTGGCTGACTATTACATTTCGGTGGGCAAACTGGGTTTGGACAAACAACTGGAAGGCGATCAACGCACCCCGCTGGGGGTCTATTTCATCACCAGCCAGCTTGACCCCAAAGCCTTGACCGATTTTTATGGCTCAGGTGCCTTGCCCATCAACTATCCCAACGTGCTTGACATCAGACGTGGCAAAACCGGCAGTGGCATCTGGCTGCACGGCACGCCACCAGGGCAGTTTTCGCGGGCGCCGCTGGCCAGTGACGGCTGCGTGGTGCTGGCCAACCCCGACCTGGAAAAAATTCTCCGGACAGTCAAGATCCGTTCAACCCCAGTCGTGATTGCAAAACAAATCAAGTGGGTGGCTGTACCCGCTTTGCAAGCACAAACGCACCACTTTGAAGTGCAACTCAAGGCCTGGCTCAAGGCCAAATCGAGTGGCAACCTGACAGAACTTGGTCATTTTTACGCCCCTGATTTCAAAAGCAACGGCCAGTCGCTGGCCGACTGGCTACCTCAACTCACCCGCGAAGTAAGCTCCGCCCGGGGCCGTTCACTGAACATCAAAGACCTGTCGCTGCTGCACTGGGTAGACAGCGGTGAAACCATGGTGGTGACTTTTGGTGAAGTGATCGAGGGCAAGCGCACGGGCAACAGCAGACGCCAGTACTGGAGCCGCCAAGGTCAACGCTGGCAAATTTTTTATGAAGGAGTGAATGGATGAATCCAAAGACCATGAGCATGCTGGCGCGCACAACGCTTGTCGCAGCAGCGCTAGTAATAGCAGCAGTTTCGACCGTGGCGCAAGCCGCAACACAAGTTAAATTTGCTACCTCGGCGGGGGATTTTGTGGTCGAGCTCTACCCCGAAAAAGCACCCAGGACGGTCGAGAATTTTCTTCAATACGTCAAGGACAAGCACTACGACGGCACCATCTTTCACCGTGTGATTAGCAACTTCATGATCCAGGGTGGCGGCTTTGACGCCAACTATCAGCAAAAACCCACCCGCGCCCCGGTCGTGCACGAAGGCCGCCAGGCGCGGGAACAGGGCCTGCGCAATGTGGCGGGCACACTGGCCATGGCCCGCACCAGCGACCCCCAGTCTGCCACCGCGCAATTTTTCATCAACGTGGCCGACAACCGCCGACTCGACCCGACCCCCATTCCACCGGGCGACCCGGTGCCGCGCTTTGTCTATGACGGCGAGGTCTACGAGAACACACCCCGCGCCGAGTTGCTGAATGCCCGCAAACTGTTTGGTTACACGGTTTTTGGTAAAGTTGTCTCAGGCATGGACGTGGTCAACACCATCAAGGCCACGCCCACCGGCCCCGGTGGCCCGTTTGGTGTCGACGTGCCCAAAACCCCCATTCTTATCAACTCTGCAACCCTGGTGAAATAAATCATGAGCAACCCCAAAGTCGAACTCCACGTCAAAAACCACGGCACCATCACGCTTGAACTCGACGCCGACAAAGCGCCCAAGTGCGCCGCCAACTTCCTGGCCTACGTCAACAAGGGCCATTACGACAACACCATTTTTCACCGCGTCATTCCCGGCTTCATGGTGCAAGGCGGCGGCATGGAGCCCGGCATGGCGCAAAAGCCCTGCGACGCACCCATTGAAAACGAAGCCAACAACGGCCTGAAAAACCTGAACTACACCGTGGCCATGGCGCGCACCGGCGACCCGCACTCGGCCACCGCCCAGTTTTTCATCAATGTGGCTGACAACGGCTTTTTGAACCACACCGCACCCAGCAACCAGGGCTGGGGCTACGCTGTGTTTGGCAAGGTGGTGGCAGGTGTCGACGTGGTGGACAAGATCAAGGCGGTCAAGACCGGCCGCAAGGGCTACCATGACGACGTGCCGCTGGAAGACGTGGTGATCGAAAAAGCCGTCGCGCTGTAACGCCCCGGGGATTCAAATGCCCCGCCACGCGCCAGAAAACCAGCACGCCGAAACCGTCACGGCATCCACAGTAACGGCCCCGGCCCACTGGCGCACCCTTGACTTCATCTCTGACCTGCACCTGCAGGCCAGCGAACCCGCCACCGTTGCCGCCTGGCAGCACTACATGGCCAGCACACCAGCCGATGCCCTGTTCATACTGGGCGATTTGTTTGAGGTCTGGGTCGGTGACGGCATCATCCTTGCGTCCGACGACCCCGACGGTGCTTTTGCGCGGCAATGCCAACAGGTCTTGCAAGCCGCCTGCGCACGCATGCCGGTTTATTTCATGCACGGCAACCGCGACTTTTTGCTCGGCGAAGACTTTGCCAGGGTATGCGGCATGACGCTGTTGCCCGACCCGACACAGCTCGACTTTGACGGCCGACGCTACTTGCTGTCCCATGGTGACGCCCTGTGCCTGGGCGATGTAGATTACCAGCAATTTCGCCTGCAAGTGCGCCAGGCGGCATGGCAGGCCAACTTTCTGGCAAAACCCCTGGCCGAGCGCCAGGAGATTGCGCGCGGGTTGCGCAGCCAAAGTGAATCGCGCAAAGCCAGCGGTGCCCACTATGCCGATGTCGACACAGCGGCAGCCCTGTCCTGGTTACGGGCCAATCATGCCAGCACCCTGATCCACGGCCACACCCACCGGCCCCGGGACCACGTTCTGGATACCACCACACCACCCGTTTTGTGTCGGCTGGTGCTCAGTGACTGGGATGCTGCCGCCCAGCCACCCCGGCTCGAGGTGCTGCGGCTTGCTGCCGGACACCCACCCAGACGGGTGGTGCTGGCACCGGCGCCCTAGTCGATTAGGGTTTCAGCAGTACTTTCAGGACGTTTTGCAGGCGGCGCACCTGCGACGCATCAAAAGCGCTGGCCAACACCGTGGCCGCGTCCTGCGCCCAGGTTTGTGGCGGGGTCGGGTCATTGCGCTTGGTCAACAACTGCAACTGGTACATGCGCCGCGCGCTCAATTGTTCAGCCGGCGTGGGCACTTCAGCGGCCATTTCAAGCCGCAAAAGTGCGGTGGCGGCATCCCCGGATGCGGGCTGGGACAGCACCTTGACCCAGCCACCCCGTGCCGCCGGGCTAACCTGGCTACCCAGTTCCTGCACACTGGGCACCAGGGCAGCATCACGCGTCTCCCAGGCGGTCAGCAAATGCGTCAAGGCCTCGCCATGGGCCTGGGCTGCCAACTTGCGCAGGGCAAACTGGGCCTGCTCCAGCGCATCACGCTGGGCCCGAAAGGCGGCATCACCCAAACGAGGCGCGTCAGAGCGCTCGCCATAGGCCGGGCGCTCTGAACGCTCACCGCGCGGCCCGCCACGCTCGTCCATGCGGCCAGGGCCGCGGACATCACGCCCACCATCGCGACCGCCGTCACGGCTACCAGGTCGGCCGGCATCCTTGCGGTCACCAAACTTGCCGCCGCGACCCATGGCAGCGGGCTCTTCTTTTCTCATGCCCGGACGGTCGTCGCCGCGCATAGCCACCACGCGCTTGGGCGGCGCCACTGGCTTGACCGGTTCAGGTGCAACCTCTGCGATTGCATCTGAAGCGGTTTCGCCCGCTGCGGCTTCTGACGCCTCTGTGGCGGCTGCAGGCGCTGCTGCCGCATCGGGCGACACCATCGTCACGTTGGACTCGGCAGGACCAGCTGCCACCACAGCCGCCTGGGCCTGACGCTGACCAGACAGGGCAGCTTCAAGCGCACTCATGGCACTGCGAATGGCCTGTGCATCACCCGAGGCATTGGCCGCTTGCAGCGCTTTGGAAGCGTCCAGCACGATACGGTCACGCTCACTCAGGGCGCTTTGTGCTTTTTCACGCTCAGCCGTTTTGCGGTTAAATGCGTCATCAATCGGTTTGCGGAAGGCGTCCCACAGCTTTTGTTCGTGGCGGCGGTCAATCGGCACGCGATGGGCTTCGGCTTGCCAGCGCTGCTGCAATGCCTTGACGGCATCGATCCGCAGCATGGCTTCAGCACCCAGGACCCGGGCTTCATCGATCATGACATGGCGTAATTCCAGACTGCGCTTTTGCAGCGTTTCGAGTGGTTCAGCCGCATGGTCAATGGCGGCTTTCCAAAGCGGTTGCAATTCGGCAAACATTTTTTCGCCAATATGCCCGGCCTCGCGCCAGCGGTCACCAAACTGGTGCAGCACGCGACTAAAACCTTTCCAGTCGTCATCCAGCGCCACCCGATTGGCCTCGGCCCAGGCCTTGACTTCCTCGATCAGGGCCAGACGCTGGGCACGGTGTTCGGCCGACTCGGCCTTCATTTTTTCGAGCCAGGCCTCCACCACCTTGTGGGCTTCGTTGCAGGCTTCGTCAAAGCGTTTCCAGAGCGCATGGTTGGGTACACCGCCCTGGTCGGTCAGCTTCCACTGCTCACGCAAGCCACGTAGCTGGTCTTGCATCTTGCGGCCACCAATGGCCTGGCCATCAGGGCGTTTGAGCAAAGCTTCGGCCTTGAGCACCAGTTCGTCGCGCAATTGATCGGCACGCCAGCGCTGCCAGCCCTCGAGTTCACCCGCCGCGACCAACGCCGCATGGGCCTGGGCTTCGAGCTTGTCATCAATCAGGCGGCCGTTGTCCTTGAGCGCCTGACGCAAGGCATTGGCCGCGCCGGCACTGGCTTTGCCATGGCCCTGTGCCATTTCATGCTCGAGCTTGGCGAGCACTTCAGCCACATAAGCAGTGGCTTTGGCGCGAATCTCGGGATCCACCTTGGGTTTGGCCGGTGTCACGACCGGCTCCAGCGGCACACCACGCGCAAGCCGCAGCTCGTCAGCCCACACCGGCACCTTGGGCAGCGGCGCGGTCACGTCCTGGGCGGCGGCAATGGTGAGCGCCAAAGCATCTTGAAAGGCCTGCCAAACCAGTTGCAACTGGGCTTGCGCATCGTGCAACTGGGGCACAAAACGAAGGTCCACGCTGTTCCAATTGCTGTCCGCCAGCAAGGCGTCAGCTTCGGTCTGCCAATGGGCCACATCTGCCGCCAAGGCGTCCTGGGCAGCCTGGGCATCGGTCCAGGGTTTGGTGGACAGCACCTCGATGCGCTGCGCCAGCAACACCGCTGCCTCGCGTTGTACCTGCACCCGGTGCTGCAAGTCTTCAATGGCACGCACGCGCTCAACCAACTGTGCTTTTAAGCCTGCCAAGGGCTCTTTGCTCAGCGGCGCACCCGCCTTGGCGGCATCGCGTTGCCACGCCAGGGCATCGGCCAAATTGAGCTTGGTCAGAGCCAGCAGAGCCTGGGCCTTGTCGGCCCATTCCAGCGCGATGGTGGCCTGGGTCTTGCTGCGCTTGATCTCATCGAGTTTTTCGCGCAGCAATTTGGCGGCACCCTTGTCTTTGCCACTGAGTTCCTTGAACACCTGCTGCATCTGTTCACTGCCGGGACTGGTGGCCAACCATTCGCGGATACAGGCCATGCGTTCGCCCGAGGTTTGCGCTGAAAACGCACCATGTGTGAGGGCATCCAGCGGGTGGGCCTCTGGGGTTTTGGCGTTGACGGCAAGTGCGTCAGGGCTGGGGGCTGCTTTGCTTTGGGTAGAAAAAGGGAACATCGACATCGCGCACTAAAGTGAGAAAGTGCCCACTGCACGGCAGCGGGAATAAACAACTATTTTCGCCGGGTTTTGGCACTCGGCCAAAAAACAATTTGCCAGCCGCCAGAGCAGGGAGTATTGGGCGGTGCAACAGCCCTTCAGAACCGGCTAGTGGGTAGCTAAATTAAGCTCAGCCCGGGGCTGCCACTTGCCGTCCTCCGGCACGGCTTTGGCGGCGCCCAGAAACAGGCGTGCCATGGGCAACTTGAGGCTGGCCAGATAGTCGCGTACCGCCAGCCCGCGCTGCTCGGCCAGCGCTTGTATGGCAGACTCGGTCACACTCAGATTGGCCAGCAACAGGCCTTCCATCTCGGGCACCGAAATATCTTTGGCCAAACCCATCAGGTTGCGCAGCTTGGGAAAATCAGCCCGCTTGTAAACAGCCTTGAGCAACACGGGGTAGTCCTGCTCTGACACGGCAAGCGCCTGCGCCTGGTCTGCGGTAGCGCCGTTCAAGACCCCGCCACGCCGTTTTTCTGCCAGTACCAGGTCTTGATCCAAGGCCGCAGCACCAGCCATCCGAAGCCCCACAGCAGCACCGCTGCCACCCCACCTGCCAGACGGCGCAGCCACTTCGAATGTTGAAAAACTTGGACGCTCACACGTACATTTTCCACCTTGTTTTCAAGCCAAAAAACTTTGGAAACAAAATTTAAGAGCAATTTTTCGAATAAAAAACATATTTGTTATGGTTGACTTGGTATATATAGTCCCTCTAGAATCCGCCATCCTTGACACGATCAAGGGATAACCCTTACCCGCTGCCGACCCCGGCAACATCAAATCTCTGCACCAACGGGCAAGAAACCGCAGGATATTGATAGCGTAACAACCCATGCCTGGGCTACTGACGAACTTCAAGCCGGCCTTGAAGTGACATCAGCCCTTGCGCAAGAAGGAGAAGCTATGACAGCGTCTTACAACATGAGCTCCCGCCTGCGGCACGCCTTGAATGCCGTGACCAAAGGCTTTTTTCAAATGACCCACAACAGCTTTGCTTTGATCGGCCTGGCTGTTTTATTTACCGCCATGGCTTTGGTGGCACGGCCCGAGCTGCGCCAGGTTGGAGAGATCCAACTTTTCAGTTGGTTGCAAGAGCGCCAACACGAAGTAAGCGGCGTGGTCAGCGACCTGGTGGCCAGTGACCGTGCCACGGCGGCCGACCCCAAAGAACTGCCCAAACAGCAAGCTGCTGTGGCATTTTGGTTGAGCAAAAAATACCGAGTGGCGCCGGAACCCATCAGCGCGCTGGTGTCCGAGGCCTACAGCATTGGCGCGCGCTTCAAGCTAGACCCGACGCTGATCCTGGCCGTGATGGCCATCGAGTCCGGCTTTAATCCATTTGCCCAAAGCCATGTCGGCGCACAGGGACTGATGCAGGTCATGACCAAAGTCCACAGCGACAAGTACCAAAGCTTTGGCGGTCAGTTTGCTGCCTTTGACCCACTGGCTAATTTGCGTGTGGGCGTCAAGGTGTTGAACGATTGCATTCGCATGGCCGGCTCCATTGAAGGTGGCCTGAAATACTATGTGGGCGCCGCCAATATGGAAACCGACGGTGGCTATGCCTCCAAAGTGATGGCCGAATACGCACGCCTGCAACAGGTCGCCGGTGGCCGCCCCATACCGGTGCCGCAAGCCAACCCGGAACCCGTCATCACCAACGTGGTGGTCGCACCCGATGCACCTGCCGTGGCACCCGCCACGCAGGACAAAACAGCCACTGTGGCCATGCGTTGATGCGCTCAGTTAAACTCTGACGGTACGCGACTGGCGATAGGCAGCAGCCTGGAACAGGACCTGATGCCGAAGTGGGAACACCACGGGGGAGCGTACCGCAGCACCAATTTTGGTTTTGTGATCAGCCGTTCGCCTGGGCACCTTAACCCACAAGCCCATTGTCTTTTAGGACTGCCATGTTCAACCGTCATATCCTCATCGAGCAAACCGACCCCGTGCTGTTTGCCGCCATCCAATCTGAAAACCAGCGCCAGCAAGACCACATCGAGCTGATCGCCAGCGAAAACTACGCCTCACCCGCCGTCATGGCCGCGCAAGGCACCCAGCTCACCAACAAATACGCCGAAGGCTACCCCGGCAAACGCTACTACGGCGGTTGCGAGTTTGTCGACATTGCCGAGCAACTGGCGCTGGACCGTGTCAAGCAGCTCTTTGGCGCCGAAGCCGCCAATGTGCAGCCGCATTGCGGCGCCTCCGCCAACGAGGCGGTATTTTTGGCGTTTTTGAAACCCGGCGACACCATCATGGGCATGAGCCTGGCCGAGGGCGGCCACCTGACCCACGGCATGGCGCTGAACATGAGCGGCAAATGGTTCAACGTGGTGAGCTACGGCCTGGACGCCAATGAAGCGATTGACTACGACGCGATGGAGCGCAAGGCGCATGAATCCAAACCCAAGCTGATCATTGCCGGCGCCAGCGCCTACAGCCTGCGCATCGATTTTGAGCGCTTTGCCAAAGTCGCCAAAGACGTGGGCGCCATCTTTATGGTCGACATGGCGCACTACGCCGGCCTGATTGCCGCTGGCGTGTACCCCAACCCGGTGCCGCATGCCGACATCGTGACCAGCACCACCCACAAGAGCCTGCGCGGCCCACGCGGCGGCATCATTTTGATGAAGTCACAGCATGAAAAAGCCATTAACAGCGCCATCTTCCCCGGCCTGCAAGGCGGCCCGCTGATGCATGTGATTGCGGCCAAGGCCGTGGCTTTCAAGGAAGCGCTACAGCCCGAGTTCAAGGTCTATCAGCAACAAGTGCTGACCAACGCCCGCGTCGTGGCTGAAACCCTGACCGAACGCGGCCTGCGTATTGTCAGCGGCCGCACCGAGTCCCATGTGATGCTGGTCGACTTGCGCTCCAAACACATCACCGGCAAGGAAGCCGAGGCGGTGCTGGGTGCTGCCCACATGACCATCAACAAAAATGCCATCCCCAACGACCCTGAAAAACCCATGGTCACCAGCGGTGTGCGTATTGGCACCCCAGCCATGACCACACGCGGCTTCAATGACGAAGAGGCGCGCATGACCGCCCACTTGATCGCCGACGTGCTGGACAACCCGCGTGACGAAGCCAATATTGCCGCCGTGCGCGCCAAGGTCAATGCCCTGACCGCACGGTTTCCGGTGTACTCGGCCTAAATCGTCATTGCGGGTCCGCCATGAAATGCCCCTTCTGCAGCCATCCGGATACCCAGGTGGTAGAAACCCGGATATCTGAAGACGGGAGCTTTATCAGGCGCAGGCGCCGCTGTGCCTCATGCGACAAGCGCTTTACCACCTACGAACGCCCTGAGGTGAACTTTCCGGCCATCGTCAAAA
>MESQ01000017.1 GCA_001771065.1 Burkholderiales bacterium RIFOXYD12_FULL_59_19 | reverse complement strand
GCAAGACGCTGGCCGACTTTCTGCGAAGCGTGCTGCCAATCGATGAACAGGCGCGATTTTTGCCATATTTTGAGTAGCTGGCGCGGCTGGTGTCCTATGGCATCGGTGCGGTCGAGCCGGGTCTGTATGGCCTGGGCCCAGTGCCCGGTGCCCGCTGTACGCCAGGCCTTGGCGCGGACTGACTGGGCTGTATCTGACGTGCGGCGCATCGAGATCAATGAGGCCTTTGCCGCCATCACACTGGCCTGCCTGCGCGAGTTGGGTTTTGCCGAGGAGATTGTGAATGTGGAAGGCGGTGCCATTGCCCACGGCCATCCGATTGGTGCCAGCGGCGCCGTGCTGGCCACACGTTTGATGCACTCGATGCAGCGTGACGGCCTGCAACGCGGCATCGTCACCCTGTGTATTGGTGGCGGTCAGGGCATTGCCCTGGCGTTGGAAATGCTGTGAGGTGAGCCATGGAACCCGTCAATCACCGCTTTCATGAGCTGTTTGCCCAATTGGGACTGGCAATGCTGCTGCCAGCATCAAGCGATTTATTGCGGCACACGCGCCTCTGGCAGCGGGAATGAAACTGCATGTTGCGCTTATGTTGCATCCGTTGGCTGACTTAAGTTTTGACTGTCCGACCGCATCGAAAGTTCACCTTATTTGTTTGCCACTTCTCAACTGAGGCCATTCGGATCAAGCGCAGTAAAGCCCCATGACTGGGGCGTTTTTTTGCTGTAATTTTTTATGCAACAAATCCGCGCAAGGACTATGATGAAAGCCATCATTTGAGCAAACGGCGTTTCATCACGATGAGACGCATCGATCAAAGGAGAGTCGCCATGAATGTCTTCGCGCGTTACCAGGGCCGGTTTGTCGCCGCTCAGGAAGAGGAAATGTCGATCCAGGATTACCTGGAACTCTGCAAACGTGACGCCACCGCCTACGCCAGCGTGGCCGAACGAATATTGAAAGCCATTGGCGAGCCCGAGCTCATCGACACCCGCAGCGAGCCCCGGCTGTCACGCATATTCGCCAACAAGATGCTCAGGCGTTATCCCGCTTTTCGCGACCTTTATGGCATGGAGGAAGTGATTGAGCAGATCGTCGCTTATTTCCGGCATGCGGCGCAGGGCTTGGAAGAAAAGAAACAGATCCTGTACCTGCTCGGCCCGGTGGGGGGCGGCAAGTCATCCCTGGCCGAGAAAATCAAGTACCTGATGGAGGTTGTGCCAATTTACGCGATCAAGGGTTCCCCGGTGCATGAGTCGCCGCTGGGCCTGTTCAATCCGATGGAAGACGCCCAACTGCTGGAGGACGACTTCGGTATTCCGCGACGTTATCTGGGCACCATCATGAGTCCGTGGGCCGTCAAGCGCCTGCATGAGTTCGGCGGCGACATCACGCGCTTTCGCGTCGTCAAGCTGCGCCCCTCGGTGTTGTCCCAGATCGCGGTCTCCAAGACAGAACCCGGCGACGAAAACAACCAGGACATCTCCTCGCTGGTCGGCAAGATTGATATCCGCAAGCTGGAGACCTTTTCGCAAAGCGACCCAGACGCCTACTCCTACTCCGGCGGCCTGTGCCTGGCCAACCGCGGTGTGCTGGAATTCGTGGAGATGTTCAAGGCGCCAATCAAGGTGCTGCATCCGCTGCTGACCGCCACCCAGGAATGCAATTACAAAGGCACCGAGGGCTTTGGCGCCATACCGTTTGATGGCCTGGTGCTGGCCCACTCCAACGAGGCCGAATGGCTGACCTTCAAGAACAACCGCAACAACGAGGCATTTCTTGACCGGATCTACATCGTCAAGGTGCCTTATTCCTTGCGGGTATCCGACGAGATTCACATCTACGAAAAACTGGTGACCAACTCCTCGCTGTCCATGGCGCCTTGCGCACCCGACACGCTCAAGATGCTGGCGCAGTTCGCCGTGTTGTCACGCCTCAAGGAGCCCGAGAACTCCAGCATTTTTTCCAAAATGCGGGTCTATGACGGCGAAAACCTCAAGGACACCGACCCCAAGGCCAAGAGCTTCCAGGAGTACCGCGATTTCGCCGGCGTGGACGAGGGCATGACCGGTTTGTCCACCCGGTTTTCATTCAAGATTCTCTCGCGTGTATTCAATTTTGACCACCGCGAAGTGGCAGCCAATCCGGTGCACCTGATGTATGTGCTGGAGCAGCAAATCGAACAGGAGCAATTCCCGGCCGAGGTAGCCGAACGCTACATGCGCTTCCTGAAGGAATACCTGTCGCCGCGTTACGCCGAGTTCATTGGCAAGGAAATCCAGACCGCGTATCTGGAGAGCTACTCGGAGTATGGCCAGAATATTTTTGAACGTTACGTCACCTACGCCGACTTCTGGATTCAGGATCAGGAATACCGCGACACCAACACCGGTGAAATCCTGGACCGTGGCGCACTCAACAGTGAGCTTGAAAAAATCGAAAAACCGGCCGGCATTTCCAACCCGAAGGACTTCCGCAATGAAGTGGTCAACTTCGTGTTGCGGGCGCGGGCCAAGAACGACGGCCAAAGCCCGGCCTGGACCTCGTATGAAAAGCTGCGTTCCGTCATCGAAAAGAAGATGTTCTCCAACACCGAAGAACTGCTGCCGGTGATTTCGTTCAACACCAAAGCCAGCGGCGACGAACAAAAGAAACACAAGGATTTCGTGGACCGCATGATCAGCAAGGGCTACACCGAGAAGCAGGTGCGCCTGCTGTGTGAATGGTACTTGCGCGTGCGCAAGTCATCCTAGGACCTGAGCAGATGAACTGAACGGAGGCACCAACACATGACCGTGCGCATCATTGACCGCCGGTTCGATAGCAAGCACAAGAGCTCGGTCAACCGAGGGCGCTTCATCGATCGTTTCAAGGGCCAGATTCGCAAGGCCGTCTCCGACGCGATCAACAAGCGCGGCATTCGTGATCTTGACAACGGCGAGAAAATCGGCATTCCGGGCAAGGACATTGCCGAGCCCCAATTCCAGCATGGTCAAGGTGGTGTCTGGGAAACCGTGCGCCCCGGCAACGACCGCTTCAGCACCGGAGATCAGGTCGAACGCCCCAAGGGCGGCGGTGCCGGACAAGGGAAAGGGCAGGCCAGCCCCGACGGCGAGGGGCTTGACGAGTTCCTCTTCACACTGACCAAGGAAGAGTTCCTGGACATTTTCTTTGACGAGTTGGCCTTGCCCAATTTGATCAAGCAACAACTGGCCCACATCGAACAATACCGGCGCGTGCGTGCCGGCTACACCCAAAACGGTGTGCCGACCAACATCAACCTGACCCGCACCATGCGGGGCGCGGCCGGTCGGCGCATCGCGGTAGGCGGACCGTACGCGGCCCAATTGCGCGCCTTGTTGATTGAACTCGGTGAAAAAGAGACACTGCTGGCCGAGGATGACCCCGAACTCGAACACCTGCGCCGCGAGATTGCCCGTTTGCACGCCAAGATGGACAAGGTGCCCTTCGTGGACACTTTCGACCTGCGCTACAACAACCGCATCCGCGTGCCCCAGCCCAGCACGCAGGCGGTGATGTTCTGCCTGCTCGATGTCTCCGGCTCCATGGACGAGGAGCGCAAGAACATCGCCAAGCGCTTCTTCATGTTGCTTTATCTTTTTCTCACCCGCAATTACGAACGCATCGAAGTCGTTTTCATACGCCACCACACCGTTGCCAACGAGGTGGATGAAGACGAGTTCTTCACGTCGCGCGAGTCGGGTGGAACCGTCGTCTCCAGTGCCCTGGCGCTGATGTACAAAATCATCGACAAGCGCTATCCGAGCAGCATCTGGAATATATATGGCGCGCAGGCGTCCGACGGCGACAACTGGAACAACGATTCATCCCACTGCCGCGACCTGCTCGAACAAAAGCTGCTGCCCCTGACCCAGTACTTTGCCTACATCGAAATCACGGACGGGCCGGCCCAGAACCTGTGGGACGAATATGCCAAACTGGAGACGGCCCATGCCAATCATTTCGCCATGCGGCGCATCGCCACCGTGGCCGATATCTACCCGGTGTTTCGCGATCTCTTCAAACGACAACAGGTTTAGCGCACCATGGCGAACGAACACGGCCCTGCCCTGCCCCTCGGCTCCGAATGGACCTTTGCCGCCGTGGAGAAATACGATCAAGCCATTGGTCGCGTCGCCGCCGACTTCGAGCTCGATACCTATCCGCATGTACTGGAGATGATCAGCGCCGAGCAGATGATGGACGCCTACGCCTCCATTGGCATGCCTGTGTATTACCACCACTGGTCCTTTGGCAAGCATTTTTTGGCCACCGAGAATCGCTACAAGCGTGGCCAGATGGGCCTGGCGTACGAGATCGTCATCAACTCCGACCCCTGTATTGCTTACCTGATGGAGGAAAACACCCTGCCGATGCAGGCCCTGGTGATCGCCCATGCCGCTTATGGCCACAATTCCTTTTTCAAGGGCAACCACCTGTTCAAGCAATGGACCAGCGCCGACGCGATCGTGGACTACCTCGTGTTTGCCAAGCAGTACATCGCCCAGTGCGAGGAGCGCTACGGCGTCGACACGGTCGCGCGCATGCTGGACGCCTGCCACGCGCTGATGAATCTGGGCGTTGACCGCTTCAAGCGCTCGCCACGGCTCTCCCTGGACAAGGAAACGCTGCGCCAGCATGAGCGCGCCAATTACCTTCAGGCCCAGGTCAATGACCTGTGGCGCACCCTGCCGCCCCGCCTGGAAGCGGATCAAGCCGAGCAAGAGGTGCGCTTTCCGGCCGAACCGGAAGAAAACCTGCTGTACTTCATCGAAAAAAACGCGCCTCTGCTGGAGCCCTGGCAAAGGGAAGTGGTGCGCATTGTGCGCAAGATCGAGCAATACTTTTACCCGCAACGCCAGACCCAGGTCATGAACGAAGGCTGGGCCTGTTTTTGGCACTACACACTGCTCAATACGCTCTACGATCAAGGCGCCCTGTCAGACGGCTTCATGCTGGAAATCCTGCAGTCCCACACCAACGTGGTGTACCAACCGCCCTATAGCAGCCCATATTACTCCGGCATCAATCCCTATGCACTGGGCTTTTCCATGTGGCGCGACATTCGCCGCATCTGCGAACACCCGACCGCCGAAGACCGCGAGTGGTTCCCCGACATCGCCGGCTCTAACTGGCGCAAAACGTTTGAATTTGCGATGCAGAACTTCAAGGACGAAAGCTTCATCGCCCAGTACCTCTCGCCCCAGCTCATGCGCGACTTTCGCTTGTTCTCGGTGCTCGATGACGACGTCCGTGACAAATTGCATATCCAGGCAATTCACGACGACAGCGGCTACCGCGCCCTGCGCCACCAGCTCTCCGACCAGTACAACCTGGGCAGCCGAGAACCCAACATCCAGGTCTGGAATGTGGACCTGCGCGGCGACCGCTCCCTGACCCTGCGCCACTTTGCCCAGTTGCGCCGGCCGCTGGATGACTCCAGCAAGGCGGTGCTGGAGCACGTCGCCTACCTGTGGGGTTTCACGGTGCGACTCGAAGGCGAGGATGCCCACGGCAAGGTCAGCCTGATTGCCGAGCGCATGCGTGAAAAACGCAGCGGCCGCACCGCAGCGGGTCCCTGAGCGCCCCGGGGTCAAGCCTGTTCAATGTATGAAAAGCCAAGATCAATCATGGCCGCACTGATATTGCAGTACTTAAACTCGACAGGCCATGCCCACACCAGGGCGTCCGGCGCGGCGGAAACCATCGTTGAACGCATCTTCTTCGGTCTTCCAGTCAAAGCCTTCGAAGCGCTTGGCCATGACGGCATTGCCCTCCTTGGTGTACATGGCTTTGAGTGTGTTGGCAATGTCTGCAGCGATCAGGCAGTCGGCCTTGGCGGTACCGGGCGCATCCATGAACTTTCTGACAAGCGCCAGAGGCGCTCACCCTTCATGAACGGTGAGTCGGCTATTTGCCAGCCACAAGCGCTGCATGCCACTGTGCCACATCCTGAATGGCCTGTGCCAGCGGCATATTGGCCTCAACACGGTCCATGATCAGCCGCTGCAGAATCGCCCCCAGCATGACCACGTTATCCGCCATATGGGGTTTGAGTCCGGTCAGAAATTCACAAGTGGGCGGATCGAACGCATAAGCCAATAGGAAGTCATCGAACTTTTTATCGGTCGCCAGCGCGTAACACATGTCGTAAACCAGGTTGAAGCTGCGCGTCTGCTGCGCCTCATCCATGTGCCCGAGGTTGGCGCGCAATTCTTCTCCCAAATCACGGCGAAAGTCCTGCAAACCATACTCAGAACGCGCCTTGACCACATCTTCAGCTGTGAATTCCCATTGCATGTCTGCTGTCTCCTTGATTGAAATTGAATAGCATGCTTGTCAGTCAACGCCAAAGATGGCCTCAAATGCAGCTTCGTCATCACTGCAAATCGGGCAGGTTTTCTGCGGCGTCGGTGACACAAAATGGCGGTCGCAACGCGCACAGCGTTGCATGGCCTGCTTGATCAGCGTGATGACCGGTTGACCAGGCCGCGCATCAAACGAGGCCTGGGCATCCAGCACGCGAGGCTGACACACTTCCAGACACGCCTCACAGGCCACACAACGGTCAGCCTGAAATGTCAACGCCCAATCATTGGGGTTTTGCTCAATCCCGATGGCCCCGGTCGAACACACCCGAAAGCACGCCTCACACATGGTACAGCCGGCTTGCAGGCTGAGTTGCATCAGCGGCAGGCTTTCATGCCACGGGACGGTGAAGGGACGATCAGTTTTTTGCCTGCACACAATTTGCAGCAGTTCACGCGGGTCTGACACCATGTAAGCCCCGGCACGAATGGCGCTTGTCGGCACTTGAGGTGGCTGGCTGGTTTTGGCCTGTGCCGGATCAGTTGCCATGTTGCGTCTGAACAGGCGACCAAACAGCTTGCGCCTGGCTGCTGTGCTGGCACTTTTGGACTGACCGCTCTGCCTGGCAGCCGTGCTGCGCGCGTCATCCACCACGATGGGCATAACCCAGGCCAGCTCTGGTGCGGCCTCATCAACACCTGACTTGGCGGCAGCAGCCAGTACCTCAACAGCTTCCAGATGAAGCCGGAGTTGCTCTGCGCCAGTTTGACCGTGCGCGCACTGCTGGCAATGCCCGCTGCCATGCAGACGCACCGGAATCCGGCGTTTGGCCATGTAGGCTAACCAGCTTGCCTCCACGGCCCCCAGGCACGGCACCTCGGCATCGCCGCGACATCCGGAAGGCGCACAGGCGAGACTGAAGACGGGTTTTTGAATCGCCTCACGCAGGATGTCGATTGGCTTGAAATCTGCGCTGCTCCAGGCCTGGGTGTGGCAGGCACTGATGCACAAGCCGCAATTTTTGCATTTGTCCGCTACCAGGGCAGCACCCTCGTCCGACAAGCTAATGGCGTCATGCGGGCAGACGTCTGAACAGCGTCTGCATTCGCTGTAACGATAGCGGTAGCGGGCACAGTGACTGGCGCGAAAATCAGGCATCACACAACCGTGCTAAGGCTTGGCCTTGGTGCTGCCGCTCAACACCTGTAACGGCGTACCGGTTTCGCAGGTGTTGTGCGGAATCACAAAACTGACCCCGGCGGGCGGTGCACCACTGCTCGACGCCGTGACTTTGTCCAGGGCTTTGCGCACGAATTCCCAGGCCGTCACACCACCGCGCACGGCGTAAATGTTTTTACCGGGGTGCTGCTTGGCCAGTGCATTGGCAACATTCAGGGCAGTTGGATTGTCGTCTGCCACAACCACCACGGACGCCGTCGGCACGATGCGCAAACCGGGTCGGTATTTGAGCGCATCTGCCAAGGGGAATTTAGCCTGATTGGCATCACTGCGCGCATCAATCACACAGCAAGGAGGCTGCTTTTTAAGCGCCTCCATCAGGTCCACTTCATCACGCAAAGAGGCCTCTGCATAAGATGCGGTAGCAGCCAAGGCCAATAGCGCCAACAACAGGCAACGCAAATAAAACTTTACATTGATCATGACATTTTCAAGCGGTTAAAACCGTTCCGCCGGCAGCCAACTCGCGCGGCACCAGCGCATGACGGCGATGGTACAACGCCGCAGGCAAGGCCAACTGTCTGACCTGCCCAAAGGCAACCCAGTCGGCAATCGGCGGATGAAGGTCGTTGAGCGGCGCCACCCAAAGCCTGTTCGCCAGTGATTCGACCAGTCCGGCACACAGGTTCAAATCAGCGTCGTCAGAAATATCGGCACGCAGCAGTACCGTGCTCACCCCGTGGTGCAACATGGCATCGATCCAGCCAGCGGCACGCACGCCGGAAGTTTCACCATTGGCTTTAAGCACCTCCCACACCGGGTCACACAGCGAAGGGGTGACCACATTAAAATCTTCATTGGATTCAGTCTCAAACGACCAACTGACCGACTGCCGTTGCACCGGCACCTGCAAGCCAATACGCTCGGTGCCAAATTGATGCACCAGGCGCGTTACGACGGTACTGTCAAACAAGGCGATCTCACCCAAAAATACTTTCCGGGCACCGGCATTGAGCAAGGCGGTGGCCACCAGCTCAGACTCGCCAGCCAGCAGCACCTGGGCCTTCATCACCTGATTTGGCATGGAGGCCATGCGTGGGGTGCAACATACAAAGCTGGGCACCACCGGGTTAAGCTCGGAGAAATTCTTCGCCAGGCAACAAAACTGCACACTCATGGTGCTGCCCGCAGGGTCTCGAATTTTGGATAGACAAAGGGGACCATCGGGCAATCTGCATCGGGTGCCAGTCCGACCAGCATCGGTCGCAAGTCCTGCAAAGTGCCGTAAATGGGCTCGATCCTGATCCCCATGTACGACGGGCGGTATTTGCCAAGCGCCAGCATGGCATCGTCAAGCAACAGCAGTGCGCCGGATTGGTTCTGGTTTTGGGTAAAAAACAGTGCCAGGGTGGCAAACGCCAAGGCCTGCAGCAGCTCGGCCTCTGGGTCTCTTGCGCCCAGCGGACTGTTGCGAATCAGCCTTGACCAACGCGCATTGAGCCAGTCGTGCAACTGTCCCAGTTGGTTGCCGTTCCACAGCGCTGCCACTTCGCCCCAGTCCAGTTCCGAAAGCACCGAACGGTCTGGCGGAAGAATGGGTTTTGAATGCAAGTCCAGCAACATGGGTCAGATCCTCAAAAAGCCAGGTCCTGAACGGCGTTGATCGGAATCACCCGCCCCGTGGCAGATGCCGCCAGCCGCTCGGTCGCGCCGGAAGGACATTCACCACAGACCGGCTCGTCCGGATTGAACTCCAGAGTAATTTCAGATTTTGGCACCACCAACTGACCCTGATCCAGGTCATCGAGTCGGCTCAGGCCCATGGCGGCAATTTCTTCCGTGGCAAAACCATGTAAAAAGCGTGCCATTTCACGGTAGAAGGAGTGGTTGGCAGCGCGCTGGATCAAGCCGCTGTAGCCACGCACCCAGCGCCCAAGATGCAGCGACCAGAAGCGTTTGATTTCCTTGTCGCCTCTTTTGTAAGCGACCAAGTCATCATCATCAAGCGCTCGCGCACAGCGCTCCAGCAATTCGGCCACAAACATCAACTCCATACCCAGTTGATCAGAAAACACCTCAAACCGGCCTTTGACCTGTTCGAACCCAAGACGCTTGTACAAGGCCGAGACCTGGTAATGCGGGTCTTGTTTGAAGCGCCCGGTCAGGCGCACCGACTCCACAGGCGGAAAGCCGCCGGATGAAGCAAATAAGGTGGCGTATTCACACGCCAGCACATTTACCAAGGTGGTCAGGTCGGTGTCCAGAAAGTCAGGGCCAAAGCTGATACCAGCGTGCTGCAGCGACTGCAACCAGTCAACATGACCCATGCTGGCCAAAAATTCAACCGAAGGCTCTTCAACAAACACCCCGGCCAGCACCCAGTAAATACGGGCCCTGGCCCGGCACTCCTGGGCTAAGACTGGAAGATCAAGCGCCTGATGGTCCGGATCAACCGGTGCTTCCAGCACTTCATCAAAATCAAAAATCGCATGGAGCATGGGAGGGCTTTCCAATGATGCCGAGCCGTAAAAATAACGGATCGACGAAGGCTATGAAGTGCTGCGTGCGGCAGGTTTTTTAAGCCCGCCGCACAGCCGCACGCTTAATGTCCGCCTGAGGCCTGATGCTTAACGCTTTCAGGCCCGCCCCAAGCCGCCATCTCGGGGTGCATCTTGCGGTGCAAGTCACCGGTATAGGCGTAGCGCATGGTTTCCTTGAAGGCCGCCACGTGTTTTTCCCAACTGCCCTCGGTGTCACCATACTTGTCATTCGGGCCGGCCTTGGTGACCTTCACCACCGTGTCGTACCAGCCTTGCGAGCCACCGATCGGGTCGGCCACTACCGGAATGATTTTGTTGGGGTGCACCCCCTTGTCGTCCCACCAGACGTTGTTCAGATCCGGGTCATCTGCACCATGGCTGTAATCGGCCTTCTTGTCCTTGAGCTTGAGAGTCGCGAGGCGACCGTATTCCCAGTGACCAAAGCCGGTGGAGATGGAGATTACCTTGGGGTGAATGCCCTCGGTCACATAGGCTTTGGTGACCAGGTGACCCACCGCACTTTCCACCCGCACCAGATCGCCGGTTTTGACCCCCATCCTGGCAGCAGTTTCCGGATTCATCCAGGCCGGATTGCTGTGCGCAATTTCGGCCAGCCATTTCACTGCAGCCGTGCGTGACTGCTTCATCACATTGAGCTTGAAGGTGGAGAGGATCATCTCATCCTCCTTCATGGTCTCGTGCCATGGAATACGCTTGAAGGTGGGCATGGGATTAAAGCCATACTCGGCCCACTGATCAACACGCACGTTGATCAGGCGGTTGCCAGTGGGGAACCCCACATAGTTTTTACCGTCACGCTGCAGGCCAATGGTCTTGCCACCTTTGGTGATATTGCCTGATTGATCAACCGAAGCACCCGCCATGTCAGCCGCTGAGAGCTCTTTCTTGTACAAGCCATATTCGGCCTGAATTTCGCGACCAGTCTTGTCCGACACCTTGCCGGTTTTGGGATTGAGCGTGCCATAAATAGGCCAGACGCCGTGTTTTTTAAGAAAGTTCAGGCCGCCAGCCTCTTTCAGTCCTGGCACATTGTCAAAGTGGTGACGCATGTAGTCTTCGCCATCCTTGAAGTTCCAGAACTGCTTCATGCCGCGCTTGCCATCGGGGTCGAGCTTGTGGATGATGTCACGCAGCATGACACGGTTTTCACGCGACTCACCAAGCGACTTGTGCACCGGCTGGCGAATGCCCAGCCACGGCCACAACGAGTTGGGCATGGACTCAGGCTCCCAGCGTTCCAGGTAAGGACAGTCAGGCAGGATCAAATCTGCCAGCGCCGTCTCTTCCCCCATGAACGGGCTCATCGACACCAGGTACGGAATCAGCTTTTCATCCTTGAACAGCTTGCCCCAGACCTCGGTGGAGCCCGGGTTGGTATAGACCGGGTTGTCCTGGTACGTGAAGTAGACGTTGATTTTTTGCTTGCCCTCGGCAATCCAGAACGGCACCAGGTGGCTGACTTTGTGCGCGGCCAAGGGGTAATCTGGCGGATGCGACAAATACGATGGCTTGGCGGGTTTGCCCGGCTGTGGTTGTGGTTGTGGCCAGCCCATGCCGCGCGGCAGGCAATAACCTCCCTTTTTCTCGATATTTCCGGTCATGATCGGCAACATCATGCAGGCTTTTTCGTTGTAAGAGCCGTACAAGTGCTTGGCCGGACCCCGGTAGGTGAACAGCGTGGCGGGTTTGGTGGTGGCAAATTCACGGGCAATGCGCTCAATGGTTTCTGCCGGCACCCCCGAGATTTTGGAGGCCCACTCGGGTGTGTACTGTTTGTAGTGCGCTTTCAACTCAGTGACCGACACATTGGTCCATTCGTTGATGAATGCACTGTCCTGCAGGTCTTCGCTCAGGATCACATTGCCCATGGCCAGGGCAACCGCGCCGTCGGTGGCCGGGTGCACCGGAATCCATTCATCAGAGAAACCTGCGGTGTTGGACAAGCGCACATCGAACGTCACAATTTTCATGTGGTTGTCAATGCGGCCTTCGGTCACGCGCTGCGACAGCGGATTATGGAAGTACGCAGCTTCCAGCACGTTGGAGCCAAAGTTCAGCACGTACTTGGCGTTGGCAAAATCGGGCGTCTCAATGTCCGGTCCCCAGGTGGGCTCCATGCCCACCTTTTTGGAGGATTCACACACCGAGGTGTGGTTCACCACCGTGGCAGAACCCAGGGTTTGCATGAAGCGGTCAATGGTGCCACCGGTGCGGTTGCGGCCATACTTCATCATGATGGTGTTGGGGTCTTCCTTGATGGCGGCATCGAGCTTGCCAGCCAACTCAGTCAGGGCTTCGTCCCAGGTGATGCGTTTCCACTTACCTTCACCGCGTGCACCCACGCGCTTGAGCGGGTACAAAATGCGATCCGGGTCGTAGCTGTACCACATGCCCGAATTGCCCTTGGCGCACAGGCGTCCGCGCGTAGAAACATGTTCCGGATTGCCCTCCAGCTTGACCACCCGGTCGTTTTCCAGGTAGGCAATAGCGCCATCCTGAATGTTGCAGACATGACAGCCGGTTGGCACGGCACGCCGTTCAACCGCAGTGACCGGACCAATGTCTTTGCCACCCAGGTCGTTTTCCATGGCGTTCAGCAAGCGGGGGGCGGCCGCAGCCACAGCCCCGGTGCTGGCGCTGACTTCCAAAAATGTGCGTCGTGTGACTTTAGGAATTTTCATGATTTGTTTCCTGGAATAGGGTCAAAACAAGGTTTGCATTTGTTGGGGAGCCATCAAGATGCCGTAACGCAAAGCTGCACTGCCAAGCAAAATCAGCGCTGCCGCGATCATCAAAATACCCCGGTGTTGCTGCCCCGTGCTGGTCAGCAACAGGCCGACAGGCAAGGCGATGCCGCCCAAAATACCAAAACCGACAAAGATCAAACCCATGGTGCCCGTGGTCAAAATGGCAAACGTCAGCTCTTCGGCAGCGCCACCGTAGTTGGTGGTGCCCATCACGCCGATCAACACCACCCCCACCGCTGCGGTGGACCACAGCATGTATTCGCGCAGGACTTTTTGGGCCACCATATTGCTGCCCGCCAGCAGCGATCCTGCGGCCGAGCCCGAGGCAACCGCCAGCGCCACAAACAACACCGGCATCACCGGCGTGTTCCAGACCGGCCGCGACTGATGCACCGACAAGTCATAACCGGTGTAGATGGGCAGACCCAAAGCCAGCAAGGCGGTCAGCGTCGCCAACCACTTGCCATACTTCTCCTCTTTTTTGAACAAGGTCCAGATATAGAGCACCGAGCAAATACCAAACGCCGCAATGTTCAGTGCACCCCAAGCCAGAGGCGAGGTGAAGTGCATGTACATGGGATTGAGGGTATTGAGAAAGCGCAGCGGTTGCGACAAGTCTGCCACCAGCAGCGCCCCGCCCACGCCCAGCAACACCACTGAGATGTAGGCCGCTTTTTCGCGTAAAGGCCGCAACGCAGGCGTGATCCACGAGCCATAAGACAAAAATGACAAGCCCGCCAGAATGCCAACAACAAAGAAGTAGATCGCGTAAGCCGAATGCCACGACACATCGTGGAACCAAACATATTCACCCATGATGTGTACTCCTTAAAGTTTGAAATGAAGTTTGAAAGCAGCACGTTCCTGCTCCATCACCTCAACGGGTTTGTAACCATCGCGGCCAAACTCGGTTTGGTTGCGATCGGCGCCAATATAAAAAACGTGCGGTTTGGTGCCTTGTTCAGGACGCAACACCTGCGTTGGATTGGTCGCAATCAGATACGAGACCTCGCTGTTGGGGTCGTTGATGTCGCCAAACACGCGGGAGCGGCCAATACAGGTCTGTACACAGGCCGGCACCAGGTTTTGCGTGACCCGGTGGAAGCAGAAGGTGCATTTGTCCACCACATTGGTGATGGGCGTGTAAGTGCGGTGCGACGGCAGCATGAAGCGCGCGTTGTAGGGACAGGCGGCCATGCAACTGCGGCAGCCAATACAACGCTCGTAGCGTTGCAGCACAAAACCACCGTCTTCGACAACAAAGGTGGCACCCACCGGGCAGTTGCGCACACAGGGCGGGTCTTCGCAGTGGTTGCACAAACGTGGCAAAAATTTGCGCGATACCGTGGGGTACTTACCCGTGACCTTGTAGGGTACCCAGGTCCGGTTAACACCCAAGGGGGTGTCGTATTCGGCCTTGCAGGCCACCTGGCACGCCATGCAGCCGATGCATCGACGGATATCGACCACCATGGCAAATCGCCGCTTGTGCGATTGGCCCGCTGCCTGTGACGAGACGTTGCTTGTTTCACTCATCGGTTTGTCTCCTGAAGAGGATGTGATTTTTAATGGCTACACGTTAACCACGTCAAATAGCGCAACATACGTGCCACCTCTTGAAACCAAACAGATAAACAGGCTTTCACTGGAGAAAGCCGATGAAAAAATGAACTTAAAGCGCACCACCGTAACGAAAACGTAACGTTTTACGGGTTTCTACCAAGTGAAAATGTTACGAAATCGTTATCTACTAGCGATCACATTTTTGATTAGAGAATGAACCCATGCAACGCAGAACATTGCTTGAATTCGGGGTAAGCTGGAGCCTGCTACAGACCAGTGCCCAGGCACAAGATCGCCAGCGCGCTGCACCGTTGCGCATTGGCCTGACGGCCGTGATCCTGGCTGATCAGGCGGCATTTTTGACACGCTGGAGCGACTATCTGGGTTCGCGCATGGGGGTGGCGGTGGTGTTTGTGGCGCGCGAGTCCTATCAGAACATTCTTGACCTGCTATTGACCGACCAACTCGATGCTGCCTGGATTTGTGGTTACCCATTTGTGCTGCATCAGAGCAGACTGCAGCTTCTGGCGACACCGCTGTTCAATAACAGGCCGTTTTACCAGTCCTATCTGATTGGTCAGCAAGGCAAACAAGGCCTTTTGAGCGGCTGGAGTAACCTCCGGAATCAGGTACTGGCGTACTCCGACCCGCTGTCCAATTCAGGCTGGCTGGTGGCACAAGCGCAACTGCGCGCTGTCGGTTTGACCCCCCGGGATTTACGCCGGTCTTTCTTTGCCCACGGTCACCGCAACGTGGCAGAAGCCGTGGCGTCCGGTCTGGCGCAAGCGGGTTGTATTGATGGCTATGTCTGGGAGACCATGCAATTGCAAAAAATGGCAGCGGTGGAACAGACTGTCGTGCTGTGGCGCTCCGACTGGTATGCCTTTCCACCGATGGTGGCCAAGCGAAACGACAACAACCCGGCGTTATGGGCCTTGGGTGAAGCCCTGCAAAGCATGACAAAGGATGAACAAGGCGCGAGCCTGCTTCGCGCCCTGAATCTCACCGGTTTTGCCAAGCCCGACGCCGCCCTGTTTGAGCCGATCAAAGCGCTGGCCGCCAGCGTGAACATGATCCGGGCCTAAACCCGGAGACAGACGATGCTGCCACGCTTGCCCTACCGCATACAGATCCCGATGGGTCTGGTGCTGGCCGTCATCCTCTCGGTGTTATTGGTGAGTGTGGTCGCGGCGCAAATCTCGGCACGATCAGCGCGCCTAGAGATTGTCAGCACCGTGCAGCGCATCGTAGATTTGTTGGTCGCGCAGGGCAAACCCTTGCTGGCGCAGGACGACACCTGGCGTGCCTTCACCCTGTTACGCAATACAGCGGCGTTGTTGCCACAGACCGGAAAAGGGCAATCCCGCGCCGCCCTGCTCGATGCCCAGGGGCGTTTTCTGGCGGGGTCGGACCCATTGCGACTGCCTACCGGCGAGCAGGCTTTGGGCGTGCTAATCAATGGCCGCTTGCTGCCCACGACGAGTGACGCCGCCAGGCCCATCAACCTGACGACCCCGGATGGGGGCATGACGCTGGTTGAACCGATCCGCAGTGACGACAACCAGGTGATTGGATTTGTATTTGCCGAGGTGGATGCCGCCGTCTTTGCCCCGGACTGGGCGGCGTTGTCCACACCGGCCTTGATCGGCGCGGCGCTGGCCATCATTGTGCTGGTGCCACTGGGCTGGTTACTCGGGCGGCGCATGGCGCGCCCGATTGCCCAGACGGCCGACTGCATTGCCCAAATTGGACGCACTGATCCAGTGCAATTGCAATTACTGCTGCCACAGTTGCAGGACCCCGAACTCGATCGTATTGCTGGCGCAGTGCGGCAACTGCTGATAGAAACGTCGGCCGCCAAAGCCAATGAAAAACGCGCCCTTTCCGCCGAGCGATTAGCCGCTGTGGGCCGAATCACTGCCGCGGTAGCCCATGAAATCAATAACCCATTGGCCGGCCTGATCACCGCCACCCGAACCCTGCGCCTGCACGGTGATGCGCCAGATACCCGTGACCGCAGCCTGGACCTGATTGAGCGTGGCCTGCAGCAAATCCGGACCATGACCACGGCGCTGCTGCCACAAGCCAAAGTGGAAGACCGTTGCCTGACCCCGGACGATATGCAGGACATCCTAACGCTGGCCCGTGCAACAGCCGTGCAGCACGCCGTCGCGATCAGCTCCGAGCTGGTGCAGCAATTTGAACTGTGTGTACCCTCAACGGTATTTCGCCAGGTCATGCTTAACCTGTTGCTCAACGCCATCAAGGCCGCTGGCCAGGCCGGCCAGGTACATGCCAGTCTGAGTGCCGATGCCCACAAGGTCAACATGGTCATCTTGAACACCGGTCGCCACTTGTCTGATGATCGCCTGCAGCGGCGACTGACCACTGACGATGGCAACGACCCAAACGGTTTTGGCCTTTGGATTTGCCACGAATTTGCGGTGCGTTACGGCGGCGGCTTCACAGCTGCCCTTGCCGGCGACATACCTCGCCCATTTACCACCCGCCTGAGCTTCTGGCTCCCCAACCTGACCCATCATGACCCACAAAAAACTGCTGTTGATTGAAGACGACCTGATCCTGGGTGAGTCGCTGGTGCAACGCTTTGAACTTGAAGGCCTCAAAGTCATCTGGTTGCGCCGCCTGGCCGAGGCGCAACTTCAAATTGACTCACCCTGGGGTGCCATCGTCAGCGATGTGCGCTTGCCCGACGGTCTGGCGACCGAGTGGTACGCCCAGTTACCAGCTGCCTGTCGGCAGTTGCCCTGGTATTTCCTGACCGGCTACGGCAGTGTCAACGATGCCGTGGGCGCGCTGCAAGCCGGTGCCCGTGAGTACCTGACCAAGCCTTTTGACACCGAAAAACTGGTCTCGGCCGTCATGGAAGTCCTGTCGAGTCACCTTGAAGTTGCCACCACGGTGCTCGGTATATCACCTGCCATGCGGCGTGTTGAGGAGTTGGTGCACAAACTCTCCAAACAAAAAACTTCAGTGCTGGTGAGCGGTGAATCGGGCGTAGGCAAAGAAGTGGTTGCGCAAATGATTCATAACCTCGACCTGCGCAGCAAAAAAGGGGCGTTTGTCGCGGTGAACTGCGCCGCAGTGCCTGACTCGATGATGGAGGCCGAATTTTTTGGCTATGAAAAAGGCGCTTTCACCGGCTCACATCGTGCCCACAAAGGTTTTGTCGAACGCGCCGATGGCGGTACCTTGTTTCTGGACGAAGTGGGTGACCTGCCCGCCAGCATGCAAGCCAAATTGCTGCGGGTACTACAAGAACGCTGTTTTTTCAGATTAGGCTCCGAGCGCACCACACACAGCGACTTTCGCATCATTGCCGCCACCAACCGCGACCTGTACGCCGACATGCTGGCCGGCAAATTTCGCGAAGACCTGTTTTACCGGCTGGCCGTGATCCGCATCGAGATTCCGCCACTGCGTGACCGTCCCGAAGACATCCGCTGGCTCACCGAGCTGATCCTGCAGCAAATCACCGCCGAGCAAGGCACACCCATTGCCATGTCTGAGCTGTTTTTGCGCGACGTGATGGCCCGCACCTGGCGCGGCAACGTGCGTGAATTACGCGCTTACCTTGAGCACGCCGTGGTCATGAGCGACAGCGGCATCCTGGACCAACCCATGGCCAACCGCGGAACAGCCCAACCCGGCAACGGTTCGGTCACGACGCCGCCAGGTACCCTGCCGTCCTTGCATGCGGTGGTGGAAGATGCCGAGCGCGGACATATCCGCAAAGCCCTGGGTCACTGTGATGGCAGTCTTGGCAAAACCGCCGATGCACTGGGTATTTCGCGCAAGACGCTATGGGAAAAAATGAAACGGCTGGAAATCAACGCGTGAGCAACTTTGTGCCGCGCCATTGGCCTCGAATTGACGATTCCTTGTCCTACTTTACAGCCGCCATAAGCGTGTCTTGCAAAAGCCGCTTGAACTCGGTGATAGGGAACACGCCCGGTGCCAGCGGGGACAGCTTGTGGCTGGCGGCCATGATCAGCGGCCCGAATGCATCAAACGGTCAAGGGTGGGTGATGTCTTTTGACTCAGCGCGGCCGGGTGCAAGGCGTCAATCGAAACAACCAACACAGTCTCGAACTCGCTGGCAAAAACAGGCACAGCGAAAAGAAAGAAACACAACAATAAACCAGTCTTCATCACTTTCCAACGCCTCAAAAATTTGATTGTCTGCAATGTTGAGGTGCTTTGACGAAAAAAATTGACTGAATTATTCAGCGGCCCTGCGTCTTTTTGACCAAATTGCCGTCTCCACCGGCATATGCACACTCGCGCACACCTACCGGCCCGTACGACAGCCCATGTTGTTTTTGATGCGGATGGGTTTTGTGTCTAATACGGTGTTGTCATCTCACGATGACCGACACAAAAGAATCGATAACAACCGGAGACTTCATGACAACACGCCTTGGCGCCCATGCCAGCGCACTTGCCACCCTGCTGGCAGCCAGCCTGCTCGTCCTGCCCGCCAGGGCGGTGGAGGTTGCCTTCAAGCCGGTAGCTGACGGCGTCTATGCCTTTATCGGGGAGATTGAAGGCCGAACCTATGACAACGAGGGCCTGAACGCCAACATTGGTCTGGTGGTGACACCGGCAGGCGCAGTGCTGATAGACAGTGGCTCAAGCTACCAGGTGGCCGCCAAGATGCATGAGGCAGTCAAGAAAGTCACAACACAGCCGCTCAAGCTGGTGATCAACTCCGGCGACCAGGACCACCGCTGGCTCGGCAACGGCTACTTTGCCGGGCAGGGTATCGAGACCCTGGCCCATGCCGATGCACAAGCCGACATGCAGGCCCGCGCCGGCGAGCAAATGGACGGCCTCAAGGTCTTGAAGGAACGCCTGGACGGCACCCGCCCCACCCTGCCCTCGCGCTTTGTCAAAGCCCAGGACAGCACCATCAACATGGGTGGCACGCTGATCGAGCTCAAGCACCGCCAGGGTGGCCACACCCCCGGCGACACGCTGATCTGGCTGCCGCAAAAAAGCGTGTTATTCAGCGGCGACGTGGTCTATGTGGACCGCGTACTGGGCCTGCACCCGGTAAGCCGCACCAAGACATGGCTCGACAGCTTTGCCGTGATTGACCAACTCAAACCACAAACCATCGTGCCCGGCCACGGCAACGTGACCACGCTGGCCACCGCCCAGGCACAAACCCGCGACCTGCTGCTGGCGCTGCGCAGCCACATGAAAAAAGCGGTGGACGATGGTGTCGACATCAGCGCCGCGGTGAAGAGCTTCAACGGCAAGCCGTTTGCCCACCTGAAACACGCCGATGTCTGGCTGCCGCAATTGGCCAACCAGACGTACCTGGAGGTGGAACGTGAATAAGCGTTGTCAAACACCCTCTGCAGACAATTTTTAACAAGGAGTAAGCACATGCATCCGCAAAAGAAATTTCACCTGGTGTTTTCATTGATCATGGGCGCCATGATGATTTTCCTGATGACGCTGGTGATCACCTTCGTTAATGTCGGCCTGACGGACAACTTTTTTCGGTTATGGATGAAGGCCTTTGGCATCGCTTATGTGGTGGGCGTGCCGGTGATCTTTTTCCTGGCACCGGTCGCGCGTAAGCTCACCGGGCGCGTTTTGGGCGTGACGCCCGCCTGATGCAAAAACGACTCATGGCCAACCTTCAGGCTGAATACCATCGGACCCAGCACATCGGCTGGCTGCGTGCCGCCGTGCTGGGCGCCAACGACGGCATCGTCTCGACCGCCAGCCTGATCCTGGGTGTGGCTGCTGCCAGCACCACACAAAGTGCGGTCCTGGTGGCAGGTGTGGCCGGTCTGGTGGCCGGCGCCATGTCGATGGCGGCGGGCGAATATGTGTCGGTCAGTTCGCAGTCGGACACCGAGCAGGCCGATATCGCCCGAGAAAAGGTTGAACTGGCAACCGACGGTGAACGCGAACTGGCCGAACTGGCGGCGATTTACGTTGGGCGCGGCCTGGACGCCAAGCTTGCGCATCAGGTGGCAATACAGTTAACCGCCAGCGATGCCCTCGGGACCCACGCCCGCGACGAATTGGGTATCACGGACACCGCGAGCGCCAGGCCGTTGCAGTCGGCGTTGGTATCAGCACTGTCGTTTGTCGTCGGTGCAAGCCTGCCCTTGTTGATGGCCTGGCTCGTACCCTATGCTGTCCTGACGCCCGTAGTGGCCGCTACTTCACTGCTTTTTCTGGTGATTTTGGGCGGCCTGGCGGCCTACACCGGTGGCGCCAGCATTGTCAAAGGGATTGTTCGGGTGGCGTTCTGGGGGGCCTTGGCCATGGCCTGCACAGCAGGCGTCGGCTGGTTGTTTGGCGTGGCGGTGTAATCTCGCTACAAATATTTCCACCGTTCTGATTTGCCAATAGGGCCTATGCCCCTACCGATTCGGTTTGAAACTATTTATTCAACATTTCAATAATTGTTGTATGATTAAAACAATGGATAAATCACTTGCCACCACCATCTTCGAATCCCTCGCCTCGGGGGTGCGCCTGGACATCTACCGCTTGCTGGTCAAAGCCGGGCCGCAAGGGCTTGTCGCAGGTGAAATTGGCGCTGCGCTGGACGTACCACCGACCAATCTGTCGTTTCACCTGAAGGCACTGACCCATGCGCAACTCGTGTCCGTGGTGCAAGAGGGGCGCTACCAACGTTACCGCGCCAACCTGGCGCTGATGCAGGACTTGATTGGCTACCTGACCGCCGAGTGCTGTGCCGGTCACCCCGAGCTGTGCGCTGAAACCTGCCTCGAACCCATCTGCGCCTGAGACGGCTCAAAGCGCTGATGACAAGCCAGAAGCCATTTTTTAAAACCAAGGAAATCAGCATGAAAAAAATACAAGTTTTCGACCCCGCCTTGTGCTGCAGCAGCGGCGTTTGTGGCACCGACGTGGACCAGGCTTTGGTCAGCTTCTCTGCCGATCTGGACTGGGCGAGGCAAAACGGTTTGTTGGTTGAGCGTTTCAGCCTGGCCCAGCAGCCGATGGCCTTTGCCGAAAACGAGGCGGTCAAAGGCCTGCTGGCGCGCTCGGGGGAATCCGCCTTGCCGATCACCCTGGTTGACGGCGAGCTCGCCTTTGCCGGGCGTTATCCTGTACGCGAGGATCTGGCGCGCTGGCTTGACACGCCAAACACCGCGTCCCCCAGCGCTGAAACCAGCACTGCCGCAGCGAAGACTGGCGCTTGTTGCGCCGGTGGCGCCTGCTGCTAAGGCCCGCATACACATGAAGTTTCTCGACCAGGCACCGCGCTTTTTGTTCTTTACCGGCAAGGGCGGCGTGGGCAAAACGTCGCTGGCCTGCGCCACGTCCATCAAGCTGGCGCAGGATGGCAAGCGCGTGCTGCTGGTCAGCACCGACCCGGCGTCCAACGTGGGCCAGGTGTTTGGCATCGCCATCGGCAATCGGATTACCGCCGTTGCCGAAGTGGCGGGCCTGAGCGCGTTGGAGATCAACCCACAGGCTGCGGCCAAAGCCTACCGCGACCGCATCGTCGGGCCGGTTCGTGGTGTCTTGCCAGAGACAATTGTCAAAAGCATCGAGGAACAGCTCTCGGGCGCGTGCACCACCGAAATTGCTGCCTTTGACGAGTTCACCGCCTTGCTGACCGGTGGCGCCTTGACGCAAGACTTCGATCACATTGTGTTCGACACCGCACCTACCGGCCACACCATCCGCATGCTGCAATTGCCCGGCGCCTGGAGCGGTTTTCTAGAAACCGGCAAGGGTGATGCCTCGTGCCTGGGGCCGCTGGCCGGTCTGGAAAAGCAACGCGCCCAATACCAGGCGGCCGTCGATGCCTTGGCGGATGAACAAAAAACCAGAATGGTGCTGGTGGCACGCGCGCAGGCAGCCACCCTGCATGAAGCCGCGCGCACCCATGGCGAACTGGCCGACATCGGGCTGACCCGACAGTATCTGGTGATTAATGGCGTGTTTCCAGAATCTGAGATCGCCAAGGACCCGCTGGCACAAGCCATTTTTGAGAGCGAGCAGGCCGTGCTGGCCCAACTGCCCGAAGTCTTGCGTGACTTGCCCACCGAGCAGATCACGCTCAAGGCGTTTAACGTGTTCGGCCTGGCTGCCCTGAGACAATTACTGAGCACCAAAACGGCTATGCACGCAACGCCAGAGCTGCCACCGGATGTCCCGAAATTCAACGCACCCAGTTTGTCGGCATTGGTCGACGAGATCGCCATCGCAGGCCACGGCCTGGTGATGCTGATGGGCAAGGGCGGCGTGGGCAAGACCACACTGGCCGCCGCCGTGGCGGTAGCACTGGCCACGCGTGGCTTTGATGTGCACCTGAGCACTTCCGACCCGGCCGCACACTTGGCAGACACCTTACAAGGCACGCTGACACAGCTCACGGTGAGCCGCATCGACCCCCATGAGGTCACAGAAGCCTACCGCGCCCAGGTGCTGGCCAGCAAAGGCGCCTCGCTCGATGCTGCGGGGCGCGCCGTGCTGGAAGAAGACCTGCGTTCGCCCTGCACCGAAGAAATTGCGGTATTCCAGGCATTTTCGCGGGTGATCCGCGAAGCCGATAAAAAGTTTGTGGTGATGGACACCGCACCCACCGGCCACACCATGCTGCTGCTTGACGCCACCGGCGCCTACCACCGCGACATGGCGCGCCAGATGGCGGGCAGCACCATACACTTCACCACACCCATGATGCAGTTGCAGGACCCTGAACAAACCAAGGTGCTGATCGTCACACTGGCCGAGACCACCCCGGTACTGGAAGCTGCCAACCTGCAGGCCGATCTGCAGCGCGCCGGCATCACCCCCTGGGCCTGGGTGATTAACAACAGCGTGGCGGCGGCCGGCCTGACCGAGCCGCTCTGCTCCCCATTGCTGCGTCAGCGTGCCGCCAACGAGTGCCGCGAAATGGATCGAGTCACCCAGCAGCACGCCCGGCGCATGGCGCTGGTGCCTCTGCTCGACCACGAGCCAGTCGGCGTGGCACACCTTATACAGCTCACAGCCAGCAAGGCAACACACCCAATCCCTTCCCTACCCTCCCTGACCCACGAAAGACGCTCAACATGACTGACAAAGCATTTAACGTGCTGTTTTTATGCACCCACAACTCGGCCCGCAGCATTCTGGCAGAGGCTGTCCTGAACCACATCGGGCGCGGCCGCTTCAAGGCCTTCTCGGCCGGCAGCAGCCCAAGCGCTAACCAGCAACCCAACCCGCTGGGCCTGCAGGTGCTGCAGAATGCCGGTATTTCTGTCGAAGGCCTGTACAGCAAATCCTGGGATGAATTCGGCACCACAGATGCGCCGCAGATGGACCTTGTCATTACCGTGTGCGACAACGCCGCCGGCGAAGTCTGCCCCTATTGGCCCGGCCAGCCCGCCACCGCACACTGGGGCTACGCCGACCCTTCTGTCGGCGATGCTGACGATGCCCACAAGCTCGAAGCCTTCCGCCAAACCCTGTTGGCACTGAAGCGCCGACTGGAGCTGCTGGTGAGCCTGCCCGCCAGCAAACTGGAAAAAACCATGTTGCAGAACACCGCCCGCGAAATGGCCCTGGGGCAATGAGATGGGCTTGTTTGAACGTTATCTGACCCTGTGGGTGGCGCTGGGCATTGGCGCGGGTGTAGGCCTTGGGCTGCTGACGCCAGACACATTCCAGGCGATTGCGGCACTTGAAATTGCCCACGTCAACCTGGTGGTCGCCGTGCTGATCTGGGTCATGATCTACCCGATGATGATCCAGATCGACTGGTCAGCTGTCAAAGACGTCGGCAAAAAGCCGCGCGGTCTGGCCCTGACCCTGGTAGTCAACTGGCTGATCAAACCCTTCACCATGGCTGCCCTTGGCGTGCTGTTCTTCCACTACCTGTTTGCGCCGTGGGTCGACCCACAGTCGGCCAGCGAATACATCGCCGGCATGATTCTGCTGGGCGTGGCGCCATGTACCGCCATGGTGTTTGTCTGGAGCCAGCTGGTCAAGGGCGATGCCAACTACACGCTGGTGCAGGTCTCGGTCAACGACCTGATCATGGTCTTTGCCTTTGCGCCGATTGCCGCCTTTTTACTGGGTGTGACCGACATCACCGTGCCCTGGCAAACGCTGCTGCTTTCTACCGTGCTCTATGTGGTGCTGCCGCTGGCGGCGGGCATGGCCACACGCCGCATGCTGGCGCGCCGCTCTGACCACGCCGTGGCTGAATTCGTGGCACACCTCAAGCCGTGGTCGGTCGTGGGCCTGATTGCCACCGTGGTGCTGCTGTTTGGTTTTCAGGCAGAAACCATCGTGGCCAAGCCGCTCATCATCGGCCTGATTGCGATCCCGCTGATGCTGCAAACCTACGGCATATTCTTCATCAGTTGGTGGGGCGCGCGACTGCTCAAGTTGCCACACAACATCGCCGGCCCAGCCTGTTTGATTGGTACCTCCAACTTTTTCGAGCTGGCGGTGGCGGTGGCGATTTCCCTCTTTGGGCTCAATTCCGGCGCCGCCCTGGCCACGGTGGTGGGGGTGCTGGTGGAGGTCCCGGTGATGTTGTCGCTGGTGTGGCTGGTCAACCGGGCCCGACCTGCCGAATAAGTGCCACCGGATTGGCATCCGGGCTACAGTTCAAGCGACCAACACCGTAGCCCGGATGAAGCACAGCGCAATCCGGGACGCAGGTTGGTGCGCTTCAAAAGTAGTAGCGCGCATAAATTTCAAGGCGCCGACTGGTGGTTTTTTCATTGAACTCGGTGTGTGCCTGGCCTGCCAGCAGAATCAGCCGACCGCGCAACTCCCAATTGGCAAAACCGGTGTAGCTGATTTCTGGCGTGATCTGGTAGCTGTGGTCATTCAGATTGACCATGGTGGTGAGCGAGGCCGCACCATAGACCCAGTCAAGGGGCTCGCTGACGCTGGCTTTCAGGTACAGGTAATCACGTCCCGGGTTCGGCCTGGCGTAGCCCGACTGAGCGACGGTGCGCGCCGTACTGGCAAGCGTTGCCGGCGCACCGGGCTCAAGCGCCGTCTCCAGAAACTGGTAGTAGACGCTGAGTTCCTGCGCGCTGTAACCTGCGCCGTTGCGGTAATACTCGGCGATCCAGGTGACCTCACCCTGCGTCAGGTAACGCACCCCGAGCAAATAGGAATCCATAACAACGCGTTCGCTGCTGGTGACGCCCGAAGCGGTGACAGTGTTACGGCTGGCATCAAGCGTGCGTGCCCACTCGCCATGCAGCTCCAGCGCGGTGCTCAGGTTGCGTGAAAAGTCCAGGCCAAAACTCTCGGGCCGTGCGCCCTGGCTGCGCCACATCAGGTCAATGTCGGTGTCCCAGGCCAGCAGGTACAACCTGGCGGCAGGGTTAAGGTCTTGCGTCTGACCAAAATCAGCGTTCATGTCACCGTCGGTCGGAACCAGCAAGCCGGTGAGACTGACCGCGCTGATGGGGCCGGAAAAACTTCGGGTCCATTCGCCCGTGGCCATGACAAAACCCTCGCGCGAAGCGGCGGGGTCGTTGGCGTCCCTGGGTCGTTCCACCATTGCCACCGGGCTCCAGGCGTAGCCCTTGCCCCAGCGCTGCACCCGCTTACCCAGGTCGAAGGTCAGGCCGGGACTGGCGCTCCAGCGCAGGCCGCCTTCCATCACGGCCAGTTCACGGGTGTTGCTGACCAGGTCATCGTTGGCTTGGCCGCCCTGAGCCCGAGCGTCGAGTACAAAGTCCCCCAGATTGAGCTTGCCACCGAGCTCCAGCGTGGTGGTACTGCGCAGCAACTCAAAGCGCGAGGTTTCGCCCGGATAAGCCAATTGAAAAGCCGGGCTGTCGCCACGCAACTGAAGCAGCTCTTCTTTTTGTTCCAGGTAGCCCGAAAACTCAAAGGTTTTTTTCTCGAACTCGGAGGCATCAAATGTGAATTCCTGCGCGCTGGTCACCAGGCTCCACGACGACACCAGCAGGCCCAGCGCCACGCTCAGAGCCGAGCACCTGGGACAAACAGCGTTACTCACTTGCGCAACTCCTCCAGCCGCGACATGAAACCCTGCGTGAACACTTCATCGGCAAAATCACGCTTTTTCAAACCCGAGTACAACATCACCGACTTGTAGCCCTTGTACAGCGGACTGTCGGTCTCGATGGTGGCCGGGCGCCGGATGCCGCCGCCAAAGTCCTTGATGTCTTTGAAATGCAGGGTTTTCAGCAGCATGCCACTGCTGGCATAGGCCTCAATGTCAACCGGCAGCACCAGCTTCTTGTCCACCGTCATTTTGAGTTTGTCATAGGCCACCTCGCCAGTTTTTGCCTTCAGGTGCAGGGTGTAGAGCGTGGCGGACTCATCGACCGAGGCCACGTCGTATTCCACCGCGTAATCGAGCCGCATGATGTCGGCGTTGTTGAAAACACCGCCGGTGACTGACTGCAAGCTGGTGATACGCATGGGTTTGCCAACGCTGGGCAGGTACATCCACATGTTGTCACCCTGGCGCAAGGTGCTGCGACCCTTGTCGCTGGCGGGCTGCAGGAACAGGCTGGCCGTCTGGTCCTTGCCTTTTTTCACAGAGTACAACACGAACTCTTTTTTATTGCCATTGGGCTCGATGTTGATGAGCTTGCGGTAGCTCTCATACGACTCGGGTTCCAGGTTGCGGTCGAGCTTTTTCAGGAGTGCAACACCATCCACCGCAAAACCCAACACGGGTGCACAGAGCAAGGTCAGGGCGATAAATTTGAAGAATTTCATGGTTTTTGCTCGTGTTTTTTCAATGGATTCAGACGTGGCGCAGGGCCTGGATCGGGTCCATGCGGGCGGCGCGCCAGGCCGGCTGCAGGCTGGCCAGGCCCGACACCAGCACCGCCAGTACCAGCACACCCAGCACTTCTGAGGCCGCCAAGGCGGGGTGCAAGGTGATCTGCTCGCGGCCAAAGCTGAAGACGATCGGCCAGACGTTGAGCACCGCCACCACGGCATAACTCAGCGCCACGCCCGCCAGCGCACCGGCCAGTCCGAGCAACAGACCTTCGCTCAAAAAAATCGCCATCAGTTTGCGCGGCTGGGTGCCAATGGCGGCCAGCGTGCCGATCTCGCGGATGCGCTCATAAACCGCCATCAGCATCACGTTCATCACACTCACCAGCACAATGGCGACCAGCATGATGCGAATGAAAAACGTCATCATGTCGATCATCTTGACGATGTTGGCAAACGGCGACAGGTCAGCCCAGGTGTGGAGTTCGGTAGCGTGAAGCGCGCCGCGATAAATGAGTCGTTAAACGCGCGATAAATGATATGGGATTTAGTTTCTTGATAGAAAACGAAATTTCGCGCTGAGTAACAGCGTCGTGGATATCACACATCAATCGTCAGCACGTCCAGGCTTGGCGCAGCGCCCTCAATAATGCCATCCCGCACAAACGCATTAGAACCAACGGCCACGCCGGCGCCACGAACGGTCTGCACACTGCCGCCAGGCCAGGTCACAGTGCAGGTGCCCTGGCCGGTGTTGATGGCGGTCACAGTAGCCACTTGCAGGGGTGACTGGGGTAGCAGCTCTTGCAGGGCGCGGTACAAGTTGGCGGTGGTCATGCGGTTGGCTCCAGGTGGCGCTCTAGGGTGATGGTTTGGCGCAGGGTGGGTTGTTTGGCTTGCACACTCACGGCGCGTACCCGGGCGCGCCATGGCTGGGTGGTGTTGACCTGTACCAGTTGGCCCACATCCAGCACGCCAGGATGGCCTGTGCCGGTGAGCACGGGTAAATCAAGCTGCACGTTGTATTTGTGGCCGGCCGCGCCCAGTATGGCCAAGCCTGCCTGGCGGGCGGCATCGGCATGGGTGATCAGGCTGTCGGTGCGCATGTCGGCCAGTTTGTCGGCGGCTGTACCAGTGCGGCGCACCAGGGCCAGCACACCGTGGCTGGTGCCAGATACATACACGGCATTGATGTCGGGGCCGTCCGCGCGGCTGACGGATTCGGTGATCAGCGCATCTGGGGCCAGCTCTACGTCGGCCGCGCCACTGGACCAGTCCCACGGTGCGCCTGATACGTCGCCCACACGCTGGCCATAGGGGTGGCGGGCCAGCAGGGTAGGGGCGCTGCGGTGGCTTTGCAGATAGCCGCCGACAGCTGCTGCGATGCGTTGCACGGCCTCAAGCGGTGTCCCCTGGCGGCTGTACGCACCGGCGGGTACCAGCCAGTCGACCAGGCCGCCGTTGGCCAGCGCGCCCGCGCCTATGCCCCAGTCCAGCGTGATGCCGGTGCCCGTCAGATCAGCCTCGGCCAATTGCTGGGCGGTGCGCTCGTTGGCCTCGATGCGGCTCGTGCTGCGCATGTAGGGCGCAGCAATCATGGCGGTGACTGAGCGGCCTTGCACACGCACCCGGCTTTGGCCAAAGGCGTTTTGGCGGGCCAGGCTGTCCACGGCAAAGACCCATGGGATGCCGTCCAGCGTGAGTTTGATTTGCACGGGCAGGCCGCCCACCGGTGCCAGTTGCTCAAACAGGCTGGCCGGGCCAGTGGCTGACAGGCTCCAGCAAAAGCTGCCCGAGTCTGCGGCCACGGTGGCATCAAAAATTGGCACGTCTGCCAGGCCGGGCAGGGTTTGGGCGTAGATGGTGTGGGCGGTCATGTAAAACCTTGCGGGTAGGATTTGAAAAAATGCAGGGACTGTGGGGTCGATCCCCGGGCATTGGTACACCCCAAACACCAGGTGCGGCGCGGCAAGCGGCGGGCAGGCGAACACCAGCACGGTGCCCCAGTAGGGCGCTGGTGTTGGCGGGGTGGCGGGTGCTGTGTACTGCCCTGCCCGTGGTGGCCATGCGTTTTGGTAGCGGCTGGACCTGCCAAACGGGGTGGCTTTACCCTGCCCACTCTGCCCGGTGTAGCCCTTGCGCCGGGTGGCACCATCTGCCCAGCCCGTGGTGCGGCTGGGTCGGCGGTCGTGGTGGCCATCTTGAAACCGGCCGTACAGTTGTGCACTGGCGCGTACACCGTACTCAAACAAGCCGTTGACGGCCAGGCGTGCTGCCGGGTTGCCCTCTTGCCAGTGCGCAGCCGCTTGAGCGCGTGCGCCAGTGGCATCGTCAAACTGCCCGCCGGTCTGGGTGCTGGCAGGCTGTGCAGTGGCAAATGTTGGGATGGTGCCCGTGTGGGCATAAACCGCATCTGTCGCCTGGTGCTGCACGCCCGCCTGCATGGGCTGTGCCCGCTGGTAGGGTTGCGTGTTACCAAACTCTGTGGGTTTGGCTATTTGACCAATGGCCAGTGTTTGGCTGATGATGGGGCGCTGGGTGTCGCTGCTGTAGGCTGCTGTGCCGGCCATGGTGGGGCCGGGTAGCGGCGCGGCGATGATGCTGGCGGGCACGCCCACCGCCAGGCCGATGCCACCTTGCAGATTAGGCAACGTTGCCGCCATGCTGGCGATGGTGTTGGGTGCAACGAACGTGCCCTCGCCGCCAAACACCAAATCAACGGGCTGGCTGCCGTTTGGCGAGCCAGAAAATACAAGGTTAGTGGCCATGGCATCAGCCGATGGTGCAGGCACCCAGCAGCACGCGCCCACCGGAATACACGAGGGTTCCCGATGCGCCTGCCAGCTTGATGTCGCCTGTGCCCGTGCTGTCAGACACGGTGCCGTCTGCCACCAGTGCATCGGTGCCGCTGATCCAGCGTGCCCACAGCACGGTGTTGGTGGCCAGGATCAGATCACCCGTCAAATCGTTTTGCGCCAATACCAGCAGGTTGTCAACGACTGCGCCACACGGCTTGGCCAGGGTGATGATGGCGACCGGGCTACCGGCTGGGTCTGCGCCCGTGGCGGGCTGTGTAGTGGCGTAGAGGTAAATACGGCTGTTGGATGCGCCCATGTCGGCAAAGCTGCGCGTGCCCTCCAGGCGGGCATCGTTGTGGGCGGCAGATATGGCAAGGGTCATGGCATCAGCTCCGGGGCTACGCGGTCGGCAATGACAGCGCGGTAGGCTTGGGTGTGGTCAAAGCTCAGCACGGTGTAAGTGCGGTCCAAGGCGATGCGGGTAAATGCATAGGCGCCGGTTAGCGGGTCGCTAAAGGTTTGCCGGATCACGTATTGGGTGCTGTCGTCGATCAGCACCACGCGGCGCTGCACAGGGCTGGCAGGTGCATTTTTTACCGTGCCTGTGATTTGCCCATGTCCGCCAAAATGCATGTCTAGGCCCTGGCCAAGCGAGGGGGTAAAACCGATATTTTTTAAGCCGTTTGGTATCAACGGGTCAGGCGGGCATAAACCGAGAACACCAAATTTGGCATCAAAACCACGGTAGGACGCTACCTCTCCCATCAACTCCAACTTGACTGCCGCTTCAAGCGCCTGTATGTCTGCCTGGGTGGCTGTGCCAGACCATACCCCAATGGCATACAACGGCTGTCCAAGAGCGAGCTGATGCTGGACACCACCACCCCACCCAACTTGCCCAATATGGCTCATGGTGTAAATGCTGCTGAGTGCTGTACCTACCTGCACTCCATCAATGTACAAAATAGAGTCTGTACCCCTTGTGACCATAGCCACAAAGTGATCGGCATCCCAAGTAGTGCTGCCCCCACCATATTGCATACCTACGCCGTTGGCGGTGGCATACCATCCGTTGCCATTTGCAGAAAGGTGAAGCATGTAATCACCCCCGCCACCCGCTGTTTTTGCTAACAGTACGGTGGGAGTGGCGTGGGTATCTACGCGCCAAAACCCTGCTATCACCCCCGTCACTGGCACAGGGATAGGCGTGGCGATGGTCATTGGGGCATTGTTACCCTTGATGTTCTTTCTTATAAAGTCTGCTGTTACCAGAGTGGCGGTGGCTGTAATGTGATTGCTGCCAACACCGTCGAGCAACTGCGCCCCGCTTACACGCCCCGCGTCATATGCAGCTACCGGGGTCAGGCCCGGTACCGTGGTCCACCAGGTCATGACTTACCACCAGGGGCCGGTAATATCAAACGCCACCCGGCTCCCGACCTGTCTCACACCCCCGGCTGAATAGGCCAGGTCCACTAGCATGAAGGTACGGCCAGGGTACCCGGCCACACCTGTGATGATGTTCAGATCACCCAAAGGTTTATCGTTGTGCACCCAAAATAGACCGGGCACACGCCCTCGAACGTGGGTGTTTTCCTGCTTCAGGTAGACCGGGTGTAGCAACAAGCTGTAGTCTGGCCCATTAGGCCAAGGAACGCCTGTTGTAAGTCCAGAAATCGTTTGCCCATTGTTGGTGTTGAGTGACGCGAACCCTGCACGCACCGGATCACCGAGTTGGAGGTAATCGCGCATCAACACCTTGCCTTGCACGTCATGGGTGCGTTGAAAATGGTTGGCAATATCGTTGTCCGCATATTGCGCACCAGGGTAGCTGCTGGCATTGGTGTTTGCTGCGACATAAGCCTCGGTGGCACCCAGCAAAGTGTTGAAGCCGTCCACACTGCGAAAACTCTCAAAGTCTGTAAAGCAGTACCCTGCACGACTGCCATTTGTATTGTGGGCAGGCATAAAGTAAAACCCACGGTCATCGCCCACCAATACCCAGCTACGAGACCCGTCTCCAGGCAGACTTGACTCGGTTCCTTGCCCCATCAATCGGGCGTAATACCACTTGTACCAGCCATCCATGGCAGTGACGCCTGACCCTGTACCGACTTCATTTTTGCTTGGGCTCGCACTGTCATAGGGCGCACGAGCACCCACAAAGGTGTCAATGTCGCTCATGCCCTGTGCCATGGTCACCTTGGCTTTTTTTGCGTAAGTGGTGGTGTACGCCGGGTCAAGGCTATCGTCCACCCGTAAATAGGGTCGGTTGCTCAGCACATTCGGGCTGCGGTAAGCACGCTTGCTGATGCCCGTAAAAGCAATCTCCCAGCCCAACGGTGCCACTTTTGACGTGATGCTGGCACCCGTGGCCGGGCTCACTGGCGTGCCGGTAATAGCGTAGCTGAACGTGTTGGCTGTGGTGGCGGTTACCTGCACCTCGCCGTTGTATTCGGCCTGGTCAGCACCCGCGACCGCAAGCACCTGCCCCACGGTGTAAAAGTGCCCCAGGGTGATGCTGGCCGTAGCCACACCCCCTGCACTGGTGATACCGCTGATCGATTTGAGGTTAAAGCCGTTGACCAGCACCGCGTCGAGCAGCGCCGTGATACACCCCCAGTCATTGGTCAACTGGGGGGCACCTTCCATGGTGTTGACAAAGTATTTAACAGGATGTGCCATGGTGTTTAAGCCCTATCTACGTCGCCGCGCGACAAAAGAGTGAATGAATGCTCGGTGCCGGTGTTGGGCCCTTGCTGAATGGTGCGCACCACCCACACAGGGGCCATTGCCCCCACGGTGTTAAAGCGCAAGATGTTGCCCGTTGACCACCCCAGGCCCCAGCCCAGTGCGGGCACCGTGAAATAGGGCACGCTGGTGGCCGGGTTGATGGGGGCACAGTCTGCGTTGACGCTGCCCGTGGCGATCACGCCCACATGCTCACCGACCACGTTGTAGCTGGTTGTGTTGGTAAACACCAGTGCCCAGCGCTCAGACACCGCGCCCATGTTGGTCACCACAATCGGGGCCAGCACGTCGTTAAACGTACCAGTGGCGGCGGTGCCGCTCAGCACGTCAAGCCAGGTGGTGCCGTTCCAGGTGCTTTGGTCAAACAGCACTGACACGCGGCTCTTGAGGTCACCCGCTACCAGGGCGCTACTCACAAAACTGGTGGGCGGGTTGGTCAGCGGGTAGTCGTGCGTCAGGGCGCGTGTGAATGTGATCTCGCCACTAATTTGCGCCTCGCGCACCACGGCCATATCCTCAATGCGGTGCTCGATGGTCACCGGTTGGCTGTAGCCGGTCACGTCGACAAATGTCACAAGGCCAGCGTCGAGGTCAGCGGTGTAGCCGGTGTTGATCACCCCACCGTTATTGCCAATCACCCGCACACGGCTCAGGCGCACACGGGCACAGTCAATCACCTGTGCATTGCTCACCGTGGCCGTAATCTTGCCGGTGTGCCCCACCACTGCGAAGCCCCCAGCGCGAAAGATGGGTACCCGCCCATCACTGGGCAGGCGCACCGGGTCAATGCCCAGTAGGGACGCATCCAGCGGCAGGTAGCTGTAGGCTACGGCGTTGTACCTGATGCTGTTGAGCATGACCAGGTCTTGGGGAATGGTTGACAAGCCTGGGATGGTCAAAAACGCCAAGTCCATGTTCAAGGCCACGTCCCCTGCCGGGTTGACAAAATACATTTCAACCAGCCCATACTGGTAGTCAATGCGGCCTTTGACTCGCGGGCCGTCAATCTTGCCCGAGGTGTCGGCTGTGACATTGAACGTGGTGCCGTCTTGCATGGTTCCCAGCACGCTGAAACTCCCTGGGCGTAGCGGGCTGCTGGCGGTGCGAAATGTGCTACTGAATGCGGTAAACGGGGCTTGGGCACCCACGCTGGGTGGAGCGATCAGGGCGCGCCAATTGGTGATCAATGAGGGCGTATCAGCGGGCCAGGCCCCTATGGTCACAATGCCGGATGGTCCAGCCACACTGCCACAGGGTGTGCCTCCCCCAGCAAGTGGGTCAATGTCTTTGACCAGGGTGCCATCTGTCAGCTGCTGGTAGCGGGTAGTACCCAGCGTAAAACCAACTCCTTTTAAGGTGTAATTTGGCACCATGAGGGGCTTGGCAAAATACTGGCTTACCGCGACTGAAACTGTGTTGGCTGCACTGGCGGTGTTGGCATAACTGATGTTGCCATTAACAGCACCTAGTGTGGCGGTACGGATAGCTCCATACGCAGCCACTAAGTTAGTCCAAGAAAAAGAATATCTCCACCAGAAACCTGTCTGATGACCCCCTGGGCCAGCGATGTCGTTGTTACCCAATGAAGTCGGAGCCGTCATTGCGATAGCCCCTGTTGCATAGGTGATACTGCCAGCTTGGGCACCGTCCAACAGCAAATTACCAACACCATCATCAGTCAATTTTGCAGTGACCGTGCGTGCGTTAAATATTAAATTGAAGCCCGCAACCGAATATAAAAAAGTGATTGGAATATCCCCCGATATGCTACCTGGTGTGATATTTGTAGCCCCCAAATTACCGCCCGCCAGTGTCACCCCCACAGCAATGGCGGTGTCGTGCAAGTTGTGGCTGACACTGATCATCGTGCCCGCAGCAGGTAACGTATTGGGGCTCAATAAGACGACACCCGTGCTGTAGTCAATGGTGCCGGTGGCATCACCCGCCAGCAGGCCGGTACCCGCGTCAGTTGCAGTGCGTGCAGTGCCGTCGTTCCAAGTGACAGATACCGTGCCTGGCTCATAGGATTTAGCGCCTTTTTCAGTACTGATCAAACCATCGGAATTGATAGGCACATACACATGGCCGTTGTTGAGCAGCGTCGTGTTACTGGCGCGTACCGTGGTCACCTCACTAAAGCTCTGCACCACAATGCTCGACCCCACATCGGGCAAGGCCCCCAGTGTGATGGCCACGCTGCCGGTGGTGTAGTTGATGGTGCCCACGCCATAAGCGCTGCTCACGCCAGACAGTACGCCCGCGCCGTTGTCTCGCAGCACATACCAGCGGCCTTGCGCCAGGTAACTGATGGACAGGGTGCGGGCAACAGGCACATCGTCCATGACAAACGTGTAGTTCATGGCGCGAGATTCGACAGTAACGCGTATCGCCCGCTGATCGCTGATCAAGTCAGGTACGGCAGCAGGCACGAAAGTCACCGTGTGCGTGCCGCCCGAGGTACCCCATGGGTTGGTGCTCAGGGACAAAATGCCGTTGTCGTAATCTACCTGCCCCACCTCTACACCCGCCACTTTAAGCAAGCCACCCGAGTCCACCGCCGTAATGCCAGAGCGCACCACCGACAGGCTGCCGGGGTAGATTGGGCCGCCGACAAACATGCTGGTGGTGGTGCTAAAGACCATGGTCAGGCTTTGGCTTACCGCGTCCCCGGTGGCTACCAGGGCATTGCTCAGGCCATTGGTGCGTACATCGGTAATAGGGCTCTCGGTCTGTGCGCTGGGTACCAGTTGGGTGAACACAGACTCTGCGGCTACCGTGAACGCACCCAGGCTGGCCGCGCTGGCCAGCGGGCTAACACCCACATACACACCGGCATCGGCCACCACCGTGTCGCGCACTTTGCACGCGGCGGGAATGCTGGCTAGGCTGTAGTTACCGGGGTTGCCTACAAAATCGTACCGCAGCGCATCGCTCAGGGTGCATGTCACCACCCAGCAGATCACGGCCTTGCCCGCGCCATCGTAGTACGTGCGCTCAATCACCTCCACTGCGGTGGTGCGTATGTACTGGCTGTATTCGCCCGATGTCTGCTCGTTTTGCACCAGCACCAGGGTCTGCCCAACGCTGGGCAGCTCAGTGTCTTTGGTTTGCAGCAGCTGTATAGCACCCTGGCCTGTGATGTGATCCTCCAGCAGCATGCCACCCCACACCGGCCCCCTGTTTAGGTACGACTCGACCCGGCTGGCAGCAGCGCCACGGCGGTCAAAAGTGTCACTGGTGGTAAACAGCGTCACACTCACGTTCGGGTCAGCCGGGGGCTCGGCCACGATGATGTTGCTACCCATGTAGGTGTCGGTGTCCAGGGTCTGTACACCCACAAACAATTTGCGCATGTTGACCCGGCCACCAGCGCGGTCAAGCTCAGAGATGTCGGGAAATATGGCGTTGCTCACGCCATCGGCAATGACGTTGGCCGTGGGGGCGCCCCCGCCCTCGATCACGTCATCCATCACTTGGGATGCGACCAGTTTGATATCGCCTGAGAGGATTGGCATAGCTTACACCCCCAGCTTTGCTTTTTCCGCACGGCCCCAGGCCCGGCACACTTCCACGTAGTCGTTGTAAGTGGTGGTCTCAGGGCTGGGGGCCAGGCGCAGCAATTTGATTTCATCGGATACTTTGTATCGCTCCGAAATTGCAGCCTGCACCCGTGAGTTGATCAGCTCCACATGAGGGCTGGCCACTTTTATGGCGTCGCGCAGATCATCGGGCAGCGGCACTGGCAGGTACTCAATAGAGGCAGCAATTTCTTCGGGTTGACTGGTGGGCAGGCTGTAGCCGTCAAACAAAACAACAACAGTTCGGCCATCTGGCAGTGTGGCCAGCTCTTGCCCGGCAGGGGCCATGCCAGCGCCGTCAGGCAGGCGCAAGGTGTGGGTGACTACGGCGTCGGTAAATTTTCGGTAAGCGATCAAAGAGGTCATGGTGCTTGGCTTCCAGGTAGTTGATGATGGGGTTCAGAGAGGCAGTTCTTTTGGCGTGCCCGAGCCGCGAGACCAGGGGTTCAAGCCGGTCTTTGCGGGCATCGGAACGGATGCTTTTAATCACATGCGGGCGCACAAACCGGGCGCGCGCCCAAGTGCGAAAGCCCACAAAGTTGGCGCCACGGCGCATCGGGTGCAGGCTGTAATGGCTGATCTGCAGCCCGATCACGGCCAAGTGCGTGCGCGCCATGGCCAGCCATTGGACGCCCGTCTGGTGGTCGGGGGCCAACATGATGCTGTCGTCCATGTACCGCGCATACGTGGCCACTTTTAGGGTGCGCTTGCAATAGCGATCAAGGCTGCTCAGGTAGATGTTGGCAAACGTCTGGCTCAGCAAATTTCCAATGGGCACACCGGTCTCTGATGTGCGGTGAGCCAGCGCGCGCATCAGCGCCAAGGTGGGCGCGCACTTGATGATGCGCTCCAGCATGGCTTGCAAAACATCGCGGTCAATGCTGTAAAAAAACTTGCGCACATCAATGTGCAACACCCAGTCGGTGCGTGGTGCGCGGCGCATGGCGGCCTGCAGCCAATCAGCGGCTTGGTGTGTGCCCTTGCCCACACGGCAAGCAAAACAGGTATCAATGTACCTGCGCTCAAAAATAGGGGCTGTCACGGCATACACCGCGTGCTGCACCACCAAATCCCGAAACGCTGGAGCCTCAATGAACCTGGCCTTGCGGCCGCTGCGGTCCCAAAAGCTATTACACGGCTTCGGCTTGTAAGTGCCTCCAGAAAGCTCCTCGTGCAGCGTATAAATGTTGCTGCCCAAGTTACGCCCAAAAAGGAAACACGCGCGGTGCGAGCGCTTGTCTTCTCCCGCCTTTTTGTACGCGGCCAGCAGGGTGTCGACACTGCAAATCCGGTCAAATAAATTGCCGGCGCGCTTCATTTGGCAGCCATTCTGGAGCGAATCCATGCCAAGACGCGGCGCTGCACTGCCTCAAAAATAAACGGTGGCGAAACCACTGCAAAAGTAACCCAAGGGATAGCTACTAAAACGAAAACCCCAATTTTCGCAAGGCACACAACATGGTGCGCGACAGCTACCAAAGGGGGTTTGCGCAAAACATTTCGCCGTAAAGCGCGACGGAGGCTCCCTCTTTGCCAGCAGGCACACGCTGCATTAGGCATGTATGGCAGAGAGTCGGAGCGAAAGCCCACGTTGTTGTTCGAGTTGCCCCGGACGTTGTTCAGATTCAGCGTCCAGACACCGGCGTTGCCGGCGTTGTTCCAGTTGCCGCCAGAGATCACACAGCACATGTTAAGCCTCTACCGCATTCAAGGGCTCGGGCCCCAGAATTTCAGATTTGAGCCAGCCGCCAATCATGCGGCCTAGCTCGTCTACCATGCGCGACAGCACCAGGTGCCGGTGTTCGCCAGGTAATTCGTTGTCCTTGCGCCCGGCGCTGTAGTCAAACAGTTTGAGCTCGTGCGCAAGGTTAATCAACATGCGCAACTGCTCGTGCCGCACATCGAGTTGTGTCAAGGTTGTTTTTTTGTGATAACGCTTTTGGCACTCCGTGACCAAGTTGTACACGTCAACATACGCCTGCCGGATGGCCTGTGTCAGCGTGTACTTGTGACAGTGCGGGAAGTGCATCAAGTAGCCCTCAAGTTGGGTCGCAAAAAGCACCAGCTTGCGGTGCATTCCCGCCTCTGCGTGTATTGATTGAGTTCTCGCCATGGTGTAGGTGCCCTAATCGCTATCGCTCAGGGCATCACAAAAACGAGGCGGAGCGAAAGCCCACGGTGCTGCTCGAGTTGCCCCGGACGCCGGGCAGATTCAGCGTCCAGACACCGGCGTGGCCGGCGGTGCTCCAGGCGCCGCCAGAGATCACACAGCACTCATTGGGCCGGTAGTCCCACAGACCATTGGACCCAAATTGATTCGATCCGCCCACGCCACCTGCCAGCGGTATGCCTGCACCTGCAGCGACCCAGGCTGTGCCGCTGGTGGCCTCTGACAGCACTTGCGCGGCATTGCCAAATAGTTTGATCGTGCTTGACGCCAGCAGCGCACCATACGTGGCGCCAATGCTGGTGTACATGGCCGCCAGGCCGGTAGCGCCCCAGGCATCGGTGGCCAGGGTATTGCCACCCGTGATGTCTGCCACATCGACATCAGTGTTGAGTAGGTAGTAGTTGGTGCCGTTACTGGTCAGGCCCAGGTTGATCTCCCACATATTGCCGTTGAGGTCGGCAATACCGCAGTTCTGGCCGTTATGGGTGGTCTTGGCAAACAGGGCGCCGCTGCCAGTTTTGCCAGCATTGCTGTACCCGTCTGAGGTGTAAATGACCGTCAGATCATTGGCATCTTTCAGGGCGTTGTTATTGTTGCCTTTTGGAAAATTGTAGGTAGCGTCATACCAGGCGCAATAAGTGGTTGCTGTGCTGGCATTGGCATGCGCCAGGCTAAGCAGTGCCAATGCCGCAAAAATAAAACGGGTATTGCAGAAAAACTTGCGAGTGGCCGTGTTGCGGGTCTTGGCAGACTTGATGGCACCATGGTAAAAGTTGTCAGCCGTGGTATTTCCCGTCAGGCCGCTAAACGGGTTATGCACCGAGTTGCTTGACAGTGGGTTGCCATTTTTGATGCTTGAGGCAATTCCCCCATTGTTGGAGCACTGGTGCTTGTCAACAAACACGCCAGGCTGTACCCGGCCCTTGTTGTAAAAGGCCCGGTGAATCACGTAGCCGTCTACCACCGCAGTTATTGCGTCCGGGTAGGCAGCCAGCGGCTTGATGCCCGGCACGTTGACAGCCAGGCCGTTGGCGCCAGTGCCGTATTTGTAGTAATACGCGGGCACCCACACCATGATGCTGCCGTCTGAAAACTGATAGTTGCCATAGTTGTCGCTGGCCTTGTCGGTGCAGCCGGGTAGCGGCGTAAACCCTGCAGGCACTGCAGGGCAAATGCCAACACCAAAGCCCTGTTCACCAGGCACACCAATGTCGTTAAACGCCAGCGACGGGTAGATGCTGCGAAACCAGCTTAGGTCAAGCAAGCCGTCGGCATTGGCCAGCGGGGATTTTCCAGCGGTGGCACTGATGGCGGAGCGGTGAAAGCCGTGCGCAGTAATTTCAGCCAGGTCTAAGCTCATTGTTTCACCCACTTGGTTTGTGATGTCAGGATGCCTGCTGTGTAGGCATAAGTCTTGATCCAAGTGCTAGCACCATCAGCCCCGGTGTCTGTGGTGAGGTTGCCGCTGGCATCGTAGCCATAGGTGTGCGCCCAGGCGTCGGGGTTGATGGCAGCGCCAATGGAGTCAAGGCAAACAGCGGTTTTGATGGGGGTTGCGCGGAGCTGCGCGTCAGTCACCGGGCCGGATACAGGCACAGCGACGGCGCGGAGCTGCGCATCTGTCACCGGACCAGTGACCGGGATGGGGTTGCCATCGTCGTTGTTGATCTCTACTGCCGCAGGCACGGTGACGGTGATAGATTCGCCAGACAGAGTGACGGGCATCGTGGTCATTGGCAGGCCGGTGGTGGGGTCGAGCAGCACCACCGCTTGGGGTGCAAGTGGCCGGTTTGGGCCGGGGGTGTTGACATATTCCATGATGGTCCTTTGGGAGTGGGTGGCTTAAAGTTGAATAAATCGCAGCGTTGGCACATACCAGTCGTCGCTGGCAATGGAGCCGTCGGCATAAAACAGCACCGGCAGGCCTTGCAGCGCGCCGCGCTCGTGGTCCCACGTCACCTGGTGGGCAACACCACGCAGCGTGAGCACCAGCACCATGCCTGGCGTATTGGCCCAGGCGTGCAGCTGGTCCACCAGGGCACGGGTGCACCAGGTACGGTCCTCGCTGCCCTCCAGGGTGATCGGGCGGCCGGCTTGTTTGACGCCTTCTTCAATTAGCAAAGCGCCGGTGGTGGTGTAGGTCTTGGTTTGCTCCACCGGGCTCCAGGTGTATTCGTCGGCCCAGCTCAGGGCGTCGGGCAGGGTCAGCGTGATGGCGCTGGCGGGGTGGGTCAGGGTGATGGCCATGGTGTGGGTGGAGTCCGGGTTACGCGCTCAGCTTGGCGCGTTGCAGCAGGCTGATCAGGGCTTGGGCGTCAGCGTCGCTGCTGGTGTTGATGGCCGTGGTGGTACCGCCCAGGTTGATGTTGACGGTGTAGGTTTTGGCGGGGGTGTTGTTTTGCGCTTGGGCCTGGGGCGTGGTGGCATTGGTCGCCTTGTCAGTGATGTTTACCCGGGCGGTGTTGGCGGCATTCACCAGGGCTTGCGCATCATTGATGGATTGCGTCGACACCAGCCCTGGCGTTGCGCGCGCCATGGCCATGATGAATTCATACGCGTCCGTGGCCTGCTTTTTGGCAGCAGCCAGCTCGGCAGATGTCATGTTGACGGTCTGCCCGCTTTTGGTCGCATCAAGCAAACGGTTGGCCTGGTCCAGTGGTACGACATTGCCAAAGGTGCCGGCCGCAGCGCCATCTCTATTGGTCTTTAACCCGTCCGATGTGACCTGGCGCAGCCGCTCGGCGGCCTTGATTTGCCCATCGATGGCTTGCGTCGAGGTGCGCACGCTGTTGGTGAAACGGTCGGTGGACTGCATGCCTTCATCCATCGCCCGCACAATCGACTTGCCGCTGCGGTCGGTCTGGATTTCCAGGCCATACATGGCCGCCTGCGCCTTGATCGTCTCGCTGGCCACGCCGCCATTGGCGGCAATGGCCGCCTCTGCATAGGCCTTGAAGGCGGTTGCCAGCCCGTCAGTGGTGGCCAGGCCGCTGGCCTTGATGCTGTCGAAGTCGACCTTGGCCGTATCGGCCGTCGTTTTCAGTTCGGTTTTGGTCTTGATGCCCATGCGCTCAAACGCGGCGGCAATGGCAGCGGCGTCTTCTTCGGCCTTTTTACGCAGGTCATCACTGGCCTTTTTTGCCACGTCGACCGCAGTCTTCTGGGCGTCGCCAGACGCCTTGGCTTTTTCGCCGGTGGTCTCGGCGGCATCGCCCACGGCGGCCAGGTCTTGTGCCACAGTCTTGAACACAGCAGCCGATGTGCCCGCCTGGGTGGCGGCACTGGCGGTGTCGGCGGTCAGCCCGGCCCAGCCGTCGCGGGCGGTTTGCGCACCGTACGCCATGGCGTTGAATGCCTGCTGGCCTTTTTGAGCAAACTCCTCACTGGCGGCCCAGGTGGCCTCAGCCGACAGGCGCACCTCGTCAGCTGCCTGTTTGAATGAGGCCGACACACCGCCAAACGTGATCTTGGCCAGGCCGTCCAGCAACAGCGCCAGGCCGCTTTGAATGTTGCTGGCCACGCCGGCAAACGCCTCGCCCAGGCCATACACCACGGTCATCACGGCGTTCACGCCTGAAGACATTACCCCGTACACCGTTTGCACGATGTTTCCCGCGTTGGTGGCGTACTCACCAATTTTTGTAAACGCATCCTGCGCCTGCCCGGCAAAAGCCTGCATGCGCGCGGCCAGTTCGGTAAAGTTCACCTGCGCGGCAAACTCGCGCACCCACTTGATGCCGCCCTGAAACGCCGTGGCAATGGCATCGCCAAACTTGCCAATCGTCCCGTCTGACACGGCACCACTGAATGCAGCGGCCAGTTTTTCAACGCCGTCTTTCAACACTGGCAATACCGGCGTGGCCAGGGCGTTTTTAACCGTGTCCCAGGCGCTGCTTAAGGAGTTGAATGAGCCGCTGAGGTTGTCCTCCATCACGGCCGCAGCCTCTGCGGCGCTGCCTTTTGCGTCGTTGAGCTTGCCCTTAAGGTCATCCAGCGCGCCAATGCCTTGGTTCAGCAATGCGCGTAGCGCCGGGCCCGCCTCGGTACCCACCGCCAATATGGCTTTGGACCCGGCGGGGCCGGCTGCTGCCAGTTGGCGCAATGCTTGCTCAAAATTGGTGGTAGTGATGCCTGCACCGGCCAGCTCAGTACGGAACTTGCTGGCCGGGTCGGCAAACTGCGCCATGATGGCATTGAGCGCCGTACCCGCGCGACTGGCATCAATACCCGCATCAGCGAACTTGCCAATGATGGCCACCGTGGTTTCCAGGTCCAGCCCCAAGCTGTTGGCCAGGGGTGCGGCATAGCTCATGGCCTGCGCCAACCCGGTTACGCTGGTGTTGCTGGCATTGGCCCCCTTGGCCAACACGTCTGCCACGCGGCCCGCGTCGGCAAACGACAAGCCCATGCCCATGATGGTTTTGCTGACGTACTCTGATGCCTGCGCCAGGTCAATGCCGCCGGCCTGCGCCAATTGCAGCACAGCGGGCAAGGCGGCTACAGCGTCTTTGGCACCCACGCCAGCACGGGTCAGGTTACCCAGCGCGTCGGCGGCCTCGGTGGCGGTAAATTTGGTGCTGCCGCCTGCCTCTTCTGCGGCTTGGCGCAACAGCACCATTTCAGCAGCTGTGGCACCGCTGACCGCCTTGACTTCAGACAGCTTGGCTTCCAGATCGGCCGCGCCCTTGACGGCACCCACAAACGCATCAATCCCAAAGTAGGCAGCAATGGCTGCGCCTACTGCGGCCACCTTGGAGCCCATTGAGCCAAACACGCCCGACGCTTCGTCGCGCGCTTTGATCAGGATTTCAACCGGCTTGATGGCCATGACAATGTCTTTCGTGTGGGTGGTTACGTGGGCATGTCATGGGGCCGGCGCGGGGCTGGCGCGCCTACGGCCAGCCCGTGGCAACAACGCGCCTTAGCCCATCTTCGCGCGGAAATACTGGCTGATCCCCACTCCCACTTTGCTGGTGTCAATCAGCACCTCGGCATCTACCGTCAGGTCGGCAAACTTGTCACCCAACAAACTCAGCGCCTTCGTTGGGGAAAGCTGGGCGCGGTAAATGTCCACAATCACCGGCTTGCCGCTGTTGGCCTCGTTCAGGCCCTCAAAGTGCAGCTCCAGCACAATGGCGCCGGTGGTCATGGCCTCCACCTTGTTGTAGGCGGCATAGGTGTAGTCCACCTTCAGGCCGGCGCCGTCGGCAATGGTGCCGGTGGGCAAGATGTAGATGCCGCCGGGGCGCACCTCGTAGTCGGTCACGCCGCTGTAGGTGGTTACGGCGTCTGAGCTGGTCACGGTCACGGCGGTGGGGTTGATGTGCACCAGCGGCACAATGGCCCCCAGGTAGGCGGTCACCACCTCGTCGGCCACGGTGGCGCCGGCCACAGCGGCCTCGGCGCCAAACACAGCACGCGCCACATTGGTTTTGTTCAGGTCGTTGAGCGTCATGCTCAGCGTGACCTCGCTGATGCGGCTCACGGTGGCACGCACGCCGCCACCCAGCTTGCCCGAGTCCATTTGCTTCTTTTTGTCCTCTTTCACTGCCAGGTCCAGCTTGCTGGCGTCGCCAATGTCCATCAGGCCAGCAGCAGCACCGGCAATGCGGGCATACACCTTGCCAACACCCAGGTAGGGGTAATAAACGGTATCAGTCATCACGAGTCCTTCAGGTTAAAAATTACGGCGTCAACGCCAGTTCCACAGTAAAAGCCAACGGCATATAACCAAAGCCCTTGCTAAACACCCCCGCCGGGCCGGTAGCCAGTTTCAGGGGCCCCGCTGCACTCGCAGCCTTAAACCCCATCAGGCCCGCCAACACCTTTGCGCACAACACGCCCGCTTGCTTGCGCGCGGCGTCAGCCGTTTTGAGGTTGGCCACATTGCGCGTGACCACCACCGCCAGCCAGGTCTGCTCAATGCGCGCGGCCCGGCCATCTGCACGGCTGGCCTCTGTCACCCGGTAGCCCTGGTACACCACATGCACAGCGGGCACCAGTTGCTGCTCTTCTTTCACACCGGCCAAGTCATCCTGGCTCAGCACATGCACCGCCGGGCTCAGGTCGGCCAGCACAGCCTTCAGGCGTGCGGCCAGCTCGGGCTCCAGCAGCAGCAGGTTGTCCAACATCAGTAGCTACCCCAGTCAAACGCTTTAGGCGGGGCATGGCTCACCATGCGCCCGTTGGGCTGGGCCACCGTGGCGTCAAGCCCGCCCAGGCTCACCACACCCTTGCTCAAGTCTCGCAAGTAGTCGTCTGCCCACTTGGTGCCGTTGCGCACGTCTTCGGGTACCAGGTGCCCATACAAGCGCTTGAGCGCAATGGCAGCCACGGCAGCGGGCAAGCTTGAGCCCGCCACCAGCTCTGCAGCCAATGGCATCACCGTGCGGTAGCGCGGGAACAAGTAGGTATCAGCATGGGCACTGGCACGGTCCAGCGCTTCATTCATACGCACCAGGGCGGCATCTGCAGCCTGGGTGGCTGGCACAGTCCAGGCGCTGCGCTCTGTACCCTCCACCGTCGCTTGCAGCAATTGGCCGTCTACCAGCGCGTTCATGGCCGCGCGCTGGGCCAACTCGTCCCAGCCGCCAGTAGCGGCTTGCTGCAAGTCAGAGAGCGTGGCGTAAGTCATAAACAAGCTTCAGTCAGATGAGCCAGATGGCATCAGACCAGCACGCGAATGATGTCGCCCGCAGCCAGTGCCGCATCACGCGCCACACCAAAGGGCACCCCGGCCGCAAGCGTGATCGCACAGGCGGTGGCATCAGCCTCCACCTGGTCACCCACGGCCACCGCCGCACCAGCCTCCACCAGCAGCTCGCCATGCGTGGCCACACCCACCCAGTCACCCACAGCACCCGCTTGACGCGGCACACCCATGGCGCGCTCGCCAGCGGCGCACATGGCGCCGTCAAACGCCACCAGGCGCTGCACCACCAAGGCACTCACTGCCAGCACAGATACGGTCAGCAATACTTTTTCGGTTTGCATAATGTTCCAATCCTTTTTTCAGTTAACGATTTAGATCAATTCAGTTAACGCTCTTGATCAAAAAGCCCGCATCCGCACCCAGCAGCAGCGGGGTAAAGATGTCGGTATTGCGCACCACCTTGACCTTGCCACCCACCAGGTCGTAGGTGTCGGTCTGCGGCATGCCGCGCTTGCGCAGGGTGTAGCCAAAGCTGGGTACCCGGGCATCTTGCCGGCCACCCACGGCGGGGGGCACATAGGCCATCACAATGTTGTCGGCCCAAATGTCGCTTTGCACCAGCTTGTCATTGGCCTTGACGCCCTTGCCAATGACGATGTTGGGCACCTCGAACATTTCGCGCAGGTCGGCCAGCTGCACCAGGCGGGAGCGGGTATCGCTCAGGATGGCCTTGAGTTGTGGATGGCGTTTGAGCGTGCGCCAGGCGGTGTAGCCAATCACCATGGTGTTGGGTTCTTTGGCAATCTTGCTGCGCACGGCAGCCTTGCCATCATCAATCACACCTTCGGGGTCGCTGGACGGGTCAGAGAACTTGGCGGCACCGGCCAGGGTGATCTTGTTTTCGGCGGCGTAGTTGGCGGTGTTTTGCACCTGGTCGGCCACCATGACTTCCATGCGCAGACGGATGCCCTCCACCGCCTGGTTGTTGGCGGTGCGCTCGGCACTGTCCATGTCTTCAGCCGACTCGCGGTAGTCCACCGGGAAACCCAGGTCGTGCTCTTGCAACACATAATCGGTCGACGACTTGCCGGCCAGCTTGGCCAGGTTGCTGTCAGCAGCTACCGAACGCTCGGTGGCGTAGACGAGGAACAGCTCTTTGCCGTAGCGTGGAATCTTGCCGCCTTCTTTGTCCACGTAGGCAAATGGCATCAGCACCTGAGCCACAAACTCTTCGTTGCTGTAGCCGGTGGCCAGGCTGGTTAGCACGGGGTCAACCATGCGCATGGCTTTTAAATGTGCAGTCATTTTTTACTCTCTTTAGGTTGGTTGGGGCTTGAAAATCAGGCCTGGCGCAGCGCCAGGTCGGCCTGTGCATAGGTCAGGTTGTGCTGTGTGGCGTGCGCCTGTATGCGCTTGTGCAGCGCCAGGCGCTCGGGTGCGGCTTCGGCAAAGCGCACATCGTCGGTGTTGGCTGGTGCCTGGTGCTCACCGGCGGCGCGGGCCGCTGTGGCGGTCTCGCCAAACTGCACCACAGGGGGCAGCGCGGCCAGCATGGCCTTGAACTGGTCGGCCAACGGGGTTTTTTGATCGCCCTCGCCAAACTGCACCACCGCCGGCTGTGCCGCCAGGTGGTCCAGCGTAGCCACGGCCACGGCGCGCCAGGCTGGCAACACACCGGGCTGGCCGTCGCAAAACGCCACGTGGGCGGCATGCACCTGGGCAGCTTTATTGGCCGCCAGATCAGATTTCAGGCGGGTGTTTTCTGCCTCAAGGGCGGCTTTCTCTTCTGGGGTCACGGTAGGCTCCTTTGGTTGCGGGTCAGGGGTGTTTTCGGAAAATTGGGGGGTGATTTCTGCGCTCACCTTGTTGTCAACAGCGGCCTCTACAGCCGCCTCACGTATGTTGTCTTGGGCGCCCTGCTCAAGCGCACGCACGTCGTAGTTGGGCAGCACCCGGTCGGCATCTTCGGCGCCAAACTTGCTCAAAATCCATTCGCGCAAATTGCGCCACAGGCCGGCATTGGTGGCGTCATCCCACTCGCTGAACGTCAGCACACCTTCTTCTGCATCCGCAAAACTGGGGTTGCGCAGCCCTTTAACGGCGGGTGGTTGCGCACCCAGAAAGCCAACGTGGCGCAGGTAATAAACGCCTGGCACGGGGTTGCTGGGTGAGCTGGGCGAATAAAACGACGCGCTGATCTTTTTAAAAGCGCCCGCTGCCACCATGTCGGCAAAGTCGGTATTGACCTGGGCCGGGGTGGCATCAATGCCGCCCTCTGAAAACGCCAGGGCACTGACCCAGCCATAGGCCGGCATGTCATGCGCCGGGTGGCCCACCACCAGCGGGGCCTCATGCTTGGTTGGGTCGTAGGCGGCGCAGGTGGCCACCAAGTCAGACTCGGTAAAGCTCAAGGCCTGCCCGCTCATGGCGGTGTGCCTGCCGGGCCGGAAGATTTGCAGCGGCTTGGCTGCCGTGAGTGAGGGGTTTGTTTGTGCCATGGCTGCAGTTTCTGCGGCCAGGTGTTTTAGTGATAACTAAAACCTTTTAGTATTTTTGCCTCGCGCACTGGCGAGGGGCGCCCTCAGTCTAGCCCGGTAAGGTCGCTCTGGCGGCTCAGGTACTCTGCGCGCTGCCAGGCATCCACAATCTGGCGGCAGCGCATTTCCGTCAGGCCGTATTTGCGGCCCAGGGCTTTGTACTCGCCACGAAACTCTGCGCACATCTTGCGGTCACGGGCGCTCAGGTGCACGGCAATGCCTTTGGCTATGTAGACGGGCCCGCTGCCGCCCATTTTTTCGGCCAGGTACTGCAACTGCATCAGCGACTGGCGCGCCAATGCCTGCAATTGGGCCAGCCACTCTGGCGACGGTGCGCTTTGGCCACAGCGCGTATCGGCCAGGACCAGCGGCTCAAACAGACACTGCGCCACGTCCCGCATGGCTGGCGTCAGGCCTGCAGGCAGCAGAGCCTCCAGCACGGCCAGCTCGGCAGCGGTTACGTGGTTTGCATCAGTCATGGGTTTACCTCTGGCGTGGCATCAATGTCAACACCTTTTTCACCACACCATTTTTTCAGCGGCTCAATGACCAAGTTGTTGATCTGGTGCGTGTTTAAAAACCGCCAGCTGGCCACTTTGGTCTGGCGTTTGACCCAGGTGGACAGCGCATCGTCGCTGTCAATACGCACAACACCGGCCTTGGCCAGCGCAGCCCACAGGCAGCGGGCTTTGTGCCAGCGCGCGTCCTGGACGTCGTCAATACTGCGGTGCAGCGCTGGGCGCTGGTAAGCGTGGGCGGGCTTGTGGTCGCCTGTCTTTTTTTGCAAGCCGCTCAAGTGCGCCAGGTACTGCTGGCGCTGGGCAGCGCTCATGTCGGCCGCGCTGGCCTTGCCAGTCACATGCAGCTTGAGGGCTGCGGCATCGTCAGCGCTCAGGCCCAACGCCTTTTGCGCGCAGTGGATCGCGGCCAGGTGAGATTGACGCGGGGCGGGTTTGGTCATGGTTCTTGACCTTCAGGCAGGCAGCGTATATGCAAAAACCACGCCGTTCGATCCCTTTTTGCCATTCGCATTAGCGCACCAATTCACCCACGCATACAACGTCTCGACCTTGGCTTTTTCTGTCTCGGCCTCTGGCACACCAGGCACCAGCAGCTTGCCTTCGATCTTGCCCTGGCCATGCCGCGCCACCGCGTCCACCCGTTGGCGCAGCGGCACGTCCATGCCTGTGGCAAAGCTGATCGCACCTTCGGGCACCTCGCGGCCAAACTCGATCAAACCGGACTGCCAGGCCCAGGCATGCACTGGCTCGGCGTACAGCTTCCAGTGCGTGCAGGTGTGGTCGCCCCGAACCGGCACCTGCGATACGCTGACAAGTGACGCACCGTAAAGCTTCTCGCCCAGGCGCTCGGCCGCTTGCCTGTCACCTGTCGTGCAGCTGGCCCGCATGCCCTGCACGGTGTTGGTCTGGTAGGTGCCACACACTGACTTGACCGTGATGTTAGTGATTTGGACTTGCGTGCTCATTTGTATAAACCCTTCAAAGCGTCAGCGCAGGGTTGGCAGTGATTTTTGAAGCGATCACTTTCAGGAAGCAGTTTATTGCAGCCAGCGCATACCACCTGGACAACGGGTCGATGGTCATGCTTTTCGGCAAATGCACGCATGTCCGCAGCGAGGGCCTTGGCCTGCTCGGCAATATCCAACATCGCTTTTCGCATTGATCGGTTCATAGCGCCCCCTGCAAACCACTTAACCCCAGCGCCGCACCATCCGTATCAATTTTTTCCTTGGGACGATTTGGGACGGGGTTTGACGCGTTTGCGGCCTGTTTCCGGGCGTCATCAGCGCCCAGTTCACGCACCATCACCTCAAACAGCGCTTGGGCGTCTTTGCCGGTTACTCTGATGCTGATGCCGCGCTTGCGGTTTGAGATACTGATACCCATGATCACAGCGCCGCCAAATCAAGCACGATGGGCTCATATTTCAGCGTCTTCTCATTGCGCTTGTGGAACCTGATGTAGGGCGTGGTGCCCACCGTTTTAATCGAATCGTCAATGGCTTTCATGGCGCGCAACCATTTTTCATCTTTGATTTCGTAGTTCTTCAGGGCCAGTACATTGGCAATATTTATCTTGCCCTCGCGGTCGGTCTGGAACGCATGCTGAATGACGACCTTGACGTTGTCATTGGCATCCACAGACCACTCTTGCGCGCATTCGTCAATCAGCTCTTTTGCTGCCAGCAAAGACGGGCCAAATGCAATCTTGTCCTGCATTGACCGGGTGATGCGCAGCGTCATGTCATAGGTGCTCAGGGTCACATTGCCTTTGTTTCGACCACGCGCAACACCGTATTCGGACTGGCTTAGCGCCAGGAAAGCCAGCACCTCATCCATGGACTGGCGCTTAAACTTTTCAAGGGCTTCGGATTGCGTTATGGCACGGGCGGCCAGGGCACGCACAAGCTCATCACACAGCTTGTCGATGGTTTTTACCTTTGCATCGGGTATCAGATTGCCTTGGCCGTTGAGCCAATAGCCTGCTGGGGTTGGGGTGGTTTCGGTCATGGGGATCTCCTGTGGTTAAAAAATCAGCACCTGGTGCGCAGTCATCCTGGCAACACCTGCAGCAGCCAGGCTGGCAGCGCAGACAGGTCGGGCAGGGAAGGCAAGTCAGGCAGGTGCAGGTAGCCGGCCAAAAATCCGCCCACCACGCTGCCCAGCACCGCCAGCAGCAGCACCAGCAGCATGGCTGCAATGCTCTGGCGGGTGGCCAACGGGTAGGCGTCAGACTCACCCAGGCCGTTCCACTGGGCGTCTTTGGAGCCCTGGATCACACCTGGTGCAAATGGGTAAGTTGGGCGCGGCGGCTCAGGGCTGCAGGGCACATCGCACTCAAAGCTGGTGCAGTCGGGGCACTGGCGGGCACTCAGGCCCTGGCACACGCCCAGCGTGTCACAGGTGCGGTGTTTATTCATGGCAGCCTCCGGGCGCTGATGCGCATGGCGTTGGGGAAATTGGTGATGGCGGCGATGACAGCGTTAAAGCCGTCGCTGTAAATGCCCAGGCAACTGGTCTGGTCGCCGTTTGTCATGGTGATGGTGAGGCGGTAGGTTTTCATGGTCACTGCCCCTTCACAGCCGCAGCAATCAGCCCACCCGTTACCCTGGGCGCGCCGATCTTCACGGCCTCATTCATGGCGCGTGTCACCAGGTTGTTGATGGCCAGCGGGTAGCACAGGCTTTGCTCACGCTGTGTGCGCTTTCCGCCCCAGGTCTCGCACACAGTGTGGCGCAGGCGGGCGGTGATTTCTTCAATGGCATCGGGGGTGATCAGGCCCGCAGCATCCAGCCCCACCCGCTCAAACTTGTGGCGCAGGTAGGCGGCCACATGGTTGTCTAGCGCGCCCACATGCACCACGGCGCAGCGGCCTACCATTTCGCGCACTTCAGCGTTGCGCTCAGAGAGCTTGCCTTCCAGCTCGGTCTGGCCGATCAGGATGATGCCCAGCAGGCGGCGAAAACCATCGTCAAGCTCATACAGGCGTTTGAGGTGCTTGAGGGTGGGGATGGACAGGGCGTGCGCCTCTTCAACCACAATGACATGCTTTTGCCCCAGCTTGGCACTGGCCTTGAGCAGCTTGTGCATTTGCAGCGTGCGGTCTTGGGTATTGGCGGCCAGGCGGGTGTGGGGGTCAAGCGCGCGGATGACGGTGCCCTCAATGTCTTTGGCTCGCAGGTTTTTGCCGCGTGTGTCGCTGTCTTCCATGTTGGTGACATAGGGTTCCACCACAATGATAGGCTCACCCTCACGGTTGACCCACTCGTGCAGGTCGCGGCGCAAAATACTTTTGCCGCTGCCCACCTCACCCACCACCGCCAGCATGCCACCATATTTGGCGGTTTGGCGCAGGGCGGCGCGCACCTCGCGGATGCCGTCGGTAATGAACACATCGTCAGCGTTTTGCAGCTCGTCGATGAAGGGGTCGCGAACGATCTTAAAGTGTTCACAGGCTTTGGCGCTAAAGCGCAGATGGCGTAGTAACATGGTTTCTTCCTCTGTTTCAGTTGCTGGGGCTGGGGGAACGGCCTCAGTGGTGTTCAAGACCACTGGGGCCAACTTTTTATGCAGCGCCTGCATCACGTCGCGCTGCTGGGTATGCGTCAGGCCACGCCTGACCAAATACGCATCAATGTGTTCAAGCGCCGGTCCAGCACCAAATGCGGGCCACTCACCGTGCGCGCATATTCTGTTAACGGTTGATCGGCTCAGGCCAGTGGCCTTGCACAGGTCAGACTGGGGTATGCCAAACGTTTTCAGGGCTTCGGTGCCGGTTTCAAAAACTGGGGCACGGGCGGTGTTATTGGTGGTCATGGCTGCTCACCCCCCTACCGCACGCAAGCCGCCCACGGCCCGCATCGGCTCGCGCTCAAGCGGTGCGCTGAACTGGGCCACCAGCGTGGTGATCTGGTCTTCTGGCACACCACCGGCATAGCGGGCTGACAAAAAGGCGTGTTCGTCGGCGGTGAGGTAGCGGCCAATGGCATTGACAATGCGCAACATGGCGGCGGTGGCGTCCAGCAGCGCCACCTGGGGGGTCAGGTGCGCTGGGGTCTCTATGGCGCTGCCTGGGCGCTGCAAATAGGTGGGTTGTTCCACCGCTTTCAGGTAGCCGTGGGAAACGATCTTTCCCTCAAACGGGGTGCTGCGTTTTTGGCGTGCGGCAGTCACCTCGTCAGCCGTCATGCCCGGGTAGGCCAGTGCATCCATGGCGGTGGCCACGTGCTCGGCATCGGTCTTGGTGGTGCGCTTGTATTCCAGCCCAATCTCGGCGGCATCCAGGTGCTGGCCGAATGCATCAAAGGCGCGCTCGGGCTCTACTTTGTAGGTGAGCATGGCACCGTCATAGCGGGGCACTTGCACCTGCACGGCGCAGTCGCCATAGACCATGGCGCGGGCTTGCACGGTGTCGCCGACATTGATGCCTGGCAGGCCGCGCAGCATGTAGACCGCCGTGCGCTCGGCCTGTGGGTGTTTGAAGGTAATAGACAGGTCTGGCTTGACCTTGCGGTCTTCGGCTTTAGCGGCCATCATGGCGCGGCACACGTCGGGCGGGGGCAATATGCGCAACTGGGTGGCGGCATCTATGAGCTGCCACAGGTCATAGCGGGCGGTTGGCACGGGCAGGCCAGCGCGGCGCAGGCGGGTGTCTTGGCCGGGTATCAGGTTGGCGTTGTAGGCATTGGCCCAGGCCTGGGCTGCGGCATTCAGGGCGGCTACGTCAGCCACGGGCTCAAAGCGCAGGCGGGACTCAAACTGGGTTTCTACCAGGTTGTTGCCATTCTCTACGCCGCCTTTGGCGCGGGCGTTGCCGGCTTCATGCGTCAAGGGGGTAACACCCATGGCCGTCAATGCGTTCTTGACCGCATCAGCCTGGTTGGCGCTGCCTTTATCCCACAGCATGTACAGCGGCACGCCGTGCATCAAACGGCCAGGCTGCTGGCCCCAGGCATACAACAAGAATTCAAACAAGTTGTGCTGGGTTTCGCCAGCAGCCTCGCAGTACCATGGCACAAGGGTACCGCTGGCCTTGTCGTACAGCACGTAACGCCAGCATTTGAACTTGACATCAGCCAGCTTGTCTAACTTGTTTTTGTAGAGCTGGTCATCACGAATGATGTATTGCTTGCCGCGCAGGTAGTACACCAGGCACAGGCTGGGGTCTACCTCATGGGTGTGGTTTGGGTGTGGCGCACGCAGGGCCTGCACCGGGCGGGCCACCTGCTGGGCGGCTACGTTCAGGCGGCGGGCACGCAGCAGACTGTTGAGCTGGCCGTTGCTGACGCCAAAGGCGTAGCCGTTTTGCTGCAGCATGCCGCGCGCGGCCGGGGTGTGCAGGGTTTGTTTGCCGTTTTCGCGCACCACCTCGCGCTGGGTGGCGCCCAGCAGGGTGAGTGATTCCTCAGCCACGCTGGTAGTGCCCTTGTCTGAGCGGGGTTTGCGGGGCTTGCCGTTGGCGTTGACCGGGCTCCAGCCCACAGCGTTTTTAAGCTGGCGGTACACGGTTTGGGGCGACCACTTTAAAAAATCAGCCGCATCAAGCACCATGGCTGTGCAGCCACTGGGGGCAGCGTCAAGCCGCTGACCCAGGGTGCGCAGGTAGGCGGTGATTTTTGGGTCGAGTGCCATGGTATCCGCCTCCAGCTCACTCACTTTGTGCCCCGGCAGGGGTGCCGGTCTCACGCATCAGGTATTGGCGGGCGGCGGCAATGTCTGTGCCCCACAGTTCGTCCATCTTGGCTTGTAATGCACCCACCAGGCTGGCGGTGCGCTCGGTGGCATCTACCAGGTGCATCAGCACGGCGCGGGCAGCATCGGGCAGGGGAGCATAGCGCTCGGGGTCGTAGTCTGGCTGGGCGGTGACTTCGGCGGTGTGCCAGCTGTCAAGCGCGGCCACGGCCTGGTGGTGTGCCATGAGGCACTTTTCTAAAAGGCTTTGGCGTTCGGTGATTTCCACCTGAAAGGGGGTGATGCGCTCATCCAGCGGCACCATCACCGGGCGGTTGCCGCGCAGCTTCTTCTCGGCAGCGTCGCGCTCGGTTTCTGCTTTGGTGCGCTTTTCTGCCTCAAACTCGCTGTCTTTTTTGAGCTGACGGGCGGCTTCACGCAGCTGGCTGGCACTCATGCGGTCAAAGTTGTCCATCTCGGCCAGGTTGTCGATCACGTCATCGTCGTGGGTGATCAGCTCCAGGAAGGCTTTTTGGTTCTTGGAACGCCCTGCCAAAACGGCCACAGTGGCCGATTTGCCTGCTTTATGGGCGGCCTGCATGAAGCGCCGCGCAGTGCGTTCGGCAAAGCCAAGCATTTCGACACGGTTCGCAAATTCACCATGCGGTGTCATTTGCTTGAGCAGCAGCAGGCGCTTGCCGGTTTCCAGCAAGCACTCCACGGTGCGCTGCTGGTAGAACCGAATCTCGTCTTCAATCGCGCCCACAGTCAGGCTGCCTTCATAGCCCAACTGGGTAGCCAGCATACTGAGGTCATGCTGGTCTTGCAGGGTGATTACCTCAAGCTGCTGGCGTGCGTCTGCATTGGCGGCTACCACCACTTCATTCAGCGGGGCTTCGATGACCGGTGGGGTGGCGCTGGCTTTTTTTGACATGGTTTCCTCTTGAGATACGTTGGTTTAGAAAGATGTGCTCATGTTGCGCATGCGCTGTTGCAGCGCGCCCTGCGCATCGGCGTTGGCGCTGAACGCGGTGTTGGCAATGCGGATGAATGTGACCCCCAGCCGCCAGCGTGGTGTGTCTGGAATGCGTTCAACAAAATCGAGTTCAGCCAGCAGTGGCAGGTTCACACTGACCCACGGTGCACCCACGCCCAGTGCCTTGGCAATTTCACCCGGCGCAAGGCCCACATGGTCATAGCCCGCCAGCAGGCGAAACAGTTCGCAGGTCTTTTTGGTGTGGCTTGGGAGTGATGGCGTTTTTTCAGCAGCCATGGTGTGCCCCTTTGGCAAACTCGGCACGCTTGGTGGCGGCCAGCAGCTCGCACTGCAGGGCCACCGTCACGGCACGGGCCAGCTTGTCGGCCATGCGGCCCGGCGGTATGCCAATGGCACCGTACGTGGTGCAAATGGCAAAGCCGCGTGCCATGTCTGGCACCTTGTGCGCCAGGGCCAGGCTAATTTCGTCTGAACTCATGCGGTCGGGGTCGGCAGCGGCGCTGCGCAGGCCGGCCTCAATGGCAGCGGCATCAAGGGGGGTGAAGTGGGGGTTTTTCATGCAGCAGTTTCCGGGGCTTGGGCACGCTCGGCCTTGGCCGCTGCATCTGCCGCGCGGGCCGCGTCGCTGCGCAGGTCAATGCTCACGCGGCCACTGTCAAGCACCTTGTAGCGCCCGCTGATCACGCTCCAGCACTGGCTTTGGCTGAACTCGGTCTCAAGCACCAGGTCATCCAGCGTGTAGCCCTTGGCCCGCAGCGCCTGGATGTGCCCCACGTCTTCCATGTGCATGCGTCGGCGCGTGGGCTTGCCGCGCTGGGGGTGGGTGGCCGCCAGCATCTTGGGCATGGCGCTGGCCATTTGGGTGAGCACGTCCATCATGGCGGGCAGCACGGCCAGCAGCTTCTCGACCCCGGCCAGGAGCTGGGCGAGTTTGTCATCTGGCACCAGGGCTGCATCCGGCATGGCGTAACGCCCGGTTTGACGCATGGCGGGCAGCACCTCGGCAGTGACCCACTTGCGGAAGGTGTGGGCTGGGGTGCCGGGGGTGGTGGCACCGTTGGAACGCAGAATCAAGGTGTACAGGCCCGATTCGTTGATAACGGCCATCTCTTGATCACCCGAAGTGGTGTGCAAAAGATGCACACCCCTTTCATCGTCATCGAGTCGACGTATTGCCGTTCTGTCAATGCCAAGGCATTCGCAAATATCCCTGGCGACAAACCAGGGCTGGCCGTCGATCTGCACCACACGCACGGCGTGGCTGTCAAAGGCAAAGGCTTGCATGAGTTGGGTGGTTTTGGTCATGGTGATCTCCGGGGTGGTGGGTTAAACAGTCGCAGCGTCAGGGGTGCGGTCTTTACGCGGGCTGCCACGGGTTTTTCTTGGGTACCCGCACAGGTCGTGGTTGCGAAAGTCATTGGCGACCGCTTGCAACTTCGCCATGGCAACGCGCAATTTCTTAGCCAGCGGCGGGTGGGCTTCTTGCAACAAGATCAGATCGGCATGTACCCTGCTATGTACTTGGCCATCGACATGCAAATGCCCGGTCCCATTCGTGAGCGCTTTCAATGCCTGTCCGGTGGTGAGGCTCGCGTCCTGCCACTGGGTACGCACGCCTTCAATCACGTTGATCGCCCAATCAATGTCCTGCAGGCGTATGGCAGCCAGTTCTGGTGCTGTCACGTAGCTGGTGACCACAAACGAACAAGGCATTTGGTACACGCCCGTTGGCTTGCTATAGCCTGGCATCGAAAACAGCGTGTGCATGGTGGGCTCCTGGGTAAATTTAGGGAAAGGGTCAGGCTGCTTTGAGGCCGAGTTCGACGGCGATCTGGTGCACCTTGCCGCGACGGCAGCGGGTCAGGCCGTTGATGACGCGGTACACGTCTTCGCGGCGATAGCCACGGGCTTCGGCCCAGCCGCTGAAGGTTTTGCCCTCGCGGGCGAAGTTGGCTTTGAGTTGGTCGGCAGAGATGACGGGTGATACGCTCATGGGGTGACTCCTAGTCGGTGGTGAGATGCATAATTGATTCGGCTTGATGTAATGGATTCTAAGGTGGAAATATTCCACTTGTAAAGTTTTTTATGAATATTTCACTTATTTCTTCACTATTGAAAAATTTGATGCAGGAATGCGGACTCAAGCAAAAGGACTTGGCGGACGTTCTCGGCGTTACTTTGGACAGGGTCAAAAGCCTCACCTCAGGCAAGGTAAAAAAGTTCGACCCCGACGAAACCCGACGTCTGGTGCAGACGCTCAACCTCAACGCCCACTGGCTGGCCACTGGCACCGGGGCCATGTTCAACCCGCACGGCGGCGAGCAACTGGGCGCTGTGCTCACGCAACTCAAGCTGAGCAGTGCGCGGGTGCTTGATTTGGGGCTGAAAGGTGATGACGCGCAGGCTGCGCGCGACATTGCCACGGGTGTGGCTGCTGGCAATCTGGCGATGGTGCAGAGCGCACTTGAGGTGCTGCGGCACAAGCCCCCACCAGACGAGCAAGTGCTGCTGGACTGCTACCGCCGCTGCCCTCCAGAATCAAAAGGCCTATTGATCAAAACGGCCGGTCTGCTGTCGGCGGACATGGCTGCCCCCACGGGCGCCAGCCCACCCAGCCCGTCAGCGAGCAGCCACAACCAGGTCAACACGGCACCAGGTGCCATACAAGTCAGAGGGTCAGGCAACACGGTGCTGTCACACCGTAAAAAGTAATTCAACCAAGGGAGTTTTAAGCAATGAGGGATGTACAAAAACAAGAGAACTCGGGCGCAGGCGCGGTGCAGATCCACGGCAACCACAACACCGTCAACCACCACACGCACCAACACAGTCATACCCACCAGCACACGCTGCATGCCCATGGTCCGGTGGTGTTGCAGCTGTCAGAGCAGGCGTTTGCGCTACAGGCGCCCCCCGCGCCTCCAGCGCGTCAAGGCAGGCAGCGCAAGCCTCCCAAGCGCGACGTGACGCCCGCCCAGCGCGAGGTGCTGGCCCTGATGCGCCCGCTGCCCAAGGCGGTGCGGGTGGATGTGTTGATTTGGATGCGTTATGAGTTTGGCACCAGCCTGGTGCTGGACCTGGAACCGCGTGAGCTGCACCAGCTGCGCGGGCATGTGCTCGACGTGCGCCGGGCTGCGGGGGTTTGAAGTTTTAACCTGTAGGAGTACTTGCCATGAATGTTGCCATCTTCTTCGTGTTTATGTGTGTTGTGGTTGGCGTGGCAATGGGTGTTTACCGCTTTGATCAGAAAAGGCAAGAACATCGCCAGATGCTTCGGCGACAGGTGATGGGGCGACGTGCCCCGAGCGCTTTGACGGCAGATGCGACACAAAACAATGGAGTGGAGTTGGGCAATAAGTTTGAAGAGAGCGAGTACTCCCGCTTGAACAAGCAGGCCACCGCTTACAAAAAGGCGGGGGACATGGCATCGGCGGTGGCTGTTCTGCAACAGGCAAAAGCACTGTGCGGCAGCGAGTATGCCGATACACGTCTGGCCAAGTTCCTACAGGCAGCGGGCTTGTTTGACGAGGCCATGCTTGAGATTCAGTGGCTGCTCGATCACAGTCAGTCGTGGGCGCAGGCGCTGTTTGGCCACCAGCCAGCCAGCGTCATTGAATGCCAACTGGCGGGTTGGCGCTCGCGCGTGCACGCCGACGCCGCGCTGATCTGCAAGCGGGCCAAACGTGCTGACTTACAGACAAAACACGAGCAGCTGCAGCGCCACCAGGCCGACATCAATCTGCAGCTCCGTGCCATTTCGGAAATTGACCGTAAAGCCAAATTTATTGCCTGGGAAGCGGCCAAGGCCAAAGGCGCCGATGCAATGACGAATTACCTGAAAAAGCGCTAACGACAACACTCAACAACCAGGGAGAAATCATGAAGCCATATCCACTCGTCATCGTTGCCCTGCTGGCCGTCCTGTGCGCCCCGGCCTGGGCCATCAACAAATGCACCGGGGCCGATGGCAAGGTGGCGTTTCAGGATGCGCCATGTGCCAATGCAAGCAAGGTAGCAGAGCAGGTAAAAACGTGGGGCAACACGGGCAACACGGCCGAAGCATGGCGATTCTCGGAAAATAAAGATTCAATGACCGGGCGCGAGTTCTGCTTTGTTGTCTCTCCCATCATCTCGACTGGGTATCGTGGAAACAACAGTGGATTTGCGCACGTATGGTTTCAAATCGCCATGAATTCCGCTGGGTCAGTAGCGCTTACAGCTCGCACCTCCGAGGCCTCCAGCAGCTTATTTCACAACGACATTAGCGACATGGGGGTCAAGGTGGACGAGAAAGAGTTCACACCGTTCAATCAAAAAATTAACGCCCATGCGGTCGGATTTTCCGACGCATCAACACCGGCCCTGCTCTCGCAACTGGAAACCGGAAGCCAACTCAGGATGCGTCTGCGATTTTGGCCATATGACCAATTGCATGACACGCCACCCATGTCGATGGTTGGATTCAAACCAGTGTTCGCACAAGCAAAGGCCTGTGCGAAGCGATAAGAAGTTTTTAACCAGGAAGTGATGCAATGAGCAATGAGCTTGTATGGGTGGCGTTGATCAGTGCCGGTGGGGCGTTGGTGGCTGCGCTTATGACCCAAATCTTAGCCACGTCAGCAGCCGCCAAACTAGCAGACCGTACAGCGCAGACAGAAGCGTTGCAATGGCAACGAAGCGAGGCCAAGAGAATGTGTGAGCTGCGCGAGGCCAGGCTGCGGGAGTTGTGGGCGCATGTGTTGCGGGCGCAAAACCTGATTCGTGATGAGTTGGATTTGCGCACGGCTGGGGCGAGTCCGATAGCCCCAAGACCAGCCGAATCAGATTCAGCCGCAAGCGCTGCTGCGCAAGCTTATTGCGTTGCCTTGATTGGTTTGCACGACGTGCGGCCCTTGGCAAAGGATTTTTACCAGGCCACAGCCCGTGCCGAGATGGTGATCCGGTACGAGAAAAATTTAAGCGCCGATGCGGTAACTGCCTGGCGCGATGTGTTGAACCAGCTTGAGGTGGCGGTGATGGATGCGTCGAAGTCATTGCAAGCCTGAGGCTTTAATCTGCAAGCACCATGTGCAACAGGATCAAGATGGCAACAAATGGATGATCAGCCATCAGCGCCCACAGGAAGATGCCGAGCAGAATCATTCTTACAACCGCTTTAACTTCGCAAGCCAGCGGCAACCGGCTTGCTCAGCGCATTGTTCTGGATGACCCATGCTGTGACAATCGCATGCTGCTGGCGTTTCTGCAGGGTCAGTTTTCTGCATCTCTTTTTCAGGCGCGTAGCGATTTGATTTGCGCCAGTGCCGCCACACTGGCAGGGTGATGACCCCGGCCAGGTAGCAGCCAGCAGCCAGGATCAACACCATGGAGATGTTGAGCAGCAGCATGTTATTTGGCTACGGTGTCTTCGTCACTGCAGCCCACCAGCTCTTTTCGGTAGCCGCAATACCGCGTGATCTCCTTGAAGCCGCCGGCCAGTTGCGGCACCAGCCCTTTGCAGGTGACCAGTCCGTTGAAGTTGCTGTCGCTGGGGCGGCATTCCAGAAACGAGCCGCGCTCTTTGGTCAGAGACCCGTCTTTGGTTTGCACGGGAAATTCTTTTTCAAAGAAGGCTTTCGCATTGGTTTGTGCCAGCGGGCGCTCGTCAGACGTGAGCGCATGGACGTTTTCTGTGACTTGCTGGGCGATCTTTTCCTCGGCTGTTTTTCCGCCACAAGCGGTCAGGCCCGCGATGCCCGCCATGCAGGCCGCAGCAAATAAACAAAAGGTCAGGTTTCGAAAGGTAGATTTCATGGTTTTCCAGGTGAATTGAGGGTTTAGGGGACTCAAGTTTCAACCCCACTCGTGCCCCGCAATAACTAAAACGTTTTAGTTATTGGTGCCCGTGCGCGCGCGGCACAGTGTGGTGCATGACCATTAACAACCGCTCCCTGATCGCCGTCCTGGTGCTGTCCGCAGCCGGGCTGGTTGGCATTGCCGTGGATGAGGGTTACACCTCGCGCGCCGTGCCCGATCCGGTCAAGGGCGTGGCCGTTCCCACCAACGGATTTGGCACCACGGGCCGTGACATCACCATGAGCAGCACCACCACGCCGGTCAAGGCGCTGCAGCGTGCGCTCACCGACATTCAAAAGTTTGAAGGCGCCCTCAAGCAATGCGTGCATGTGCCACTGCACCAATACGAGTACGACGCTTACGTCAACCTGGCCTACAACATCGGTCGGGGCAAGTCGGGTGTTGTTGACGGGTTTTGCGAGAGCAAGCGTGGCGGCCCGAGCACGCTGGTGCAGCGCCTGAATGCGTATGACTACCAGGGCGCCTGCGATGCCATTCTGATGTGGAAAAAGGCGGGTGATGTGGATTGCTCCACGCCCGGCAACAAGCAGTGCCCCGGCTTGTGGGAGCGCCGCCTGCGCCTGCACCGCCAATGCCTGGGGCCGTCCGTCAATGCAAGCCTCGCTCCCGTCATTGCGAGCGAAGCGCGGCAATCCACAGGAGCCACCCAATGAACAAATTATTTTCCACCTGGTGGTTTCTTCCGCTGCTGATGCTGGCGTGGATAGCCTTTGGTTTTTACAGCGGCTACCAATACAGCGACAACGCCTGGCAAGCACGCCAGGCACAACAGGCGCGTGCGCAGGCACTGGCGGTGCAGGCCGAGCAATTGCGCAGCCAGAAAGCAGCACGCCAGGCCATTGATGAGCAGCTGGCGTTGCAAAAGAGTTATTCGGATTTAAAGGAGAAGTTTGATGCATTCACAAATCGAGGCCCTTTGGTGGTTTGGCATGATGGTGTCCGTGCTGCTTGTGCCACTGGCGTTGTGCCTGGTGGTGCTGTGGCTCCCGGCCGCCAACCCGAAACGCAAACTAATGGCGGGCCGGCTGCTGTCGCTGATGATGCTGGCGCTGCTGTCAGCCTTAGTGCTGGCAGCGTCTGGCTGTGGAACAGCGCCCTTGTTGGCGCCGATACGCCTGCAGGTGCCTGCGGAGCTGCTGACCCCACCAACCCCGCCTGTGCTCTTGATGCCGGGGTCAGCATTGCAGCGGCCTGGGCCAACCACACCGCCAACGCCCAAGCCTGCGCCAGTGACCGGCTCCGGCACCAGCGTTTGATTGATTACATCGCAGCCCAGGGCACCGCACCATGATTGTTGAATTCAACTTGAGCAATATTATTTTTGTGGTGATTGCCGGCATCGGCGGCCTGTGGGCGCTGATGAAGGTGATTGCCATTCAGTACCGCAATGACATCAAGCGTGAGCTCAACGAGCATTTCCGCGTGCAGGACGTGACCAGCACCGCGCAATACGACAAGCTCAACACCCGCCTCGACACGCTGGATGCATCTGCCAAAGCCGATACCGGCCAGTGGCAGCGCGTGGAGCGCGAGCTGCTCACCATGAAGGCCGACATGCCCCTGCACTACGTGCGCCGCGAAGACTACATCCGTGGCCAGAGCACGCTGGAGGCCAAGGTCGACGGCGTGGGCATGAAGCTGGAAAACGCCTTGCTGCGGGCTTTTAAAACGACTTTGTAACCTGGAGAATTTGTATGTCTGACATCGACCACGCCCGACTGCGCCGCGAAGCCCTGCGCTGGCTGATTTTGCTCACGCTCAACAACGCCCGCCCGATCGGCGCCTATGAGGGCCTGGTGCTGTCGGTAGCGCAGAGCGAGTACCCCGATGCCACCGCGCTGGAGCTACGCCGCGAAATGGATTATTTGCACGAGCGCGAGCTGATCAAACTCGACAAGCAACCCAGCGGCCGCTGGCACGCCGAGCTGAGCCGCTTTGGTGTGGACGTGGCCGAGTACACCGTGACGTGCGAGCCTGGCATTGCCCGGCCCGCAAAGTACTGGTAAGCCATGGGCCGCAAGAGCACCATTGCCCGCCTGCCGCTGGACGTCAAGGCCTACATCGAGGCCATGCTGGCCACCGGCGCGCAAACGCTTGACGAACTGATCGTCGACCTGCAAGCGCGCTTTCCCGCCGCATCGCACGGCGGCAACCTGCCCAGCCGCAGCGCGCTGCACCGCTACGGCAGCAAGCTGGACCGCCGCCTGTCAGCCATCAAGGCCAGCACCGAAGCCGCCAAGCTGATCCAGGCACAGGCCGGCGATGACCAGGACGCGCGCAGCGAGGCGCTGACTGCACTGGTGCAGACCGAGTTGTTTGAGGCCATTTTGTCGCTGCAGGAAGCCGATGACCCCGAATCCAAGGCAGACCCGGGAGAGCGCGTAGCCATGCTCAGTAGCGCCGCCAAGAACATCGCCACGCTGACCCGATCCAGCATCGGCCTCAAGCAGTTCCAGGCGCAAGCCCGCGCCCGCGCCAAAGCCGCCGCCGAGACCGTCGACAAGATCGCCAAAAGCGGTGGCCTGAGCGGCGACGCCGCCGAGCAGATCAGGCGCGAGATTTTGGGGATTGCGGCATGAGCGGGATGTTCGGTGATGCCCGCGTGCATCCCAAACACAAGAGCGTCGAGTGGTACACGCCCGCCTGGATTTTTGCGGCGCTCGGTCTCACGTTCGACATGGATCCGTGCAGCCCTCACGACATGGAGTCCATGGTTCCCGCTGCCATCAAATACACCGTGTTTGACGATGGCCTGAAGCGGCACTGGGCGGGCCGCGTTTGGCTGAATCCGCCATATGGTCCAGACACTGGCGTCTGGGTAAAGCGGATGGCCGAGCACCGGTGTGGCATCGCTCTCGTCTTTTCCCGCACAGACGCCAGCTGGTTTCAGGCGGCCATGCGATCGGCAGACGCTGTGTGCTTTTTGGCGGGGCGTGTCGAGTTCATTCCCGGTCATGAAAACAAGCACAAAAAGAGCCGATGCGGTGCAGGTACCGCGCTGTTTTCCTGGGGGTTCGACTGCGTTCAGGGGCTGCGCAAGCTGGGCGATCGCGGCGTGTTTCTGGAGATGCCGAAAGGCCGCGCCTAATGACCACCGCCGCCGTCCCCGTCGAGATCCCGAACACCGCGCTTGCGCCGGTTCCGGCGGCCGTGCTCATGGGCTACCAGCAACGCTGGGTGGCCGATAAGTCGCCGGTCAAGTTCATTGAGAAAAGCCGCCGCACCGGCATCACCTGGGCCGAGGCCTCAGACAACGTTCTGACGGCGGCCAGCGACCGCTCCGCCGGTGGACAAAACGTCTATTACATCGCCTACAACCAGGACATGACGGTCGAGTACATCCAGGCATGCGCGATGTGGGCGCGGGTGTTCAACCGCGCAGCGGGCGAGATTGACGAGGGTTTTTGGGACGGCGAGAGCGAGGAAGACAAGGCGATCAAGACCTACACCATCCGCTTCCCTTCGGGGTGCCGCATCGTCGCGCTAAGCAGCCGCCCAAGCAACCTGCGCGGGCGTCAGGGCGTGATCGTGATCGACGAGGCGGGCTTTCATGAGAAGCTTCAAGAGTTGCTAGATGCGGCTATGGCCATGCTGATCTGGGGTGGTCAGGTACATGTCATCAGCACCCACTTTGGCGCCGACAACCCATTCAATGAAAAGATCACTGACATTCGTGCAGGGCGCATCCTGGGGACCGTGCATCGAGTCACGTTCATGGAGGCCGTTGAAGATGACCTGTATCGGCGTGTGTGTATGCGTCTTGGCAAGCCTTGGGCACAGGATGAGCAAAACGCCTGGGTGGCCCGCGTGTATGGCTTCTACGGGGCCGGCGCGTCTCAAGAGTTGGACTGCATTCCCTCCAACGGCACGGGCGCCTGGTTGTCACGTGCCTTGATTGAGCTGCGCATGTCGGCCGACACGCCGGTGCTGCGCTGGGAGTGCAAGGCGGGCTTCGAGCTGCTGAGCGACGGCATCCGAACCGCTGACTGCAACGACTGGCTCACCGCCCAGATGCGCCCCCACCTGGAGCGCCTGCAGTCCGATGCGATCAGCTTCGACGGCGAAGACTTCGGCCGCACGGGCGACCTCTCGGTGCACGTGCCGCTGATCCAGCACCAGAACCTGGTGCGCCGCGTGCCGTTCACCGTGGAGCTGCGCAATGTGCCGTTCCAGCAGCAAGAACAGGTTTGCTACTTCCTGCTCGACCGCCTGCCGCGCTTCACCGGCGGTGCCTTTGACGCGCGGGGAAACGGTCAGTACCTGGCCGAGCGAGCAATGCAGAAATACGGCGTCAGTCGCATTCAGCAGGTCATGTTGACCGAGGGCTGGTACCGCGAGCACATGCCGCCGGTCAAGGCGGCGCTGGAAGACGGCAACTTGACCGACTTGCCCAAAGACGCCGACACCCTGGCCGACTTGCGCGCCGTTCAAGTGGTGCGCGGTGTGCCACGCATTCCCGACACCCGCAGCACCGGCGAAGACAAAGGAAAACGCCACGGTGATGCCGCTGTGGCTGTGGCACTGGCCTACTTTGCCAGCCGCGAGATCAACAAAGGGCCGGTCACCGTGACCAGCCGTCCCCGGCGCGATAGCCTGGCCACTTCCCTGCAGGGTTATTAGAAAAGAGTTTGCACACCATGAAACCCAAAGGCCTCTATGTTTCACCCACCCAATACGTCAGCTTTGCCGAGCCCAGGCAGCACCTGAGCGACCACATTGCCACGCGCGATCGCAGTCCTGACTTCTTCGCACTGGGCATGTACCTGCCCAACCCCGACCCGATCCTAAAAAAACAAGGCAAGGACATCAGCGTCTACAACGACTTGCGCTCTGACGCCCACGTGGGCGGCTGCATTCGTCGACGCAAGGCTGCCGTGCAGGGCTTGGAGTGGCGCATTGAGCGCAATGGCGCCAGCGCCCGCACTGCCAAGCTGGCTGAAACTGTGCTCAAACGCTTGGACATGCGCCGCTTGCTGCACGAGTCGCTTGAGGCTGTGCTGCTGGGCTGGCAACCGCTTGAAATCATCTGGACCCCACCCGGCGCCGGACCGATCGTGCCACAACAAGTGCTAGCCAAGCCGGTGCAGTGGTTCAACTTTGATGCCGATGCGCAATTGCGCTTCAAGAGCCGTGAGCACCCTCTGTTTGGCGAGGCAGTGGCTGCACGCAAATTTCTGGTACCCGCGCAGGATGCCAGTTATGCCAACCCTTATGGCTTTCCCGACTTGAGCATGTGTTTTTGGCCCACGGTGTTCAAGCGCGGTGGCCTCAAGTTCTGGGTGACATTTACCGAGAAGTTCGGCACGCCCTGGGTGGTCGGCAAAACGCCGCGCGGCACACCGGGCCCCGAACAAGAAAAGCTGCTCGACAAGCTAGAGGCCATGGTGCAGGACGCCGTTGCCGTGGTGCCAGATGACGCCAGTGTGGAGATTGTCGAGGCCGGTGGCAAAGGCGTCAGTGCCGACTTGTACGAACGTTTGTTGATGTTCTGCCGTTCCGAGGTGGCCATTGCTTTGCTGGGGCAAAACCAGAGCACCGAGGCCAGCGCCAACCGGGCCAGCGCAACCGCCGGGCTTGAGGTGGCCAAAGACCTGCGCGACGGCGATGCGCGTCTGGTCGAGGCCAACATCAATCAATTGCTGCGCTGGATAGTTGATCTTAACGAAGGCGATGCGGCGCCAGCGCCAAAGTTCGAGTTGTTCGAGCAGGAAGTAGTTAACGACGTGCAGGCCAAGCGCGACAAGGTGCTAACAGATTCTGGTGTGCGTTTTACCCCGTCTTATTGGCAGCGGACGTATGGTTTGGAGGATGGCGACATTGAGACAACGCCAAATAAACCGGTAGGGCCGACTACCACCGGCCAGGCAGCCGCCTTGGATGGCACCGCCGCATTTGCAGAAGCTGCCAGACCACAGCCCGAGTCAGATGCCATTGATACCTTGGTCAATGCTGAGCTGGCTCAATGGCAACCTTTGGTAGACCCTGCCGCCAGCGAGCTGCAACGCATCATCGACGCATCTGTGGCCGCAGGCGAAACCGCCGAGCAATTGATTGCACGCCTGCCCGCCATGCTGTCCAGCACCGATGTCGATTTTTTGGCGCAGGCGCTCACACGCGCCACCTTCACAGCGCGCCTGGCTGGCAGTGCCGGCATTGAGACCGCCTGACCATCATGCCAAGCCCAGCTCAAGAATTTGCCGCCCTGCAAAAGCTCACACCGGCCGAGGCGGTGGCCTATCTGCAGCGCCGCGATAGCGTCACGCAAACTTTCGGATGGCAAGACCTGTGGCAGGACGAGCACGCTAAGCAATTCACCGTGAGCCGCCTGGCGCGCGCCGATTTACTGCAAGATATACAAGCCCAGATCACCAAGAGCGTGGGCGGTGACCTGTCACGGCGCGACTTCCTGCGCGACAGCAAGACACTGTTGCAACAGGCCGGCTGGTGGGGCGAAAAGGAAGTCATCGAACCCGCGACCGGCGAGGTCCTGAAAACCACGTTTGACCCGGCCCGCCTCAAGCTGATTTTTGACACCAACACCCGCATGGCCTATGCCGCCGGGCAGTGGGAGCGCATCCAACGCACAAAGCGCAGCCACCCCTATGGGCGCTACATCACCCAGCGCGACGACAAGGTGCGCCCGGCCCATCGTGCCTGGGACAACGTGACGCTGCCGGTCGACGACGCCTTCTGGCACACCCACACCCCGCCCAATGGCTGGCGCTGCCGCTGCCGCATCGTCGCCGTCAGCCAGCGTGATTTCGACGCCGGCCGCACGCCCACCGGCGAGGCCATGAAAAAGACCGCCCCCGATGTGGTCATGCGCGACTGGCTGGACAAGCGCAGCGGCCAGATCAAAAGCATCCCGGTCGGCATCGACCCCGGCTTTGGCTACAACCCCGGCCTGGCCAGCGCCCGCCAGCAGCAACGTCAGGTTGTCGATGACAAGCTGGCCGCGCTCAGTCCAGTGCTGGCCAATGCCGCCAAAGTCGCCGGGGTGTCGATACCGGCCGTCGCCAAAGCCATAGCGGACCAACCCAACTGGAAATCATTGGGCCTGTTGGATCTGCGCACCTTCCAGTCTGCGGCGACCGCCCCCGAAATGCTGGCAGGCGCGGCATCAGCTGAAGCGGCCCTTGGCACCATCCGCACTGCGCTGGGCATAGAGGCCGGTGGCAGCGTCCTGGTGCAAACGCCGGTTGAAATGGTGATGTTGAACGACTTGACTTTGCCGCATGTGGTTGCAAAACGCACCGATCAACGGGAGCGTTTTGCCAACTTCATATTGCCGACCCTGCGCAATCCGACCGAGGTGTGGGCTACCAGATATGACGACGCCACGGTGCGGCATCGCTACATTAAGCTGTTTGCCGGAGCAAAATATGATTTACTGGTGTTGGTGCTGTTGGAGCCCGATGGCAGCATCTTCTGGAACATGATGCAACGTGATCGCAAGGGCATGAACGTGCTACGCGAAGGCGACAGAATTTACGATGGAACTTGAACACGGGGGAAAAACCCCTTCCGATATCTGCATACGGCCGTCAACTTTCAGGCGGTTATAGGTGCAGCACCAACCGCTTTCGCGCCCCGTGTTCAGCTCGTTGCGATTTTACGGCCGCGGACCCATTAATTGCAGGGGATTCACATGCTTACCGTTACCGTTGACAGCAAACCCGTTACCGACGTTCTGAATAAGCTGCAAAAACGCATGGCTGACTTGACACCAGTCATGGACAGCATTGGCCAGGAACTCAACAGCCGCGTCAGCGCCCGCTTCGAGACCCGCAGCGACCCGCTGGGCCACCCATGGGAAACTTGGACCCAAAGCACCAAGGACAATTACCCCAATGACGGAATTGGCAAGATACTGCAACGTCACGGCGCCATGCTGCAAAGCCTGAATTTCAGCGCCGACAAGAGCAGCGTGCGCGTCGGCTTCGGCGCCGTGGCCAGCAAAAGCAAAGACGTCTACGCCGCGTACCACGAATGGGGCACCAAAAATATGCCACGACGCGGCCTGCTGTTCGCTGACCCCGATACCGGGAACCTGGCCCCGGATGACGAAAATGCCGTTCTAGATATCATCGACACCTTCCTGTCAGAAGGTCTGTGACCGACTTTATCAGCCGCCGAATAAAGGTGAAAATCGCGTGGTCGGTTCTATTTCGCCACAGAAAAACTTATTTCAAAAACACGTCCCGTTTTATCCAGCCCAATCCCCTTAAATCCCGATTTATCGCGCCGTTTTCTCTTTGAATATCTCAATTCCCTTCAGTAGCGGGCTTGTCGTCCTTGTTGCGGATGGTGGTCTCCAGCGCCGTACGCAAACGCTTGCTGGTAGCGGGCAAGGCATCGATGTCTTTTAATCGCACCGCGACTTCCATCACCTCCTCCTTGTCCATGCGCAGCAGTTCACGGGCATCTTTGATGTCGATGTAGCCATCACGCCCGCCCGGGCCGGTAATGCCTTCCAGAATGCCACCCACCACAAAGGTCTTGCCGTTGACCGAGCCCGACGCGTTGGTGGCCACCAGCACCACCGAGTCTCCCAGCTTGACCTTCATGCCGCGCGCCAGCAGCGCCGGTACCAGCACCTTGCCGGGTTCTACCAGAGGCCCGGTCTTGTCGCCCTCGCTGATACGTTGGCGCAGCGCCGGCACGGCGGCGTCTTCGGCGGTGGCATCCACGCCGTTCAGGCGGATGCTGCTGTTCTCGGTAAAGTTGCTGAACATGGCGCCGAGCTTGACGCGCTTGGAATAGGCCAGCACGGCAGGGTCGGCCTTGAGGGCTTCTTCAATCATGTCAACCGCGCGGGGCTGCAGGCTCATGGTCAGCGGCAGGTTGTCCATGGACGCGGTGTAGCCCTTGCGGTGCACCTGCAAATGGCCCAGCATGCTGTCGGTGATCGACCCCACCATGGTTTGTTTGAAGGACCCGGCGGCCGCCACAAACAACAGCAACGCCACCACCCCCAGCGTGATCAGCAAGGCGGTGAGCAGGGTGCGACGCTGGTAGCGCAATAAATTACGCAGCGCCAGTTTCAGGGTAGAGCTCATGCGGCGACTCCTTGGGTCAGCAGGCGACCGTCTTCAAGCGTGAATATTTGTTCGGCTTCATGCATGATTTTGGCGTCGTGGGTAGAAAAAATAAAACTGGTGCCAAAGTCGTCGCGCATGGCCTTCATCAGGTTCAGCACCTTGTAGGCGGTGTCGTGGTCAAGGTTGGCGGTGGGCTCGTCGGCCAGCACCAGCTTGGGCTCACCGACCAAGGCCCGAGCCACGGCCACACGTTGCTTTTGACCGCCCGAGAGTTGGTCCGGCCGTTTGTGGGCATGCTCGGTCATGTCGACGGCGGCAATCATCCGGTTGACCTGCTCGCGCCGCTTGGCATCACTCCAACCACGCACCATCAACAGCGGGTACTCGATGTTTTCATAGGCGCTGAGTACCGGCACCAGGTTGAAGTCCTGGAACACAAAACCCAGGTGCTCACCGCGAAAAGTGGCCGCAGCGCTGCGCGACAGGGTGCTGATGTCGGTACCATGCACCAGCAGGGTTCCGCCGCTGGGGTGATCCAGGCAGCCAATCAGGTTGAGCAGCGTTGACTTGCCGCTGCCCGAGGGGCCAACAAAAGCGGCAAAAGCGCCCTCGCCGATCTCGAAGCTGATGCCCCTGAGCGCGGGCACCTGCTGGTCACCCACGGTATAGTTTTTGGTGATGTTTTTCGCTTGTATCAATGCCATGTTTTTCTCCGGCTCAACCACCCGTCAAGGAGCAATTGCAAGGTCAATCACTTGACCCAGGGCTTTGCTTCATTGGGGTACGGGTCGAGTTCTACCCCAGGCACAATTTGAGCCCAGACGTGTCAACGCGATGTTGACGAAACCAACTTTTGTGTAAGGCTAAGGTGAAGAAAAATGAACCCGCGAGCTAGCGGGTCTCAACGCTCATGGGCGTGTGCCACCACAAATTCCGCAATGGATGGCATATCGGACAAGTCCAGATGGGCCAAGCCCGGTGTCACAGCAGCCTGAGCTGGTGAATCAGGCGGCGTGTCGCTGGCAATGGCCACAATGTCGGGCCAGTCGGGCCAGAGTGTGTCTTTGTTTTCAGAGGCTCGCCACACTTCCAGCTTGGGAAAATTACCATTCTTGAAGCCTTCAATCAGCACCAGATCGCAGTGCTGCATACGGTCAAGCAGATAGTCTAGGGATGGCTCTGGCGCACCGCGCAATTCGTGCATCAAGGCCCAGCGGTCGTTACCCAACAGCAGCACCTCCTTGCAGCCCGACTCACGCAGGCGGTAAGAGTCCTTGCCCGGGCGGTCGATGTCGATATTTTTGTGGCTGTGCTTGATCAGGGACACCACCAGACCACTTGCTGCGATTGCAGGCACCAAGCGTTCCAGCAGTGTGGTCTTGCCCATGCCGGAATGTCCGGCAATGCCAAACATTTTCATTTTCAGACCGTCGTGAAGAAGCCTATTCCGACCAGCGTCAGCAGGGTCAGACCGATGGTGATCAGCACAAAACCCAGCACCTTCGAGGCTTTGAACTTGAACGCTGAGGGTGCGTCCACCAGGTATTTCTCCAGTTCGCCAGTGGCCACCAGCCGTTCATATTCCACCGCGTGGTCGTGCTTAAACTCTTCAATCGAGAAGGTGCCGATAAACATCACCTCGCCCAGCGGGAATTTATCTGGCCGGAAGTGGTTGTTGAAAAAGTGCACAGTGAACAGGAACACCACCGCCAGGAACGCTTCTTCAGCATGGAAGATGGCCGCCACGTTGAACACCCAGCCCGGCAGGAAGGCGCCGAAGAAGTTGGGAAGCCACATCATCAGGCCACTCACACCAATGATGGTCACCCCCCAGAACGGAGCCCAGTAGTCAAACTTTTCCCAGTAGGTCCAGCGGTCAAACTTGGGACGCGGGCCCATGCCGAAGAACCACTTGAACATGGCGATCATGTCTTTGCCGTCCTGCAGGTTGGGAACCAGCGAATTCGGGCCAAAGATATTGAAGTTTTTCCAGTCGCGCGCCAGTCGGATGCCGACGTAGAACAGGTGCCATAAGAACACGCCAGCAAAAATCACTGCGGCGGTGCGGTGGATAAGGCCCGCCGTGTGCGGCCCACCCAGTGCCGTCATGATGGCTGGCGCCCAGGCCACATCCGGGTAGAACAACGGCATGCCGGTCAGTGTCAACACCATCAAGCTAAGGGCAAAAGTGATGTGTGCAATGCGCCAGGTGCGGCTGAAGCGTCTGACGTGCTTGCCCTTAAGGTTTTCAGGCAAGGCTTCGGCCGTGATACGGCGATGGTGGCTGGTTTGCTTGCGTTCCTTGAATTCACGGTAGAACCACAGCAGGGTATGCAGCCAGAAGAAGCCAAAAGTGCCCACCAGCAACTGCAGCATGATTTGCCAGGCCACCCAAATCTGGGGGTATTTGTCGAAGTCGCTTGCGTGACCATGGGGCTGGTAAGTGACAAAACCGTCAGGCGCCAGTGCCAGGTCTTTCTTGCCGCTGTGGCAGGACTGACAGGTTTTCAGCCGGTTATTGGCGTTCACCATGGATTTCGGGTCGTCAGCCCTCAATATCTTGTGACTCCCGTGGCAGTCATAACACTTGGCCGTGTACGCATAACCGAGCGTGCTGATCTGACCATGGTAGGTGCCCATGTAGGTTTTCAGGCTTTCCTCGTGGCAGGAACCGCATTGGTCTGTGACCGCCAGTTTGAAAGGGTCAGTGCTTGAACTGGTGATGGCGTGTGAGGAATGGCAGTCGGTACAAACGGCAGCCTTGACATTTTTCTTTTCCAGGACTTCCTGGCCGTGAACCGAGCCGGAATAAGAGTCAAGCTGGTCCTCGTGGCAACTGCCACAGTTGGTGGCAATGCCCAAGCGCCATTGGTCATACTCCGGCGTCTTCTTGGCAGGCACATTGAAGCTGTGCGTGTCGTGGCAGTTGTCGCATGAGGCATTCGGGAGGGTGGGATCGTCCGCATTGGGCCGGGCATGGAACGAGGCTTTGTAAGCGTCGATATTTTTGACCACCAGTTCAAGCCGCGACCCGGTCTGGGCGGTGCCCGCCTTTTGGGCGTCGTCCCACAGTTGCTGGTGACAGCCTGCGCAATCGACCTTGGCGAGTTTCAGCGCCGGGTCTTTGGCATGGGCATTGGCATTGGCATTGGCATTTTCGGCGTTGTCCTTGATGTCGGCGTGGCAGGCCACACAGGTCATCTTGGCATGGACACTTTGACCAAATTTGTCCGGCATGACAGCACGCAGCTCACGTGCCTCACCGTCGCTTCCGGGCACTTCAAGTTTGTCCTTTTTGCCATTGTGGCAGCTCAGGCAAGTCGCGTTGTCAAGCTGGACGGGAGCAGCTTCAGCCACCGGGCTGGCCGCCAGCGCCGACAAGCTCAGGCAGGTGGCCAGCAGCCAGACCAACCCGCCTAAAAGAAGTGAGGATTTGAGTCGCATGATTCAATACCGATTAACAAATGAAAATGGCCACGGTCTGTAAGGACAGTGGCCACGAGCTTGCCGAAATCATCGCTAGATTATTGAGTCAGAATCCAGTCGGCCAGGTTTTTCAGTTCTTTGGCGTCTTTGCTGTCGATGACTTTGTGTTTCTCTTCGGTGCCATCGGCCAGTTTGACCATGGGGGCTGTCGTGAAGTTGGTCACAAGCTTGTCCTGAGCATCAGCCTTGCCTTTGTACTTCTCGGCAATTTTCTTCAATGATGGGCCTTTTTTGGTCTTGGCTGGTGCATGACATTTGGTGCAGTCGTTGGCTTTCATCAAGGCTTTTGCTGCGTCTTCGTCCGGCGCAGCGTGCGCGGGTGTCAGGCAAGCAAAAGCCAGCACAGCGGATGCACTGGCGAGGGCGAGAGAGGATTTGAACATTGTTTAACTCCTGAGGTGAAATGGATAACACGCAAAAAATATTTCGAAAAAGTACTTAATTGGGCTTGATTCTAGCGACCGATGCGTTCAAACGTGATTGACATAGATCAACCGATACAGATTCGAACTGGAGGAATCGTTCCGTGAATTCGGCCAATTCACGATAAAAAACGGTTGCTGCGCCCTGTTTGATCGCAGCGGCAAAAGGCCCTATCCAGACGCCCAGATGTTCGCCAAGAAAACGACTTCGCAGCAGGTCCAGGTCGGCCAGTTCATCAGCTTTGTCGGCAGCCTGAGCCCGGTTGCTGTTAAACGTGAGCAGGTACAAAAACTCCAATTCCACGGCCACATGGTCAGGCAATTCCCGGAACTCAGGATCAATCTCAAAACCACCTGCGCTGTACAACGCCAGAACAGCCGGGGGTGGATTGTCATCGGTCACAGTTGGCAGATTCAACCAGGACGCGCCGTATGGACTGGCAAGCGCTTCAATGGGGCCAAGAAAAAGCCGCGTGTAGTCCACCAGCAAGGACTGCAGGTCCTGCGCGACAAACGCCTCCCCCAGTCGGCGAGCCGGCTCGGCAAGATCCGGGTGCACCGTGTTGGCAGCCAGCCTGATGGAGTCAAACAACTTTTCCTCTGCAAACTCCGGTGCTGGTTCGTAGAAACAAGCGGACAAAAACCGAAACAAGTCCTCTCTTGCACTGGCTTTATCAGGCGCGAATTCGGACATGGGTTCTCCTTGGGCACAAAAAGGGGGAGCCATCAAGCTGGCTCCCATGGCAACTGAAGTCAGACCCATCATGCGCGAGGACTGTACTTTCCAATGTAATGTACATTGGGTTTTGTGCCCTTTTCTTCCTGCAGGCGGAATGATTTCTCCATCTTCAGGATTTGCGCAATTTCTGTATTCGGGTCATCCTGGTCACCAAAGATACGCGCTTTGGCAGGGCACACCTCCACACAGGCTGGCTGCAGGCCGTTGAGCACGCGGTGGTAGCAGAAGGTGCACTTCTCGACCACATCATCCTGCCGCACCGGTTGCAGGTCGCCGCCCTTCCAGGCGTTCAACATCGGCGGCATGGCACCGGCCAACGCCGAAACTTCGGCACCGGAAGCGGTGCAACCCGGGATGGCAGACGTTTTATCGGCCCAACGCGGTTGGGTGTGTTCGTCCATGGCGTTAAAGCTGATGACGCTGTAGCTGCCACCGTCCAGGCTCGATGCGTCGAGCTTCTCGTGGCTATATGGACAGTTGGTCTGGCATTCCCGGCAGCCGACACACAAATCGGGGTTGTGCATGGTAATGCCCTCGGGCGTCTTGTACAGTGCCTTGTAGGGGTTGCCCGGACCTGCTTTTTCCGGATTGCCCGGGCACTTCGTGACGCAAGGTGCATCACTACAGTGATTACACAGCACCGGCATCACAAAGTGCTTCGTGTTGGGAAACGTGCCTTCGGTGTACATCAGGAAATCGGCCCAATTGAAACTTTGTCCATTCACGCGGTCACGGGTGTTGTTTTCGGTCTTGCAGGCAAAGGCGCAAGCGCCGCAGCCGTTGCATTTTGCGAGGTCGATGACCATTCCAAGTCTTGACATGATTTGCTCCTAAATTGTTGCTCGGCGATCAGGCCTTCTGAATCCGCACACCGGTAAAGCCGCCATTGCGGGCGGTGGCTCCGCTCAGCCGGTCATAGTCATCGACCAGGATCTCGTTGTTGTTCCCGCCTCTGGGGATCGCCTTGGCAAAGTCTTTGGCTGCCACCCGACCATAAGCCCAGTGACCCTGACCGAAGCACTTGGCCACGGTACCGGGGCGCACCCCCTCCCACAACTTGAGCTGGCAACTGATCGTGCCGGTGATGGATGTGATGGTCACGTTGTCACCGTTCTTCAGGCCCAATTTGGCCCCATCAAGCGGGTTCATCTTGACCACGTCGCCCCAGGACACGTCACCCGGATCGACCTTCTTGAACTCCTGGTACCAAGGCACGTTTTGCGATCGACCCTCACGATTCAGCCGCGACTTGTAGTCAATAAAGGTCAGCGGGAAGTCCACCATGCTGCCATGGCGTTTGACGGTTTCATAATGCGGTACAAAGGCCACTTCGCCGCGCGCCATGTAGCCGCTCACCGTCAGGATGTCGTCGACGCTGGTCTCGTACTTCTTGGCGTGTTCCAGCAGGCCTTTTTTAAGCGACTCGCTGTAAAACTCAAACTTCTTGGTCGGCGTGTTGAACTTGCCACCCCAGCCCTTTTTGAGCGTGTATTTGGGGCCGCTGAACATACCCTTCTTTTTGAAGTCGGCCCAACCGCTGATGGGGGCATCACCCTTGAGTGGCTCCTTGGCCATCCACAGTGGTGCACTGGTCATCTTGGCTGCAATCTCCGAGAATTCAAGCGCGGTGGTCGGTGCCTTGCCGGTTTCCGGATCTTTGAACTCCTTGGCGTAATAGTCGAACAGGTTGGCAAAACCCCTGGCCTTGAGCTTTTCGGCCAGCAGCCACATCACTTCGGTTTCTTCCTGCTTGACATCCCAGAGGCGTTTGACGGCACCTTGCTGGATCGACGCGTAGGCGTGGCCGTTGCCCATGTTGGTAACAATCGACCACCCCTCAGCCGAGTTGAAGGTTGATGGCAGCACGATGTCGGCAAACATCGTCATCTCAGAGGCATTGGGCACCATGTGCACAAAGAACGGCACGGCGGCCAGGGCTTTTTCCCAGCGCTGGGTGCCGGTGGCCGAAAAGGCGAAATTGGACCATGACGAGATGAACACCTTCACCGCGCCCGGGTCTTTCAGCATGCCATTGGCCACGTTGTTGGTCACCACACCGCTGCCCGGCTTGGCGCCCATCATGGCGGGCATGTCCTTGGCACCACGGCCATCAAGCTTCTTGCCCTTGCTGGCGGCCTTGGCCTGTTCGTCCACATATTTATCCAACTTGGGGAACTTGGCAATTGGCACACTGCCGCTCTGCCAAACGCCACCCTCAGCGTCGATGGAACCGAGCAAACCGTTGAGCGCATGCACGGCCATGGCACTGTAGGTACCGCGCGGGTGCATGGCTGCGCCCGGCCCCATCCACACCGTCACCTTGGGTGCCGCCCGGCCCATGGCATGGGCCACACGCACAATTTGAGCTGCGGGAATCAGGGATTCTTTTTCGCCCCAGGCGGGTGTCCGGTCCTTGAGTTCCAGGTTCCACCATTTCACCAGCCCGTGCGTTTCCTTCTCGGTAAAAGCCGCTTCATCCACAGATTTACCGGCCACAAACAGGTTTTTGCCATCCTTGAAATCTCCCACAAACTCGCGGCTCCACAGGCCTTCGGTCAACAGCACATGTGCAATGGCACCGGCCAGCGCACCGTCAGTTCCGGGGCTGATCGGCAGCCATTCATGCGCCTTGGCAGCGATGTTGGACAAGCGCGGATCAACGGCAATCACAGTACCGCGTTTAACGATGTCAGGAAAACGGTTCATGGTGTTGGGCACCATGCGGTTGGAGGCCAGCGGGTCACAGCCCCAAGCCACCAGACAATTGGTATTGGCCAGGTCGTAGTCACGGTAACCAAAGAAGCCCTGCGTCAGGCCGGGGCCCATTTTTTCGGCCTCGGCGCAAATGGCACTGTGCGAGAAATAGTTGCCGGTGCCAAAAATTTTGGGCAAAGTGCCATAGAGCAGTTCTGTCGAAGTCGGTGAATAGCGGCCACGCATGTACATGAGCTTGTGCGTTTCGCCCGCCGTGCGCAAGGCAATCATCTTGTCGGCCACGGTATTAAGCGCTTCGTCCCAACTGACGGGTACAAACTTCGGGTCAATGCCACGGCCCTTCAGCGGGTTGGTACGCTTCATGGGCACCTTGATGCGGTCCGGGTCATACATCTGCTGCGGAATCAAGTGACCGCGCGGGCAAACATAGCCATGATTGGTCTTGGACAGCGGGTTGCCGCGCACCCGGGTGGCGCGGCCGCCCTGCACAAAAATCTGGATGGCACACCACTGAGTGCAGCCCTGGCAAGTGCTGGCAACCCAGTCACCCATGGCAGGGCTGCTGGGTTTGGCCTTGCGGGGAATCAGCGCGCTGTGCAGAGGTGCAGCTGACATTCCCGCACAACCCACCATCAGCGACCCGGCAGTCAGGCCCGAGGCCATAAGGAAAATCCGTCTCGTCAACTTCATAACATGCTCCTGGTTTGATGTTCGACTGATGAGCTCACCGCAAACTTCATGCCACGGAGCAAGTCGGTCACCCTGACCAGAGCCTGGCATATTGAATATCAGCCCATAAGGCAATGACTTTGAGAGTGGCGTGGCCATGTATGGAATGCCTGCAATCAGTTGTGTTCGGGCATCTGCATGACACCCAATAGGGCAAGCCCGTCGTTACCCATTGGTAACCAGTGATGCATCCAAATTGAAAGGCGTCCAACAAAAGCCGAAATGGCGAAAGGTACGTAGCGCATCCCGATGGCTAGAATTCTGCGTGTTCAGAGGGATCTTTCTTGTGTATCACAGCGCTGGCAACAAAGAACCATCACAGTGTTACCTGCCGGTAACCTGGGGCACCCGTCCTCTGACCCATGTCACCAATCGGTAACGAGAACACAGAATGTCAAGATTCATCAGACGCCTGCTTGTCACAATTTGCCTTGGCGCAAGCTGCTTGTGCGCGCTGGGCGCCCCCGAGGCGCGACCCATCCGCTTTGCCATGACACCTGCTTTCCTGCACGACCAGCACGCCTTGCTGGCTGAATGGCGGGTGTATCTGGAAGCCCGCCTGAAGCGTCCGGTAGAGTTTGTCCAGCGTGACCGCTACCGCGACACGATGGACCTGCTGCAACAGCAAAAGGTTGAGTTCGCTTGGCTCTGTGATTACCCCTATGTGATGTTGAAAAATGAGGTGCGTCTGCTGTCGGTGGCAGTTAACAACAACAAGCCAACTTACCGCTCCTACCTCATCGTGCCAACACGCGACACCCAGACCCGCAGCGTGCTTGACCTCAAGGGCAGCATCTTTGCCTATGCCGACCCCTATTCAAACACCGGCTATCTGGTACCGCGTTTCGAGATCAAAACCAGCGGCGCTGACCCTGCCACTTTTTTCAAACGAACATTTTTCACCTGGTCGCACCGCAAGGTGATCGACGCCGTTGCCGCCGGGCTGGTGCAAGGAGCCTCGGTGGACAGTTATGTCTGGGATTCCTTGAGCAGGGTTCGGCCTGACATCACCGCCAAAACACGGATTGCCTGGAAATCCGAAGAATACGGTTTTCCCCCCATGGTGGCTCACCGCAATGTGCCTGAGGCTGATTTCACACACATGCAGAACATCCTGCTGGGTATGGCCGACGAACCCCAGGGTCGCGCCATGCTGGAGCGGCTCAATCTGAATGGGTTCATCACAGGAACACCCAGGCTTTATGACCGTGTTGCAGAAATGATGCGCCTGTTTGGCGAGCCTTGATGCGCCTTTTTGATCTCAGTCTGCAGTTCAAGATGCCGCTCTGGGGCGGTGGATTGATCATTGCAACTGCGTTGGCGCTGTCTACCTCTTTTGTTATACAGACTTGGGATAGCCTGCATCAGGAGATTCACAAGAATGCACAGGACATTGGGCGCACCATGGCGCGGTCGCTGTTTCCGGTGATGCTGCACGACGAGATATGGCAAGCCTTTGAAATCGTTTCGCTGCCCTTTGCTGCCATTCCCAGCGCAGCGCTTGCCGAGAGTCTGATGGTGCTCGACAGCGCCGCCCGGGTCTATGTGTCGTCGCGCCCTGAAGACCATCCTGTGCTGAGTCCACTGGCATCACTGGGTGGAGAACTGGCAGAACTGGACCGTGCATTCCCCCGTGCACCGGATGCTGATGTTTTTGTGCTTGACAGCGGGCAGGGGCAGCACATTTATGTGACCTTGCCCATCGTCAACGATGGGGTCCGGCTGGGCACCCTGGTGGTCGCCTACAACAAATCCCTGCTGTGGCAACGTTTCACCAACCTTCTTGGCAACGCCCTGTGGGTCACCCTGCTGGTGCTGGGCGTGTTGCTGCCCATTTCCGCCTATTGGGGGCGGCGCATGATGCAGCCGATGCGACTGATCACCGAACGCATCAGCCGCATCGGCAGCAATGAATTCGAGGCGCTCGATGCATCGCTTTACCCCTACAAGGATGAAGTGGGCCAGCTATTTTCTGCCTACGCCGACATGCGTTCCAAATTGATGGAGAAGGCCGAGTTGGAAAAAGAAATGATCAAAAGTGAACGTATGGCAGCTGTCGGGCGACTCACCGCCAGCATTGCCCACGAGATCAACAACCCGCTGGGCGGCATGCTCAACGCCATCAGCACCCTCAAGCGTTTCGGCAGCCCGGACCCAGTCATGCAAAAGACCGTGTCTTTGCTTGAACGGGGTTTGTCTCAGGTACGCGACACGGTAGCCGCCTTGCTGGTGGAAGCCAAGGTGAAAAGCCGCCCCTTGAGTCCGACAGACCTGGAGGATGTGCGTATTCTGGTGAACCATGCCGCCAGGAAACATGCCACCCAACTCAGCTGGGAGATTGCCCTGCCAGAGGCAGTGACGCTGCCTTCCACCCTGGTGCGGCAGGTGCTCATCAATTTGCTGCTCAACGCCATCACGGCTGCGGGCCAGGGTGGCCAGGTGACGCTACGGGTGCACACGGATGCGCACGGGGTGTCCATGGTGATCCAGAATAACGGCAAATCACTGTCGCCAGCCCAACTCGGTCGCCTGTTTGAACCCTTTACCCAGTTCTCAGACAATGGCAACGGGCTGGGACTCTGGATTTGCTACCAGATCGTGACGCAACTGGGCGGTACCATTCAGGCTGAATCCGATTCCGTACTGACCCGCTTTAGCGTGTGTTTTCCCCTGAATTCATCCGAAACACCTTGATGCCACAACCCTTGCCCAAAATTTGCCTGATCGAAGACGATGAGATCATGGGCGAATCACTCGCCGACCGCCTCAATCTGGAAGGCTTCAGCTTTGACTGGCACCGCAACGGCAGCACGGCCCGCGCCGCCCTGCGCTCCCAAAGTTTCGCGCTGGTCATCAGTGACATCCGCCTGCCCGACATCACCGGCGATGCCTTGTATGAGCAACTGCGGGGTGAACACCTGAGCTTGCCACCGTTCATTTTTATCACCGGACACGGCGACATCGACACCGCCGTGCGCCTACTCAAGGCGGGCGCCCACGACTACATCACCAAGCCCTTCGACCTGGATGCATTGATTGACAAAATCAATGGGGTGGTTGCGCAAGGCAACCGCCTGGGGCCAGCCGCTCTGGGCCAGTCAGCTGCCATGCGGCAAATCGAGGCCATGCTGCATCGACTGGCGGCCAGTGAGGCCTCGGTGCTGATCACCGGAGAATCCGGCGTCGGCAAAGAACGTGTTGCACAAGCCCTGCATCAGTTGACCGGTGGGGACAAGCCATTTATTGCCGTGAATTGCGGTGCCTTGACCGAAAGCCTGCTCGAGGCCGAACTTTTTGGTTACGAAAAAGGGGCTTTTACTGGTGCCATCCGAACCAAAAAAGGCGTTTTTGAGCAAGCCAGCGGTGGCACACTTTTTCTGGATGAAGTTGGCGACATGCCGCTGGGAATGCAGATCAGGCTGCTGCGCGCACTGCAAGAGCGCTGCATTGTGCGCGTTGGTGGTGAAACGCCGATCCCGGTGGACATCCGCCTGATGTGTGCCACCCATCAGGTGTTGCAGGAACGTGTGCAGTCTGGTGATTTTCGCGAAGACCTGTATTACCGCATCAACGTCATGGAGCTGCGCATACCGCCACTGCGTGAGCGCCCGGAAGACGTGCTGCCGCTGGCACGTCAATTCTTGACCGCCATTGCGGCGACCAACAAAAAACCCCCGCTCAGCCTGACGCCAGCAGCCGAACACGCACTGAAAAACTATCGCTGGCCTGGCAACATCCGGGAACTTAAAAATGCGTTGGAACGCGCCAGCCTGATGAGTGACGGTCGCAGCATTTCACATGACAAGCTGTTCGACCGCCCTGCCCCCCAACTGACCGAACAACAGGTTGAGGCCGGCAGCCTGCGTGACTACCTGAGTGAATGTGAGCGCGATTTCATCTTGCACGCGCTCGACAACTGCCAATGGCAAATTGCTTGCTGCGCGGACAACCTGGGCATCAGCCGGAAAAATTTGTGGGAAAAAATGCGCAAACTGGGCATTGACAAAGACGCTGACGGCAGCAAACCAGTACCTTGATCCAGGAACCCCATGAGTCACGACCACGACCACGACCACGACCACACCCCAGTCAACTTCAACCGGGCCTTTGCCATTGGCATCGTCCTCAACCTCGCATTTGTAGGTATCGAGGCGTTTTATGGCTGGCGCGTCAACTCGCTGGCTTTGCTGGCCGATGCCGGGCACAACCTGAGTGACGTGGCTGGTCTGGTATTGGCCTGGGGCGGCGCACTGGCCATCAGACTGGTGCCCGACGCACGCCACACCTATGGCTGGAAGCGCGCCACCATTCTGGCCGCCTTTGCCAATGCCTTGCTGTTGCTGGTAGCCATGGGCGGCCTGGCCTGGGAGGCGATCGGGCGCCTTATGTCCAACGAGGTGTCGCTGCGGCAACAAGGCGTGACCATCATGCTGGTGGCCGGTGTCGGGATTGTCATCAACACCGCCACCGCTTTGCTGTTCATGCGCGGACGCGAACATGACCTCAATATTCGCGGTGCCTTTTTGCACATGGCAGCCGACGCGCTGGTGTCTGCCGGTGTCGTGGTGGCCGGCGCCCTGACGCTGTGGCAGGGCTGGACCTGGCTCGACCCGGTGGTGAGCCTGGGTATTGCCGCAGTGATTTTGTGGGGTACCTGGGACCTGTTCAAACAGTCGCTGCACATGCTGTTTGACGGCGTGCCCGACCACATCGACCCCCAGGCGGTACACGACTGCCTGGCCGCACTGCCCGGCGTGACCCAGGTGCACGACCTGCACATCTGGGCCATGGGCACGGCGCACGTCGCGCTCACGGCGCATCTGGTCATGCCGCTGGGCCAGGCAGACGATGCTTTTCTGAATGCGACCACCGAGTTGTTGCACGACCGATTTGAGATCACCCATGTCACCCTGCAGGTAGTCAAGGTGCCGTTTACACCCAGTTGTGTTCCCGTGCCGGACAAGGACAAGCCGACTCAGGCAAAATCCTGCCCTGTATGAATCCTAACCCTGCCACAGTCGGCGCCCTGTCTTCGGCCGAGGCCCTGAACCGCGATTGTTTTTGCCGCACCCTGAACATGGATCGCTTGCGCGAACAGCTGGAAAGCGAGCCCAGCCTGAAGGGCATGATGGCCAACATCACACAAACCCGGCCCAACCTGTTTTCGTCAACCGTCGTGTTTATCTCGCAAGAGGTAGAGCGGCAAATCACAGCCACCATTGCGGCCATCGAGCGTGTCGCCGCCCTGCCCGGCTACCGGGTACAAGCCCTCTCAAGGGCCAACGCCTCGGCGCAACACGACTTCGGGCCGCTGGGCGCCTGCATGGGATATGACTTTCACTTGAGCGCAGCAGGCCCGCAACTTATTGAAATCAACACCAACGCCGGTGGCCTGCTGCTCAATGTGGCCCTGGCGCGCGCGCAAGAAGCCTGTTGCGATGAAATGGACTGGGCTTTTCCGTCCAGCACCCGACGCGACACCCTGAAAAAAGCCATTTTTGACATGTTTGCTGCCGAGTGGCAACTGCAGCGCGGTGCCTCCCCCTGGCGCTCAGTGGTGATCGTCGACGATGCCCCGCTGGACCAATACCTGGCACCAGAATTTGAGCTGTTTCGCCAGTTGTTCAGCCAGTATGGCGTGCAGGCGGCCATTGCCGACCCGTCAGAGCTGACCTGGGAAAACGGCAAACTAATACACCAGGGCATGCCGGTCGACATGGTTTATAACCGCCTGACCGACTTTTACCTGACCGAGCCAGCCCACTTGGCCCTGCGCCAGGCGCAGGAAGCCGGGGCCGTGGTACTGACGCCCCACCCGCGCGCCCACGCGTTGCTGGCCGACAAACGCAATCTGATTGCTTTGAGCCAGAACGAGCTGCTACTGGCCTGGGGTGCGTGTGCCGCCGACCGCAAGACGCTATCAGCCAGCGTGCCTGCAACACGCCTGGTCACGCCGGAGCGCGCCGACGAACTGTGGGCACAACGACGCCAACTGTTCTTTAAACCGGTCGCGGGTTACGGTGCCAAAGCCGCTTACCGCGGTGACAAACTGACCCGCCGGGTCTGGGCCGAGATTTTGGAGAGCGACTTTGTGGCGCAGGCACTGGTACCGCCGAGCGGGCGCATGACCCTGGTCGATGGCGTGCAGACCGACCTCAAGTTTGACATCCGCGCCTACAGCTACGCCGGTCCGGTGCAACTGCTGGCGGCGCGCATGTATGCCGGTCAAACCACCAATTTCCGCACCCAGGGCGGTGGCTTTGCGCCCGTGATTGTGGTACCCGCTGCGGCACTGGCCACGGGAGTCCGCTGATGTGCGGCATTTGCGGTGAATTGCGCTTTGACGGCGCTGCCCCTGACATGGCGGCTTTGGCACGCATGTCAGACCAACTGGCGCGCCGAGGACCCGACGACACCGGCGCCTACCAGGACGGCCCGCTAGCGTTCGGCCACCGGCGCCTGTCGATCATTGATCTGTCCGCCCACGCCCATCAGCCCATGGACGATGCGGTGCTGCACCTCAGCCTGGTTTTCAATGGCACCATTTACAACTACCGCGAACTGCGCACCGAGTTGCAGACCATGGGTTACCGGTTTTTCTCGGAAGGCGACAGCGAAGTCATCCTTAAAAGTTATCACGCCTGGGGCGACCAGTGTGTGACCAGGCTCAAGGGCATGTTTGCCTTTGCCATCTGGGACCAGCGCAGCAGCCAATTGTTTCTGGCACGGGACCGTTTTGGCATCAAACCGCTGTACCTCAACCAAACCAGCCACCGTCTGCGCTTTGCGTCGAGCCTGCCGGCACTGCTGGCCGGTGGTGGCGTCGACACCAGGCTGGATGCTGTGGCACTGCACCACCACTTCACCCTGCACACCGTGGTGCCGGCACCACGCACGGTGCTCAAGGGCGTGCGCAAGCTGCCACCCGCCGCCACTTTGCGCTTTGACCCTGACGGCACGGTAACCGAGCAGGTCTACTGGACGCTGGATGCCACCCGGCCCAAGCAAGCAATGACGGAAGCTGAGTGGCTGGCGGCCACCCGTGAGCAACTCGCCCAGAGTGTCAAGCGTCGCCTGCTGGCCGCTGACGTGCCAGTAGGCGTGCTCCTGTCCGGCGGACTCGATTCAAGCCTGCTGGTGGGCATGCTGGCGGACCAGGTGCCGGATTTGCGCACCTTTTCCATCGGCTTCGAAGATTTGGGCGCGGGCGCCGAGAAAGCCGATGAATTTGAATTCTCCGACCAAATTGCCGCCCATTTCAATACGCGCCACCACAAATACAGCATTGCCAACAGCGAGGTCATGACCCGCTTGCCGGAGGCGGTTGCGCAAATGACCGAGCCCATGGTCAGCCATGACGTGATTGCGTTCTACCTGCTGGCCGAGCGCGTCTCCAAAGACGTGAAGGTGGTGATGTCGGGCCAGGGCGCCGACGAAGTCTTTGGCGGCTATTTCTGGTACCCAAAAATGGACGCCGCCAGCGGCACGCCACTGGAGCGTTTCAGCCAGCATTATTTTGACCGCGACCACGCGGAATACCTGCAGATGATCGCACCAAAGTTCCATGTGGGTGATGTCACCTCTGCGCTGATTGCAGATGCACTCAACCAGCCGCAAGCCGATGAATTTCTGGACCAGGTGTGGCGCCTGGATGCCACCACGCTGATCGTCGACGACCCGGTCAAGCGCGTTGACAACATGCCGATGGCCTGGGGCCTGGAGGTGCGTACGCCGTTTCTGGACCACGAGCTGGTGCAACTGGCTGCCCATATGCCACCCGAGCTCAAGCTCAAGGAAGGTGGCAAGTTTCCACTTAAGGCGATCTCACGTGGGTTGGTTCCCGACTCGGTCATTGACCGGCCCAAAGGCTACTTCCCGGTACCTGTGCTCAAATACGTGCGCGGCCCGTTCCTGGAAATGATGCGCCGCATTTTGATGTCGGAGGCCTGCCTCCAGCGTGGCTTATACCAGCGCGACTATGTCGACAAACTGCTGGCGGCCCCCGAGGCACCCGAACACTTCACCCGCATCAACGGCAGCAAGCTGTGGCACCTGGCGCTGCTGGAATGGTGGTTGCAGGTGCATGTGGACCCGCTGCCTACAGCGCCATGACAGCAGTTGTCCGCCTGGGCCAATCCGGTGTTTTGGCCGCGCTAGGCGCCGCCGTTTTATTTGGCGTCGGCACGCCGCTGGCTAAACTGCTCCTGGGCGACATCAACCCGTGGCTGCTGGCTGGACTGTTTTATCTGGGTTCCGGTCTGGGCTTGTGGCTGTTTCGGCGACTACGTCGGGCCGTGCCGGTTCGGCTGCCCAACCACGAATGGCCGTGGCTGGCCGGTGCCATCGTCTCTGGCGGCGTGATCGGCCCGGTGTTGTTGATGCTGGGCCTGTCCAACATGTCTGCCACGGGCGCCGCCCTTTTGCTCAACGCCGAGGGTATTTTTACTGCCCTGTTGGCCTGGTTCATTTTCAAGGAAAACGTGAACCGGCGCACCGCGCTGGGCATGCTTGCCATTGTGCTGGGTGCCGTGAGCCTAAGCTGGTCGCCAGCTACGGGGTTTGACCTTGGCTGGCCTACGCTGGCCATTCTTGGCGCCGGTCTGGCCTGGGGACTCGACAACAACCTGACGCGGCGCGTCTCACAGGTAGATGCCAGTTGGATCGCGTCGGTCAAAGGCTTGGTGGCCGGCAGCGTCAACATGGTCCTGGCTTTGTTTGCCGGGGCCAGTTTGCCGCCACTGCTGCTGCTACTGGGCGCGGCAGGGGTTGGTTTTGTGGTCTACGGCGTGAGTTTAGTGCTATTTGTGGTTGGTCTGCGGCATTTGGGAACGGCGCGCACCGCCGCCTATTTTTCAGTGGCACCGTTTTTCGGCGCTGCGCTGGCCGTGCCGCTACTGGGCGACGCTATCACGCCCAGCCTGCTGTTTGCCGCATTGGCCATGGGCGTCGGGGTCTGGCTGCACCTGACGGAACGCCACGACCATGCGCATCGGCATGGCGCCTTAACCCACAGCCATCCGCATTTTCCGGACGCGCATCATCGCCACAGGCATTGAGGCAGCGCCAGCGATTCAAAACTTCGGTTTGGGCTGCAGATAGGCAAAAAACTCACGGTCGGCGCCGAGCATGTGACGGGCCACCACGTCACGGGCCAGAAATTGAAACAGCTCGCCAATCGACAATGTGCCTTCGTGAAAATGCTTGACCAGCCGCACGGCTTTGTCAACCAGCGCACTGTGAATAGCGGCATGCGCGTCGGCGCCTGGATAGCCTGCGGCGCGAATAATGCCCTCCTCGGCCTTGAAGTGCAGTACCACATCCGTGACCAAGGTGTTCACCTGCTCTGCCACTTCGGCCTCGGGACGCGCTGAGAGAACGGCACCGAGCAAATTGTTAGCGTCGGCAAAAAGACCACGGTGCTGTTCATCAATGACCGAGTTACCACACTCGTAGGTCGCGTGCCAGGACAGCCGCACAAGATTGGCCGTCATGTTTTTGTCAGCGCCATCGCGCTCTGGCGCTTGGGGCGCAATTTGAACCTGGTTGCGACCGCCTTCCTTGGCGCGGTACAGTGCCGCATCGGCGCGCTTGAACCAGTCTTCCCAGGCCTCATCCACCATACACTCGGCCACGCCCACACTGATCGTGACTTGCCCCACTTCAGAAAATGGCGCCTTGGCAACATTTTCACGCAGCCGCTCAGCCAGCATCGTCACGGTACCCAGAATCGTGTCAGGGCAAAGCACCACAAACTCCTCACCGCCCCAGCGCGTCAGCGTGTCTGATGCGCGCAGATTTGACTGCAGCACCTTTGCCAATGTCACCAGCACCTGGTCTCCGACAATGTGACCATAAACGTCGTTGACTTTTTTAAAAAAATCAATGTCCAGAATCAGCATGCTCAAAGGGTGATCGTAGCGCTTAAGCCGGTCCATCTCACTAACCAAAGCTTCTTCAAGACGGCGCCGGTTCCAGGCCCCCGTGAGCCTATCGGTACTGGCCAGTGTAGACAGTTCAGCCAGGTTTTTTTGCAACTCCTGATTGGTGTGCTGTAACTGCTCCAGCGACTTTTGCAATTTGTCGATATTGCCCAGGCGTGCCGTGTCAAGCATGGCGGCACCGATAAATTGGAGTTCCCCGTCGGGGCCGCGTACCGGAAACTTGAACCACAGGCATTGGATTGACCGGCCGTCCACCAGACAGTCAAGCTGATCACTGCTCGTGGTGGCACCTTCCATGATTTGAACATCGGATTGCTGAAGCTGCGCAACAACCTCGGCAGGAAACAGGTCGGCATCCGTCGAACTGGTGAACTGCTCAAAAGTCTTGTTGAAATAACTCTGCATGACCTGGTTGACCAGCTTGTACCGACCGTCCATGGTTTTGACGGCAATGCCGGCGCCAAACGTCTGCGGCATCATCAGCGCAATCAGACTGGAAGTCTGGATCACGTGCGCCCGGGCAAAGCTGTAAATTAAATCGTTTTCGTTCATGATTGAGATTTGTTTCATTGATGGCGAGAGTGCTACAGTTGTAAATAACAATTCTCGCCCCAAGGGTCCGGGCATTCATGGTCAAAACAGCCTCATCTGCGCATCAGAATGTAGTTTTTGATATTCGCGTCCCTGATTTTTTACGTACTTACAACTCGTTATTTCGTCACCGTGTTTTCCTACCGTACTTGCAAATTAACCGTCGGTCCAGAACTCACCACCCCACAATTTCCTTTCACTCGCGGGCATCTTCTGAAAACTTCTCGTGCCGTTATGCTTTTTATCATCGCCACTATCTTCGTCACGCTGTGTCCAGGGACCGATTGCACCAAAAATTGCACGTGATCTTTATCAGTTCCAATTTCTACAAACTTGATCTCACATCTTTTCGCTATCCCCAGGCAAACTTCCTTCAGAACCATATCAACGTCTTCGTCGAACACTACCCTTCGGTACTTCGCCGAGAACACTACGAGTTGTTACAACAATGCGGCGACGTTGTACCTTTTTGAGTGTATTCGCTCTTCCACCAAGAATACCGCTCCAAGGAACGGGGAATCTTATAAGCCTCAACGTCATAACTGACCGCTTGCGCCATTGATGCATGAACAGCAAACAACTACTGACACCACGAAATTCAGCTTCATAGAGCCCCACCTTTTCATGACAAATCGGCTGTAGTAATCAAATTCAGGGCGAATAGCGAAAAACATTGATGAAGGTCATCCGCTTCAACACTTCTCAGCGCTAGGATCAAATGACTTTTAAAAACGCCTAAGTTAAAAGCTGAAACTAGGTTCATTTAGGCCTATTAGGGGAAAATCATGAAGTCTTCATACCGGATTTTGTCTTTGGCCATTGCAGCAGCAGGGTTGCTGAGCATCAGCGGATGCGGCGGTGGCAACAGCAGTGTTTTAAACACAGGCGCAACAACACCCGTAACTGTGACACCCTCTTTGGGTAAATTCAACGTCGGCACCGTGGTTCGGCTAGCCAAATCTGACGATACAGAGCTGGTTCGTGGCGCGCTGGGTACCGACGGATCAGTCACCTTGAACGTGCCGACCAGCCACAGCGGCACGACCATTGCCGAAGTGCTGGGTGATACCAACACCATGTATTACGACGAAGGCACACAATCAGAACAATCTTTCGCCAAAGGCAAAAAGCTGCGCGCCGTCATGGCCATACTGCGTGCCACGGTGGGGGTAACACCTTTGACCAATGCGGCAGTTACTAACCTGGAAAAAACCAAAGGGTCGATTGGTGCGGCAGTGGCTGCTGATATTGACGACGCCAATGCAAAAGTTGGTAAAGCGCTTGGACTGGGAACGGCAAGCATTCTTGACGCACCCACACTGGTAGATGCGACGACTTTGACTGGCAAAACGCTCAACGTCGCAACTGCAGCCGACCAGTATGCACTGGTACTTGCAGCCCTTGCCAAATCGGCTGCGACAGGCAAAACAGCCGCTGATGCGGCCGATGATTTAGCGTCTGACCTCAAAGACAACAAGCTTGACGGCAAAGACGGCTCCTCCGCAACGCCTACCGTTGTGTTGGCCTCTTACACCCCGGCTGATATCGGTCTTCATTACAAAACCGCAGCGGCGGAATTTGCTGATAGCAACAGTCAAACAATTGCTCAAGAAAAAGGGCTTGTGGTTGTTGTCGATGTGACCAATTTCACCGCCGCCCCGCTTTCGGATCTGGCCCTCGTAAAGGCCATGTTTACCGAACTGCGGACCACGCTGAACTCTTTCAGCAACACTTCTCGTACAGGTTTTCTTGACACCCAGGCCGAACGGGTGAATCTCGACCTGTCCAACAACGTGGCACCTGATCTGAACAAGTTGAACGACAGAGTACGTGCTTTAAGCCATTCCATTCAAGCATTAGAAGACCTCAGAACAACGGGCTATGCTGGAAATGTTTATGGAAATCTTTACTACTACCAAAGCACTGGCACAAACCCGCTTACACAGGCTGCTGTAATTACGCTAAGCACGGGCTCGCCCATGAGTGCGTGGAATGGATGGGGTAATTATGAAATGTGCTTTACCGACTCCTTGGTTGCAGCAAATGTGACCACAATCACCTGCGCCAACGCCAACTCAAGCTCTGCAGATCGAGCCAATAACCAGTTGAAAATGATGGTCTTTGAAGTCAAAACGACAAGCACGACCGGCAATTACACCTACACGGCAACCCGGTACAACCAACCGGTTTATGTCATGCAACACACCTTTCCACAACAAGGTGACCAACCTTACGAGTTCGTTGAGTTAAGTGGTGACCCAGTTCTTGTCAGCAAAGACGCGGCCAATAATCCAATGCCAGTTGGAAGCGGCACGGCAGTCAAAACCACGACAGGCACCGGTCAATCGGCTTTAACGTCTAACTTGGCTCTAAATGGCACGTTCCCGCCCTCAGGCGGCGCAAGCAATACCGGTATTTTGGAAACTACGGCTGACACAGTGGCAATCAATGTGACACGTGGTGCGCAAACTGGCACCATTGTTCGCTATGACCTGACTGGCTCAGTAGAGACCAAAAAGCTGGCTGATCAAACGCTGTCAGTAAGTTTGGCGTTAAACGCTGGCAGTTATGTGGAAGAGGATCAAGCCAATGCCAGTACGACCGGCTCAGTTGGTACGGCAGCCGTATTGGTTGGCTCTGCGCAAACCGCAGCCAATAAATTCGCCGGTACCCTGAGCATTGGCTCATTTGCAGTGGATAAAAATGGCAACAACCGTCAACCCACCAGCGTCATCTTTGACGGAAGTGTCAGCGATACCTCGGTCGACGGCGCTGGCGTCATGTTGACGGGTAAATTAGTCGCCTCCATTGCAAATTACAACTTGTATGACTCCTTTGCTTTAGAAACGGACAGCAACTACCAGCAAAACACCATCAGCTTCACTGGTACCGTGCAAGCCCCAGGTCGGCCCTGGTTAAAACTGGTGTTGGCCGGGAACCGCACCGGTCTAACGACCAGCGCGTTCACCGTTGACTATAGCTACGGCATTGTTAGCCTGACGGGCAGCGCCACAAGCAACACGGCACCCAACGCGCCAGCACCGGTGTTGACGCTGAGCAACCAAGACGGCATCCAGCTCTCCATCGACACGGCCAACAACACCCTCACCGGCACAGCGGCCAAGGGCGGGGCCACACTGGCTAACATTGTCAATAGCGTGATCAATTACAGCGACTTGACATCTGAGTCCCTGTAACACCCTGTTGCGCTGCTAGGGCGTATCAATCCGGCGATGCGGCATCGCCGGATTTTTTTTAGCTATTGGATTTGAACCATGATCAAGACAAGTTGTCGGCTTATTTTTGTCGGCCTGATCACCGCCCAAGCCTGCTACGCCGATGGTCTGCTGGCCATTAACAACCCGGCCAAAATTGGCCAGACCACAAAAGCCTATGCAGACTTGGAAGCTTTTGCGGGCAACGACCAGGTCGCCATGCGCGAGTACGCAGGCAACTGGGCCGGGCAATACAGTCCGAGCCCGGGCAGCAACATCGGCTTACTGGCCGCGCGGGCCGAGACCGGTGTGCAGTGGCATGGTTACCGACTTGGCATTTATCAGCGCGCCGACGCACTGGTCGAGGCCAGTCGTGATACGGCTGACTTGGTGCAGCAGTACAAGCGCCAAAGCGGCTACAGCTTGGGTCGTACTTACGCGCTGAACTACCGCCTGAAGGGCTTTGAAGCCAGCGGAGCACGCCTGAGCAAAAGTTTTCAACTTGACATGGCCAGCCCGTGGCAAATCCGGGTCGGGCTGGGCTTGTCGTACCTGAAGGGCCAGCGCGTCAAGCTGGAGACCATCAACGGCCAGATCGTCACGATCAACACCAAAGATTTCAATGCGACCGCCAACCGCCAGACAACATCCGACGAAAGCCTTGATTTGAGTGGCTTTCCAAAAAACAGCCCACTTTTGGCGCAATTGACAGCCCCAAGTGGTGCCGGTTACGCGGCAGATGTGGGTCTGGTGGCAGTACACCCTGGCAGCAATGCAGTCTTTGAGTTGGCAATCGCCGACCTGTTTGGCCAAATTGACTGGTCGCACTTGCCCAACACCAGCACCAACTACAACAGCGCTACCAAATATTACGATGCCAATGGCTGGGTCAATTTCAATCCAAATTTGTCCAAAGCCATTACTTTTCAAAATCTGAACCAAAAGCTCGACCCAAAATTGCGTCTGGCAGTCAACTACTCGCTGGGTAATTTTGAGCTAAAAGCGGCCACCGACTACACCCAGGGTTACTGGTTTCCACAAACCGGTGTGGGCTACCACATCACCCCCCAGTGGGCATTTTTTGTAGACCTGGATTGGCGTTTCAACACGCTGGGACTGTCAGTGCAACACGACTGGTTTTATCTCAGCCTCAAAACCGATAACCTGAACCTAAACGCAGCCAAAGCCTATGGCCTGACAGCGGGTGTCCTGGCCCAGTTTTAGCGCTTCAATTGGTCGCACCGCAAGAAAGTCTTTTCAGGGTCAGCTCCTATGCGCTCTGGCTTCACTTACCTCACGGGCCAAGAAGTTTCTCATAAGCCCATCACTCAATGCTCAAGGCCATCCCCAGACGCACAATGCCCTCTTCGATCTTCACCACATCGGCAGTGGCAAAACTCAGGCGCAGCGTGGCCAGATCGGGGTCATGGGCATAAAACGGTGCGCCGGGCACAAAGGCCACCAATTTGTCAATGGCGCGCTTGGCAAATTCGGCAGCGTTGGCAGGCCTGCCATGGGCGCCGGTGAGCCTGGCCCAGAAAAACATGCCGCCTTGCGGCTGGTTGAAGGCAATCGCGTCACCCAGCTCGCGGCGCAGCGACTCGGCCATCACGCGCGCGCGCTCGGCGTAGGTTTTTCGCACCACGGCCAGGGTCGGGTTCAGGCGGTTCAGCGTCAGGTAGTGGGCACAAATGGCCTGCGTCAGGTTACTGGTGTGGGCGTCGCTGAATTGCTTGCACATGGTGGCCTTGGCCAGCAGCTCGGGGGGCGCAATCATCCAGCCCACGCGCAGACCGGGGCTCAGAATCTTGCTGAAACTGCCACAGTGCGCCAACCAGTCACGGCTGCCGGGAACACCGTCGCTGAGGGCCAGCAGGCTGGGCGGCGGGGGCGTATCAAAGTACAGCTCGCCATAGGGGTCGTCTTCGACAACAAGTGTCTTCGTGCGTACGGCAATTTCCAGAATACGCAGACGGCGTGCCAGGCTCAAGGTGGCGCCACTCGGGTTGCCAAAGGAGGGGATCAGGTAAACCAGTTTGGGCTTGTGCTCTTCAATCAGGGCTTCAAGCTTGTCCACATCAACGCCATCAGCATCAATCGGCGCGCCGATGATGTGGGCGCCATAGAGCCGGAAACACTGGATCGTGGCCAGAAAGGTGGGTGCCTCGACAATCACTTTGTCGCCGGGCGAGATCATGGTTTTGCCAATCAGGTCCAGCGCCTGCTGGCTGCCGGTGGTGACGATGAGGCCATTTGGGGCTACCGTGCTGCCCTTGCCTGCCATGAAGCTGCTGATCGCTTCGCGCAACGGCTGAAAGCCTTCGGTGGCGCCGTATTGCAGCACCGGGCCTGGGTTACTGGTCAGCACCGCAGCGCTGGACTGCGCAATGCCTTCCGCGTCAAACAATGCCGGATCGGGAAAACCGCCAGCAAAGCTGATGATGCCGGGCTTGCCCAGCAGCTTGAAAAGCTCACGGATGGCGGAGGTTTCGATGGCGTCGAGTCGGTCGGCGAATTGCATAAGATAAGCTCGGAAGAATGGAGGCCAAATTGTCACCGATGAATCGCCCCCGCCAAACCGATGTTTACCCACCCCCTGGACTGAACGCATGAACGCTACCGCTGTTGAAAAATTCTTTGCCACCCTGGCCGCAAGCAACCCGCAGCCACAAACCGAGCTGAAGTACAGCAGCGTGTTCGAACTCCTGACCGCCGTGCTGTTGTCGGCCCAGGCCACCGACGTCAGTGTCAACAAGGCCACGCAAAACCTGTTTCTGGTGGCCAACACGCCACAAAAAATGCTGGCTTTGGGCTTGGAAGACCTGGAGCGTTACATCAAGACCATTGGCCTGTACCACAGCAAAGCCAAACACCTGCTGCAAACCTGCCAGATCCTGGTGGAGCGCTACCACGGCGAGGTGCCTCGCACGCGTGAGGCGCTGGAAACACTGCCCGGTGTGGGGCGAAAAACGGCCAATGTGGTGCTCAATGTGGCCTTTGGCGCGCCGACCATGGCGGTGGACACCCACATCTTTCGGGTCAGCAACCGCACCGGACTGGCACCTGGCCAAACGCCGCTGGCGGTAGAGCTCAAACTGCTCAAGCGTATTCCCGAGCCCTACCGTGTGCATGCCCACCACTGGCTGATCTTGCTGGGCCGCTACGTCTGCCAGGCGCGCACGCCGCAATGCTGGCACTGCGCGGTGGCACCGTATTGTGATTTCAAGGATAAAACGGCGCAGCCGAAAAGCCGGTGTTGATGGCGCACACCGTGATGTTTTAGCATGTAATGGCGCATGTGATGGGCCATGCGATCCAAGGCACCTGGCGCCGACAACGCGAGCAGCGTGTGTTCGGTGTCTGACGGAGCGAAGTAAAGGAGGAGGTTCGGGCGTCAGCCCGGACCGGGGGACATGAGCGCAGTCAGACGCCCAATGCGCGCTACGGCCCCGGCTGCACAATACCCAATTTGACCCCAGAAAAATCCATGAACCAACTCATCAACGCCCGACTGCGCGGCCGCTCCGGCCTGTTTTCCCTGCGCTGGGCCGATGGCCTGATCAGCGCCATCACGGCTCAGACCGACACGCTGCCAGCCCCAGAGATCACCAACGCCACGCTTGACGCAGGCGGCAAACTCGTGATCCCGCCGCTGGTCGAACCGCACATCCACCTCGACGCAGCCTTAACGGCAGGCGAGCCCCACTGGAACCTCAGCGGCACCCTGTTTGAAGGCATCGAACGCTGGGCCGAACGCAAGGCGCTGGTGACCCGTGAAGACACCAAGTCCCGCGCCCACCGTACCATCCGCATGCTGGCTGCGCACGGCATTCAACATGTGCGGACCCACGTCGACGTGACCGACCCCGGCCTGGGCGCCCTCAAAGCCATGCTGGAAGTGCGCGACGAAGCTCGCGCCTTGATCGACCTGCAAATCGTCGCTTTCCCGCAGGAGGGCATCGAGTCATTTGCGAATGGCCGCGCGCTGATGACCGAGGCGGTGGCGCTGGGCGCCGACGTGGTTGGTGGCATCCCGCATTTTGAGAACACGCGTGACCAGGGCGTGTCGTCGGTCCACTTTCTGATGGACTTGGCCGAACGCCACAACCGGCTGGTCGACGTGCACTGTGACGAAACCGACGACCCGAGCTCGCGTTTTTTAGAGGTGCTGGCCGAGGTGACGCGGGTGCACGGCATGGGCGCGCGTGTCACGGCCAGCCACACCACGGCCATGGGCTCTTACGACAACGCCTACTGCTCCAAGCTGTTCCGGCTGCTGAAACAGGCCGGCTTAAGTTTCATCAGCTGCCCCACCGAAAGCATCCACCTGCAAGGGCGTTTTGACAGCTACCCCAAGCGCCGCGGTCTGACCCGGGTGCCAGAACTGGACCGCGCCGGCCTGAACGTGTGTTTTGCGCAAGTGAGGCCGATCACCTCCACTGAAGGTCTTGCAGCCTGAATTGCTCAAGAAGCGTGATGGTCGAATGGATGCATTCATCACCGAGCTTGATCA
>MESQ01000016.1 GCA_001771065.1 Burkholderiales bacterium RIFOXYD12_FULL_59_19 | reverse complement strand
AAATTGCTGGCTGACCGAGGCCTGCCCGTGACCGAGGTGGCCGAAGTCACCGGTTTCCCCGAGATGCTTGACGGCCGTGTCAAGACCCTGCACCCCAAGGTGCACGGTGGCCTGCTGGCGCGCCGTGATGTGCCCGAGCACATGGCCGCGCTCAAGGCCTATGCCATCGACACCATCGACCTGCTGGTGGTCAACCTGTACCCCTTTGAGGCCACCGTGGCCAAGGCCGGCTGCACGCTCGAAGACGCCATCGAGAACATCGACATTGGCGGTCCGGCCATGGTGCGCAGTGCCGCCAAAAACTGGAAAGACGTGGCGGTGTTGACCGACGCCAGCCAATACACCCAGGTGCTGGCTGACCTGCAGGCCAGCGGCGTGGTGTCGCAAGCCACCAAATTTGCGCTGTCGGTGGCGGCGTTCAACCGCATCAGCCAGTACGACAGCGCCATCAGCAATTATTTGTCGTCAATCACGTTTGAAGAAGGTGCCAGCAACCCGGCGCGTAGCCTGTTTCCGGGACAAAGCAACACCAACTTCATCAAGCTGCAAGACCTGCGTTACGGTGAAAATCCGCACCAGAGCGCCGCTTTTTACCGCGACCTCTATCCAGCACCAGGCTCGCTGGTGAGCGCCGTGCAGTTGCAGGGCAAGGAGCTCAGCTACAACAACATCGCCGACGCCGATGCCGCCTGGGAATGCGTCAAGAGCTTCGACACGCCGGCCTGCGTCATCGTCAAACACGCCAACCCCTGCGGCGTGGCCGTGGGTGCTGATTCGCTGGAAGCCTACAGCAAGGCCTTCCAGACCGACCCGACCTCGGCCTTTGGCGGCATCATCGCCCTCAACTGCCCGCTGGATGAACGCGCTGCGCTGCAAATGTCCAAGCAGTTCATCGAGGTGCTGATGGCGCCCAGCTTCACACCCGAAGCGCTGGCCGTGTTCAAGAGCAAGGTCAATGTGCGTATCCTGCAAATTGCCCTGCCAACCGGTGGCGCCAGCGACTGGGACAACGGCCGCAACGCCATGGACATCAAACGCGTGGGCTCGGGTCTGCTGATGCAGACCGCTGACAATCACATCCTCACGTTGGCCAACCTCAAGGTGGTGACCAAAGTACAACCCACGCCAGAGCAATTGCAGGACCTGCTGTTTGCCTGGACCATTGCCAAGTTCGTCAAGAGCAATGCCATTGTGTTCTGCAAGGGCGGCATGACCATGGGCGTGGGCGCCGGCCAGATGAGCCGGCTCGATTCGGCGCGTATTGCCAGCATCAAGGCCGAGCATGCGGGCCTGAGCCTGAAAGGCACGGCCGTGGCCAGCGACGCCTTCTTCCCGTTCCGCGACGGTCTCGATGTGGTGGTGGATGCCGGCGCCACCTGCGTGATTCAGCCGGGCGGCTCGATGCGCGACCAGGAAGTGATCGACGCCGCAGATGAGCGCGGTGTTGCCATGGTTTATTCAGGCGTTCGGCATTTCAGGCATTGATTAATGTCTGAGTTTTCCGGATTGCGCTGCGCTCCATTCTGCTACCTGTCTGGATGGCAGTAAATTACCACCCAATCACCGCCCGTGGTAATCTAGCGGCTATGACACATGTTTCAGTCGCTGACATTCTTGAGTTGCCCGTTCAGGAGCGCATCCATCTCGTCGAATTGATTTGGGAGAGCATTGCTGCGTTCCCGCAGGCCGTCGAGGTGCCAGCGGAGCTTAAAACTGAACTTGTTGCTCGTCTGGCAGACTTTGAACGTGATCCTGAGGCCGGTTACTCATGGGATCAAGTCAAGGCAAAACTGAAAACCGGGTCGTGGCATACCGCCTGACGTTCTCTGGCCGTGCCGTCAAAGAGATCGGTGAGGCCTATGAGTGGTATGAACTGCAAAGCCCGGGCCTTGGGTATGAGTTTGAATTGGCGTTTGAGCTTCAATTGAAGCGCATGGAGCAAGTCCCGCTTTTGTACGCGGAGGTCTTGCCAGGGGTTCGACGCGCACTTCTACCGAGGTTTCCCTTTGGTGTTTTCTATACCGTGCGGTTTGATCTTGTCCATGTACTTGCCGTGATCCACAACGCCCGAAATCCAAAGCGTTGGCCGCGATAAAGTGCGCGGCAACACGTTTTATTTCGACAGTGTCTTGAACACCTCAGCCGCAGCCGCCACGGTTTCGGCAATGTCGGCATCGGTATGTGCGGCGCTGACAAACCCGGCCTCGTACAGCGCGGGTGCAATGTAAACGCCACGGTTCAGCAGGCCGTGGAACAACTGGTTGAATTTGGCGCCATCGGTCTTCATGACCTGGCTGTAGGTGCTGGGTAGGGTGTCGAGCAAATAAAAACCCATCATGCCGCCCTCTGAGTCGCCACAAAACGCCACACCTTCAGCCTTTGCGGCCTCGCTCAGCCCGCTGATCAGGGCGCGGGTCTTGCGGCCCAGTTCGTCATAAAAACCGGGCTTGCTGATCTCATTCAGCGTCGCCAGGCCGCAGGCCGTGGCCACCGGGTTGCCGCTCAAGGTGCCGGCCTGGTAGACCGTGCCCAGCGGCGCCAGGTGTTCCATCACCGCGCGTTTGGCGCCAAAAGCGGCCAGCGGCATGCCACCGCCAATCACTTTGCCCATCACCGTCATGTCGGGCTCGAAGCCGGGGATTTCTTTGGCATAGACACTTTGCGCGCCACCCAGGGCCACGCGAAAACCGGTCATGACCTCGTCAAACACCAGCAGTGCGCCGTACTGGGTGCAGAGCTCGCGGCAGCGTTTCACAAACGGCACACTGGCGCGCACAAAGTTCATGTTGCCGCAGATCGGCTCCATCATCAGGCAGGCGATCTCGCTGCCTTGCTCGGCGAAAGCGGCTTCCAGTTGTTCGATGTTGTTGTATTCCAGCACCAGCGTGTGCTGCACCACTTCGGGTGGCACGCCGGCGCTGGTCGGGTTGCCAAAGGTGGCCAGGCCTGAGCCCGCTTTCACCAGCAGCGCGTCAGCGTGGCCGTGGTAACAACCTTCGAACTTGATCAGCTTGCTGCGCCCGGTGGCGCCGCGCGCCAGCCGGATGGTGCTCATGCCGGCTTCGGTGCCGGAACTCACCAGGCGCACCATATCCATGCTGGGCATCAGCTTCAAAATGGCTTCGGCCAGTTCCACCTCGCGCTCGGTCGGGGCGCCGAAAGAGAAACCATCCAGCAGGGCCTTTTGCACTGCTTCCACCACCACAGGGTGGCCGTGGCCCAGAATCATCGGGCCCCAGGAACCGATGTAGTCGGTGTAGCGCTGGCCGTTGGCGTCCCACATGTAGGCACCCTGGGCGCGGCTGATGAAGCGCGGGGTGCCGCCGACCGCGCGAAAAGCGCGTACCGGTGAGTTGACACCGCCCGGGATCACTTGGGAGGCGCGGGCAAACAAAGTGGCATTGCGATCAGAGGAATTTGTCATGGGTTGGATAGGGCAGAATAAGGCGATGGGTACCGGGCTTGTTTGTTGGAATCAAGTCAGGGTGCGAATGATGAGACATTCTATTGGAAGGCTTTGGACACTGTGACGCAATCAACAACCTGGATGTGCCTGATTTGTGGCTGGATTTATGACGAGCAGGCGGGCGACCCCGAACACGATATTCCGCCGGGAACCCCCTGGCGCGATGTGCCACTTAACTGGACTTGCCCTGAATGCGGCGCCCGCAAAGAAGATTTCGAGATGGTTCAAATTTGAAAGCCCATTTGTCGGCTGGTTGAAATCTTGGATGGGGTTGGGTGCACGGAGCGACCCCGGATTGCGCTTCGCTTCATCCTGGCTACCAACATCCAGGTCAAGAACTTCTGGTTGAGCAACATCCGGACGACGCGGACTTATAGGTAAAACACCTTGAGGCAGGGAGATTGGGTCATGTGACCGGGCTTTGGTGCAAAAGGCGCGCGCAGAAAACGCACCGCATTCGTTAGTGCGGCTTCGCGCGTGATTTCGCGCCAAAACCGCACGCGCATGGCCCAGTCGCCCTGCCGGAGATGGCACTTTCAAAGCACCCTGCATCGGCCCCTGTCCCTGTCAATTGCCAACTTTTCCGAATTGCGCTTTGTTTCATCCGGGTTGCGGACAGCCGGGCTATCTGGTATCTGGCATAGATTTCTTGACCACGGCATACCGTTGTAAGGTCTTGGCTCGGGCCTCGTCGTGTGCCACGACGGGGTGCGGGTAGTTTTGACCCAGCACCACGCCGGCCATTTGTAATTCAAGCGGTTTGGCGGCCCAGGGCGCATGGATGGCTTTGTCTGACAGGCCGGCCAGTTGCGGCAGGTAGCGGCGGATGAACTTGCCCTGCGGGTCGAATTTTTCGCTTTGGTTGACCGGGTTGAAGATGCGAAAGTAGGGCTGGGCATCACAGCCGCTCGATGCCACCCACTGCCAGCCGCCATTGTTGGCCGACAGGTCAAAGTCGTTGAGCTTTTCGGCAAAGTAGCGCTCGCCCCGGCGCCAGTCCAGCCCCAGATCTTTCACCAGAAAGCTGCCTGCCACCATACGCAGGCGGTTGTGCATGTAGCCGGTCTGGTTGATCTGTGCCATGGCGGCGTCAACCAGCGGGTAGCCGGTGCGCCCCTCGCACCAGGCCGCAAACAGGGCGTCGGCGTGGGGGCCTTGTTCCCAAGAAATGGCATCGTATTCAGGTTTGAAGGCTTGCCGTGCCACCTGCGGGAAATTAGCCAAAATGGCAAAGTAAAAATCGCGCCACACCAGTTCGCTAAGCCACACCGCCGCGCCTGCGCTGCCCGCCACTTGGCGCTGCAGGGCAATGCGCACCAGTTGGCGGATCGACACGGTGCCAAAACGCAGGTGCACACCCAGGCAACTCGGGCCCTTGAGCGCCGGAAAGTCGCGTGTGGCATGGTAGTCGTCCATGTGCTCAAAAAAGGCTTCAAACAAGGCCTGGCCACCGTGTTCACCGGCGGGGATTTTCAGGCTGGTCAGGTTGGTGGGCTCGAAACCAAGGTCGCCCAGGCTGGGCACGGGGCGCTGGAATTCTGGCGGGCGTTCGCTTAAGCGCAGTGCCAGTGGCGCGCTGTTGTGCTGCGCCAGGTCTTCGGGCGCCACGCGTTTGAGCCAGTTGTTTTTATAGGGCGTAAAGACGCCGTAGGGCGTGCCGGACTGGGTCAGGATGTCGCGGCCTTCAAAAATGACTTGGTCCTTGCAGGTAAAAAACCCACAACCGACTTGTGCCAGCGTCTGGCGCACGGCCTCGTCGCGCGCCAGCGCCTGTGGCTCGTAGTCACGCGCGGCAAATACCGCCTGCACCTGGAGTGCGGCAGCCAGACGCGGGATTTCATTGCTGGCCACAGCGTGGCGCACGATCAAGCCGGCGCCAGCCTTGCCGCTGAGCTGGCGCAGGGCCGCGTCCAGTTCCACCAGTGATTCACGAATGAATTCCACGCGCCGGTCAGCCCGTGGCAGTGGCGCCAGGATGGCCTGGTCAAAAACAAAAACGCAGTGCACACGCGCACATTGGCTTAGCGCCAGATGCAGCGCGGTGTTGTCTTGCACGCGCAAATCGCGCCGAAACCACATCAGGCCGGTTTCAAAATTTTGGGTCATGTTCATCGCTAAAATTGTTCCATGTCTTCTGACCCTGTCCCCATCAACCTGACGAATCATTTTTTGATCGCCATGCCCGGTCTGCAGGATCCGATTTTTGGCCAAAGTGTCGTTTATCTGTGTGAGCACAGCCCCCGTGGGGCCTTGGGGCTGGTCATCAACAAACCCTGCGACATCGACCTCAAGGGCCTGTTTGACAAGGTGGCGCTGCCTTTGAGTCGCCCTGACCTGCAATCGGCTCCCGTTTTTTTTGGTGGTCCGGTGCAAACCGAGCGTGGTTTTGTGCTGCATGAAGCCACTTTTGCCAGTGACGACCAGCCCGAGCACCCGGTTTATGCCAGCACCATGGTGATTCCTGGCGGCCTTGAGATGACCACCTCGCGCGATGTACTTGAGGCGATATCGACCGGCAGTGGGCCACGCAAAGTGCTGATTTCATTGGGTTATTCTGCCTGGGGCGAGGGCCAGCTGGAGTCTGAACTGGGTGACAACAGCTGGCTCACGGTAGCAGCTGACGCACGGCTGATTTTTGAGACCCCGGTACCCGAGCGTTATGCGCAGGCGCTCAAGTTGTTGGGCCTGGAGCCCTGGATGCTGGCACCTGATGCCGGGCACGCATGAGCACTTTGACTGACAGTTCAAGCGTTAATCCACAGCCAGTGGTCCCCGTCCATTTACAAACCTTCATGGCGCTCGACTTTGGCCTCAAGCGCACTGGTTTTGCGGTGGGCAACCGCATTTTGCGAACGGCCCAGCCCCAAGGCACCATCAGCGCCGAGGGCAAGGCGCGCTTTGAGAAAGTGGCGCAACAGCTCAAGACCTGGCAGCCCGACGCGCTGGTGGTGGGCGTGCCGTTTCACCCTGACGGCGCGGCCCACGAAAACACCGTGCGGGCGCGCCGCTTTGCGCGCCAATTGCACGGCCGCTTCAACTTGCCAGTGTTCGAGGTGGACGAACGCTACACCACCACCGAAGCCCATGCCATGGGTGCGGTTGATGCCGATGCGGCCGCCGCCTGCATCATTCTGGAACAGTTTTTAAGGAGTCTTCCATGAGCACACTGGCACTCGATGCCGAGGCGCTGTATGCCGATCTGGCGCACAAGCTGGGCCCGCTGCTGCAGCCCGACACGCAACTGCTGGGTATCGCCTCGGGCGGCGTCTGGCTGGCCGAGCGCCTGCACCAGGACCTGGGCCTGGCGCAGCCGTTTGGCGTGATCTCGTCGGCGATGCACCGCGACGACTATGCACGCCGCGGCATGACCAGCAGCGCCCAGACGCAAATTCCCTTTGATGTCAATGGGGCTCATGTGCTGCTGCTTGACGATGTGCTGTTCACCGGGCGCACGGTGCGCGCGGTGCTCAACGAACTGTTTGACTTTGGCCGCCCGGCCAGCGTCAAGCTGGCGGTGCTGGTAGACCGTGGTGGCCGCGAACTGCCGATCCAGGCCGACCTGTGCAGCGCGCGCATCACGCTGCCCGCCACCCAGTCGCTGGCGCTGCTGCGCCAGGAGGACGGCCGCTTCAGTTTTAACGTGAAAGACATCTAGCATGTTGTACCAGCGTAACCCGCAGCTCAATAAAAACGGCGAGCTGATCCATTTGCTGTCGACCGAGGGTCTGCCCAAAAGCATTCTGACCCAGGTGCTCGACACCGCCACTAACTTTGTCTCGGTGGGCAACCGCGAGGTCAAAAAAGTGCCCTTGCTGCGCGGAAAAAGTGTCTTCAACCTGTTTTTCGAAAACTCCACGCGCACCCGCACCACCTTCGAGATTGCCGCCAAGCGCCTGAGCGCCGACGTGATCAACCTTGACATTGCCAAGTCGTCCGCCGCCAAGGGTGAGTCGCTGCTCGACACCATTGCCAACCTGAGCGCCATGGCCGCCGACCTGTTTGTGGTGCGCCATAGCGAATCGGGCGCGCCCTACCTGATCGCCCAGCATGTGGCGCCGCATGTGCATGTGGTCAACGCCGGTGACGGGCGCCATGCCCACCCTACGCAGGGCCTGCTCGACATGTACACCATTCGCCACTACAAGGGCGACTTTGCCAACCTCACGGTGGCGATTGTGGGTGACGTGCTGCATTCGCGCGTGGCGCGCTCCGACATCCACGCACTCACCACGCTGGGCTGCGCCGAGGTGCGTGTGGTTGGCCCCAAGACCCTGGTGCCGTCCGACATGGCGCAGATGGGCGTGCGCGTCTGCCACACGCTGGAAGAAGGCATCAAGGACGCCGACGTGGTGATCATGCTGCGCCTGCAAAACGAGCGCATGAGCGGCGCGCTGCTGCCGTCGAGCCAGGAGTTTTTCAAGAGCTTTGGCCTGACACCTACCAAGCTGCAACTGGCCAAGCCTGACGCCATCGTGATGCACCCGGGCCCGATCAACCGCGGCGTCGAAATTGACTCGGCGGTGGTTGATGGCCGCCAGAGCGTGATCCTGCCGCAGGTGACCTTTGGCATTGCGGTGCGTATGGCGGTCATGAGCATCGTGGCCGGCAACGAGGCCTGAACTTTTTTGAGACAAACAGATGAACAAGCAAACACGTGTGCTCATTCAGGGTGGCCGGGTCATCGACCCCGCCAGTGGTCTGGACGCGCAAGCTGACGTCGCCCTGGCCAACGGGGCCGTCCTCGCCATTCAAAATATCCCCACTGATTTTCAGCCGGAGGTCACTATTCCTGCTGCTGGTTGCCTGGTGTTGCCGGGTCTGGTGGACCTGGCGGTGCGTCTGCGCGAGCCGGGTAACGAGCATGCCCGCATGCTCGAATCCGAAATGGCGGCGGCCATGGCCGGCGGTGTGACCAGCCTGGTCTGCCAGCCCGACACCGACCCGGTGCTCGACGAGCCCGGTCTGGTCGAGATGCTGCGCTTTCGCGCTGAAAAGCTGGAGCAGGCGCGGGTCTACCCGCTGGGCGCGCTGACGCGTGGCCTGAAAGGCGAAACCCTGACCGAAATGGTGATGCTGTCCGACGCCGGTTGTGTCGCCTTTAGTCAAGCCGAGGCGTTACTGGGCAACACCCAGGTGTTGCAACGCGCATTCCAGTACGCCAGCACCTTTGGCTACGCGGTGTGGCTGCGCCCGCAAGACTATTTTCTGGGTCAGGGCGTGGCGGCCAGCGGCCCCTTGGCCACCCGCATGGGTTTGAGCGGCGTACCGGTGATGGCCGAGACCATTGCCCTGCACACCATTTTCGAGCTGATGCGCGCCACCGGGGCGCGTGTGCACCTGTGCCGCATCAGCAGCGCGGCCGGCGTGGCGCTGGTGCGTCAGGCCAAGTTGGACGGCTTGAAAGTAAGCTGCGACGTCAGCATCAACTCATTACATTTGACCGACGCCGACATCGGCTACTTTGACAGTCGCGCCCGGCTGAACCCGCCCTTGCGCCAGCAGCGCGACCGCGACGCGTTGCGCGCCGGTCTGCTCGACGGCAGTATTGACGCGCTGGTGTCAGACCACACGCCGGTGGACGAAGATGCCAAGACATTGCCGTTTGCGGAAAGCGAACCCGGCGCCACCGGGCTGGAACTGCTGTTGAGCCTGGCCTACAAATGGCACCAAGACAGCGCTGTGCCCCTGCTGCGGGCGCTGCAAGTGGTGACCGACGGCCCGGCCCAGGTGCTGGGCGCGGCGTTGGGCCCCAGGCTGGGCCGCACCGGGCGCTTGCAGGTGGGCGGTCTGGCCGATGTCTGTGTGTTCGACCCGCAGGCCGCCTGGACGGTGCAAGCCGACACCCTGGTCAGCCAGGGCAAACACACGCCGTTCTCAGGCTACGAGTTGCCCGGACGCGTGCGCTGCACGCTGGTGGGCGGACGGGTGGCGTACCAGGCCGGGTGAGTTAGCCCAAACGCGTAGCTCGGCATTTGTGGTTCTAGTATTTCGTTCCATTAAAACAAATACATATCAAGTCACTCCGAGGTCAAACTTATTCCAACGAAATACTACCGGCGATGCATTGATCTCTG
>MESQ01000015.1 GCA_001771065.1 Burkholderiales bacterium RIFOXYD12_FULL_59_19 | reverse complement strand
CGCGCGCCCATCTTGCCCTTGTGCGGGTCAATGCTGGCAAAGGCCATCATCATGTCGGAATTGGCCTTGGCCGCTTCGGCAATTTCTTCATTGGGTATGCGCCTGCGCCCCATCTGGGTTTCGGCATCCACCGTGAACATGATCAGGCCGATTTTGCGTTCACGGTAGTAGGCAATGGTCTCGGCGATGGTGGGCCTTCGGTTATTGCGAAAGTACTTGTCAGCGGCGCGGTCGTACTCCTCGCCATAACTGTCAAACGGGTTCCAGCAGCTCACTTCGGCGTGGGTGTGAATGTCGATGGCGACCAGGTTTTTAACGTCCATGAAAGTCTCCTGCGGTTTTAATTGCCGAGGGGAAGCACTTCAAAAGTGTCCCTGCTAGCCCCATTGTAGTTATAAACAATAACCATAATAAAACTTTCATGAGGCGCATCATCTTCCACCGAAACCTCCTATCAAGCCTTGAGAGTGGCCAATTTTTCACAAATATGCATCATCATGCCTATTAAGTTTGCGTTAGATCAAACTTTCAGGCCAATAAATGCATCAAAATGCAGTTATCGAATTCAATAAAAGCAACATACTGCATGAATTCGATATTCACATTCCACCAACTTGCAGGAGACACCATGAGCGAAACCATTGACCTTGTTGAAGCCGTTGAAGCCGTCCAGGACGACGCATTTGTGGCCGTCAGCTACGACGACCTGATCCCCAACAACGTGGACTTGTCGTCCGACAAACAGTTGCAGCGCGCACTGGAAGGCTGGCAACCCAACTACATTGACTGGTGGAAAGACATGGGGCCAGACGGATTTCAGAATGCCGATGTCTATCTGCGCACCGCCGTGGGTGTGGACCCCAGCGGCTGGGCCAAGTTTGGCCACGTCAAGATGCCCGAATACCGCTGGGGCATTTTGCTGGCCCCCAAGGAAGAAGGCCGCACCATTCCCTGTGGCCGCCACAAGGGCGAAGCCGCCTGGCAAGAAGTCCCGGGTGAATACCGCTCGCTGTTACGCCGCCTGATCGTGGTGCAAGGCGACACCGAACCCGCCTCGGTCGAGCAACAGCGTTTTCTGGGCGCCACCGCGCCCAGCCTGTACGACATGCGCAACCTGTTCCAGGTCAACGTGGAAGAAGGCCGCCACCTGTGGGCCATGGTCTACCTGCTGGTCAAGTACTTTGGCCGCGATGGCCGTGAAGAAGCGCAAGCCCTGCTGGAGCGCCGCAGCGGCCAGCAGGACAACCCGCGCATTCTGGGCGCCTTCAACGAGCGCACACCCGACTGGTTGAGCTTCTTCATGTTCACCTACTTCACCGACCGCGACGGCAAGATGCAACTGGCCGCGCTGGCGCAGTCGGGCTTCGATCCCTTGTCTCGCAGTTGCCGCTTCATGCTGACCGAAGAAGCGCACCATTTGTTCGTCGGTGAAACCGGCGTGGGCCGCACCATCGAAGCCACCTGCCTGGCCATGAAGGCCGCTGGCATCACCGACCCCTATGCCAAGGAAGCGATCCGCAAACTCGGTGTGATCGACCTGCCCACGCTGCAAAAGAAGGCCAACTTCCACATGTCCGTGACGCGCGACCTGTTTGGTTCCGAGATTTCGTCCAACGCCGCCAGCGCCTTCAGCACCGGGCTCAAGGGCCGCTTCAACGAGACCGCCCTTGACGACGACCACCAGTTGGAAGATGCCAGCTACGCCGTGCTGCGCGTGATCGACGGCCAGTTTGTGACTGAGGAAGTGCCCGCCCTGCGTGCCATCAACAGCCGCCTGCTGGACGACTACATCACCGACTGTCAGGGCGGTATTGACCGCTGGAACAAGGTGATCGAAAAGTCTGGCATCGCCTTCCAGTTCAAGCAACCGCACAAGGCTTTCAACCGCAAGATTGGTGAGTTTGCCGAGGTGAATGTCAGCCCGGCCGGTGAGTTGCTGAGTGACGAGGCTTGGGCCGCCAGCCAAGGTGAATGGCTGTGCAACGACACCGACCACGCCTTCATCAACTCGCTGATGAAGCCCTGCGTGGAACCCGGCCAATACGCCAGCTGGATTGCGCCCCCGCGTGTGGGCATCAACAACCAGCCCAAGGACTTTGAGTACGTGCGCATCGAGCATTCCTGATCGACGCCGGTGGCATTTGGCAATCAGGCCTTTATGATGTGCCACTATTTTTCTACTTGGGAGACACACCATGTCGCGTGAAAGTTTACGAATCATTCACGACGAGCACGATGCCTTGTCGGCGATGCTGCGTTCCATAGGCATGGTGGTGGACCGTGGCCCAGGCAAGGAACCCGAGAGCTTCTTTGACGTCTTGCGGGCCATGCTGTTCTACATTGACGAGTTCCCGGAACGGCTGCACCACACCAAGGAGTCCGAACTGCTGTTCCCCCGCGTCGTCCGTCTTGCGCCAGAGACCAGCGAGGCCATTGCGCAGTTGGACCGGGACCATGCACGCGGGGAGTCCGCGGTGCGCGAATTGCAGCACCTGTTGCTGGCGTGGGAGTTGATTGGTGATTCGCGCCGCGTCGCGTTCGATGCCGCCGCCAAAGCGTATCTGAGCTTTTATCTGGAACACATGCGGCTGGAAGAAACCGTGATTCTGCCGGTGGCCCAAAAGGTATTGAGCGCCGCCGACTGGGACGAACTCGACGCCGCGTTTGCCACCAATTGCGACCCCCTCACCGGCAAGTACCCGCGCGACCCCGCGTATGACCGCCTGTTCACCCGCATCGTGTCGCGGGCGCCCGCGCCCATTGGACTGGGTGACTAATTCCAATTCCAAATCATTTGTGTCTAGGCGCGAAGCCGCAGGCAGTGCTGACGCACGACAAGGCGAAGCAACAACGACACGGATGATTTAGAAATGGAATAAGGGCTCCCTTACTGCCTGCGGCGCATCGCCTGCGTCGCCCGCGCAAGCACAGCCAACAGCACCGCCACGGCCATTGCGATACCCAGTGCCCTGGAGGTCACCAACTCCCCTTCCTTGGCGGCTCCCATGAAGAACAGAACAAAGGCCAGCAGGTGAACCAGTACCCGCTGCGTGCGAATCCACCAGGCATCATGGCGGTAGCACCACGCCAGCAGGACATCGGCCACCCACCACACCGTGAACACGGTGTCCAGAATGGGCGCGCTCACGCGCGCGGTGTGGCTGATGCGGCCCCAGTCATAACCAAAAATAACGCCAACCGCCCAATAAAAATGCACCAGAAAGGCCAGCAGCGCCACGGTCCAGAACGCCAGCCAGTACCTGCCGGCTTGCGCTGAACTGTCGCGAAACGGGAACAGGCACAGCGCCGGAGTGACCAGGATCAGTGCCGCCCACACCGTAAAAAACGTGCGGTGTAGGTCCAGGCGTTGGCCCGGCTGCATGTCCGCCGACGTGCCGCCGGGTGGCAGCAGGGAAAAAGTGGCTTGCTCCTGCGTCAGCCAGGCGGCAACGAACGCGCCACCCGTTAGCAGCACGAGGCACAGCAGCGCCATCAGAAGTTCCTTCGGCGTGGGTCGGTAGGGGTTCGAGTAGCTTGTCATCAGATTCGTTTCAAGTGGTTGTGGCCCGCCGGTGGGTCGGGGGTGCGTGATGGTAAATGTTTCCACGGCTGCAGACTGTCAAAATACCGACACTTTCACTCAACCCACGCCCATGCCCCAAAGTGTTCCCGTACCGCCGGGCTTGCTCAACGCCCTGCACACCGACGCCTGGTTTTCCAGTTGCCCGGCGGACCTGCAAGAGGCCATGCCGACGCTGGGGCGCTTGTGGCTGCTGGGCAATGGCGAGGCCTTGTTTGCCCGTGGTGGCGCGGCCCAGGGTGTGTGCTGTGTCATCGCTGGCGCGTTGCGTGTTGGCGCCTTGCAGGCCGACGGCAGCGCGTCGCTGCTGGCCTATGTCGAACCCTACCAATGGTTTGGCGAGGTCTCGCTGATTGACGACCTGCCGCGCACCCACAACGCCGTGGCCGACGGCGACACCACGGTACTGGTGGTGCCGCAAGACACATTGCATGACTGGCTGGACCAACATCCGGCCCATTGGCGCGACTTCGCGCGGCTGGCCTGCAGCAAATTGCGCACGGCCTTTTCAGTGTTGGAAGACAACGCCAACCTGCCCTTGGAGCAACGTCTGGTGCGGCAATTGCAACTGGTCTCACACGGTTATGGCATGCGCCAAGGCCCTGCGCGGCGCCACATACGCCTGCCACAGGAGCAACTCGCGCTGATGCTGGGCGTGAGCCGTCAGAGTGTGAACAAGGCCCTGCAGGCTCTGGAAGCCAAGGGAGCCATTGCCCTGCGCTACGGAATGATCGAGTTGTTGAGCATCGCACCCATGCAAGCTCTGACCTGAGCGCAGCGGATTGAAGCTGCGGTGCAACTGGTTAATGGCGGTCATCACCAGCGGCGCAAGCAGGCGGCCCATTGAGCAACAGCATTGCGCTGTACAGCAGCCCGGTGCGGGTCGATGAGCTGCTTAAGGTTGCAATTTGCAACCTTAAAGACCGGGCGCGGGCAGCACCGCAAGTACCTCCCCCATCAGTTTTTACAGAACACGGAGCCATCATGGCGGCCACCTTGCTCAATAGTCCGCGCGCCACCGAACTGAGCGTGTATGTGGTGCGCGCATTCGTGGAATTACGCGGCATGCTGGCCAGCAACCGGGAATTGGCGGGCAAGGTGCATGCCCTGGAGCGCAAGGTGTCGGTGCACGAGCGCAATATCGCCGAGCTGGTGGATTCGATGGCCAATCTGCTGACGACACCGCAAACACCTCCCAAACGGCCTATCGGTTTTGTGCATCCTCAGGAGAAGACGGACAAGCCCGCTTGCAAAACGATAAGCAAGGCCAGCAAGAAAACTTGAGTCTTGAGGTCACAAACTGTGACCTCAAGATCGGCAGACAAGGGGGGATCGGCTGCCTTCAATTCTTTAATAGCTATCCGCAGATTCAACTACAAAGTGCATCCAGCGGACTGGCCGCACCACCCGCTGCCACCTTGAGCACATGGGTGTAAATCATGGTGGTGGAAACATCTGAGTGGCCAAGCAGTTCCTGCACGGTACGGATGTCGGTGCCCGCTTGCAAAAGATGGGTGGCAAATGAATGAACTTCAAGTCCAGTCCGTATTGCAAGGCGGGACGAATGCGCGTGAAGCAGGTGTTGCTGGGGGCTTCTCGCCTGCCTGCGCCTGACTGCAACATGCGTCCGCCGGGTCGGGGGCCGCCATGAAATGCAGTTTGGCAAATCGGCGGCCAAACGCAGCAGCACTGCAACGGTGTTGGGCCGGGCCTTGGGCGTCGTACTGGGGACACCCTGCCAACAGGGCACCGTGCGTTCGCGCCGGGCACTTTGCGCGCGGCCTTTGTGCGCTTGTGCGATCTGTCACAGCTCAAATGCCTTTTGTGCTGGGCCATAATGCACGAAGTCAATCGGGGTCGAGCTTACAAACCCCTCTAGCCTGAACCGGCCACACTCCAACGTTTGTGCCGGAGGTTCAGTTCAACATGGTTTATCTGCCGCGGGAGGCGCTCTTGGCTTCTATCAGCATCGCGGCGCGGCAGATAAACGCTAATCGTTATGTGTCACCGTCGCAACGCTCATCAATGTATGGAGAATCCGCTTGGCAAGCAGTGAACTGGTAGAGATGTCGGATCCCCGAGTACGGGGAATGCATATTGCGGACTGCGGCGAACCTCTCGTTGACGCAGCAAGCAGCGGTCTAATCACCTATGGCCCACCGCCTGAGTGTCCAGAGACGGAACCGTTTTACCGACTATTGCGAGAAGGCGTCGTAGCTAGGCTTGAGAAGGCCCAGCAGAGACTCCCTCCTGGCCTGCAACTTCGTTTATATGAGGGCTATAGGAATCCCAAGATTCAACAAATGCTCTTTGATGGGCAACTTCGAAGAATGAAAAAGGAAAACCCCTCCCGGGATACATCTTGGTGTTATGCCCAAGCAGCAAAGCTCGCCTCGCCATTACGTACGTTTGAGGGTGTCCAGATTGTTCCGCCACACAGTACTGGCGGCGCAGTCGACATCGAAATAGTCGATAACGACGGCATGCCTCTGGATTTTGGTATGGAACTGAGCGACTGGGATGTTGTTCCGCCCAACCTGTGCGCTACGCGGTTCGATGAAATAACGGACGCGGCAGCGAACAATAGACGGCTCTTAGTGGAGACATTAGTTGCGGAAGGATTCGTCAACTACCCCAGAGAATGGTGGCACTTCTCTTATGGAGATCAGTACTGGGCGTTCTCCACCGCAAGCGTCCAAGCGCTGTATGGGACTGTCCAAGAGTCGATCATCAATGGGGGCATAGTGCCACCTAACCTTGCGGTGCAGGGGACGCTGCGCGATAAAGCCGCGCAGCGTCCCTGAGCTTGAACGTTGGACGTCACACTCCCTCTCAGATCATGCCTGCCATACGACCATCTGAGCTTCCAGAGACTGCCCTACTAAGGAAGTACCAAGACGGACCGGGTTACGCCGACTGCTACTCCGCCGAAGTCCCTGTTACCGTGTCCCACGCAGAGTTCGTTGAAGCCTTCTATACGACAAATCTATTCAAGGTCGAACGCGCAATTCTCAAGTGGCTTGCCGCTCGCCCATCAACCGATGCGGAGGCACAATCACTCGCAGCAGGAAGCACAACCACTTTCGCGGTATGGTGCGTGGAAAACCGTAGTACCAACCAATTGCTTATGGCTGACCTACTTGGCCGAACAAGGTCATGGCTCATGACAACGCCCGCCGGAGGTCGTTCTGCCGAGCAGAGGACACGTCTCTACTTTGGCTCAGCAGTTGTGCCTAAAGTCGACACCAAAAACGGGGAGGTCACGATGGGCTTCGCCTTCTATGCGCTCGGTGGCTTTCACCGTCTCTACTCGCGTCTGCTGCTCCGCGCGGCATGCAATCGCCTGCTGGCTAACCGCCGCAAAGGCGCGGCTTGACGTCAATGGCGACGTCCCTACGGTCGACCTCGCTCCCTTCCGTCGCTGGACGCTGCGCGATGAAGCTGCGCAGCGCCGGTCACCTACATTCGTTACGCATCACTACGGTAGCCCTATGCCCACTTCTCGATTTCAGGCAATCACAGCTCAAGCTTGGGCAGGAATGCTCGCCATTCTGCTCATGATGTTCCTTGTCGACTTAGAGCGCTTCGCCATGCTCGGGCAATACAAAGAGTTGTCCGAGTCACTCGCCAATGATCCAGGAGCACTCGGCCTTCTGGTCTTGGTATGTCTCGTTGATCTCAATGTCATCATGCAAATCGCAATACGCACTTTTTCAGCAAAGTAGTTCCGTGTCGCAACCGTCTGGCTAACTGCTGCATACGCGGCATTCTTTCTGCTGCATCAGGTAGTTCATGTTGCTGGCGGTGAGTCGCTTGGAATTCACACCCCACTCGACCTCACACATCATTTGCTTGGGGCATGGGGCTCTTGGAGCGCTTGGCGTTGGAGCAGGGAAGTGGAAAACTGAAGTTGCTCGATGCTTTTGATCGGCACAAATCGCATGTTGGGGCGGGTGACGGCTTCACAGATCGCAGCCGCATCAGCGGCATCGTTCTTGCACGTTTGCCGCTCATGCGATAGGGCACTACGAACTTCGGCGCCATCATGCGCACCGTGTGCCCATACCTGGAAAACTCACGGCTCCAGTGGTGGGCGCCCGAGCAGGCTTCCATGCCGATCAGGCAGGGCGGCAGATTGGCAATCAGCTCCAACAGCTTAGCGCGTGGTACCTCGGGGCGCACCAGCGCGGGCTTGCCTGCCTCATCCACGCCTTGCACGGCAAAGACATTCTTGGCGAGATCAATTCCAACGGTTACGATAGCCATGATTTCCCCTCTCAAGTGAGTTGATGAAAAGTTTTGCCTCTCCATCGTGGCACATTGATGCCGTAAACCGCAACCCTGACGGGTCGCGGCTTGCTCGGGACGGGGAAGTCCCCTTTCATTCTTAAGAGGCCTCACGAGAGCCACAACGAGTCGCACCTAACACGATCACGGCAAACATGAACCCAACCCTCACCGCACTCACTGGCTTCGTTGCCTGGTCGTTGTTTCTCTTGGTGCTCATGGAGGTCATTCGCTGCAAGCTCGTGGTCACAAAGGCCGTGTCGGCAAATGGGTTTACACCAGACAACTCGAACCTATCCCCGTTCATGCAGCGTCTGGCAAGGGCTCATGCAAACTGTGTCGAAGGGCTGCCCATTTTCGGCGGCCTCATGCTCATTGCAGTGGTGGCTGGCAAGACCACCATCACAGATCCGCTGGCTTACGCGTTCCTATGTGCTCGCATCGTCCAGTCTGTCATTCACCTCTGTTCGCTTTCCTCATTGGCAGTCACTTTGCGCTTCGCAGCATTCACAGTTCAATTGGCTATTTGTGTCTACTGGGCCGCTCGGCTGCTGTCGGCGTGAGGCCCAATCGGGTAGCCGGGAGTTTCTAACTCCCAGCCCCCACACCGCCCACCGTGCGGGTCCTTCGTTTAGCGGTTCAACAAGTCGGCTCGCTCGACTTCAGTGCGGGCACGATCAAACCACCGCGCTCAGCGCTGGATTGACAACGCAACCATCACACCCGCTCAAGCACCAGCGCAATCCCCTGCCCCACACCAATACACATGGTGCACAGCGCGTAGCGGCCACCGCTGCGGTGCAACTGGTTGACTGCCGTGGTCACCAGCCGTGCGCCGCTGGCCCCCAGGGGGTGGCCCAGGGCGATGGCCCCGCCGTTGGGGTTGACACGGGCATCGTCATCGGCCAGCCCCAGGTCGCGCAGCACCGCCAGGCCTTGCGCGGCAAAGGCTTCATTGAGTTCGATCACATCCATTTGCGCCAGGCTTAAGCCCGTGAGGGCCAGCACCTTGCGCGTGGCCGGGGCCGGGCCAAAACCCATGATGCGCGGGGCCACGCCAGCGGCGGCCATGCCCACGACTCTGGCGCGGGGGCTCAATCCATGGCGTGCGGCGGCGGCCTCGTTGGCCAGCAACAGGGCACAAGCCCCATCGTTCACGCCCGAGGCATTGCCTGCGGTAACCGTGCCGTCCGGGCGCACCACGCCTTTGAGCTTGGCCAGGGATTCCAGCGTGGTGGCGCGGGGGTGTTCGTCTTGCGTCACCCGCAGCGGGTCGCCTTTTTTCTGCGGGATCGACACCGGCGTGATCTCGGCATCCAAAAAACCACTCTGCTGGGCACGTAATGCGTTCTGTTGCGAACGCAAGGCCATCAAGTCTTGCGCCTCGCGCTCGATGTGAAAATCGGTGGCCACGTTCTCGGCGGTTTCGGGCATGGAGTCCACGCCGTACTGGGCTTTCATGAGCTTGTTGACAAAGCGCCAGCCAATGGTGGTGTCATAGACGGCATTGCTGCGGCTGAAAGCGGCATCCATTTTGGGCATGACAAACGGGGCGCGGCTCATGCTCTCCACACCACCGGCAATCATCAGTTGCGCCTCACCACTCTTGATGGCACGCGCCGCCGTACCCACCGCGTCCAGGCTGGAGCCACACAGGCGGTTGATGGTGGCACCGGGCACCTCTTGCGGCAGCCCGGCCAACAGCGCCGACATGCGCGCCACGTTGCGGTTGTCTTCCCCGGCCTGGTTGGCGCAGCCCAGCAGCACATGGCGGCCCAATCGACCTGCGGGTTGCGCGCCATCAAGGCACGCAGCGGGATGGCACCCAGGTCGTCGGCCCGCACGCTGGCGAGCGCGCCGCCGTAGCGGCCAAAGGGGGTGCGAATGGCATCACAGATAAAAGCGTGGGTCATGTTGGTCATGATTTGGAAAGGTCAAACAGGCTGGTGGCTTCCAGGTCAAGCACCTCGGTGCCTTTGGCATTAAAAAGCTGCCAGCGCCAACGCAGGATGCCCAGATGCGACTTGCCGCTGGAGCGGCGCGATTCCAGCACCGTGGCCGTCAGAGACAAATGGTCACCGGGGCGCACCGGGTGTGGCCATTTCACATAGGCCAGACCCGGCGAGGCAAACGACTCGGAGCCGTGCAGCGCCGCATCCGCCGCCAGCCGCATCGCCAGGCCACAGCTGTGCCAACCGCTGGCGATCAGGCCGCCAAAGCGGCCGTGTTGCGCGGCAGCAGGATCGGTGTGAAACCATTGGGGGTCGTAGGCGGTGGCGAACTGGATGACCTCTGCTTCGCTGACCTCTATCGGCCCGGCCTGGATGATTTGCCCTACATAAAAATCCGCAAACTTCATGATGACTCCACATCCATCCACGGCCGTTGGCGCAGCCAGGGGCTGACGCGGTAGCGCTCACCCCGGTAGTGGGCATCCAGCGCGTCCAGCACACCCAGCACGGCGGGGGTAGACCACTGCGCCAGCCACTCAAACGGGCCGGCGGGGTAGTTCACGCCAAGCTTCATGGCCGCGTCCGCGCCGTCCTGGGTGCAGACGCCTTGTTGCACCGCGTCGGCGGCTTCGTTGATCAGCATGGCCAGGGTGCGTGCCACCACCAGCGCCGGGGTATCGGCCACACGTTGTGGCTTGAAGCCCAGCGTGGCCAGCCAGCGCGGGGCCGCACGAGTCCAGGCGGGCGAGGCACGCAGCGACGAGGCCCAGGCCAGCGCCGCACCCGAGGGCGCGTTCAAGGGCAGGTCAAACACAGAGACTTCCACGCCGAGCTGGGTGGCGGTGCGCCCGTCGGTCAGGCGCAACTGCGCACCTTCCACACCCAAGCCCACCCAATCGCTGTCGGGCACGCGCAAGAAGGCCTGACCAGCCTGCATCAGCGCCGCTACCCAACGATCCGCCACCGGCCCCTGACCATGCACACGCAACAACTGCGCGGTAGGCAAGGCCACGGGTTCCACCACCGCCGGTTCCGGGGCGCTCACAGCTTGGGCGTAGTCGTAAAAACCGCGCCCCGACTTGCGGCCCAGCAAGCCGCCATCGACCAGCTCGCGCTGCACCAGTGACGGCACAAACCGCTTGTCATAAAAATTGGCCTCAAACACCGACTGCGTGACCGAGAAGTTGGTGTCATGGCCAATCAAATCCATCAACTCACACGGCCCCATGCGAAAACCTGCTGAGCGCAGGCACGCATCCAGCACGGCGGGGGTGGCCGCCTGTTCCTGCAATAAGGCCAAGCTCTCAGCGTAGTAAGGCCGGGCAATGCGGTTCACGATAAAGCCGGGTGTGGAGCGCGCATGCACCGGCACCTTGCCCCAGACTTTGGACAGCTCAAAAATGCTGGATGCCACCGCTGCGTCCGTCTGCAAGCCCGACACCACTTCCACCAGCTTCATCAAGGGCACAGGGTTAAAGAAATGCATGCCCACCAGCCGCTGCGGATGCTGCAAGCCGTTGGCAATCGCCGTGACCGAGATCGACGAGGTGTTGCTGGCCAGCACGCAGTCCGCCGCCACGATGGCTTCCAACTGCTGGAACAGACCACGCTTGGCATCGAGTTTTTCAACGATGGCTTCCACCACCAAACCCACGTCAGCGGCTTCTTCCAGCGCGGCAATTGTGATGATGCGTGACAGGGTTTGCGCCACGGCTTCTGCGCTGAGCTTGCCCTTGGCCGCCAGGCCTTCCAGCGTCTGGGTCAGTTTGTCTTTGGCCTGCGCGGCAGCGCCGTCGCGGGTGTCAAACAGCAGCACGCTGTGCCCGGCCTGGGCTGCCACCTGCGCAATGCCTGCGCCCATGATGCCCGCGCCCACCACCAGAACGGGTGCGCCTATTAACGTGTGTGTCATGCTTGTGGAATCCAGTTGGCGGGGCGTTTGCCCAAGAAAGCGGCAAAACCTTCGCGGGCCTCGTCGGTGCCACGCACCCGGCTGATGGTTTGCGCCGTCAACTCCCGCACCTCGGCGCTGATGGGGCCAACTTCCAGTTGGGCGTAGAGCTGCTTGATCTCACCCAGCGCTTGCGGGCCTCCGGCCAACAGCTCTTTCACCGTGGTATCCACCGCCGCGTCCAGCGCGTCAGCCGCCACGACTTGCTGCACCATGCCCATGCTCAATGCTTCGGCGGCGTTGATGCGGGTGGTGGTTAAAGCCAGCCGTTTGGCCTGGCGCTTGCCCACCGCGTTGACAAGGTAAGGGCCTATCACCGCGGGCAGGATGCCGAATTTGGCTTCGCTCACCGCAAACGAGGCGTTGTCAGTGGCGATGGCGATGTCGCAGGCACAGGCCAAGCCCACGCCGCCGCCCAGCGCCGCACCCTGGATACGCGCCACTGTCGGTTTGGGGCAGTTTTCAATACGCGCCAGCATGGCGGCAAAACGACGGGCATCGTCCAGATTCCACGCCCGAGAGGCGGTGCTGGCACGCTTCATCCACTGCAAGTCAGCGCCAGCGCTGAAGTGTTTGCCGTCACCGGCCAGCACCACCACACGCACACGGGCATCGGCTGCCAGTTCGGTGAAGACCTCGTCCAGCTCGGCGATCATGGTTTCATCAAAAGCATTGAACACCGCCTGGCGTGCCATCGTGACCTGCGCCACGCCAGGCGCACGGTGTGACAACACCAAGGTTTCCCAAACGCTCATCAGTAGGTCTCCAGATGCAAGCGGCCTTCGGCTTTAAGCGCCGCGCTAATCGTTTCCCAGGACAAACCTGCCTGCTGCGCCACGTCACGCAGCGCCAGCACCACCCCGTCTTCCATGCTCTTGAGGCCACAGACATAGAAGCAGGTGTTAGGGTCAGCCAGCAAAGCCGCCAGATCGGCGGCGCGCTCACGCATCACGTCTTGCACATAACGCTTGGGCTGGCCCGGTGTGCGCGAGAAGGCAAAGTTGATGTCGATGAAATCCTTGGGCAGGTTTTGCAGCGGGCCAAAGTAGGGCAACTCTTCCTTGGTGCGTGCGCCAAAGAACAGCATCAGCTTGCCACCTTCGAACTTGCCTGATTGACGCAACCTGCGCCGCCATTCGGTCATGGCCCGCATGGGCGCGCTGCCGGTGCCGGTGCAGATCATCACGATGTGGGAGCGTGGGTGATTGGGCATCAGGAAGCTGGCCCCAAAGGGGCCAATCACCTGCACCTTGTCGCCCACCTTCAAGTCACACATGTAGTTGGAAGCCACGCCGCGCACGGGCTGGCCCTGGTGGTCTTCCAGCACCCGCTTGATGGTCAGCGACAGGTTGTTGTAGCCGGGGCGCTCGCCATTGCGTGGGCTGGCGATGGAATATTGCCGTGGATGGTGGGCGCGGCCACCGGCATCCACGCCCGGCGAGATGATGCCAATCGACTGGCCTTCGAGCACCGGAAACGGCAGGCTGCCGAAGTCCAGCACGATGTGATGCGTGTCGTACTCATGGCCCACGGCGGTCACGCGCACATTACCGGCCACATTGGCGGTGATGGTTTTCTCGGCGGCCTTGGGGCCATAGAGGTTGGTGTAGGCGTGCGCCGCCGACCAGGGTGGCACAGTTGAGCCGTACTGGGCGCTGTTGAAGCTGTCCGTTGCAGCCGAAGATGAGGGCAGTGTTGCGGGCACATCAACCGGTGTCGCATCAGCGGTCACACCCAGCTCAGCCAGTTGCTCCGCCGTCAACTCCGCTGGCAGTTCGTCCCAGGTCAACTGCTCTGCCACACTGTAGGCCCGGGCGTGTGGCATGTTGCGCCAGTTGTCGATGGAGCCGGTGGGGCAAGGTGAGATGCAGTCCATGCACAGGTTGCACTTCTGCGCATCCACCACGTAGTTGCGCGTGTCGTGGGTGATGGCCGCGACCGGGCAAATCGCCTCACACGTGTTGCAGCGGATGCAGATTTCTGGGTCGATCAGGTGCTGCTTGATGGCCTGCACGTCGCTCATGTCCATGGCACTCTCCGGGGCTTTAGTTAAACCGCACGTATTCAAAGTCAGCCGACTGGCGGTTGATGCCCAGCATGGGGGGCGCGATCCAGTTGGCAAACTTGCCGGTTTCCACCACGCGGCCCATCAGGCTGCCGACAAAAGCGCGGTCGGTCTCGCTGGGCAGCCAATTGTCTACATTGGCTTTCCATTCGGACTCGCTGAGCACGCGGCCTTCGGGCGACACCTTGACCTGGGCCAGCGCACCGATGTTGCGGTGGAAGGCCTTGTGCGGAGCTTTCAATTTGAAGGGAATACCGGCCTTCTCAATGACCTTATTCCAGCGATCCACCCCACCAATGGAGTCCTTGATGTAGTCGTCGCGCAGCACTTCGTTGAGCGCATTGAGCATGGGCACTTCTTTCTCAACCAACTGGCCACCGACGGCGTTAAGCACTTTGTAAGTGCCGCCTTTGAGCTGGTGGTCGTCCATGCGCTTGCCTTCTTCAAAGCGGCCCTTGAGGCCGGTGTTGTAGAAGGTGGCGGCGTTGCTGGACTCATCCGCGCCAAACAGGTCAATGGTCACGCTGAAGTGGAAGTTCAGGTAACGCTGCAACGTGGGCAGATCGATGACACCTGCCGCACGCAGTTTGGCCACGTCGTCGGTCTTGAGTTCGTTCATGGCCTGGCAGGTGCGCTGGATGATGCGCGAGATGCCGGACTCGCCCACAAACATGTGGTGCGCTTCCTCGGTCAGCATGAACTTGGTGGTGCGGGCCAGCGGGTCAAAGCTGGACTCGGCCAAGGCGCACAGCTGGAACTTGCCGTCGCGGTCGGTGAAGTAGGTGAACATGAAGAAGCTCAACCAGTCCGGCGTTTCCTCGTTGAAGGCCTGCAGGATGCGCGGGTTGTTTTCCTGGCCGCTGCGGCGCTCCAGCAGCGCCTCGCCTTCCTCGCGGCCATCACGGCCAAAGTACTTGTGCAGCAGGTAGACCATGGCCCACAGGTGGCGGCCTTCTTCCACATTCACCTGAAACAGGTTGCGCAGGTCGTACTGGCTGGGCGCGGTCAGGCCCAGGTGGCGTTGCTGCTCCACCGAGGCCGGCTCGGTGTCGCCTTGCGTCACGATGATGCGGCGCAGGTTGGCGCGGTACTCGCCGGGCACGTCTTGCCAGGCATCCTCGCCCTTGTGGTCACCAAAATGGATCTTGCGGTCTTTTTCGGCCGGGTTCAGGAAAATGCCCCAGCGGTAGTCGGGCATCTTCACATGGCCAAACTGCGCCCAGCCCTGGGGGTCGACACTGATGGCGGTGCGCAGGTAAACGTCAAAATTCTGCGAGTCATCCGGCCCCATGTCACCCCACCATTTGAGGTAGTTGGGCTGCCACTGCTCCAGGGCGCGCTGCAGGGTACGGTCTTCGCTCAAATTGACGTTGTTGGGAATCTTGTCGCTGTAGTTCATTTCAGACATGATGGTCTCCTTTAGTTGTTGGGACTTAGACGCGGTTCCAGTCAAAGACGGATTTTTCGCCCTTGCCATAAACCTTGAGCGCGCCTTTTTCGCCCACGGCATTGGGGCGCTGGAAAATCCAGTTTTGCCAGGCGGTCAGGCGACCAAAGACGCGGGTGGCCATGTTTTCCGGGCCGTTGAAACGCAGGTTGGCTTCCAGGCCGGTCAGTGAGTCGGGCGACATGGAGACACGCTCTTCAATGGCAATACGCACCTCGTCGGCCCAGTCGATGTCATCGGGGTTGGAAGTCACCAAGCCCAGCGCGAAGGCGGCATCGGCATCCAGCGCTTCACCCATCTTTGCACGCACCGCATCCAGCGCACTTTGCTCGTCGTAGAAACGACGGCTCAGGCGGCTCTGCGTGGTGGCCATGGGGTACAGGCCAAAGTTGGCCTCAGTGACGGTGATGCGTGGTGTGCTGGCCTCGTCATTGGGCAGCACCAAGTGGTAGCTGCGGTCGCAGGCCAGGGCCAGTTCCAGCAACGTGCCGGCAAAGCAGGAGCCCGCCTCGATCAGCGCGAACAGGCTGCGTGAGGACACATCCAGGCGGCTGAAGGTGCGGCGCAGCAGGCCGATGGTTTCGCGCACCAGCCAGTAGTTTTTGTGCGCCAGCAGCGTGGCATCCAGCGCCAGCACGGCGGCAGATTCCCCTGCGGTCTTGATCAGCCAGGTGCCGATTTCGGTCTCATTGGTGCGCATGCACAAAATAGCATCTTCCAGCTCACGCGCCATGGCCAACGGGTACCAGGCCGCACCCGCGGCTTCAATCCCGGCGATGTTGCTGGGCTGTGCACCGGTGGGGGCCTTGACGGTGAAGGTGGCGGTGCGCTTGGCGCGGTCGATCTCAACGGTGACATGGTTGTAACGCAGCGCGTCGGCTTCCAGCGTGCGCGCCAGCGGTGTCAGGGCCACACCTTTGGCATCAGCAGGGCGGTCACTCTGGGCGGCCAGGGCCAGCGCGCGTTCCTGCACCTTCTGGGCAAACACGGCGGGCTTGGCCACGGCATCCACCAAGCGCCAGGCCACGGCCTTGTCACCGCGCACACCTTCGGCACTGGTGCAGAACAGGTCGGCCAGGTCATGACGCACGTGGCGCTTGTCGGTCACGCGGGTCAGGCCGCCAGTGCCAGGCAATACACCGAGCAAGGGCACTTCAGGCAGGCTCACCGCGCTGGAGCGGTCGTCCACCAAAATGATTTCGTCACAGGCCAGGGCCAGTTCGTAACCACCACCGGCGCAAGCCCCGTTGACGGCGGCCAGGAACTTCAGGCCGCTGTATTGGGAAGAGTCTTCCAGGCCGTTGCGGGTTTCGTTGGTGAATTTGCAGAAGTTCACCTTCCAGGCGTGGCTACTGACACCCAACATGAAGATGTTGGCACCAGAGCAGAACACACGATCCTTGGCACTGGTCACGACCACAGTGCGCACTTCGGGGTGTTCGAAACGGATGCGCCCAATAGCATCGTTGAGTTCAATGTCCACACCCAGGTCATAGCTGTTGAGCTTGAGCTTGTAGCCAGGGCGCAAGCCACCGTTTTCGTCAAAGTCGGCTTTTAAGGTAGCCACCGGGCCGTTGAACTCCAGCTTCCAGTGTTTGTACTGGGCGGGGGTGGTTTGGTATTCGACACGATTGGGGTTGCTCACGTTCTGTTCTCCTCGGGTTTGAAGCATAAAAATGCAGTTATCGACATCAGTGCACGCATCATAATGCATGTTTGCAATCGAAGTAAAGCACTTTTGTGCATCTTTTTGAAAAAGATTCAGCCGGGAAGTTGCAGAACCTTGCGCACCATGTCACGCAAAGCATCAAAAGTAGGCCCCAAGGGCTGGGCGCTGGTATCGAGTTTGTATTGCGCCTTGGAATAGAAGGCAGCGCGGCCTTGCAGAATGCTCTTGAGGTCTTCCATCGCCTCTTTGCTGGCAGCCATGGGACGCAGGTCGCCCTGGGCAGTGACACGTTTCATGTGGTCTTCGGGGTCGGCTTGCAGCCAGACGGTGGTGCAATGCGCCAGCAGCTCATTGAAGGTAGCGGCATCCGACACCAAGCCGCCGGGCGTGGCGATCACTGCCTCGGGGTAGATCTGAATGGCTTCCTCCAGCGCACGGCGCTCGTAACGCCGGTAGGCATTGACACCGTAGAGCGCCTGGATTTCGGAGACGCTGCAACCGGCAAATTTTTCGATCTCGCGGCTCAGCTCGACAAAGGGGAAACCCAGGTCTTCAGCCAGCATCTGCCCCAGTGTGGACTTGCCCGCGCCGCGCAGGCCAATCAGCGCAATACGCGGGCTCAAGGCCGCGTTGCCACCGCCCGTGCCCAGCATTTCACCAATGGCAATGCGCACCCGTTGCAAGGTGGCATCGTCACGCTGCTCCAGCAATTCACGAATCATGAGCCACTCGGGTGACGAAGTGGTCACGTCGCCAATCAACTCCCCCAAGGAACATTGCAGGGCTCCCGCCACTTGCAGCAGCACCAGGATCGAGGCGTTGCCGACACCGTATTCCAGATTGGCCAGGTGCCGCTCAGACACGTCGGCCACCTGCGCCAGCGACTTGCGTGTCATGCCCCGGCGTGCGCGCAAAGCCCGCACCCGCTCGCCCAATGCAGTCAGAAAAGGGTTCTTTTCACCGCCATCGACCCTTTCTGGAGGGGTGACAAGTGTATGGAGGCTGTCTTGATCCGCTGAGGAAATGCTAGGTGTTAACCCGGAGATATGCAATATAGTGCTTGACATGGTGTTGCGAGAGTCTTATGGTTCGTACCTGCACAATAATTCATTTAGCTGAATTGCGCAAGCAAAATAGTAACAACGGAGTCTGCCTCATGCCATCTACCCTATTGCGCGAACAGATCGCGGAACTCAGCGCCCAACTGGCCGGACGCCCACTCGATGCCAGTTTGGACACCTGGCTGAATGCCCAACACGGTGCTGGCAGCAGCACTTATGAACGGTTGAAACAAAGCTGCGAAGCCGGCGTCTCTGGAGGCTGGCTGTGCGACCGCGCGGGCGGCGGCCTCCGTTATGGCCGCATTTTCAAACCCGCGCCAGACCTGCAAGGCTTCTCAGTCGATGTGGTGGACATGCAAGACATCGCCGGGCCGCACCACACGCATCCCAACGGTGAGATCGACCTGATCATGCCCTTGGACGAGGGCGCGCAGTTTGATGGCCGAGCCGCCGGTTGGCTGGTTTGCCCACCCGGCAGCGCCCACCGACCCACCGTGACCGGGGGTCGTGCCCTGGTGCTTTACCTTTTGCCCGAAGGCAGCATCCAATTCACACGTTGATCAAAAAAATGACTGAACTGATTTCCAATTTCCTCGCTGGCCAATGGCAAACCGGTAGCGGCGCAGGTACTGCCTTGGTTGACCCCGTGTTGGGCACGGACTTGGTAAGGGTAGACGCCACCGGCCTGGACCTGGCCGCAGGTTTTGCCTTTGCCCGCGAACAGGGCGGTGCGGCCTTGCGCGCATTGAGCTACCGCGAGCGCGCCGCCATGCTGGCAGCCGCCGTCCAGGTGCTGCAGGCCAACCGCGATGCCTATTACGACATTGCCACGGCCAACAGCGGCACGGTCAAGAACGACTCTGCCGTGGACATTGACGGCGCAATTTCCACGCTCGGCAACTACGCCAAGCTGGGCGAGACTTT
>MESQ01000014.1 GCA_001771065.1 Burkholderiales bacterium RIFOXYD12_FULL_59_19 | reverse complement strand
GCAGACAAAGTTCTGGCCTTTGTGCCCAATACCCCCATCCCCGCAGCGGTCGCTACGGGCTAACTGAGGAAAATAGGATCAACGTCAACCCGGCACTCAGCATAAACAGCAGCAGCCCGTAGCCGAGACCGTTGAGCAGTGAAATGGCGAAGAATTCCATGCAGAATTTAGACGCGCGTCATGGCAAGCTTGCCGATAGCCATCGGCCCGAGGGCAGGCCTACAGAGATCGCGCCAATATGGGATTTGTATTTTGTGGGAACGGCGCCCCCGCCGCGATTGAATTCAACAGCCATCGGCCCGAGGGCGGGCCTCCTACAAGAAATCGCATCAATAAGGGATTTACATTTTGTGGGAGCGGCGCCCTCGCCGCGATGGCTTGTTGTTCCTCGATGACTTGGGTATCGCAATGACGCGGCCCATCCAGTCAGCGCAAATCGGGTAACTGGTAGTCCTTGAGGATCTCGCGCAGCTTGCTCTTTTGCATCTTGCCGGTGGCGCCCATCGGGATGGTGTCAAGAAACACCACATCGTCCGGGATCTGCCATTTGGCAGCCTTGCCTTGGTAAAACTGCAGCAGCGCTTCGCGTGACACCTCGGCGCCCGGTTTTTTCACCACCGCCACAATCGGGCGTTCGTCCCACTTGGGGTGTTTCATGCCAATGCAGGCCGCCATGGCCACCGCCGGGTGCGCCACCGCGATGTTCTCGATGTCAATCGAGCTGATCCACTCACCGCCGGACTTGATCACGTCCTTGCTGCGGTCGGTGATCTGCATGTAGCCGTCGGCATCAATGGTCGCCACGTCACCGGTTGGGAACCAACCGTCCACCAGCGGAAGCACCGGTACCGCGTCACCTTCGCCCTGGAAGTACTCGCGCAGCACCCACGAGCCCTTGACCAGCAGGTCGCCATAGGTCTTGCCGTCCCAGGGCAGTTCCTTGCCTTCGGCGTTGACAATCTTCATATCGACGCCAAAAATCGCCCGACCCTGCTTCAGGCGCACTTTCATCTTGTCGCCTTCCGACAGGCCGAGGTGCTTGTTCTTGAGCGTACACAGCGTGCCCAGCGGGCTCATCTCGGTCATACCCCAGGCGTGCAGCACCTCCACGCCGTATTTGTCGTTGAAGGCAGTGATCATGGCTGGCGGGCAGGCCGAGCCGCCAATCACCGTGCGCTTGAGGGTAGAAAACCGCAACCCGTTGGGCTCCATGTGGCCCAACAGCATTTGCCAGATGGTGGGTACACCGGCGGCGTAGGTCACACGCTCCTGCTCGATCAGCTCATAAATCGATTTGCCGTCCATGCCCGGCCCCGGAAACACCAGCTTGGCACCGGTCAGGGCGGCCGAATACGGAATGCCCCAGGCGTTGACGTGAAACATCGGTACCACCGGCAGAATCGAGTCGCGCGCCGACAGGCACATCACATCGGGCAGTGCCGCCGCATAAGCATGGAGTACCGTTGAGCGGTGGCTGTACAGCGCGGCCTTGGGGTTACCGGTGGTACCACTGGTGTAACACATGCTCGAAGCGGTGTTTTCGTCCAGCTCGGGCCAGGCGTACGCCATGGCGTGCTGTGCCAGCAAAGCCTCATAACTGAGCAAACCGGGTAGGCCCGCATCAGCCGGCAGCTTGTCAGCATCACACAGCGCCACCCAGTGTTTGACACTGGGGCATTTGCTGTGAATGGCTTTGACGATGGGCAAAAACGTCATGTCAAAACACACCACCTGGTCTTGCGCATGGTGCATCACCCAGGCGATTTGCTCGGGGTGCATACGCGGGTTGATGGTGTGTAACACACGCCCGGAGCCGCTCACACCAAAGTACATTTCCATGTGCCGGTAACCGTTCCAGGCAATCGAGGCCACACGTTGGCCCATTTGCAAACCCAGCGCGTCCAGCGCCCCGGCCAGTTGGCGCGAACGCTGCGCGGCTTCGATGTAGGTGTAGCGGTGTATGTCGCCCTCAACCCGGCGCGACACAATTTCACCCTCGCCATGGTGGCGCGCGGCAAACTCGATCAGCGACGAAATCGACAGGGCTTGGTTTTGCATCAGTCCGAGCATGGATGTCTCCTCTTTGGTGTTTTAAAGAAATGGCATGGTACTGCCAATCACGCCTGACTCAGGGCTTGGCAAACAAGGGGAAAAACTCCCGGTCGGTCTGCAGCAGGTGACCCGCGACCAGCACCGACACCAGAAATTTGATCAACTGGGCTTCTGCCTGGTTTTCGTCGGACGCCGCCTGCAATTGCTGATGCAAGGCCCTTGCCCGGGCCACCAGCACCTGGTGCTGCTGCGCATGAACCGTCAAATTGTCAAACCCGTTTGCCAGCAAAATCGATTCTTCGTGGGTAAAGTGCGCCACGACATGCGTAATTAGTGTCTCAAAGGCAGCTTCAAAGGCCAAAGGTTGTTGACGCCGCAACACCACCGTGTCAAGCAAGCTGTTGACCATCACAAACAGCGCCTCGTGTTCCTGGTCAAGGACCGGGTTACCGCTTTCAAATGCCGCATGCCAGCGCAGGTGAACATAGACGTGTTGTGCACCAACAGCTGCCTCAAGACCGGGCTCTGCCGGGCTGGGCAAACATAGGTGGACGGCATTGCAACCTTGCTTTTTGGCGATGTACATGGCCTCGTCGCCCAGCCGCAACAGGTCTTTTTCGTTGGCGCCGTGGTCCGGATACAAAGCGACACCGATGCTTGACGAAATGGTAAGCACCACGCCTTGATCGGTCACAAATTCCTGCGCCAACGCTTGACGGATTTTTTCTGCCACGGTCATGGCCGCGTCAATGGACTGCAAATCAGGCAGCAACACCACAAACTCGTCACCACCCATGCGCGCAGCGGTATCTGAGGCACGCACGCAGGCCAAGATGCGCTGCGCCACGACTTGCAGCAGCCAGTCGCCCACGGCATGTCCCAGCTCGTCGTTGATCGGCTTGAACTTGTCCAGGTCAATGAACAACAGCGCCAGCCGGCCCTGAGCACGACGCGCGCGCACCATTTGCTGCGACAAGCGCTCCAGCGCCAGGCGGCGATTGGGCAAATGGGTGAGTGGGTCGTAGAACGCCATCTCACGCACCTGATTTTCCATCTGGATACGCAAGCTGATGTCGTCCAGTGACACCACCGCGCCGTGAAGATCGGCATCCGCCAATGGCGTGACGCTCATGCTGAACCAACGCCTCTGCTGCGGCAAATGGCTGGCGTATTCCAGATAAAAGCGCGGCGAATGGCCATCAAGTACGGCCCGAATACCGTCCTCCGCGCGCAAGGCCTCGCCGGCCGGTTCATCAGCCACAATGCCAGCGCATTCGTTCAGAAAATTGCGTCCAACCGCTGTGTCCGGCCTGTTTTCACCGAAGGTTCCGGTGCCATTTTTTTCATTGCGCCGCCAGGCTTCATTCACTTCCAGAATCACCCCCTCATGGTTCAGCACGGCGATTTCGGCACTGACTGAGTTCAGCACCGCCTGGTTAAACAACTCTCTTTGCTGCAATACTTTCTGCTGCTGCGCCAAAGTGCCAAGCAGGCGATTAAAGCCGCCCACGAGCTGACCCACCTCGTCATTGAGCACCACGGGCAGGGCTTGCGGCGCCTGGTTTTGGCGGACAAAACCATCCAGCGTAGTCACTGCCACGGTCATGGGAGCCAACTGACGACGCAACATCAACCAGATCAAACTCAAGCAAAGTAGCCCCAGCAGCAGTGCGACCAACCTGGCGGGCCACTTGATCGCGTCAATCAGGGCAAAAGTCTCCTCGGGGGTCTGCGTGACCGAAGCGTACCAACGGGCCAAGGGGATCTGTTGAATGCTAACCAGCACCTCCACGCCCTTCGGATTCGGCACGCGGGCAGTGCCCTCAAAGCCCTGCACAAAGCGGTCAATCCAGGGGCTTTCGCCAAGCGCCGGCAGCACCTCAAGCAAACGTTTCTGATCCGACGTGGCAAAAATCAGTCTTTGGTTTGCCGCCACCAGAAAGAAGTTCCCGGTCCTGCCATAGCGGTGCGCGGTCAATTGACTCAAAAAATTGGCCTGATCCAGTCGAATCACACCAGCCAAAGCACCAATGACTTCACCCGCCGGGTTATGAACGGGTACCGCCATGGCAAACCAGGCAGTTTTCAACTTGTTGTTCACCTGTATCTGACCAATCACCGCCTGCCCGTGCTGGAGTACCCTTGTCAAGTCTTGTGGCGCAAGGGCTGGCGTGACTGAGCCACCCGACAAAAACGGCACCTCGGCTTGCATTACCCCTTGCTGACTCCAGACCATGACACCACCATTAAACAGCCCAGCCAGAAAAGACTGGTCAAGTAAAAAAGCCTGCAGCGCTGACTGACCTTCCTGCATCTTTGGTGTCACCCGCAAGGCCGTGTCCTCCAGCGCGGCAAACCGGTCACTCAGGTCGTGATTCACCTCAGAGGACAGCAAACTCAAGGCCGAGCGCTGTTGTTCACCGGTATAAGTTAGCAATTCTTCCCGCAACAAGTTTTTACTATAAAACCCCAAAACCAGAAAGCCCACCACCACGATGAGCAGCGTCAGCAAAGTGACACGTGTTTTGAGTGATTGCGGTAAAAAACGGTGAAACAACATGAAGTGGCGTGAGTCGAGCCATGGATGGCAAGAACTGACGCAATGTTAAGGGATAAAAGCCGGCTGATGCCCCTGCAAACCTTGGGTTTGAACACCTCACGACACAATTCGCCCATGAACGCCTTTACGCCTGTTAACCCGTCTTTCCAGACCAAGTACATCGGCCTGGCATGGAACAACCATTTCCACCGCCTCGGACCCGACTTTTACACCGCACTGGCCCCGCAAGCCTTACCCGACCCTTACTGGGTGGGCCGCTCGCGGGCCGCAGCGAAGATTCTTGGCTTGCCCGCCGGAGAGTTGGAGACCGACGCGCTATTACAAGCGCTGGCGGGCAACCAGCCCATCAGCGGCACCCAACCGCTGGCCAGCGTTTACAGCGGGCACCAATTTGGCCAATGGGCCGGGCAACTCGGCGACGGCCGGGCTTGTTTGCTGGGCGAGGCCAATGGACTCGAAGTGCAACTTAAGGGCTCGGGCCTGACACCCTATTCGCGCATGGGCGACGGCCGCGCCGTGTTGCGCAGCAGCATCCGTGAATTTTTGTGCAGTGAAGCCATGCACGGTTTGGGTATCCCGACCACGCGTGCACTGTGCGTGGTGGGCTCCGACGAAGAGGTGGCACGCGAGAGTCTGGAAACCGCCGCGGTGGTCACACGGGTCGCCCCGAGCTTTATTCGTTTTGGCCATTTTGAACACTTTGCGGCGCGCCATCAGCTGACGCAACTCACCACGCTGGCCGACTATGTAATCAGCCGTTATTACCCGGACTGCCAAACTGCCAGCACCTTGGGGGCCAATCCCTATGCCAATTTGCTGCTGCAGGTAACGGAGCGCACCGCCATGATGGTGGCGCACTGGCAGGCGGTAGGGTTTTGCCACGGCGTCATGAACACCGACAACATGAGTATTTTGGGCCTGACCATCGACTACGGCCCGTTTCAGTTCCTTGATGCGTTTGATCCCGGCCACATCTGCAACCACACCGACCGCGGTGGCCGTTACGCTTTTGCGCGTCAGCCCGACATCGCCCACTGGAACCTCTACGCGCTAGCGCAGGCGCTGCTGCCACTTATCAAGGACCAGGCGCTGGCCGTGCAGGCCCTGGACACGTTCAAACCGGTGTTTGCGCGCACCTGGCAACAACTGATGCGCGCCAAATTGGGCTTGGCCGAGGGTACTGGCGCTACGGATACCACCGTTGATCAAGACCTCATTGACGACCTGCTGGCACTGCTGGCACAAGGCCAGGTCGACTACACCCTGTTCTGGCGCCGACTGAGCCAGGGTGTGGCCAGCGGGCAGTTTGCGCCGGTGCGCGACCTGTTTCCGGACCGCCCAAGCTGGGACGCCTGGCAGCGGCGTTACACAGAGCGCTTGACTGGTGTTGATCAAAACCAGGCGGCTGGCCTGATGCTCAAAACCAACCCCAAGTATGTGCTGCGCAATTACCTGGGCGAATTGGCCATTGAGGCGGCCAAAGGCAAAGATTTTTCCAAGGTCGTCCAGCTGCTGGCCCTGCTGGAGCGCCCGTTCGACGAGCACCCCGAATATGAGTCTTACGCCGACCTGCCGCCCGACTGGGCCAGCCGGATCGAGATCAGTTGCAGCTCCTGAGCCCCCAAGCCCCTTTTATAAAAGCGAGATCACCATGCCTTTCACCATTCAGAAAACCGATGCCGAGTGGCAAGCCATTTTGCAAGCCAAGGGCGCGGAAGCCGTGGCTTACCAGGTCACACGCCATGCCGCCACCGAGCGCCCGTTCAGCGGCAAGTACGAAGCCCACCAGGCCGACGGCAGTTACCACTGCATCTGCTGCGACGCCAAGCTGTTTGACGCCGACACCAAGTTCAACGCGCACTGCGGCTGGCCCAGTTTTTCACAGGCCGTGCCGGGTTCTATTTCGGAGATCACCGACCGCAGTCTGGGCATGGCGCGGGTCGAAACCGTGTGTGCCCAGTGCGGCGCACACCTCGGCCATGTGTTCGACGACGGCCCCGCGCCCACGGGCTTGCGCTACTGCATGAACTCGGCTTCGTTAAACTTCACCCCCACATGAAAATACTGATCGACTTTTTCCCCATCCTGCTGTTCTTTGGCGCTTACAAGTTTTACGACATCTACATTGGCACCGGCGTGCTGATGGCCGCCACCGTGCTGCAAATGGTGCTGATTTACGGCATTGACCGCAGACTGCAGGCCATGCACAAGATCACGCTGGCGCTGGTGCTGGCATTTGGCACACTCACACTGGTGCTGCACGACGACCGTTTCATCAAATGGAAACCCACCGTGCTCTACGCGGCCATGGCGATTGCGCTGGCAGTGGCGGTCTGGGTTTACAAAAAGAACTTTTTGAAGATGCTGCTGGGCAGCCAGCTCACCCTGCCTGAACCCGTCTGGCTGCGCCTGAACATGCTCTGGATTGGCTACAGCGCCTTCATGGCGTTATTAAACGCCTATGTGGCGGCTTACTACAGCACCGAAGCCTGGGTCAACTTCAAGCTCTGGGGCTACGCCTTCCCGCTGGTCTTTATTGTCGGCCAGGGGTTTTATATTTCACGCTATCTGGTGGCGGACGACGCCAAACCCCCTGCACCATGAACCAAACCCCCACTGCCCAACGTTTGCAGCAACGCCTGCAACAAGTCCTGCAACCCAGCCAGCTCGAAGTGCTTGACGAAAGCCACCAGCACAACGGCCATGCCGGCACCAACGGCACCGGTTATGGCACCCACTTTCGGGTGAAGATCACGGCCGGGGCTTTTGTTGGCAAGTCTGCCGTAGCACGGCACCGGCTTGTGTATGATGCGCTCCAAGATTTCATGGACCAGGGTCTACACGCCCTGGCCATTGAAGCCCAAACACCCCAGGTCTGACGGCCTGGACCAAATATCTCGCTTTTCTAATTCAATTATTTGCAGGAAATTTGCATGAAAAACAAACTGGTATCAGGTCTTGCCTTGGCAGCCTTTCTGGGTGGTATGTCGGCCGCGGCCGTGGCGCAAAATGTGGCCATCGTGAATGGCAAAGCCGTTCCCTTGACACGTGTCGAGGCCTTGAGCCAACAGGTGGCCCGCTCTGGTCGGCCGGTCACGCCAGAGATCCAGCAACAGATCAAGGACGAAGTGATCGCCCGTGAAATCTTCATGCAGGAAGCCCAAAAAATGGGTCTGGACACCACGGCAGACTTCAAAAACCAGATGGAACTGGCACGCCAGACCATCCTGATCCGCGAACTGTTCGCCAATTACCAAAAGACCAACCCGGTGACGGATGCCGACATCCAGGCCGAGTACGACAAGTTCAAGGCCGCCAACGGTGGCAAAGAGTACCGCGCCAGCCACATCCTGGTTGAAAAAGAAGCAGAAGCCAAGGCCATCATTGCGCAGCTCAAAAAAGGTGGCAAGTTTGACGAAATTGCCAAAAAATCCAGCAAGGACCCAGGCTCTGGCGCCAAGGGCGGTGACCTCGATTGGGCCCCTGCCGGCAACTACGTGGCAGAATTTGCCACCGCGTTGACCGCGCTGACCAAAGGCCAACTGACCGAAACCCCGGTCAAGTCGCAGTTTGGCTACCACGTCATCCGCCTTGATGACGTGCGTGATGCCCAGTTGCCCGCGCTCGAAGAAGTCAAACCACAGGTGTCGCAACAACTGCAACAGCAAAAGTTGACCAAATACCAGGAAGATCTGCGCAAAAAAGCCAAGATTGAATAAGCGGTTTGCTTGATCACTCTGAAAGCCGGACTTGCTCCGGCTTTTTTAATGACGCGTACCGTTGATTCCGGGTTGAAGGTATCGCGCTGAACCCGGCGCGGCGACCGGGCCATGTGCGTGCGGTTTTGGGGCGAAATCACGCGCGAAAAGCCAAGTGCTGTGCGCCACCGACTGTCGGCGCGCGCCTTGCGCCCCAAAGCCCGGTCACATGACCCGATCACCACGCCTAGCGGTGCTGAGGATCGTTGATGCCGCAAGGTTCTTGCGGGTCAGACCACTCGCGCAGCGACGTGCTCTGACCCCAACTGATTAAACGCGCATCTGAGGCGTGCCCCAATTAATGAACGAGCCAGCTGAAACCACCCACCAGTGCAATCAACACGGGCTGGTGCAGCAGGTAGTAGCTCAGGCTCCAGCGGCCCAGGCCTGCCAGAAGCTGCACGGGCTGCGGCACGGGACGGGCCAGCCACTCGGGCTGTTGTTTCCAAAACCAGGCACCGGCAGCCGCACCCCACCACATCACGCCCAACCAGGGAAACAGCGGCACATAGTCTTCGGTCACGGGTTTTTGGCCGATCCAGCCCAGCCAATTCCAGCGCATGCTGTTCATGGTGTCGGCCCATGGCGCCAACGGGCCGGTCTGTAACAGGTTCTCAAAGACGAATTTGGAGGCAATGGCCAAAGCACCCAACAGCCACAACCAGCGCCCCCAGTGGGCGGTGAGGCGTACTACCACCAGCATCAACGCCAAGCCGTGTAACACACCAAAATAAATGAAACTGTTGGGAAACATCAGCCAGGAACCGGCCGTGACCAGCAGCGCAGCACCTGCCACCTGGACCCAGCGCCGCCAGAAGCGCTGCCAGCTTTGCCCCTGTGCCGTGGCAATGGCCTGGCCCATGCCGGCACACAGCAAAAACAGGCTCACGATCAGGGTGCGCTGCCAGGTCCAGAACGGGTCGCGGACCACGTCCTGCGTGACCAGCTTGAAGTAGCGCAGGTCAAAGACGAAATGAAACAGCGTCATCCAGACCATGGCCAGGCCGCGCAGTGCATCCAGGGTGTCAAAACGTTGGGTTGTCATGCGCAAAGTGTACTGAAGCCGTCATCGGATAGTCGGCCACACGGGCGGTGTCTGCCAGGCTTTGCCTGGACAGTTCCAACTCCTCACCCAACCAGGCGCGAAAAGCCTGCAAGGGTGGCCAGTTCGCAAGCTCGGGCGGAAACACACACCAATAGAGCGCGTAGGCCGAGTCACCGGGCAGTGCCGTGGGTGACAAGCGCAGCAGCCGCCCCTCCCGCAAGGCATCGGCAGCCAAAACCTCTCGCGCCAGTCCAATGCCAATGTCTTGCTCCACCGCCTGCAACAGCAAACCTGCATCATTGAAAGTGGCGACCGGACTGACGGCACCGCGCCAGCCGCCCAGGGCAAACCAGCGCTCCCACAGTTCCGGCCGGCCCAGCAAAGCTTCTTCGGCCAGTTCTTCCACGCAGCACCCTTTCAAACGGCGGGCCGCAGCGGGAGAGCCCAGCACCACCAGCGGCGAGTCCACCAACTGTTCGGCCTGCAGGCCGCGCCACGGCCCCCGCCCCTGGCGCAAGCCAACGTGAAAGCCCTCGCGCACCAAATCCACCACCTGCTGCGAGGTGTGCAGTTCCAGGTGGATATCAGGATAGCGCTCACGCCAGCGCGGCATACGTGGCAACAACCAGCGCTGGGCAAACGATGGCAACAGCGTCAGCCGAATGCGCTGGGCTTCGCCTTGCGAGGCCGCAGCAGCGGCACGCAGCCCCTCGTCCAGCCGATCCAGCGCGGGCTCCACCGCACGTTGCAAGCTGGCCCCGGCCGCATTGAGCACGATACGCCGACCCCGGCGCTCGAACAGCTCAAAACCGACCTGCTCTTCCAGCAACTTGATCTGCTGACTGACGGCGCTGTGGGTCAGGTGCAACTCTTGCGCAGCGGCACGCAGGTTGCCCAGGCGGGCCACCACACGAAAGGTTGGCAAAGTATTTAACGGCAATCTGGACATGTTCTGGTAAGAATATGTGAACAATCAATGCAGAATTTACCGATATTCAAACACAAAAACAATGGATAAGCTTACCAGCATGTCAAATCAAACGCTGGAGCCCACCACCATGAACATCACCTGCACTCAGTACACTGCCACCGCCCCTACGCTGCCCCAAGCACGCCACATCTTCGCCACATGGTTGGGCCTGGCAAGCACCTGGTGGACACGCCGCAACACCCAACACCCAGTCCAGAAAACCGACAACGAACTGACAGCGCTGGACGGCTTAGCGCCTGAAACCCTCAAAGACATCGGTGCGCCAGAATGGGTGCAAGCCCGTGCACAACGCGCCCAGGATCGCGCCCGGCAAGGCGGCTTGTTTGAACGGGAATCGCTGCACTGGCGGTGAAAAACGGGGTTTGCCGTCCACACAGAACCAGTGGCAAACAGCACACTGACGTTGATGGCAAGCCCCAGGCGGGGATAATCCTGCCCCATGTCACTGCTGCCCCACCAACTTGAACTCTTAGCCCCGGCACGTGATGCCGCCATTGGCATCGAAGCCGTCAACCACGGGGCCGACGCGGTCTATATTGGCGGGCCGTCGTTTGGCGCGCGCACCAGCGCCGACAACACGGTGACCGACATTGCCCGGCTGGTGGCGCACGCGCACCGCTTCAACTGCCGCATTTTTGTCACGATGAACACCATTCTGCGCGACGACGAGCTGGAGGGCGCACGCGCCCTGGCCTGGCAGCTGTTTGATGCCGGCGTGGACGCGCTGATCGTGCAGGACATGGGCTTGCTGGCCATGGACATGCCGCCGCTGCAATTGCACGCCAGCACCCAGTGCGACATCCGCACCCCCGAGAAGGCGCGCTTTTTGCAAGACGTTGGCCTGACCCAGCTGGTGTTGGCACGGGAACTCACGCTGCCACAAATCGCCGCTATTCGCGCCGCCACCGATCCGGCCCGCAGCACGCTGGAGTTTTTTGTACACGGTGCGCTGTGCGTGGCCTACAGCGGCCAGTGTTACATCAGTGCCGCGCACACCGGGCGCAGCGCCAACCGCGGCGAATGCAGCCAGGCCTGCCGCCTGCCTTACCAGGTGGTTGACTCGGCAGGCCGGTTTGTGGCGCACGACAAACATGTGCTGAGTATGAAAGACAACAACCAGAGCGGCAACCTGGCCGCGCTGGTGGATGCCGGGGTGCGCAGCTTCAAGATTGAGGGCCGCTACAAGGACATGGCCTATGTGAAAAACATCACGGCGCATTACCGCAAGCTGCTCGACGAGCTCATCGAGGCCCGCCAGCACACAAACGACCCATTGAGCCGCAGCAGCAGCGGGCTCACCAGCTTCAGCTTCACACCCGACCCCAAGCAGAACTTCAACCGCGAATTCACCGACTACTTTGTCAACGGCCGCCAGGACAGCATAGGCGCCTTCGACTCGCCCAAAAACCCGGGCCAGGCGATTGCTTATATCACCCAGGTCGGCCCCAACTGGGTTGACCTTGCGCTCAACGACCGCACCGCCGTGCTGCATAACGGCGACGGCCTGTGTTACTACGACCTGCAAAAAGAGCTGGTCGGGCTGGCCATCAACCGCGCCGAACTCGTGAGCGCCAAAAAGGGCAGCTGGCGGGTGTTCCCCAAGGACGAACTGGCGGGCTTGAAAGACCTGCGCAAAGGCGTAGCGGTCAACCGCAACCGCGACGTCGACTGGTTACACGCGCTCGACAAAAAGTCCAGCGATCGGCGCATCCAGCTCTGGGCCCACCTGGCCGACAACGCCCATGGCATCACCCTCACCCTAACTGACGAAGACGGTTTCAGCGCCAGCGCCCAGACCACCCTGGCGCTCACGTCGGCCAAAGACCAAGCTGGCGCCTTGGAGACCCTGGTGGCCAACGTGTCCAAACTGGGCAACACAATTTTTGCTGCGAGTGACGTACAGGTCGCTTTTGCCCAGCCCTGGTTTGTACCGGCGTCAAAACTGAACCCGCTGCGCCGCGAAGCCGTACAAGCGCTGGAGGCCGCCCGCGCCGCCGGTTTTGTGCGCTTTTTGCCGGGCCAGGCGGTCGAGCCGCCGGTCGCATACCCGGAAGACACTTTGAGCTACCTGGCCAATGTCTTCAACCGTGCCGCGCGCTCGTTTTATGCGCGCCATGGCGTCAAGGTGATCGCTGCGGCCTACGAGGCGGTTGAAGAGTCCGGTGAGGTCAGCCTGATGATCACCAAACACTGCGTGCGTTTTTCCTTGAGCCTGTGCCCAAAACAGGCCAAAGGCGTGACCGGCGTGCAGGGTTTTGTCAAGGCCGAGCCGCTGCAACTGATCAATGGCAAAGAAAAACTCACCTTGCGTTTTGACTGCAAACCCTGCGAGATGCATGTGGTGGGCAAGATCAAGACCTCTGTGCTGAACCAGACTGCCAAGGACCTGGCAACTGCATCGACGAGTGAGCCGATAAAGTTTTACCGCACGCGGCCGATCACGGTTTAAACTGATTCAAATCGGCGGAAATCCGCACGTTCTGGTTCGGCCCGCCGTTTTCGGGCAGCCTCTTCGCGGATTGACGGCTGCCTACAGGTTCTCTTGGAGAAAGCGCTCAAAAATGGAAAACGAACAGACCAGCAGGGTCGCCAAATTATGGCTGGGAGACGATGGCATTGTCCGTATCATCCACGTTCTCGGCGCGGAGGTGACGCTGGAGGACGCACAGGAAACCATGGCGGGCTACTTGAAGATCAACCAGGGCAAGCGCCGGCCGCTTTTCATCGATACAAAAACGATGAAGTCCATGTCCAGGGAAACCCGCCAATACTATGCGGGAGCAGAGGCAGCCAAAGTCGCCAGCGCTGCCGCCATCATCATCGGCACGCCGGTCAGCCGGGTATTGGGAAACTTCTACCTTGGCCTCAGCAATCCGCACCTGCCGAGTCGGCTTTTTTCTTCGGGAGATGAGGCACTGGAGTGGCTGAAGGGGTATCTCGAGTGACATCCCCCAATCACAATGAAGACCCGAGGCTTGCGGATCTACTTGAGGTCATCTTCAAGTTTGCCGCGGGCGACCTGACAGCCAGGGGCACCCTTTCTGATGATGAAAGCGCCCTGGACGGCGTCATGGCCGGCATCAATATTCTTGGCGAAGAACTGGAGGCCAATGTTGCCGGGAACAAGCAGGCGCAAGAGGCGTCGCTTGAAAGCGAGAACAGGCTGAGGACTGTCCTGGAATCGGTGCAGGCGGGGATCGTCATCATCGATCCCGAGGCCCACAGGATTGTCGACGTAAACTCGTTTGCCGTCCGCATGATTGGTGCGCCGAAGGAGAGCATTATCGGCGCGGTATGTCACAAGTTCATCTGTCCGGCAGAATGGGACCAGTGCCCGGTCACCAATCTTCATCAAACCGTCGACAACTCGGAACGCGTGCTGCTGACCGCCACTGGCGAAAGACGCGACATCATCAAGACCGTGACCGCAATCCAGCTTGGCGGGCGATCACACCTCCTCGAAAGCTTCATTGACGTCACCGAGCGCAAGCGCACGGAGGAAGCGCTGCGCGCGAATGAGGAAAGCTATCGGCAGCTATTCGAAAGTTCACGCGATGCGCTGATGACATTGGCGCCACCGTCATGGCGGTTTACCAGCGCCAACCAGGCCACGCTGGAATTGTTCGGAGCGGCCAGCACAGCAGCGTTCACCGAACTCGGGCCATGGAAGGTTTCGCCGGAACGGCAGCCCGATGGACGCTCCTCCGATGAAAAGGCGCAGGAGATGATCGCCACCGCCATGCGCGAAGGCAAGAACTTTTTCGAATGGGAACACCAGCGCCTGGATGGCAGCCCGTTTCCTGCCGACGTGCTGCTGACACGCATGGACGTGGGAGGAGAAGTGTTTCTGCAGGCCACTGTGCGCGACATCACCGAACGCAAGCGAGCCGAGCAGGCATTGTCTGAATCAGAAGCCCTGCTCAGGACCATCTTCGACTCCGTGCAGGACGGAATCCTCCTGGCGGAGGTCCAAAGCCAGAAGTTCATCATGGTCAATGACTCCATTTGCCGCATGCTCGGATACAGCCGCGACGAGTTGCTTGAACTGGGGGTGGAAGACATTCATCCTGAGAAAGACGTCGGCAATGTTGTCCTCCAGATGGCGCGACTGGCCAAAAACGAAATCAGCCTTGCGCCGAATCTGCCGGTTAAAAGAAAGGATGGCACTGTCTTCCATGCCGACATCAATGGCACAACGATACAAGTAAAGGGCATTTCCTTTCTTGTCGGCGTGTTCAGGGACATCACCGAGCGCCAACGCGCGGAACAGGCTGAGGAGCTGGCGAGCCGAGACGGTCTCACCAATCTGTATAACCACCGTAGGTTCTATTCATTTTTAAAAGATGAGATTATTCGTACCCAGCGTTTCAACCGACCGGTGTCCTTGCTCATGCTCGACATTGACCACTTCAAACGCGTCAACGATACCTATGGGCACCAGGCCGGCGATGCCATCATCAAAGGCCTGAGCGATTTGCAGGTGCAACAGGCACGTACTGTGGACCGCGTGTGCCGCTACGGTGGCGAGGAATTCATGGTGATTTTGCCGGAGACGGATGCGACCATGGCCATGCAAATAGCCGAACGCTTGCGCGCGACGGTGGAACGCCAGCCCTTCGACATCGGCGGCGGAATGATGGTCCGCATCACCGTGAGCATTGGCGTGGCCACGTATCCGCAGCAAGCGAACGCGCTGGAGGAATTCGTCAAGGCCGCAGACCTTGCACTCTATGCTGCCAAGGAGGGCGGGCGCAACCGGGTGACCCGTTACGAGGCGGCGATGGCAGGGAAGGATTGAGAAACTAGCCCGGATACCAATCCGGGGTCTTTGGGTTTTGGCCGTCGGGTTGAGATCAAGCTACCCAACGGCGGGCGTTGTACCACAGCTGCATCCACGGGCTGAAGGCATCACGGTCCTGATCGGTCCAGCTCAGCTGGATGTTGCGAAACACACGCTCGGGGTGCGGCATCATGGCGGTAAAACGACCGTCGGCAGTCGTCACCGCCGTCAGGCCGCCCGGGCTGCCATTCGGATTGAACGGGTAGGTTTCGGTGGCGGCACCATGGTTGTCGGTGAAGCGCATGGCAGCGATGGCCTTGGCCGCGTTGCCCCGGTGCTTGAAGTTGGCATAGCCCTCGCCGTGTGCCACTGCAATCGGCAGACGGCTGCCAGCCATGCCCTTGAAAAACAATGACGGCGATTCGAGCACCTCGACCATACTCAGGCGCGCTTCAAAACGCTCGCTCTGGTTGGTCGTGAAACGTGGCCAGTCTTGTGCGTCAGGAATGATATCGGCCAGCTCGGCAAACATCTGGCAACCATTACACACGCCCAGGCCAAAGGTGTCGGGGCGGCCAAAAAAGGCCTTGAACTGGTCCGCCAACACGGGGTTGAAGGTGATGGAACGGGCCCAGCCAATGCCGGCACCCAGGGTGTCACCGTAACTGAAACCGCCGCAGGCCACCACGCCCTTGAAATCGGCCAGATTGGCGCGACCCGTCTGCAAGTCAGTCATGTGCACGTCATAGGCCTCAAAACCCGCTTCGGTAAAAGCATAGGCCATTTCCACATGGGAGTTGACACCTTGTTCACGCAGCACGGCCACTTTGGGACGCGACAGCATCAGGGCCGGCGCAGCAGGCTGCTGCGCGCTGGTCACCAGCTGCACATGCATGCCCGGGTCAGACGGCTCACCCGCAACGGCGTGTTCGGCATCGGCGCAGGCCGGGTTGTCACGTTGCTGGCAAATCTTCCAGCTGGTGGCATCCCACACCTGGTGCAGGTCGGCCAGTTTGGCATTAAAAATGGTCTTGGCGTCACGCCACACCTGCACCGCGCCAATGCCGGCGCTGATGCTCGAATCGGCCGGGCGGGTTTTGCCCACCACATGGCTGTGCTGGCTCAAATGGTGTTCGCGCAGCACCTGCATGACCGCGTCGCGCCCGGCAGTGCGTACCTGCAGCAGCACACCAAGCTCTTCGCTGAACAGCGCCTTGAGCGTGAGTTCATCGCGACGGCCGCTGATCTGGCCGGCCCAATTTTTGGCATCGCCACAGTCCATACGGCTGTCAGACACGCCGTCACCCTCGGTCACCAGCATGTCGACATTCAACGCCACGCCCACATGGCCGGCAAAAGCCATCTCACAGGCGGCGGCAAACAAACCACCATCACTGCGGTCGTGGTAGGCCAGAATCTGGCCCTGGGCGCGCAAGGCGTTGACTGCATTCACCAGGTTCACCAGGTCCTGCGGGTTATCCAGGTCTGGCACTTCATCACCCATCTGGCCCAGGGTTTGCGCCAGGATGCTGCCACCCATGCGGTTTTGGCCACGCCCCATATCCACCAAAATCAGCGAGGTGTCATCCACCGCGTTGAGCTGCGGTGTCAAGCTGCCGCGCACGTCCGCCAGCGTGGCAAAGGCGGTCACGATCAGCGACACCGGCGAGGTCACTTTTTTGGCATTGCCAGTCTCGTCCTTCCATTGCGTGCGCATCGACAAAGAGTCCTTGCCCACCGGGATCGAGATGCCCAAGGCGGGGCACAGTTCCAGACCCACCGCTTTCACGGTCTCATACAGCGCCGCATCTTCACCGGATTCGCCGCAAGCCGCCATCCAGTTGGCCGACAGCTTGACGCGATCCAGTTCCATGGGGGCGGCCAGCAAGTTGGTAATGGCCTCGGCCACCGCCATACGGCCGCTGGCGGGCGCATTCACCGTGGCCAGCGGCGTGCGTTCGCCCAGAGCCATGGCCTCACCGGCAAAGCCCTTGAAATCTGCCAATGTGACTGCGCAGTCCGCCACCGGCACCTGCCAGGGGCCCACCATCTGGTCGCGGTGGCTCAAGCCCCCCACGGTGCGGTCGCCAATGGTGATCAGAAAACGCTTGGAAGCCACCGTGGGATGCGCCAGCACGTCGATCGCCGCCTGCTGCAGGGCGACGCCGGTCAGATTGACAGGCGGGAAAGTGCGCTGCACGGTTGTCACATCGCGCTGCATTTTTGGTGGCTTGCCCAAAAGGACGTTCATCGGCATATTGACTGGCGCCTCTGCCCCCTCGTCCACCAATTGAAGCAGGCGTTCCTCGGTCGCCACCCCAACCACCGCAAACGGGCAGCGCTCGCGTTCGCACAAGGCCTTGAACAGGTCCAGCGACTCGGGCGCTATCGCCAGCACATAACGTTCCTGACTTTCGTTGCACCAGATTTCCTTGGGCGCCAGACCGGATTCTTCGAGTGGCACCGCGCGCAGGTCAAAACGGGCGCCGCGACCGGCGTCGTTGGTCAGTTCAGGAAAGGCGTTACTCAAGCCACCTGCGCCGACGTCGTGGATCGCCAGAATCGGGTTGACCTCGGTCATGAGCCAGCACTGGTTGATGACTTCCTGCGCCCGCCGCTCAATCTCTGGGTTGCCGCGCTGGACCGAGTCAAAGTCAAGGTGGGCGGCGTTGTCCCCGGTGGTCATGGAACTGGCGGCACTTCCGCCCATACCAATACGCATGCCCGGACCACCCAGCTGAATCAGCAGGGTGCCAGCCGGGAACGCAATCTTGTGGGTCTGGGTGGCGTCAATCACCCCCAGGCCACCGGCCAGCATGATCGGCTTGTGGTAGCCGCGCTGCTCGGTCTGCGGCTGCGCCAGGCCGGCGGCGTCCTTGACCGTGTAGCTCAGGTTTTGTTCGTACTCGCGAAAATAGCCCAGCAAATTGGGCCGACCAAACTCGTTGTTGAACGCCGCCCCACCCAGCGGCCCCTCGACCATGATCTGCAAGGGGCTGGCAATATGCGCCGGCCTACCGTAATCAATGGGGGTCAGATTCCAATTATTTTCATCTTTTGGTTTTGACAAATTAATTGGAATCTGACCCCAATTAATTTTGGATACGGTGAAACCGGTCAGGCCGGCCTTGGGTTTGGAGCCGCGGCCGGTGGCGCCTTCGTCGCGGATCTCACCGCCAGCGCCGGTAGAGGCACCCGGGAAAGGCGAAATGGCGGTGGGGTGGTTGTGGGTTTCCACCTTCATCAGGATGTGCTGCAAGGCGCTGCTTTTTTGATAGCTGCCCGTGTGAATGCCGATTGTTGTCAAGCATGACTGGCTGCTGAAGCGCTCCACCTGGCTGCCAGCCATCACCGAGGCGTTGTCCGAGTAGGCCACCAGCATGTGCTGCGGGTTGGTCTGGTGCGTGTGGCGGATCATGCCGAACAGGCTGTTGGGCTGGGCCACACCGTCAATGGTGAACTGGGCGTTGAAAATCTTGTGGCGGCAGTGCTCGCTGTTGGCCTGGGCGAACATCATCAGTTCCACGTCGGTCGGGTTGCGCTGCAACTGCGTGAAGGCCTGCACCAGGTAATCCATCTCGTCGTCGGCCAGCGCCAGGCCAAACTCGGTGTTGGCCACCAGCAGGGCGGGTTTGCCACCGGCCAGCACGTCCACATGGGCCATGGGCGCGGCGGGCAGACTGGCAAACAGGCCAAAAGCGGTGGCGCGCTCAAACATCACACTCTCGGTCATGCGGTCATGCAGCAGACTGGCCACCTGCGCCAGTTGCACCTCGGTCAGGGTGGGTTTACCGAGCAAACCGGTTTTGAGGCTGATGCGGTATTCCACCATGCGCTCCACGCGGTGCACCGCCAGGCCGCAATTGTGGGCGATGTCAGTGGCCTTGGAAGCCCAGGGCGAAACCGTGCCAAAACGCGGCGTGACCACAATCAGCGGGCCGTCCAGGGGCCCGCCGTAGGGCTCGCCATAGTTCAGCAAGGCTGCCAATTGCTGTTGCAGCGCAGCGCTGGGCGCTTGGTCCGAGCAAACCAGATGCACATGGCGCGCGGCAATGCCATTGATCTTGTCATGCACGGCTTGTAACCCCGGCAAAAGTTGTTGAATACGGAAAGCGCCAAGAGCGCTACCGCCCTCAAAAGGGGTGATGTGCAGAGTCAATTGAAGGGCCTCAGGGAGAGACTGACGAAAGAAAAAAAGCGCACGAAACAGACCAGATTCATGCAAAAAGTGCGCGGATTTTAACCGCCACTCAAGCGCCCTGGTACAGCCAGGGCTGGTCCATCAGGCCCTCGCCCCGAATTTTCATGGCCGCGTTGCGGGCCAAAGCCATCAGCCCGCTGGCGTGAAAGATGTTGCCATTACGGATGGCCGTGGCCTGCACCCGGGCATTACGCTGCCAGCGCTGCTGCGCGTATTGGCGCAACAGGCCCGGCACCCGGCTAGCCGCATCGGCGCTATCCGCACCTGGCCCGTCTGCAAACAAACCCCCTTCTTCCAGCACATCCGCCAGCACGGCAGCGTCTTCAATTGCCATGCCTGCGCCTTGGGCCAGGTACGGCACCATCGGGTGCGCGGCGTCACCCAGCAAGGCGACACGGCCACCCGCCTGCTCACGGCCACTGCGCATGGGCGGGCGAATGCTCAAGGCCCACAAACGCCAGTCCGGCACCGCCTGGATCAAGTCCCTGAGCGGTTTGCAGGTGGCCTGCAGGCGCTGCTGCAATTCAACTGCGTTGCCACTGTGATCCCAGTGCGACATGTCACCCTGCACCTGGCCATGCACGATGGCCACCACATTGAGCCATTCACCGCCGCGCACCGGGTACTGCACCACATGCATCTGCGGACCCAGCCAGGCGGTCACTTGCGAACTGCGCAAATGCACCGGCAAACGCGCTTGCGAGATCAGCGCCCGGTAGGCCAGATGCCCGGTCGGCTGCGGCGTGCCGTCGGCCAGCAACTGCTGGCGAATTCCGCTCCAGCCGCCATCGGCGCCCACCAGCAGGTCGCCACGCACAAGCTGATCCTGGGCCAGTTGCAGCGCGACATCGCGCTCGGTCTGTTCGAAACTGATCACCGTACTGCTCAGGTTGAGCGCCGCCCCACCCTGTTGTTGCAGCGCAATCAACAGCAGTTGATGCAAATCGGCCCGGTGGATGGTGAGGTAAGGTGCGCCATAACGCCGGGCCATCACCTCACCCAGGCGCAATGTGCCTAGCACGGCCCCCGAACTGGCGCTGCGCACCTGCAGCCGGTCCGGCAAAGCCACCACCTCGGCCAGCGCCTGCTGCAGGCCCCAGCCATACAAAATTTTTACCACATTGGGGCTCAGTTGAATGCCTGCACCAAATTCCGAAAACATGGCACTGCGCTCAAACAGGGCCACCTCGGCACCCGCTCGGGTACAGGCCAAGGCAGCACTCAGGCCGCCGATACCGCCGCCGACAATCAGTACTTTGCGCATGTCCATACTCTGTCCATATTTGAAAATATGGCCTATTGTCGATTCCCAAAACTGCACAAAGCTGACAAGACCCGTGCCACTTTTTCAACCGACGCTTGCGCTACCATGCCGCTGAAAACAATCCAGGTCAGGAAACAAGCCATGGCGAGGTGGATCAAAAATTTATTGCTGACGACGCTGGTCTGCCTGGCGCTGCCAGCGTTGGCCCAGCCGCTGCGTCACCAGGTACTTGCCGTCGGCCTGGCGCATCCCTGGTCGCTAGCATTTTTGCCCAACGGCCGGTTTCTGGTCACCGAGCGCCCGGGGCGCCTGCGCGTGATTGAGGCCGATGGCCGGGTCAACCCGGCGCTGACCGGTCTACCTGAGGTGGCAGCCGGCGGCCAGGGTGGTTTGCTCGATGTACTGCTCGACGCCGACTTTGCCCGCAATCACACCCTGTTTTTCTGTTTTTCAGAGCCCGGCGCAGGGGGCAACAGCACGGCACTGGCACGGGCACGGCTCTCAAACGACCGCACTCGGCTGGTGGCGGTGCAGGTCATCTTCAGTGCCCGGCCCAAGGTGGCCAGCAGCGCGCATTTTGGTTGCCGCCTGGCCGAGAGCCAGACCCAGGGCAAGCCCGATGGCCTGCTTTTCGTGACCCTGGGTGAACGCTACTTGCGCAAGGACGACGCGCAAACGCTGGGCAACCACCACGGCAAGATCATTCGCCTGTTCAAAGACGGCCGTGTGCCGCCGGACAACCCGTTTGTCACCACCGCCGGGGCCTTGCCAGAAATCTGGTCTTATGGCCACCGCAACCCACAGGGCCTGGTGCTGACGCCCGACGGCACGCTGTGGGCACATGAGCACGGGCCCCAGGGCGGCGACGAAATCAACCTGATCGCGCCGGGCCGCAATTACGGCTGGCCGGCAATCACTTATGGCGAGAACTATGGCGGCGGCCCGATTGGCGCCGGGCTCAGCGCCAAAGCCGGCATGACACAGCCGCTGCACTACTGGGTGCCATCGATTGCGCCCTCGGGCATGGCCTTTGTAACCAGTACCCGCTACGGCAGCCACTGGGTTGGTAACCTGTTGGTGGGCTCACTCAAGTTTGGCTACCTGAACCGGATCGAGCTCTCAAAACCTTTTGGCGGCCGCGTACTGCGCGAGCACCCATTGCTCGTGGAGCTGGGTGAACGCATCCGTGATGTGCGCCAGGGGCCTGACGGTTTGCTCTATGTGCTGACCGACCACGCGCAAGGGCGCCTGATCCGGCTGATGCCTTGAATCGACCCTTGCGCTACCCGCCAGGTCGACTGAAGTCGACCCCACAAAAATCCGGTAGTGTTACACCAACTGCGCCCAGGCTTTTTCCAGGCGTTTGACACTGATCGGCTGCGGCGTGCGCAACTCCTGGGCAAAAAAGCTCACGCGTAATTCCTCAAGCAGCCAGCGGAATTCCTGCAGGCGTTCGTCGACCACACCCTTGCGCTCGGCCAGCAAGCGCGAGTAACGCTGCTCCAGCGGCTGCAGTTCTTTGAGGCGCGCCAGGTCACGCGCCGGGTCGGCACGGTATTTGTCAAGGCGCGCGGTGATGGCTTTCAGGTAGCGGGTGAAGTGGTGCAGGCTGGCCCATGGCGTGACACTTAAAAAACGCTTGGGCATCAGGCGGGCCAATTGCTGGGCGGCATCTTGCGTGGCCTCGGGTGCGTTTTTGGTGTCCTTGATCTTGCGCGCGGCGACCGCGTACTCGGTCAGAATGGCTGCGGCCAGCCGGGCGACTTCGGTCGCGATCAGGGTCAGGCGGCCGCGGCCCTCGTCGATGCGTTTCTTGAAGGCAAACTCGTCGGTGGGCAGTGGATCGAGCAAAAAGGCGCGGTCGAGTGCCACCTGAATGATTTGTTCGCGTAATTCTTCCAGCGTGCCGCCGGTCCCCGTGCCGTCCGGGTTTTTGCCGACCTGCATGTAGGTGACGGCCATTTTTTGCAGGTCGGGCACATTCTTTTCCAAGTACTTGAGCGCGTCCTTGATCTGCAGGGCAAACAGACGGCGCAGGCCGGCGCGGTGTTTGGCAACGGCCACATCGGGCTCGTCAAAGACCTCGAGGGTGACGGCATCACCCGCGTCGATCAGGCCAGGGTAACCAATCAGGGTCTGGCCACCCTTTTGAATTTCAAGCAGTTCAGGCAGTTCACCAAAGGTCCAGGCGGTGTAGCGCTGGGTAGCCAGCTTGTCATTGCCGACTCCGACCCGCAATCCAGGTTGCTCGGACTTTGTGGCTTGTCGGGCTTGGCTTTTTGTGGGGTCTGTAGGGTCGACTTCAGTCGACCGTGACCCCGTGTGCGGTGTCGGCATCTGATGCTGCGGGTTGGCAGCGCCCTGCCCTAGCTTGAGCCCGGCCAGCGCCTGAAATGCGCCGCGCGCCTTGGCGCCCAGTTCGGCTTTCAGGGCGCCCAGGTTACGCCCAGTGCCCAGTTGGCGGGCGTGTTCATCGACCACCCGGAAGTTCATGAAGAAATGCGGACTGAGCATGTCGACCTTGATGTCGGCGCGCACCACGTCCACCGCAGTGGCCGCGCGCACCAGTTTGAGCACGGCATCCAGCAGCGCGCCATGGCCAAAAATTTCGGGCACGTTCAAGGCCTCTGCCATCTTGCGGGCGCTTTCGGGCAGCGGCACCAAGCGCGAACGCGGGCGCTGGTGCAGGGTTTTGAGTAATGCCTGAACTTTGTCCTTGAGCATGCCAGGCACCAGCCATTCACAACGCTCCTCGTTGACCTGGTTCAGCACAAACAGCGGCACGGTCACGGTCAGGCCGTCCTTGGGGTCGCCGGGTTCGTGCAGATACGTGGCAGCGCAATCGACGCCGCCCAGGCGGACGGTTTTGGGAAAGGACTGGGTGGTGATGCCAGCCGCCTCGTGGCGCATGAGTTCCTCACGCGTGAGCAGCAGGAGCTTGCTGTTGCCGGTGGGCACCGCGCCGCGCACCGGCATGGGCATCAGGTACTCCGGCTTTTTGCAGGCTTCGCGGTACCAATGGTCAAAGCTGTAGCCGCTGCAGACGTCGGCGGGCAACTGCTGGTCGTAAAAGGCGTAGATCAGTTCGTCGTCGACCAGCACGTCCTGTCGGCGCGCCTTGTGCTCCAGGTCTTCAACCTGTTTGACGAGCTTGTGATTGGCCTGCAAAAACGGCCACTTGCAGTCCCACTGGCCGTTCACCAGCGCCTCACGAATGAAAATTTCACGCGCACCGACCAGGTCGACCCGGCCATAGTTCACGCGCCTGCCGCTGTACACAACGATGCCGTACAGCGTGGCGCGCTCCAGCGCGTTGACCTCGGCCGACTTCTTTTCCCAATGCGGGTCCAGCAACTGTTTCTTGAGCAAATGGCCACCCACCTGCTCCAGCCACTGCGGCTCAATCGCGGCAATGCCGCGGCCAAACAGGCGCGTGGTTTCCACCAGTTCGGCGGCCACAATCCAGCGCCCCGGCTTCTTGACCAGATGGGCGCCTGGGTGCGGGTAAAACTTGATGCCGCGCGCGCCCAGGTACTCGCCCCCGCCGCCGCCGCCTTCAGTTTCCAGCTTGTAGCCAATGTTGCCCAGCAGGCCCGCCAGCATCGACAGGTGCAACTGCTCATAGCTGGCCGGCAGTGTGTTCAAACGCCACTTGTGCTCGGCCACCACCGTGTGCAACTGCGAGTGGATGTCGCGCCACTCGCGCACGCGGCGCATGCTGACGAAGTTTTGCCGCAGCAGTTGTTCATATTGTCGATTTGAGAGTTTATGTTGCCCCTCCCCGCCCTTGCCATCGTTGATCCATTTCCACAGCCTGAGGTAGCCGCTGAACTCGCTCTTCTCATCGTCAAACTTGGCATGCGCCTGGTCGGCCTGTTGCTGCGCTTCCATGGGCCGGTCGCGCACGTCCTGCACGGAAAGCGCCGAGGCAATCACCAGCACCTCGTCCAGCGCCTCACGCGTGCGCGCTTCCAGAATCATGCGGCCCACACGCGGATCGAGCGGCAGCTTGGCCAACTCCTGACCGGTGGCGGTGAGTTCGTTGGCGTCGTCCACGGCGCCGAGTTCGTTGAGCAACTGGTAGCCATCGGCAATGGCGCGCCCCGACGGTTTCTCAATGAACGGAAAATCTTCCACCACACCCAGGTGCAGCGACTTCATGCGCAGGATCACACCTGCGAGTGAACTGCGCAAAATTTCGGGGTCGGTAAATTTGGGGCGGCCGATGAAGTCTTTCTCGTCATAGAGCCGAATACAAATGCCGTTGGCGACCCGGCCGCAACGCCCGGCGCGCTGATTGGCCGAACTCTGGCTGATGGGTTCCACCAGCAACTGCTCCACCTTGCTTCTAAAACTGTAGCGCTTCATGCGGGCCGTGCCCGCATCGATCACGTAGCGGATGCCCGGCACCGTGAGCGAGGTCTCGGCCACATTGGTGGCCAGCACAATACGCCGCCCGCTATGGCCGTCAAAAATGCGGTCCTGTTCGGCCTGGCTCAGCCGGGCGAACAGCGGCAGCACCTCGGCATTGCGAAACACGGGCTGGTGGCTCAGGTGGCCGCGCAGGTGGTCAGCGGCTTCGCGGATTTCGCGTTCACCCGGCAAAAATACCAGAATATCGCCGCTGTTATGGACATCGCGCCAAAGCTCGTCGACCGCATCGGCGATCGCGTTGTTCAAATCATAGTCGCGCGCCTCCTCAAAGGGCCGGTAACGTTGTTCGACCGGGAACATGCGCCCCGAGACCATGATGATCGGCGCCGGCCCTTTGCGGCTGGTAAAGTGCTCAGCAAAACGCTCGGCGTCAATCGTGGCCGACGTCACCACCACTTTCAGGTCGGGTCGACGCGGCAGAATCTGGCGCAGGTAACCCAGCAAGAAGTCGATGTTCAGGCTGCGTTCATGCGCCTCGTCGAGGATGATCGTGTCGTAGGCCTTAAGCAGCGGATCGGTCTGTGTTTCGGCCAGCAAAATGCCGTCGGTCATGAGCTTGACCGAGCTGTCGCGGCTCAACCGGTCCTGAAAACGCACCTTGAAACCGACCACGTCGCCCAGCGTGGTGTGTAATTCTTCGGCAATCCGCTTGGCCACGCTGCTGGCCGCAATGCGCCGGGGCTGGGTATGGCCAATGAGCTTGCCAAGTGGTGCGCGCGAGCCATCCGGGTTGTGTACCGGGTAATTGAGCTTGCCGCGCCCCAGTGCCAGGGCGATCTTGGGCAACTGCGTGGTTTTGCCCGATCCGGTTTCGCCGCAGACAATGACGACCTGGTGCGCCTGCATGGCAGCCATGATCTCTTCGCGGCGGGCGCTGACGGGGAGGGATTCGGGAAATTCGATTTTCAAAGGGTTTGGCATGGAGCCGCGATTATCGGGGCCGCGTCATGGTGCGACTGGCGAGTGGCGCACTGGAGCCGGGCTGATATGGCGATTGATTAACCAAGCATCGCTATATGCGGGAGACACGGTCGTTAATATGCCCAGTAGCAGCCCGGTGCTGTTGCTAGGTACTTTCATGCTATTCTGTCGTGAGGCACCTTGGTGACAGGAAGGACTAAGATTCATGCCCGTTGTATTTCGCTGGAAGAACTTCAAATTCTTTTTTTTTCAACGAAGGCGATCCGTGCGAACCGCCGCATATTCACGTCCGTGAAAGGGCCTGGGATGAAATCGATGAGGACATCAGCGTTCAAGGGCTTTTGATGGGTGTGGACGACCAAACTAAAACTCACCGTGTAGCGGTCTAGCCATCGGTCGTGGTTGATGCTGATGTACGACTGACACCAAACACGGGAAACATTGCGCATAAACCAAGTGAACTGACACAGGCAGCGCGACACAATCATGTCCACCCATTCTTTTGATCCCCTCTCACTGCATGCCTGGCAATCTCGCTTAAGCCAGCCACCGCGTTGCCCGAGGCTGCCGCTGCTGCTCAACGGGCAAGCGATCGGCTCCGTTGAGCCCCACCTGCTGGATCAGATCGTGCCGGTTGAAAACGGTCTGACCCAGGATAGTTTTTCGATGCAATGCTGCCCAGACCCTGCAGCCTCGGCCGCCAGTTGGCAGATTACCGGCGACGGAGCCCGGGCTTTCACCTTTTTGGCGCAGGCCCTGTACACAGCCAACTTAGGATTTGTGCGCCAGCAGTGGCGCAACGAAGCATTGGCGGTGCGCCATCCGGACGGACGGCAGGTGGCCAGTGCCGAGCGCGGCATCTTTCGCCTGCTTGGCATGACCACGCAAGCGGTGCACCTCAATGGCCGCAGCGCAGACGGCCGCCTCTGGCTGCAACAACGCGCCTTGAACAAAGCTACCGACCCCGGGCTGTGGGACACCTTGATGGGCGGTATGGTGGCCGCAACCGACACCCTGACGCAGGCGCTCAAGCGCGAAACCTGGGAAGAAGCTGGTATTGATCTGGCTCATGTACAGGCGCTTCATGCGGGCGGCCACTTTGTGGTGCGGCGACCCAATCCGGTGGACGGTGGCGTGGGTTATGTGGTGGAGCACATCGACTGGTTTGAGGGCTTGCTCCCCGACACGCTACAGCCCGCCAACCAGGACGGCGAAGTGATTCAATTTGCCTTGTTGGCACCAGCGCACGTGCGCACGCTGCTGCTTGAGGGACAGCTCGCGGCCGAGGCCGCGTGCATTTTGCTGGGCAGCCACTTTGGGCTAAATGGCTAACCCGATGTGCTAACCCAAGCGCAGTGCCATCACGCCCGCGATGATGACCAGCGCGCCTACGATGCGTCGCAATGTCAGGGCTTCGCCCAGCACCAGTGCGCCAATCACCACCGCAAACAGCACCGACACCTCGCGCAGCGCCACCACCATGGCCACCGGCGCACGGGTCATGGCCCACAGGGCAATGCCATAAGAGCCCAGCGAAGCAAGTGCCCCGACGCTTGCCAGCGGCCAACGCTGGCGTGCGTAGCGTGGCAGCGCACCACGGCGCTGAGCCAAAATGATCAAGGCAAACGGCCAGCCATCAAACATGAACAGTGTTGCCACATACTGCAAGGTGGTGGTCAGGGTAGTGCCGGCGGCGCGCACACCCAGCCCGTCAACCACGGTGTAAACGGCAATGATGACGGCGTTGGCCAGGGCGAACGCCACCGCCTTGGGGGCATCAAAGGCATGCTGGCTCAAACCCAGCGTCAACACACCCAGGCTGATGCCCAGCACCCCCAGCCAGGCTAGCAGCGAGAGCTGCTCATGCAGCGTAAAGCTGGCGGACAGCGCCACCAGCAGGGGTGCCACACCACGCATCAGGGGGTAGGTCAGCCCCAGCTCACCATGACGGTAGGCCCCTGTGAGCGCAAAGTAATAGCCAATGTGGATGGTGATGGAGACCACCAGGTAAGGCCAGGCACTGCGCGGTGGCAAGCCCATCAGCAACACCAGCGGAATCGCCATCAACGAGCCAATCAGGTGGATCAGCGCCGTGTCCATTTCCTTGTCGGTGCTGGACTTGACCAGCGCGTTCCAACTGGCGTGCAGTAAGGCGCCGAACAACACCGCCAGTGCCACCGGCCAGGTCAGCGCCATCTGTGGTCAGGCCTTGTCAGCTTTGCCGGCTGCATTGGCGAACTGACTCAAAAATTGGTCAACCCGCCACGGTGCACGGTCCTCGTCTTCGGCGCGCTCCTTGCGCCGGATGGCATTTCGCACCAGATTGGCACCAAGGTAGCGGATGGGTTCTGGCGGGAACTGCCCGCGTGGCCCCTGTGTGAGCGGGCTGCGCGTCCAGGCATTGTCTTGGTCCAGCAACAACGACGACAGGATTTGCCCACCCATATAACAAGGCCCCACACCGCTGCCCGAATAACCAAAACCGTAATAAATGTGAGGTGCGCCATTGAGGTGGCCAAAGAACGGGAAGCCAGTGACCGACCGGTCTGACGGACCGGTCCAGCTTGCCGTGATGGGGACCTGCGCCAGTGAAGGAAAAAACGCGCGCACCGCACGGGTTAAGGGTGCCTCGTAGGCCGAGCGCTGGTCATACGTTGGTGCGATCTGCCCACCAAACGCAAAGGTGTTGCCGCCCTTGCCCAGCATCAACCGGCCATCGGGGGTGCTGCGGTAGTAATACACAAAGGTGCGCGAATCGAGCACCGAGACACCATCGGTCAGGCCCGAGGGCAAGATGAGTTCCGGGCATGGTTCAGTAATCACCATGTCACTGGAGACGATGGCGATGCTGCGCTCGAATGATGCAAACATGCTTGCCATCCAGGCGTTGGTGGCCAACACCAGTTTGCCCGCTGTCAGGCTGCCCCCGGGCGTGTGCACGATCACCGGTTGCGCCGGGCTCAGGGCCAGCATCGGACTGCGCTCAAATAGGCGAATACCCATCTGCAAGGCAACGCGGCGCAAGCCCCGCACCAGCTTGGCTGGCTGTACTGTGGCGGCATGGGGAGAAAACACGCCAGCCACGTTTTTGACCGAACCCGAACGGCGAGCCACCTCAGACGGCGCCAGCGCAAAGAACGACTCAATACCACAGGCTTGCAAGGCGGCCATGACTGGGTCGAGCGTGCCAACCTGGGCTCGGTTGGTGGCGGTATAAAGCGTGCCGTCATGGCGCAACTCGGCATCAATGGCGTGCGTACGACAAAAATCTGCAATGTGCTGTACCGCAGCTTCTGAAGCCTTGACCAGGCGAATCGCCTCAGCCTCACCAAACAGCCGACGCAAGGTAAAAAACTTGGCAGCCCAGGTCAGCAGGCAACCACCGTTGCGACCGCTCGCACCTGCGCCGCACAAGTCCGCCTCCAACACGGCAATATCAAGCGCCGGATTCTGCTGTTTGGTCAAAATGGCAGTCCACAGGCCGGTGTAGCCGCCGCCCACAATACAGACATCTGCCGTTTGTTCACCCTGCAAAGCGGGCGCCAGTCCGCCATCGGTAAACAGCGACTGCTCCAGCCAGAACGGTCTTTGCAGGGTGGGTGTGTAGGGCGTTTTATAAAATGTCATGGCACCCTGAGCTCATGCAAGCTTTGCTCCAGAATGTCCAATGCCGCACCCATTTGCGCGCGGGTGGTGATCAGCGGTGGTGTCCAGGTCAACACATTGCCCATGGTTGTTTTAAACGACAAGCCGCGCGACATGGCCGCGTACAACACGCGCTCGGCCGCATCCCCAGCAGGGGCTTTGGAGACACGGTCAGCCACCAGTTCAATACCAATCAACAAACCACGGCCCCGCACGTCGCCGATCAGGGGATGCCTGTCTTTCATGTCGTGCAGCCGTTCAAGCGCCCAGGCACCGACCTGAGCCGCGTTTTCCACCAATCCTTCCGATTGAATGACTTGCAGCGTCGCCAGCGCCGCCGCCGCAGTGACCGGATTTTTTTCATGGGTGTAATGGCCAAAGGCGTACGCGCCCGCGACATCGAGCTCGGCGCGCGCAATGACCGCGGCAATGGGTAACACGCCGCCACCAAGTGCCTTGCCCAGCACCACAATGTCCGGCGCTGCCTGGTCGTGCTCGGCAGCAAAAAAACGCCCGGTTTTGCCCAAGCCAGTGGGAATTTCGTCAAAAATCAGGAGCGTACCCTGTGCGTGACAGGCTGCGCGAACTGCGGCCCAATACCCTGGTGGCGGCAAGAAAGGTACCGCTCGGGCGGGCTCGGCAATCACGGCAGCCACATCACCCTCTCGTTCCAGCACATACCGCACCATATTGGCGCAGGCTAGTTTGCACTGGGCTAGATCAGGCTGACCTCGCGCATCGACCGCATGGCCGTACGCGCAGCGGTAGCATCCAAACGGGGCCACATGTTCGGTGCCAGGTAATAACGGACCCACCGCGTGACTGCTACGAAACAATGACTCACCGCCCACACTGGAGGCACCCAGGCCAGCACCGTGAAACGAATCCCAAAAACTCAGGGTCTTGAAGCGGCCGGTGGCGATGCGCGCCAACTTGATCGCAACTTCTACCGCGTCAGAGCCCCCCGTGGTGAACAGCACTTTGCCAGCGGCGCCGGTGAGGGTCTCAAAATGGGCATTCAGGGTCTCTGCCAGCGCCACTGCCCGGTCATTGGCAAAACGACGCGGCGCAAAACTCAGGGTATCGAGCTGGCTTTTTATGGCGGCAATCACCTGGGGGTGGGCATAACCCAGGTGGTGCACGTTGTTGCCATGAAAGTCCATGTAGCGTCGTCCTGCGGTGTCTTCAATCCAAATGCCATCCGCTTTGGCAATACCGTTAAGACACGGGGTAGAAACAGACTGGTGCAAAAATGCTGCACTGTCACGCACCAGCAAGGCGCGGGTGGGGGCATCGAGCGCACTGTCTTGCCAAGCTTTACGCTGCGGCGACGAATTGATATCCCCTTCGCTTTGCGACGGCACGCCATGGGTACTTGGTAGACAATTTTCAGTCATGACGCGATTGAAACACAAAGCGCAGATGCTCAACAATCTACAAATAACAATTGACAAACGAGTTGGAACTTATTCAAATCCAGTCGGCTGGTGGTACAAGACTTGCTTAGTTGCACGCACTGTGAATGTCATCACATTGTCACGATCAAGTCACAAACTAGCCACTTTTATTACCAGGAGCTGCTGATGCGTTTGTCCAAAATTGTCAAATTTCTTGCCCTGACCGGCCTGCTGGCCGCCACCAGCGCCGCTTTCGCCCAAAAGACCCAACTGCTGGTTTATACCGCCCTGGAAACCGACCAGCTTAAAGCCTACCAACAAGGCTTTAACCAGGTCAACCCTGACATCGAGATCAAGTGGGTGCGCGACTCAACTGGTGTCATCACCGCCAAGCTGCTGGCTGAAAAAGCCAATCCACAGGCCGATGCGGTGATGGGTGTGGCCGCCAGCAGCCTGGCGCTGCTGGACAAACAGGGCATGCTGGTGCCCTACGCACCACTCAACCTGGATGCCATCATGACCCAGTACCGCGACAAAAAACAGCCGCCAGCCTGGTTTGGCATGGACGTGTGGGGTGCCACCGTGTGCTTCAACACGGTCGAAGCGCAAAAGAAAAACATCCCCAAACCGACCAGTTGGCAAGACCTGACCAAACCGGCTTACAAGGGCCAGATCGTCATGCCCAACCCGGCCTCCAGCGGCACCGGTTACTTTGACGTGGTCGCCTGGCTGACCTTGTTTGGTGATCAAGACGGCAAGGGTGGCGGCTGGAAATACATGGACGGTTTGCACGCCAACATTGCGCAATACACCCACTCGGGCTCCAAGCCCTGCAACATGGCCGCCAGTGGCGAGTTTGTGGTGGGTATCTCGTTTGAATACCGCGCCAACACCAACAAGGCCAAAGGTGCGCCAATTGACTTGGTGTTCCCCAAAGAAGGTCTGGGCTGGGATCTGGAAGCGTTTGCCATCCACAAAGGCACCAAAAAGCTTGACGCTGCCAAAAAGCTCGCCGACTGGGCCTCCAGCAAAGACGCCATGCTGCTGTACGGTAAAAACTTTGCCATCACCGCACAACCTGGCGTTGCAGCACCGCTGGCCAATGTGCCCAAGGACTACGAGCAACGGCTGGTCAAGCTTGACTTCAATTACGCCGCCGAGCAGCGCGAGCGCATCCTGACCGAATGGACGCGCCGTTACGACGGCAAGTCAGAAAAAAAGAAGTGAAGTTTGTCAGCGTGTGAGCGACAATTTGTTTCTTGATCTGCGCCAAATTTGTAAAAATTTTGGCAGTTTTACAGCCCTGAGGGACATCAATCTCGCCGTTCAAAAAGGTGAGTTTGTGTGTTTTTTGGGGCCATCAGGCTGCGGCAAGACCACCTTGCTGCGCATCATTGCGGGCCTGGATCTGCAAACAGCCGGGCAAGTGTTCCTGGGTGGACGTGATATTTCACGCTTGCCACCGGCGCACCGCAACTACGGCATTGTGTTTCAAAGTTATGCGCTGTTTCCTAACTTGAGCGTGTTTGACAATGTGTCGTATGGCTTGGTCAACCGCAAGGCACCACGCGCACAAACGCGCCAACGCGTGACCGACCTGCTCAAGCTGGTCGGACTGCCGGGCAGTGAGGCCAAGTTCCCAGGCCAACTCTCAGGCGGGCAGCAGCAACGTATTGCCCTGGCACGCGCCCTGGCCACCGCACCCGGCTTGCTGTTGCTGGACGAGCCGCTGTCTGCGCTGGACGCGCTGGAGCGCGTGCGCCTGCGGCAAGAAATTCGCAGCCTGCAGCAAACGCTGGGCGTGACCACCATCATGGTGACCCATGATCAAGAAGAAGCACTGAGTGTGGCCGACCGCATTGTGGTGATGAACCATGGCGTGATTGAGCAAATCGGTACCCCGATGGCCATTTACCGCGAACCAGCCTCCCCCTTTGTGGCCGACTTTGTCGGCAAGGTCAATGTGCTGAACGCCCAGCGGGTGAGTGGCAGCCTGCAGCTTGGTCAGATGCGCGTGCCCTCAAACGGTGCAGAGGGCGCCGTCAAGGTCTATTTGCGCCCGGAAGACGTGTTGGCGCACCCGATTGCGCCAGGCGATGCGCATGTGTTTTCGTGCCAGATTGAGGGGATTGACTTTCTGGGCTCGCATTGCCACGTCCATGTGAACGCACCCCTGTTAGGCGATCAAAAACTCACAGTTTATTTGTCGCCCAACTTTCTGTCTGAGCAGTCGCTGCGGGCGGGCTCGGCGTTGACCCTCAAACTCCTGCCCGAACGTCTCAAGGTATTTTGATGGCATCCGTGCTGCAGTTGCCCGTGGTCAAGCAACACTACCACTGGATTGACCGCTTGGCGCACGTCATGCTAGGTTTGGTCGCTGTTTTTTTGTTGTACTTTTTGGCCTTGCCACTGGGTGCCATTCTGATTCAGGCACTGCAGTCTGACAGCGGTGAATTTGTCTGGCTGGCCAATTTTTTGGCCTATGCCCAAACCCCCGCCTTGCTGGGCAGTCTGTGGAACAGCCTGTGGGTGTCGGGTCTGGTAACGCTGATCGTGCTACCACTGGCCTTCACCTTTGCCTATGCCTTGAGCCGCTCCTGCATGCCCTACAAGGCGCTGTTTCGCGGCATCACGCTGGTGCCGCTGCTGGCCCCGTCGCTTCTGTCGGCCATTTCACTGATTTACTGGTTTGGCAACCAAGGTGTGCTCAAGGCCTGGTTAGACCACATTGGCATTGACGAGATTTATGGCGCGCCAGGCGTGGTGCTGGCCGAATGTATTGCGGTGTTTCCGCACACCTTGATGATCTTGGTGACGGCTTTGTCCATGTCAGATGCGCGCCTGTTTGAGGCCGCCGACGCCATGGGCACCACGGCACTGCGCAAGTTTTTTACCATCACCCTGCCGGGGGCCAAATATGGTCTGATTTCTGCGGCCATGGTGACCTTTACGCTGGTGATCACCGACTTTGGCATCCCCAAGGTGATTGGGGGCAACTTCAATGTGCTGGCCACCGATGTGTTCAAACTGGTGATTGGCCAGCAGGATTTTGCCAAGGGCGCGGTGGTGGCCATTTTGCTGTTGACCCCAGCAGTGTTGAGTTTTGCCGTTGACAACTATGTGAGCCGCAGGCAAACGGCCATGCTGTCCGCGCGCGCCATTCCTTACCGTGCCAAGCCCTCGCCGCTGTTTGACCGACTCATGACGCTGTTTTGCGCCAGCATCGCGCTGCTGGTTCTGGCGATGTTGGGCATGGCGGTATTTGCCTCGTTTGCAACTTTTTGGCCTTACGACCTGACACCCAGCCTGCGCCATTACGCCTTGGGTCTGCTCGACGCTGAAGTGGGGGTGGCCTTCTTGAACAGCATCACCATGGCGGGTGGCACGGCCTTGTTTGGCACCGCGCTGGTGTTTGTGGGGGCTTACCTGCTGGAAAAAACCAGGGGCATGGACAGTTTACGCGCTGGGGTGCGGCTGTTGGCTGTGGTGCCCATGGCCGTGCCGGGACTGGTGCTGGGCCTGGGCTACATTTTTTTCTTCAATGCCGCCAGCAACCCACTGAATGGGCTTTACCACACGCTGACCCTGCTGACGCTGTGCACCATCATCCACTTTTACACCACGGGTCATCTCACGGCTGTGACCGCACTCAAAGCACTCGACAGCGAATTTGAGGCAGTCAGCGCCTCGCTCAAAGTGCCCTTTTACAAAACCTTCTGGCGCGTCACGCTGCCCATTTGCACCCCGGCGCTGGTCGATATGGCGCGCTACTTTTTCATCAACGCCATGACCACCATTTCGGCTGTGGTTTTTTTGTATTCGCCAGAAACCAAGGTCGCCTCCATTGCCATCCTGAACCTGGACGAAGCTGGCGAAATGGGTGCCGCCGCGGCCATGGCCGTCCTGATTGGCCTTGCCAGCACGCTGGCAACGCTGTTTTTTATGATCCTGGCCTGGTGGGTGAACCGACGCACACAGGCCTGGCGAGCTTAACGATTGGAGACAAGCACCATGGACAGAGACAAAATCCTGCTGACCCCCGGCCCCTTGACCACCACGCTACGCACCAAGCTGGCCATGTTAAAAGACTGGGGCTCGTGGGACGCTGATTTCAACGCCGTCACTGCCAGTGTGCGTGCCAGCCTGCTCAGCATCATCCATGGCCACGACAGCCATGTGGTGGTGCCGCTGCAAGGCAGTGGTACCTTCAGCGTTGAAGCAGCGGTGGCCACACTGGTGCCGCGCGACGGTCATGTGTTGGTACTTGACAACGGTGCTTACTGCAAGCGCGCTGCCCGCCTGACCCAGTTGATGGGCCGACGCGTGACGGTGCTGGACTTTGACGAGGCACAGCCCGTGTCAGCTACGGTTCTCGACGCGCATCTCACCACAGATGCTTCCATCACTCACGTGGTGCTGATTCACTGCGAAACGGGCGCCGGTGTGCTCAACCCGCTGCAAGCGGTGGCCGACGTGTGCACGGCACACGGCAAGGGGCTGATTGTGGATGCCATGAGCTCTTTTGGTGCCCTGGAAATTGATGCCCGCAGTACCCGTTTTGACGCACTCATTGCCGCCAGCGGCAAGTGCCTGGAAGGGGTGCCGGGCATGGGTTTTGTCTTCATCCGCAAAGCGGTGCTAGACCACTGCGCCGGCCAAAGCCAGTCATTGGCCATGGATTTGCACGACCAATATATGTACATGGAAAAAACCGGCCAATGGCGCTTTACGCCCCCCACCCATGTGGTGGTGGCACTGCATGAGGCGATTGCCCAATTTGAGGCCGAGGGCGGCCAGCCCGCCCGGCTGGCGCGCTACACGCACAACTTTGAAACCCTCATGGTCGGCATGGCTCGCCTGGGCTTCAAGCCGTTTCTTGACCCTGCCATTCAGTCACCCATCATCGTTACCTTTCACGCGCCAGCACACCCCAAGTACGAATTCAAGTCGTTTTACGCGGCGGTGCGTGCCCACGGATTTTTGCTGTACCCGGGCAAACTGACCCAAATCGAGACCTTCCGGGTGGGTTGTATCGGCGCTATCGGGCCCCATGACATGGAACAGGCGGTTCATGCTGTGGCACTTGCGCTGCAAGATTTGGGGTTAGCGGCATAGCCCGTTGCTTGTGATCCAATATCGGCATGACCGCCTCGATCCACCCCACCATCGCCCTGTTACAAAACAATTCGCTTGCCATCGTCGTTCAACAGGAAATCGAACGCGCCATCCTGGTGGGAGACTACCTGCCAGGTGCCAAACTCAATGAAGCGGCCCTGGCCGACAAGCTGGGCGTGTCGCGTGGGCCAATCCGTGAGGCGTTTCGTATGCTCGACGAAGCCGGTTTGGTACGCACAGAAAAAAACCGCGGAGTTTTTGTGCGCAATATTCCGGTTGACGAAGCGCTTGAAATTTTTGACCTGCGTGCCGCCATGGACCACTGGGTAGGCAAACGCCTGGCTGAAAGCATCACGCCAGAGCAGCTCAAGGAGCTCAAAACATTGGTAACGGGCATGGAAAAAGCTGTCAAGGTGAAGGACGCGCACCAATACCATGTGCTTAACCTGAAGTTTCACGACCGCATGGTCGAGATGACCGGCAACCACAAACTCACCGACACCTACCGCAAGCTGATCAAGGAGCTGTCGCTGTTTCGTCGACAGAATCTGACGGACTCGGTGCTGATGGCAACTTTTTTGGCTGAGCACCAACTGATCGTCCAGGCCATTGCTTCGGGTGATGCCGCTGCGGCAGGCCGCGCCATGGTAGACCATGTGATGCAAAGCAAGCAACGCACCATCGACAACGCCGCTGTCAGGGCTGCTCCCCTGCAGCCAGGCGGGCATTGATGTCGGCAATCACCGCAGGCAGGTCGCGCAGGTCATCAATCACGTAGTGCGCGCCACTTTCGCGGATGATTTTTTCTTTGGAGGCCTGCTCTTTGGCTGCAAGCTCAGTCGGGCTCATGGCTTTAACGGCCGCCCAACTGTCTGCCACATAGTTGCTCCACTTGGAAACACCGACACGCCAGCACATCGGCGCGCCTTCACCGGCACCTGACACCGTGTCGTCCACCTTGACGGTGCGGCGCATGGCGTTGGTCAGGTTATAGACGCCCATGCGCTCCAGGTTCTTGATCACCATGTAGGCGGTGGGGCGCGGCATCTCTACCTCGTCACCCGCGCAAGACGTGTCGGGCACAAAGCCCTGCGGTGCCGCACCCGCCAACAACACGTCCAACATATCACGGGTAAAGCCGGTGGTTACCCCGAGCTTGATGCCTTGCTGGCGCAAAGCCTTGACCACATCAGCCACGCCAGGCAACAAGTCGTGGTAACTGCCCTTGCGCAGCAAGGCAAGCTGGGTTGGCACAAAGTCGGCAAACATCGCATCCACATCCGATTGATGGGGTGCACGGCCAAACGTGGCGCTAAAGCGCGCGCGTACCGAGGGAATTTCAGTGATGGCCTTGATGTGTAGATCTTTGCGCAGCCCCATCGGCTCGCGTGCTTCGGGCATGGTGATTTCTAGCCCATACTTCTTGAATACCTCAACAAACACAATGGCTGGCGCATCCACATAGCGGTCCATGGTGGTGCCGGAGCAGTCAAGCATGACGTAGCCCACGCTACGCTCGGTGTTTTCCTGATCAAATTTTTGCTGCTGCGCCGCCGCGCGACGAATGTCGTCGGGCACACGACCGACAGGCGACAACTGGGTGGTGATGGACTGTGTCATTGCAAATCTCCTGAAAACTGGGATTGGATACGGTAAATAGATTATGAACGATTCTTAGTAAATTGTTAACAATATACAACTAATAAGCTTTATTCAAACTGTCTTTCAAGTGATGCCGCAGCCAGCACAAACACCACCGACGACTCCTCAAATGCCGCTTGCGCAGTTTGAGGCTTTACTGAGGCAGTAGAGAAAATCATGGTGACAGTCACTGTCAGCATTTTGGTACTGCCAAAACCATCAAGTTGGCATCTCCTTTTGAGGAGTGACTGACGAAAAATAAAATCCGGCTTGCCGATATTCCTGATCTTGATTTTGCTGAACATCTGGACACTGATCAAGCCATTGCTGAATACCTGACGGTGATACAGGAGGAAAACGACCCGGCTTTGCTGGCTGCCGCACTCGGCGATATTGCACGCGCACGCGGCATGAGCCAGAGTGCCAAGGCATCCGGCATGACCCGTGAAGCGCTCTACAAAGCCCTGCGACCCAATGCCCAGCCCCGTTTTGATACGGTCAATCGGGTTTGTGCTGCGCTGGGTGTCAAACTGGTGGCACAAGCCGTGGCGGTTTGATGGAAGTGGCTTGCCCGCTCAGTGCCAGCTCACCAGGTCAAAGCATTTGCGTCCCCTGATGCGGTAGAGCGAAAAATCTTGAACGTCCAGGGTCAGAATCTTGTTCAGGTCGGTGCGTTCGGCCAGGTCAATCAGCGCCAGGTCTGCATAGTCAGGAGCCATGTCATCATATTTGGCAGACAGCTCGGCAATGCGCTGGTGGCTGTTGGCCTGCGGCGGCAGCACCAGCAATGCCGCTGCCGCAACGGCGTTCAAAAAAGCGCGTCGCTGCGCACCGGCCAGAAAAAATGTGACCTCCACCACCACCGCCTCGACGGTCAGCAAGGGCTGCGGGTGGCTTGACAAATAGGCCTTGGCGGCAACGCGGTGGGGCTCGCGGGCATCAAACAAGGCAATCAAAAAACCGCTGTCAGCGATCAGGGTGTTGCGCGCGACCCTCATGATGGGCCGGTCTGGCGGGCTTGTGCGGCTTTGCGCGTGTTGCGCTTTGGCACACGTTTGGCGGTCATTTTGCCTGGCTTGGCGGCAGAGACGTCACCGTTATAAGTGGCTACCGGCTTGCCCGCCCGGTGCGGTGTGCCGCTGGCGAGCACCTGCTGGCGTAGGCGGTCTTTGGAATAGGGCCCGGGCCAATCCGGGCTGGGGGGTGAACTGACAGCAGCGTCAGAAAACGCCAACAACGGGTGGCTGAGGGCGGGCGCAGGCTTGGCAAACCAGTCTTTCAGCGCGCTTTGCACCACTTGAGATTTGGACACCCCCAAGGCCTCGCAAAAGTGGGTCAACTGGCTCTCGATGGTTTCAGGCAAACGAACGGTGAGGGTCATGATAAAGATTACAAAAATTTGACTCAGTGTATTACATTTTTGACTGGCGACGATATCAAATGAGGCGATTGCGTCTGTGTGGTTCAGCACCAATGCGTGCTACACAGGTTCAAGTGCTACACTGATTACCGGAGGTTCACCATGTCAAATCTGACCATTTCTGTCGACGACGAGCTGATTCGACGGGCCCGCATCAAGGCCATCGAGCAAGGCACCTCGGTCAGCGCCAAAGTGCGCGAGTTTCTGGCGCAATACGCGCGTGGCACAGACCCAGTTGCCTCAGCCGCCCCGGTCGTTCTGCCGGTTTTTGACGGTACCAGCGGCCTGCAGCAAGGCATCGACCCGATCAGCAACAAATCGCTGCTGCAAGCGGCCGAAGAATGACGCCCGACGTCAACGTGCTGGTGGCTGCGTCGCGCGCAGATCACCCGCACCACGCCACCGCGCTGGCCTGGTTAACCCATGCCATGACACATGCCGCCAGCCACGCGGATCTGAAATTGCTGGGAACCGTGGTCGCCAGTTTTCTGAGGTTGGTCACCCACCCGCGCGTGTTTTTGGTGCCCACACCCACGACCCAGGCAGTCGCGTTCATCGATGGCATCCTGGCCAGTCCCGGTGCAGCCATGCTGGTCACACAAGACGAGTGGCCAAAATTGCGAATGCTTTGTCTGGATCACAATCTGAGCGCCAACGACCTGCCCGATGCCTGGATCGCTGCAAGTGTGTTGCAGCAGCAAGAGGTGCTGGCAACGTTCGATCATGACTTTATTCGCTTACTGCCTTCCAAACGCCTGCAACTGCTAAAACCTGCCCTATGAGTTCCATCTTCAACTTCACCTTTGTTCCCTGGTTCCGCTCGGTGGCGCCCTACATCCACAAATTCCGGCACCAGACCTTTGTGGTGGGGGTGTGTGGCGAGGCGATTGCGGCAGGCAAGTTGCCCAATCTGGCACAAGACCTGGCCCTGATCCAGAGCATGGGTGTCAAGGTGGTGCTGGTGCACGGCTTTCGCCCGCAGGTGAATGAGCAGCTCAAAGCCAAGGGCCACACGCCGCGTTATGCCAACGGCATCCGTATTACCGATGAGGTGGCGCTCGATTGTGCGCAGGAAGCCGCCGGCCAGTTGCGCTACGAGATTGAGGCCGCGTTCAGCCAGGGCCTGCCCAACACCCCCATGGCGGGGGCCACGGTACGGGTCATATCCGGTAACTTTTTAACAGCGCGTCCGGTCGGCATTGTGGATGGCGTGGACTTTCAGCACTCGGGCGTGGTGCGCAAGATCGACACTGCGGGCATCATGCGCTCGCTCGACATGGGCGCACTGGTGCTGATGTCGCCGTTTGGCTTTTCGCCGACGGGCGAGGCCTTCAACCTGACCATGGAAGAGGTCGCCACCTCGGTCGCCACCGCGCTGCAGGCCGACAAGCTGATTTTTGTCACCGAAATCCACGGCATTGCCACCCAGGTGGACCAGCCCATCAGCGAAGACAACCCCATTGACACCGAGTTACCCCTGGCGGCCGCCGAAAAGCTGCTGGCTGACCTGCCCAGTGCCAACACGCCCAGCGACACGGCTTTTTATCTGCAGCACTGCGTCAAGGCGTGCAAAGGCGGCGTTGAGCGCAGCCACATCATCCCGTTTGCGGTGGACGGCTCCATCTTGCTGGAGGTCTATGTGCACGATGGCATTGGCACCATGGTGGTCGACGAAAAGTTGGAAAGCCTGCGCGAAGCCTCGGTAGACGATGTCGGCGGCATTCTGCAACTGATCGAGCCGTTCGAGAAAGACGGCACCCTGGTCAAACGCAGTCGCACCGAAATAGAGCGTGATGTCGGCCTGTACACCGTGATCGAGCACGACGGTGTGATTTTTGCCTGCGCCGCGCTGTACGCCTACCCCGAAGCCCGCACCGGTGAAATGGCCGCACTCACGGTGTCGCCCCAGGTGCAGGGCCAGGGTGACGGTGAACGCGTGCTCAAACGGATCGAGCAACGCGCCAAAGCGGCGGGGCTGGACAGCATTTTTGTGCTGACCACACGCACCATGCACTGGTTTCTGAAGCGCGGCTTTGTCCAGGTGGATGCCGACTGGCTGCCAGAAGCCCGCAAACGCAAGTACAACTGGGACCGCAAGAGCCAGGTACTGGTGAAAAAAATCACGTAGAAAGGTGTGTCTGCATCCTTCTAAGCACGACTCTTGCTTGATTTCAGGTGATGGTCATGGCACTTCAAACTTTCATTCAAACAGGAAATTCATGAGCTCTCTCAATTTCATCGGCGGCGAAAAAGGTGGTGTGGGTAAATCGGTGGTGGCACGCGTGCTGGCCCAGTACCTGATCGACAAAGACCTGCCCTTCATGGGCTTTGACACCGATCGCTCCCACACCTCGTTCACCCGCTTTTATGCCGACTACGCGGCCCCCGTGCTGGTGGACAGCTACGAAGGACTGGACCGGGTGGTCAGCGTGTTTGAAAATGCCACCGAAGGCGAAACACCGCGCGTGATCGTCGACCTGGCAGCACAAACGGCCGCCCCGCTGGCACGCTGGGTCAAGGACTCCGACCTGCTGGAACTGCTCGCCGACATGGGTGTTGCGGTGAACTTCTGGCATGTGGCCGACGCTGGCAAGGATTCGGTGGACCTGCTGGACCGCCTGTTGGACGCCTATGGCGAAGGGCCCAATTACCTGATTGTTAAAAACCTGGGGCGCGGCACCGATTTTTCACAACTGGAGGCCTCCCCTGCCATGGCCAGAGCGCTGGACATGGGCGCAAAAATTGTCACCCTGGCGCAATTACACGAAGCCAGCATGCGCAAGATCGACCGCCAAAACGCCAGTTTCTGGGCCGCCATTCATAACCGGGCGGATGACGATGCACTGGGTCTGCTGGAACGCCAGCGCGTGAAAAACTGGCTGCGCAAAAGCTACGAATCTTTTGACAGCTTGCCTATCTGAGACTTTGTGGGTCAGACCACTCGCGAAGCGACGTGCTCTGACCCCAACTGATTTGATCCTTTGTGGGTCAGACCACTCGCGCAGCGACGTGCTCTGACCCCGACTATTTAAGACGACGCTTGCGCCAGATCATCAGGCTGGCCAACACCATCACAAGGCAAAATACCAAGAAAGCCCAGTTGGCAATGGACCCACCCAAAAAGGTCCAGTCAATGGCTGAACAGTCGCCACTGCCCCTGAAAATCATGGGGATGGCGCGGTTCAGCGGAAAGTTTTCGATCATGCCGTAAAAGTCGCGGCCACAGGTGGCAACCTGAGGCGGGTACCACTGCAGCCAGCTTTGCCGCGCCGCCACAAAAGCACCAAAACCCGCTGCCAGCAACAGGACAAACGAGCCCCAAAAATGGACGCGCCTGCTGCCGCTTGCGCTGAGCAGACCGGCCACGATAGCGACCGAGAAAAGGGCATAACGCTGCACGATACACATCGGGCAAGGTTCCAGCCCCTGACTGTGCTGCAAGTACAGGCCGAAGGCCAACATGGCCAGGCAGACAGCACTTAAAAATGCAAAAACGCGCCGAGGCGCGTTGTCAAGAATTGCCAGGAATGTGTTCGCCATGGACTCAACACGCTTTACTTGGACGCTTCATCGAGCGCTTTGCAAGAGGGCGAGCAAACCGCCTGAGATTTACCCAAAATCTTTTTGGAGACCATCTGGGATCGGGCGCGGTGCTTGCCACACAGGAAACACGACATGGTCGCGGCACCAAATGAAGTAGCGGCTGTGAAAGGCGAACCTGACACTTTGGATTTGTAACGCAGGCCATCGGCCACGATTTTGGTTTTGGTATCTGCTTTTGACATATGCAGGATTTTAACGCAGGAGCGCGCTGTGCAAAAAACCTTGCTACAGTTGCATGCTTTGACTCATTACTGAAAGATCGTTATGGCGCGCACTGTGAATTGCATCAAACTCGGCATGGAAGCTGAAGGACTCGACTTTCCACCCTACCCCGGTGAGCTGGGCAAGCGCATTTGGCAAAGTGTCAGCAAACAGGCCTGGGCCGACTGGCTCAAGCACCAAACCATGCTGGTCAATGAAAACCGCCTGAACCTGGCCGACGCCCGTGCCCGCCAATACCTGGCCCGGCAAATGGAAAACCACTTTTTTGGTGGGGGTGCCGATGCCGCCCAAGGCTATGTGCCACCCAAGGAATAAGCCCATCCCCAATGGCGGTTATTCCAGAAAAACCGCTGCGCCCCCTGAACAAAGATCCTAAAAATACCTGGCAAGGGCTGACGTGCTGGCGCATGCTTGACACGCAGTTTGCATTGGGTGAACGTTTTTTCAAAACCTGGCAGACCTGGCGCGCAGACCCGCAACGTTCGCGCCTGTTGCACTATGTGGCGTTCACCCAGACGCCACCCAGCGCCCCGGAGCTGTCAGGCGCCGTAAGCCACGACCCAACGCTGGCGCACCTGGCGCAAGAACTGGCCAGCCAATGGTTTGGTCTGCTGCCGGGTTTTCACCGTTTTTTACTGAACCAGGGCCAGGTGGTGCTGACGCTGTGTGTGGGCGACACGTCCAATTTGCTGCGCCAGCAACAGTTTGAGGCGGATGCGGTGGCGCTGAGCGTACACGACACCGAGACCGGTTCGCTTTGGCGCATCAAGGCGCTGGCGCGCTGCTGCCGTCGTGGCACCCGCCTGAGCGTCCGCGCGCCGGATGTGTGTGACTTGTCAGATGTTGCGCAGCATTTGTCGCAATGCGGCTTTGCCATAGAAACGCCAACAACCGCCCACCCAAGCCCGGCGCCAGCCATGCTTGAAGCCAGCTTCAACCCGCGTTGGACGCTAAAAAATACCCGGCACATGGCCTTGGAAGCCGCTGTGCCGGTGGGCAGTTGTGCCGTGATTGGTGCAGGTTTGGCGGGCGCCAGCGTGGCTGCAGCACTGGCACGGCGCGGCTGGCAGGTGACCGTGCTGGACCAGGCCGAGGCCCCGGCAGCGGGGGCGTCGGGCCTGCCGGTCGGCCTGGTCGTGCCCCATGTCTCGGCCGACGACTGTGCGCTGTCACGGCTGTCGCGCAGTGGTGTGTGCCTGATGCTGCAACAGGCTCGCAGCCTGCTGGTGGCGGGCCAGGACTGGGCACCAACCGGGGTGCTGGAGCGCGATATTTACGGCGGGCACCCCACCACACAAGACATCTGGCACCCGCAAGGGGCCTGGCTCAAACCTGCTCAGTTGGTGCGGGCCTGGCTCAGTCAACCTGGCATCACGTTCATGGGCAATTCAGAGGTACGCCAACTGCGCCAGCGCGATGGTGCCTGGGAGCTGCTGGATGCGCAGGCTAAAGTACTGTGCCGTGCCGAGCGTGTGGTGCTGGCCAACGCCGGTGGTGCAGTTGCGTTGTTACAGCGCTTGCTGCAGGACGAACCACGACGCGCGCCGGACTTTGCCAGACTTCCCGCCATGCATGGCATGCGCGGTCTGTTGAGCTGGGCCCGACACAACAACACCAGCAAGGCGGTGTTTCCGCCCCACCCGGTCAATGGTTCGGGCAGTTTGGTGCCGCGCGTCCCCGTGGACGGCGGATTCGCCTGGTTCACGGGTTCATCCTACCAGCCTGACAGCCAGCCCGAGCGGCCAGACCAGGACAACCACCTCGGCAACTGGCAGCACTTGCAGCCCCTGCTGCCTGAACTGGCCGATGCGTTACAGCAGCCATTTGAATCCGGTGAACTCAACAGTTGGAAAGGCACCCGCTGCGTGACCACCGACCGCTTGCCTGCCGTCGGCCCCCTGGAGGCTTCCGATGCCTCAGGCTTATGGATCTGCGCGGGGCTGGGTTCGCGGGGCTTGAGTTTTTCGGTGTTGTGCGCCGAGCTGCTGGCCGCACGCTGGGGCTTGGAGCCCTGGCCGGTCGAGGCCAGCCTGGCCAAATCCTTGAACGCCCTGCGCCACTGACGCCCTTACGACGCAATCGCCGCCTGGGCTGCTGCCAGCCGCGCAATCGGTACCCGGTAGGGCGAGCAGCTCACATAATCCAGGCCCGCTTGGTCAAAAAACGCCACCGAAACCGGGTCGCCGCCATGCTCGCCGCACACGCCCACTTCGAGATCCGGGCGCACGCTACGGCCTTTTTCAACCGCCATCTGAACCAGCACGCCAACACCTTTCTGGTCGATAGAGCGAAACGGGTCATGCTCATAAATGCCACGCTTGAGGTACTCGGGCAGGAACTTGCCGGCATCGTCGCGTGAAAAGCCCAGCGTCATCTGCGTCAGGTCGTTGGTGCCAAACGAGAAAAACTCGGCCTGCCTGGCAATGCTGTCAGCCATCAGCGCACCACGCGGTGTCTCAATCATGGAGCCCAGCAGGTAGTCGAGTGTTTCGCCGCGCTCGGCAAAGACAGTGGCCGCGGTGCGCCGAATGACATCGGCCTGGGCATTGAACTCGCGCACCGTCCCGACCAGTGGCACCATGATCTCGGTCTTGACATGGATGCCTGCGGCACGCACATTGAGCGCCGCCTCAAAGACGGCACGGGCCTGCATCTCGGTGATTTCGGGGTAGCTGATGCCGAGGCGGCAGCCGCGGTGTCCCATCATCGGGTTGAATTCATGCAACTCTTCGACACGCATCCTGATTTTGCCCAGCGACACGCCCATCTCCGCGGCCATGGTCCGCTGGTTGGCTTCGTCATGCGGCAAAAACTCATGCAGCGGTGGATCGAGCAGGCGGATGGTGACCGGCAGGTCGTGCATTTCGCGGAACAGTCCCTCAAAGTCGCCGCGCTGCATCGGCAGCAGCTTGGCCAGCGCCTTGCGACGACCCGCCTCGTTGTCGGCCAAAATCATTTCACGCACCGCCAGAATACGCGCGCCCTCAAAAAACATGTGCTCGGTGCGGCACAGGCCGATGCCGGTGGCGCCAAAATTGCGCGCCACCATGGCCTCATCCGGGGTGTCGGCATTGGCGCGGATGTCCATGCGCTTGTACTTGTCGGTCAAGGCCATGAGTTTGCCAAAATCGCCGCTCAACTCGGCGTCTTTGGTGGCTATTTGCCCTGCATACACCTCGCCGGCAGAACCATCCAGCGAGATCCAGTCGCCCTCGTGGTAAACCGCTTCGCCGATGCTCATGGTGCGGGCCTTCAGGTCCACATGGACCGCGCCCGCGCCCGAAACACAGCACTTACCCATGCCCCGCGCCACCACGGCGGCGTGCGACGTCATGCCGCCACGCGCGGTCAAAATGCCCCTGGCCACACTCATGCCACGCAGGTCTTCCGGGGAAGTCTCCTGGCGCACCAGAATCACGTCCTTGCCGGCCTTGGCCCAGGTTTCCGCTTCATCGGCATGGAAAACGATCTGACCGGTGGCAGCACCGGGCGAGGCCGGTAGGCCGCGCGCCAAAATCACCGCCGCCTTCCGTGCCCCGGGGTCAAATATCGGGTGCAGGAGTTCATTGAGGCGATCGGGAACGACTCGCTGCAGTGCCGTTTTCTCGTCAATCATGCCTTGCTGCAGCATCTCCATGGCAATGCGCACCATGGCCGACCCGGTGCGCTTGCCATTGCGGGTTTGCAGCATCCAGAGCTTGCCCTGCTGGATCGTGAACTCGATGTCCTGCATGTCCCTGAAATGGTTTTCCAGCGTCGTCTCGGCATGCAGCAACTGCTGGTAAATGTCGGGCATCAGCTCTTGCAGCGAGGGATAGTGCAGCTGCCGTTCTTCTTCACTGACCAGCGCCAGCTCGGCCCAGCGCTGCGACCCGACCAGTGACACCTGCTGCGGTGTACGGATACCGGCAACAACGTCCTCTCCTTGGGCGTTGACCAGGAACTCGCCGTTGAACAAATCCTCGCCGGTGCCGGCATCGCGCGAAAAAGCCACGCCGGTGGCGCTGCTGTCGCCCAGATTGCCAAACACCATGACCTGCACATTCACCGCCGTGCCCCAGGAGGCGGGAATGTCATTGAGCTCGCGGTAGACACAGGCGCGCTCGTTGTTCCAACTCTCGAACACCGCCCAGACCGCGCCCCAGAGTTGTTCCCACGGGTCGGTGGGAAAGTCGCGGCCGATGCGCGCACGAATCAGCGACTTGAAGCGCTGCACCAGTTCCTTGAGATCGTCGGCGTCCAGATCGGTGTCCAGCTTCACGCCCTTTTGCGCCTTCACCATGTCGATGATGACTTCGAACGGGTCGTGGTCTTCCTTGGAAACAGGTTTCAGGCCCATCACCACGTCGCCATACATCTGCACAAAGCGGCGGTAGGAGTCCCAGGCAAAACGCGCGTCATTGGTTTTGCGCGCCAGGCCCAAAACAGCCTCGTCGTTCAGGCCCAGGTTCAGAATGGTGTCCATCATGCCCGGCATGGAGGCCCTCGCACCCGAGCGCACCGACAACAACAGGGGGTCGCTGGCGTCGCCAAAGCTTTTTCCCATTTCGGTCTCAAGGAACTTCACGCCCGCCAGCACTTCACCCTGGATCAACTCAAAAACGGCATCACGGCCCTGTTCGGTGAACGCGGTGCAGGCCTCGGTACTGATGGTGAAGCCCGAGGGCACCGTGATCCCCAGGCGGCACATCTCGGCCAGGTTGGCACCCTTGCCACCGAGCAGGTTTTTCATGGCGGCAGCGCCTTCGGAGCGGTTGCTGCCAAAAACATAGACGAATTTCTCAGGGGATTTCATGGTCAGACCTCGTTCAAAGTACTGAGGACATGATGTCCATCCTTGGCCTGGCTCATATTGATGAACCGCAAGCTTTATGCCAAACCTGACCATGCGCCGAAAAAAGTCAGCATGGCACACCGCCTGAGGCGAAGGGCCATGCCCCACACTGTCGGCGGCGCAGCCCGCCTATAGACGCTGCAATTTTTCCAGCGCGAGGTTCAGGGTGGCTGTTTTTTTGGCAAAACAAAAACGCACCACCTGCTGGTCGAAACCTGCGCCATAAAAGGCCGACAGGGGAATGGCTGCCACGCCGATCTCTGAAGTAAGCCATTGGCAAAAATCCGCTTCCTTCAAGTCATTGATCTGCGAGGTGTCGACACACTGGAAATAGGTGCCCTCACAAGGCAACAGCCTGAACTTGCTGCCCTCCAGACCCGCCCGGAACAAGTCCCGCTTTTTCTGGTAAAAGTTGGGCAAATTCAAATAGGCCTCCTGATTGGCCATGTAGGCTGCCAGGCCATACTGAACCGGGGTGTTGACGGTGAACACATTGAACTGGTGCACTTTGCGAAACTCATGCGTGAGCGCGACCGGGGCCGCCACATAGCCCACTTTCCAGCCGGTCACATGGTAGGTCTTGCCAAAACTCGACACCACAAAAGCGCGCTCGACCAAGCCTGGGAACATGGCCGCACTTTGGTGTTTCTGGCCGTCATAGACCATGTGTTCATACACCTCGTCGCTGATCAGGATCACGTTGGTGGGCGCCAGCAAAGCCTCAAGCTGACGCATTTCTGCTGCCGTCCAGACCGTGCCACTGGGATTGTGCGGTGAGTTGACGATGATGGCGCGCGTTTTGGGCGTGATGGTGGCCGCAATTTTTTGAAAATCAGGGCGAAAGGTGCCAGGTATCAGGGGCACACGCACCGGTACACCACCGGCCAGCTCGATGTTGGGCACATAGCTGTCATAACAAGGCTCCAGCACGATCACTTCGTCGCCGGGGTGCACAACGGCCAGAATGATGGTCAGAATGGCTTGTGTGGCCCCGGCCGTGATGGTGACCTCGGTGGCGGCGCTGTACTGGTGCTGGTAAAGCGCAGCAATCTTGGCCGCCACGGCTTCACGCAATACCGGCACGCCCGGCATCGGCGGGTACTGGTTTTTGCCCTGCTGCATGGCCTGGGTCACGGCATCCAGCAAGCGGGGGTCACAGTCAAAGTCCGGAAAACCCTGACCCAGGTTAACCGCATTTTTTTCTGCCGCCAGGGCCGACATCACGGTAAAGATGGTGGTACCGACGTTGGGGAGTTTGGTTTGGAGGGTAATCATGTTTAGTCAGTTGAGGACAGAGCTTGCTCGCTGCGCGAGCTGCGGTCTGTCCCGCAATCCTTTAATTTGTTGAGGACAGAGCAAATTTGCTTCGCAAATCTTGATCTGTCCCGCAATATCTTACAATTCATAATCATTCACATGTCCCGTCATGGCGCGGGCCACCAGGTTGCGGGTGAGGCGGGAGCTGAGCAGTTCGGCAAATTGGTAGACAAAATTACGCAGATAAGCGCCACGCTTGAAGGCGACCCGGGCCACATTCTGGCCAAACAACTGGCCAGCTGGGCGCACCACCAGATCGGGGTTGGGGCCGCCGTCCACCAGGTCACGCACCGACATTTCGGCGGCAATACCCACGCCCAGCCCGAGCTTGACATAGGTCTTGATCACGTCCGAATCAATCGCTTCGAGCGCAATGCGGGGCTCAAGCTTGCGTACCGCAAAGGCGTGGTCAATTTTGGTCCGGCCGGTGTAAGACGGGTGGTAGGTGATCAAGGGCTCATGGGCGATGTCTTCGAGCGTCAGGTTTTCCTTGACACACAGCGGATGCCCGGCCGGCAACACCAGCACGTGTTGCCATTCATAACAGGGCAGGCTCACGAGCTCGTCAAAACCATCCAGCGACTCGGTGGCGATGCCAATTTCAGCCACTTCGTCCATCAACATCTGCGCCACCTGGTTGGGCGAACCCTGGTGCAGGCTGACATTGACCTTGGGGTAGGCCTGGCGCAGTTTGGCCACCGGTTCGGGCAGGACATAACGCGCCTGGGTATGGGTGGTGGCAATCGACAGGGTGCCGCTGTCCTCGGCACTGAATTCGTCACCAATACGCTTCAGGTTGGTGACTTCGCGCATGATCAGCTCAATGCTCTTGAGCACTTGCCGGCCCGGCTCGGTGACCCTTTTGAGGCGTTTGCCATGACGCGCAAAAATCTCGATGCCCAACTCTTCTTCCAGCTCGATGATGGCTTTGGAAACGCCGGGCTGGGAGGTGTGCAGGGCCCGGGCGGTCTCGGTTAAGTTGAGGTTGCGCCGAACCGCCTCCTGGACAAAGCGGAATTGATGCAGGTTCATACGACTGCGGAGGCCGTCGCAGGCATGCCGGGCAAGGCAATCTGCGCCAGCAGTTCGACCACACGTGCGTCTTCACCCACAGACGGCTGCAACAGAAAACGAACCTCGGGGTAGTCGGCCTGCAGCGCCTGCACCAGCACCGGCAGGTCGTCGCGGGCATGGCGGCCCACCCCCAGAAACATGGGCACGATGGTGATGCCGCTGACACCCAGAGCCACCAGCTCGGCGGTGGTCGCGGCCAGATCAGGCGCGGTGATCTCAAGAAAGGCACAACGCACACAGCACTGCGGGTCAATCACCTGCATACGCTGCGCCACTGTGTCAATCGGAACCCGCCAAAGCGGGTCGCGTGAACCATGTCCAAACAGGATCGTTGCTTGCATAGGTCAATAGCCTTCAATCAAAAGTCTAAATATCTGTCATTTTCCCGTCAGCGCCGGAGCACCAGCCAGCCGAAGGCCGTCAGCGACAGCACCGAATAAATCATGCCAGGCATGGCAGCGGTCAGCCAGGGCTGCCAGTTCTGCAAATTGCCAATATAACCAAATACGTTATTGAGCAAAAAGAAACTGATGCCGGCCATGACACCACCAAACACATAGGTGGTGATGCTGCCCGCGCGAAAATGCAAATAGGCAAACGGCAGCGCCAGCACCACCATCACCAGGCAGCTCAAGGGGTAAAAAACTTTTTTCCAGAACTCGATCTCATAACGCTGTGCGGCCTGCGCGTTGCTTTGCAAATGCGCAATGTACTGAAACAGGTCAATGGTGCGCATGCGCTCGGGCTTGAGCAAGGCGGCAGCCACCATGTCTGCGCTGAGCTGATTCGGCCAGCGCAAGGTTTCCAGCTGGCTGCGATCAATGCTGGCGGTGGTGGCTCCCTCGGCTGGAAACTCGGTGCGCTGCACTTGCAGCAATTGCCAAGACGCATCGTCAGACACCGAAGCCGATTGGGCCTGCATCATCGACATCAGAAAACCACGGGTGTCAAACTCAAAGATCCGGATGTCGTGCAAAACGCCATCCGAGGCGAGTTCTCCCACATTGACGGCAAACTGACCGCCATTTTGTTTTTCCTTGAGCCAGGCGCCCGTCTGTCCCACCGTGATACGCCCGGTATAACGCGCCTTGAGCAGTTGGGCCGTGCGGTCTGCCGCCGGTGAAACGTAGTCGCCCAGCGCAAAGGTCAGCACAACAAAACCCAGCCCCAAAATCAGCAAGGACTTCAGGGCGCGCCCGGGGCCAAGCCCGCTGGTACGCAAAATGGTGAACTCAGAACTCTGCGCCAGCCGCGCCATGACAAAGATGGTACCGATCAGCACCGCAATGGGCATCAGTTCATACAGGTGGCTGGGAATGATCAAGGCCACATAGCTGAGAGCGTGCACCAGCTTGTAGCCAGTGGCCGCATGGCGTCCCACCGATTGAATCTCTTCAACCAGATCAAAGAAGAAAAACAAGGACAAAAAACCCAGCGTGACAAACGCCACCGCAACGAGGATTTCGCCGTAAATCAGCCGGCGCATGGTTTTCATGACGGGTTTGCTCCGCGCCGCCAGTGCAGCAAAGCCAACATTTCACGCCCCTGCCAGTTGTGATGTCTTTTGATCAGCACCAACATGGCCAACACAAAAATACTGCCGTGTAAACCCACCAGCAATTGGGTAAAACTGAATTTACCTGTGGCAATGGCGTTTTGCCCCAAACTGAGCAAGTTGTAATACAAAACAAAGGCAAACAAGGCAAATACCAAGTTGGCACTGCGCGCCACACGCGGATTCACGCTCGACACCGTGACCCCGATGATCACGAAATTGAACGAGGTCAAAATCAAGCCCAGTCGCCACGACAACTCAGCCCAATGCCCGGGTGTGAGGTTTTTGAGCAGTTCCCCAGTGGTACGGGTGTTGGCGGGCCGGTAATTCATGTCGTCCAGCGTTTCCTGACCAATCTGTACCCCGTACTGCTCAAACTCGCTGAGTTTGAGGTCAGACGACCCGATGGTGCGTTCCAGTCGCTGGCCATTGCTGAGCATTAAAAAGCGCCCTGTCGGCAGATTTTCAATGCGACCGTTGCGCGCCGAGGTCACGGTTTCCTTGCCTTTTTCGGTGGTGGCAATAAAAACATTGGCACCGGTTTGTGTGCCTGACGCTTCTTTTTCTACAAAAAACACCCGTGAACCGTCGGCAGACTCCTGAAATTGACCGGGCTCAACACGTTCCAGGTCACTGCGTTTTTCATATTGATTTTTGAGCTCTTCGATGCGCAAATTGGTCCAGGGCAAGATCAACAAAGCCAGGCCGGCCACCACGGCAAACACCGGCCAGGCAAAACGCAACAAGGGTCTGACCACGGACAACAGGCCCTGCCCACTGGACAGCCAGATCACCATTTCACTGTCACGGTACATGCGCGACAAGGTGGAAATAATGGCAATAAACAGGCCCAGGGTCAACAGCGTGGGCATATAAGCCAACACGGTGTAACCCATGACCAAAAAAACGTCAGAGGGATTAAAGCTGCCGCGCGAGGCCAGACCCAGGGTGCGGATCAGCGTCATGGTCATGACCACCGTGACCAACACGATCAGGCTTGCACCAAAACTGCGGGACAGCTCTTTACGTAAGGATGAATGGAATAACATTGATGCAATTTGAAAGGCTGAATTATGAACTTTGAACTGCTGGATTTGGATGCGGCGCAAGCCGGCCACGAAAAATGTGATGTTTTGCTGATGCTGCTCTCAAGCACCTTCAAAGCTGGCCGGAATCCGCTGTCCAACCTGATCAGCAAGGCCTTGAAGGCCGGTGACCTGGCCGACAAACCGGGCAGCCTGCTCGACATCTACCGCCCCGCCGGCCTTAGCTGCGCACGGCTGGTGCTGGTGCAGGTGGCTGATGGCAAGCCCGGCAACGTCCGCAAAGGCGTGTCGGCCGCCATGGCCCTGGTCAAATCGGCCAAGCCCAAACAAGTTACCCTGTGTTTTGACCAGACCCCCGACAGCCAGACGCTCCATGTGGCCTTAAGCACCCTGGCTGAGGCCAGCTATGTCTACGCCACCACCTTGAGCAAAGCCGAGGTGCGCACGATTGGCCTGGTCAAGGTCGGCGTGCCCAGCAGCACGGATCTGGCTGCATCCTTTGACCAAACCGTTGCCACTGTGCGCGGCATTGAACTGGCCAAGGAATGGGCCAACCGCCCGGCCAACCACGCCACACCCTCTCATTTGGCGCACGCCGCCCAGGCCCTGGCCAAATCACCACGCATCAAATGCACGGTGATGGGTCTCAAAGAGGTGGAAAAGCTGGGCATGGGTGCTTTTCTGGCGGTGGCCAAGGGCTCGGCAGAACCCCTGAAATTCATCGAACTGCACTACAAGGGTGCCGCCAAGAACCAGCCTCCCGTGGTGTTGGTGGGCAAAGGCATTACCTTTGACAGCGGTGGCATTTCCATCAAACCTGCCGCCGAAATGGATGAAATGAAATACGACATGTGTGGCGCCGCCAGCGTGCTGGGCGTCTTCAAGGCGCTGGCCGAGCTGCAGCCCAACATCAACGTCGTCGGCCTGATTCCGGCTTGCGAAAACCTGCCCAGCAGCCGCGCCGTCAAACCGGGTGACGTGGTAACCAGCATGAGCGGGCAGACCATTGAGATCCTCAACACCGACGCCGAAGGCCGGCTGGTGCTGTGTGATGCCCTGACCTACGCCGAACGCTTCAAACCACAGGCTGTGCTTGACATTGCCACGCTGACCGGTGCCTGCGTGATTGCGCTGGGCGGCGTACGCAGCGGCTTTTTCTCAAGCGACCCGGCTTTGTCCGCGGCAATGGCAAAGGCCAGCGAGTCGTCGCAAGACCTGTGCTGGCCCATGCCGCTCGATGATGACTATGCCGAAGGCCTGAAAACCAAGTATGCCGATGTGGCCAATGTGGCCGGTCGTCCCGGCGGCGCCATCACCGCCGCCAAATTTTTACAGCGTTTTACCAGCAAGTACCCCTGGGGGCACCTGGACATTGCCGGGTCGGCCTGGAAAAGCGGTGCCGCCAAAGGGGCCACCGGGCGCCCCGTGGGCTTGTTGCTGCACTACGTGATGTCGTTACAAGTCAGCGCCGCCTGAAGCCAGTGTCCGACGTCGAATTCCATACCCAGGTGCCAGACCGGCTGCTTCATGCCTGCCGCTGGCTGCGCAAGGCGGCTGCCAGCGCCGCGCAGGTGCGGGTCACGGCAGATGAAGAAACGCTGCTGCTGCTTGACCAGCGTCTCTGGACTTTTTCAAGCACCGATTTTGTGCCCCATTGTTTTCAGGACGCACCCGCTCAGGTGCTGGAAAACACCGCCATCGTGCTCAGCCCGCACTTGCCTGCCCCCAAGGCCTCCGCCATCTTGTTGAACCTGGGTTCCGGGGTGCCTGCGGGTTTTGAGCAATTTGCGCGCGTCATTGAAATCGTGAGCGAAGACGCCAACGACAAACAGGAGGCCCGTAACCGCTGGAAACATTACGCCAGCATGGGTTGCAAGCTCACCAACCACAGCCTGCCAGCCAAAGCACCAACGTGACCACACCCACACGCCAACCGCCCCGCTTTGTGCCCACCCTCACGGAAGTGGTTATTCCACCTCTGCCCACCCCGGGCACCGCCCTTGGACAGGTCGAAGCCGAAGCCCTGGCGGCAGAGATTTGGCAACAGATTCAACCGCTGCTGATGCACAGACTGCAGCAGGAAACCGAACAATGGCTGCGCGCAACACTGGCACAACATTTGCATGAGATGACTGCCCGAGTACAAAGTGATATGGCGTCCCTGGTGCGTCAGGCTGCGATGGATGCTTTAGACGCCCAAAACCGCCCCAAGCCGACAGCGGCACCTGACAATAGTTGACATTGACGCACAAAATTGATGTCTTACCCTATGGCACAAGGTGTCAATTTAGGCTATCGTGCGGGGCTAGAATTTATTTCTACAATTTTCCTTTTTACATGGAGTTTTTATGCGCATTAAAAGTACCTTGACCCTGATCGCTGCGGCCACCTTGCTGGTTGCCTGTGGCAAAAAAGAAGAACCGGCTCCTGCCCCAGCTGCTGCGCCTGCACCTGTTGCTGCCCCCGCACCCGCGCCCGCCGCCAATGTTGTCAAAATTGGTCACGTTGGTCCTACCAGCGGTGCCATTGCCCACCTCGGCAAAGACAACGAAAACGGCGCTCGCCTGGCCATTGACGAACTCAATGCCAAAGGTGTCATGCTGGGCGGTCAAAAGGTTACTTTTGAGCTGCTGGCTGAAGACGACGCTGCCGATCCCAAGCAAGGTACCGCTGTTGCGCAAAAACTGGTTGACGCCAAAGTGGCTGGTGTCGTGGGTCACCTGAACTCAGGCACCACCATCCCCGCCTCCACAATCTACAGCGAAGCGGGCATTCCCCAAATCTCGCCCTCCTCCACCAACCCCAAGTACACCCGTCAAGGCTTCAAGACCACCTTCCGTATGGTGGCTGACGACACCCAATTGGGCGGCACGCTGGGCAAATATGCAGTGAACACCCTCAAGGGCAAGTCCATTGCCGTGATTGATGACCGTACCGCTTATGGTCAGGGCGTTGCCGAAGAATTTGCCAAGGCAGTTGAAGCCGCTGGCGGCAAAGTGGTTGCCAAGGAATTCACCACCGACAAGGCCACAGACTTCACCTCTATCCTGACCACCATCAAGGCCAAGAAGCCCGACGTGGTGTTCTTCGGCGGTATGGACGCAGTGGCCGGCCCCATGCTCAAGCAAATGAAATCTTTGGCCATCAAGTCCAAGTTCATGGGTGGTGACGGCATCTGCACGACCGAACTGGTCAAGCTCGGTGGTGACGCCATTGCCGACAACCAGGTCTACTGTGCTGAAGCCGGTGGTGTGGATGGCGAAGCCAAAGTTGGCATGGATGAGTTCAAGGTCAAATACCAGGCCAAGTTCAACACCGACGTCAAGCTCTATGCGCCTTACGTCTATGACGCAGTCAACGTCATGGTGGCTGCCATGGTCAAGGCTGACTCGTCTGATCCGGCCAAATACCTGCCCATGCTGGCAACCACCGCCGATTTCAAGGGTGTTTCTGGCCCTGTTTCCTTTGACGAAAAAGGCGACATCAAAAACGGTGCATTGACCCTGAAAACCGTTCGCGGTGGCCAACTGGAAACCCTGGCTGTGCTGCGTTAAGCCAAATCAATCCAGTGCTGACGGGTCAAACTGTCAGCCTGCGAGGGAAGCAAACCTGGTTTGCTTCCCTTTTTTATTGCGCAAAGCCAGGCCCAGGCACGGGATATAAATTTCTATGTCCAGCGAATCCGAAAGTAGTCGTCCAGGCGGGTAGAATCGCCAGCTCTGGAGCGGTGGATGAGTGGTTTAAGTCACACGCCTGGAAAGCGTGCGGGGAGTTAAATCCCCCGGGGGTTCGAATCCCCCCTGCTCCGCCAGATGATGCCCTAAGTAGTTGATCTACTTAGGGCTTTTTCATTGGCATCGGCAATTTGCACAAACCGCGGGACCACGCTGTCAGCGGTGGTAACCAGGTCATGAAATTCTGCCAAAGGACGCATCCAGGTCACGTGCTGGCTGTCGCCTTGCAGCGGCTGGTACAACACGCCCGGTTGCAGGGTGGCCTCAATCAGGCAAGTGCCGACAACGGTATAACGCCCGCCTTTGTAATGCCGGAGCTGGGTGCCGGGTGCAAAAGGCTGAGGTTTTGGATCGTTCAATGGCATCGAAATTCCTGGGTCAATTTGAATTTCCCACTTTATACCCGCTGCTGCGGCCTGGTTAACCTGAACTGCCATTCTATTGCTCTCAAGCCAGCCACCAAATGGCCCAGCCGCCCCCTAAAATCAGGCGCATGAGTCACCCCGCAAACACACACAACAAGCCTGCTGCCAGCGCAGTGGCCACCGACGTCGTCAAACCCAGCAATTTTTTGCGCCAGATCATCGAATCTGACCTGGCCAACGGCACCTATACCGGCCGCCAATGGGGTGGCAGCCCCGGTGACGCCGCCCACCACGCCAAGGGCCAGCCTGACCCGGCCAAAATTCGCACCCGCTTTCCCCCGGAACCCAACGGCTACCTGCACATTGGCCACGCCAAAAGCATCTGCCTGAACTTTGGCCTGGCGCGCGACTATGGCGGCGTGTGCCATCTGCGCTTTGACGACACCAACCCCGAAAAAGAAGACACCGAATACGTCAACAGCATCATCGACTCGGTGAAATGGCTCGGCTTTGAATGGAACGGCGCCCCCGATGCCGCGCCCTACCAGGCCAGCGACTACTTTGACTTTATGTACCGCGCGGCCGTTTACCTGATCGAAGCCGGCCACGCCTACGTGGACGAGCAAACGCCCGAGCAAATGCGCGTGAACCGGGGCGACTTTGGCAAACCCGGCGTGGACAGCCCGTACCGCAACCACACCCCGGCAGAAAACCTGGCCCGTTTCCAACAAATGCGCGACGGCCTGTACCCCGATGGGGCCATGGTGCTGCGCGCCAAGATCGACATGGCCAGCCCCAACATCAACCTGCGCGACCCGGCCATCTACCGCATCCGCCGCGCCACCCACCACAACACAGGGGACAAATGGTGCATCTACCCGATGTACACCTTTGCCCACCCGATCGAAGACGCGCTGGAGCAGATCACCCACAGCATCTGCACGCTCGAATTTGAAGACCAACGCCCGTTTTACGACTGGCTGATGGCGCGGTTGATTGAGGGCAGCCTGCTGGCCAGCCCACCACCGCACCAGTACGAATTTGCCCGCCTCAACCTGACCTATGTCATCACCAGCAAACGCAAGCTGGCGCAACTGGTGTACGACCACAAAGTCAACGGCTGGGACGACCCGCGCATGCCAACCATCGTCGGCCTGCGCCGCCGTGGCTATACACCTGCAGCGTTGCAACTGTTTGCCGAGCGCATCGGCGTGACCAAAAGCGACAGCTGGATCGACTATTCCACCCTGGAAGGCTGCCTGCGTGAAGACCTGGAGCTGAAAGCGCACCGTGGCTTTGCCGTGCTGAACCCGGTGAAGCTGGTGATGACCAATTGGGACGAGGTTTTTGCGCCCGGCCACCTGGAACCCTGCAGCCAACCTGCCCTGCCCCATCCACCCGAAGGCACCGAGCCACCGCCAGCCCGCCACTTCAGCATCGGCAAAGAGGTATGGATCGACCGCGAAGACTTTGAAGAAGTGCCGCCCAAAGGCTACAAGCGTTTGTTCCCCGGCAACAAGGTGCGCCTGAAGGGCGGCTACGTGATCGAATGCACCGGCTGCAACAAAGACGCCGACGGCAACTTCACCGAAGTGCTGGCCACCGTGGTGCCCGACACCAAAAGCGGCACGCCCGGCAGCGAAACCGTCAAGGTCAAAGCCGCCATCACCTGGGTCGGCGTGGCCAACGGCGTCAACGCCGAAGTGCGTCTGTACGACCGCCTGTTTCTGGATGCCCAGCCCGACGCGGGCGGCAAAGACTTCATCGAAAGCCTGAACCCGAACAGCCTGAAGGTCATCACGGCAAAAGTCGAGCCGTCACTGGCCAACGCCCTGCCCGGCCAGAACTTCCAGTTTGAGCGGCATGGGTACTTTGTGGCGGATCGGGTGGATCATGTGCAAGGGACAAAGCCGGTGTTTAATCTGGCGGTGGGGTTGAAGGATAGTTGGGGGAAGTAAGCCGTGTTTTACCTTGACCTGTTTGCCACCCTGCACCGCCACCAGGTCCAATACGTTTTGATTGGTGGGCTGGCC